>NZ_CP010951.1:1871250-2495000 GCF_001580455.1 Ramlibacter tataouinensis
CCACCGCCACGGGCTCCGCGGCGTCGGGCGTGGCGAGCAGCTGGTCGATCACTTCGATCAGACGGTCGTTGAAGTTGCGTTTCGGATAGCCGAGCTCCTCGTAGGCCTGCTGCAGCAGCGGATACAGGCGCACATACAGATCGACCGCGCGGCCGGTGTCTACGGACTCCACCAGCTGCACGAAGGGTGTGTAGCGCCGGCTGTTGTCCGCGGCGATGGCGGTCTCGCTGTCCTGAATCTGGACCGTGAAACGGCCGGTCGTCGGCTGCACCGGCCACTTGGAAGCGGGCGCGTGCTGGCGCCCAAGGTTGTCCACGGTGGCGACGAAGCCCTGCACGAAGCTGTCCGTCTGCAGAAACAAGCTCACTGCCTTGCGGCCGAGCAGCTCGACGAGCGCCGGCTCGATGTCAGCCGTGGTCATCGGCGCAGCAGTGGTCGGCGGCTCGATCACATGGGTGACCGGCGGCGACGGTACTGCAGCGGGCGCCGAGGCGGGCGGGACGGATCCGGAAGCAATCTGTGTCGGCGCAACTGCACCCTGCTGTTGGCTTCGCCACCAAATCGCCGCCAGCGCGAAGGCAACAACGACGGCTGCCAACATCAGCACATGCTTGGCTTTCATTTTGTGCAATCTACACCGGTGTGCGCGCTGCAGGCTGGAGAGCAGCGCCTGCAGGTTCCACGACGCACGCACGATCGGCGTGTCGGGGCGAGCGCGGTGCGACCTGGCAAGGGACGATCCTTGCGGAGGCAAGCATATTGACTTGTGTGAACAAGCTGGCGCGGCTGGCGGGGATCGAACCCACGACCCTCGGCTTCGGAGGCCGATACTCTATCCACTGAGCTACAGCCGCACAGGCGGGGATTGTAGCCGCACACATCCTTGGCCCATCCGGGACGCTGCGGGTTGCCTCATCTCCCGCGATGGTAATCGCCAGGAGCATCATCGCTTTTCCATTTGGGAGATTCGAGGCGATGCCGGTCCGCTGACGAATCGCGCTCCAAAGCGGCGGCTTGGGTGGGCCCGCCGCCGGTGAATGCGGCGTACTCAGGCCACGCAAGTCGGAGCGGCGACTGCTGCAAAGAGAACCTCGGCTGGATGAGTTGAGCTCGCGTTCAACGAGCAGAGGCGGCTGCGTCCGACTGCTCTTCCTGTGCGCAGTGTCGTGAAGCGTCGATGGATCTCCTGATCCTTAGTGCCCAACAAGAGCGTGACAGTGCGGACATAGGTCCGTGGCTCCCTTGCGCCGTCCCGCCATCAGGTGTAAAACAAAAACCACAGCTGGCTCGGCGAATCCGGGGCAGCGTGCGCAGTCTTCGTTCTGCGCTGTCGCTGACACGGGGGTCGCCATGGACACTTTCCTAGGCTTGCGTGGTCGGATGTTGCTTGCAACGAGCTGGAGCGCGGCTGCGTTTTCCGGTGTCGCTGCCGGCTCGTTTCGTTCAGCGCCTTTCTTCCCCATACCCCGTGAAGCAACGGGCCCGCTCTGTTTGAGGCTAGAGAGAAGGGAGTCCTAGCCATGCCGATCGCCATCGCGTTGATCCTGCTGGCCTTGGGCTCGGTGCTGTTCCACTTCCTGAGCCCCTGGTACTTCACACCGATCGCCTCCAACTGGGACACGATCGACGGCACCATCGCCATCACCTTCTGGGTGACTGGGATCGTGTTCGTCGCGGTCAGCGGATTCATGGCCTGGGCGGTGATCCGTTACCGGTACCGCAAGCACGCCCGCGCCGCGTATGAGCCCGAGAACAAGAAACTAGAATGGCGCCTGCTGATCGTGACCGCGGTCGGCGTCGCCGCGATGCTGGCGCCCGGGCTGCTGGTGTGGGCCAAGTTCGTCACCGTGCCGGAGGACGCCGCGGTCGTCGAGGTCGTGGCCCAGCAATGGCACTGGAGTTACCGCCTGCCGGGCCAGGACGGCAAGCTCGGGACGATCGATTCGCGCTTCGTCTCGACCGAGAACCCCTTCGGCATGAACGCCAACGACGAGCGCGGGCGCGACGACGTGCTGGTGGCCAGCCCCGAACTGCACCTGCCCTTGGGCAAGCCAGTCAAGCTGCTGCTGCGCTCCAAGGACGTGCTGCACAACTTCGCCATCGCCGAAATCCGCGTCAAGATGGATCTGGTGCCCGGCATGGTGACCTACGCCTGGTTCACGCCGACGCGCACGGGTTCCTTCGACCTCCTGTGCCAGGAGCTCTGCGGCATCGGCCACTTCGCCATGCGCGGCCGCATCGTGGTGGACGAACCCGCGGCCTACCAGGCCTGGCTGCAGCGCCAGGCCACTTATGCACAGGCCAGCGCACGGCCGGCCGGCGATGTCGCCGCCGGCAAGGCCCTGTATGCCGCCTGCGCCGCCTGCCACGGCGCCAACGGCGAAGGCAATGTCGCGGTGAACGCGCCCAAGTTGAGCGGCCAGGGTGGCTGGTACCTGGAGCGGCAACTGCGACATTTCAAGCAGGGCGCGCGCGGCACCAACGAGAAGGATGCGTTCGGCAAGATGATGGCGCCCATGGCCGCCACGCTGGCCGACGACAAGGCCATGGCCGATGTCGTGGCCTACATCGCCAGCCTGCCGGACACGCCGGCAGCGGGCACCCTCAAGGGCAACGCCGACAACGGCCGGCAGCGATTCCAGACCTGCGCCGCCTGCCACGGCGCGAACGCCCAGGGGAATGCGGCGACCAACGCCCCCCGGCTCAAGGGAATGAGCGATTGGTACCTCGCCACGCAGCTGAAGAATTTCCGGACCGGCGTTCGCGGACACGACCCACAGGACATCTACGGCGGGCAAATGGCGCTATTCGCCGGGATGCTGGGCGACGACGCCGCGATCGCCGACGTGCTGGCCTATATCAATTCACGTTGACGCAGGAAACCAGGGAGAGCCCATGACGGCCTATGTTGCGCACGACGAGTCGGAGTTCGCCCCGCCTGCGGAGGTGGGCGAGGTCGAGCTCTACCACCCAAAAACCTTCATCGGCAAATACATCTGGAGCCAGGACGCGAAGGTGATCGCGGTCCAGTACGCGCTGACCGCCATCGGCATCGGCCTGGTGGCGCTGGTGCTGTCGTGGCTGATGCGGCTGCAGCTCGGCTTTCCTGACCGCTTCTCCTTCATCGACCCGCACAACTACCTGCAGTTCGTCAGCATGCACGGGATGATCATGGTGATCTACCTGCTGACGGCGCTGTTCCTGGGCGGCTTCGGCAACTACCTGATCCCGCTGATGGTGGGGGCACGCGACATGGTGTTCCCCTACGTCAACATGCTCAGCTACTGGGTCTACCTGGCGGCGGTGCTGTTGCTGGTGGCAAGCTTCTTCGTGCCCGGGGGGCCGACCGGCGCCGGCTGGACCCTGTACCCGCCGCAGGCCATCCTCGACGGCACGCCGGGGTCGCACGCGGGGATCATCCTGATGCTGCTCTCGCTGTGCGTCTTCATCGTCGGCTTCACCATGGGCGGCCTGAACTACGTGGTGACGGTGCTGCAGGCGCGCACGCGCGGCATGACGATGATGCGGCTGCCGCTGACGGTGTGGGGCATCTTCATGGCCACCATCCTGGCGCTGCTGGCCTTCCCGGCGCTGTTCGTCAGCTGCATCATGATGCTGCTGGACCTGACGCTAGGCACCAGCTTCTTCATGCCGGCACTGGTTTCCAAGGGCCAGCAGCTGGATTACTCGGGCGGCACGCCGCTGCTGTTCCAGCACCTGTTCTGGTTCTTCGGCCACCCTGAGGTCTACATCGTCGCCCTGCCCGCCTTCGGCATCGTCTCCGACCTGATCAGCACCCACGCACGCAAGAACATCTTCGGCTACCGCATGATGGTCTGGGCCATCCTGGTGATCGGCGGCCTGAGCTTCATCGTCTGGGCGCACCACATGTACGTGAGCGGCATGAACCCGTACTTCGGTTTCTTCTTCGCCACGACCACGCTGCTGATCGCGATCCCCACGGCCATCAAGGTCTACAACTGGGTGCTCACGCTATGGCGCGGCAACATCCACCTGACGGTGCCCATGCTGTTCGCCATCGCGTTCATCTTCACCTTCGTCAATGGCGGGCTGACCGGCCTGTTCCTTGGCAACGTGGTGGTCGACCTGCCGCTGTCGGACACCATGTTCGTGGTCGCTCATTTCCACATGGTCATGGGCATCGCGCCGATCCTGGTGGTGTTCGGCGCCATCTACCACTGGTACCCGAAGATCACCGGGCGCATGCTGGACGACGGGCTGGGCAAGCTTCATTTCTGGGTCACCTTCGTCGGCACCTACGCGATCTTCTACCCCATGCACTACCTGGGCTTCCTGGGGATCCCGCGCCGCTACTACGCCATCACCGGCACCACCTTCATTCCCGAATCGGCGCAGCATTTGAGCGCGGCGATGTCGATCGCGGCCTTCATCGTGGGCGCCGCGCAGATGGTCTTCCTGTACAACCTGGCGGTCAGCTATTTCCGGGGCCGGCCGGCCGGCGGCAACCCGTGGCATGCCACCACGCTGGAATGGCAGACCCCGCAGACGCCGCCGACGCACGGGAACTTCGGCAAGGAACTGCCGGCCGTCTATCGCTGGGCCTATGACTACAGCGTGCCGGGCGTGACAAGCGACTACATTCCACAGAACGTCCCGCCGTCCATGGTGGCGGCCGAGGGCTGGGTCGAGCCCGAGCCACCCGGCCCGGCCGCGCCGGCGCCGCAGGCGGCCCGAGCCCGCGAACCCGATCACGCACCGGCCGCGGAGTAGCGCCATGACCATCGGCCTCGTGTCTCTCTCGCTCCTGATGGTGGTCATCGTGGGGTGGCTGTTCCGTCAGACCCTCAATGTGCAACCCTGGGAGGCCCAGGCCGTGCCGGCAGCACCTGCGCGCGTCTCGGGGCACCGTCCCATGGCGAAGGTGGCGTTGTGGGTGTTCCTGGGCGTCGCGACCTCGCTGTTCGCGCTGTTCATCAGCGCCTATGCAATGCGCCTGAGCTTCAACGACTGGACGCCGCTGCCGCAGCCCCGCCTGCTGATGCTGAACACCGCCATTCTGGTCGGCGCCAGCCTGGCGATGGAGTGGACGGTGCGCGCCGCGCGGCGCGGCCAGCCGCGCAGTGTGCGGCAGGGCCTGTGGGTCAGCGGCTTGTTCACCTTCGGCTTCCTGGCCGGCCAGCTGGTCGTGTGGAAGCAGTTCAGCGACGCCGGCTTCTACCTCACCACCAGCGCCGCCACGTCTTTCTTCTACCTGCTGACGGCGGCCCATGGCCTGCACGTCCTGGGCGGACTGGTCGCATGGGGGCTCGCGTCGATTCGCGCGCGGCGCGTGTCGGAGGTCGGACGCGTGCGGCTCGTCGTCGAACTGTGCGCGACGTACTGGCACTTCCTGCTTGCCGTCTGGATCGTGCTGTACGCGCTGCTGACCTCGAGCGACTTCGGGCTGGCCATCTGCACGACGTCCTTCTGACCGGGAGCCGAACACATGAAGATGCACGAAGCAATCGACACGGCATCCGCCCTGCCGAAGGAGAAAGGCTGGCAGAGCATCGTTTCGGACGTGTCCTCGGACCAGCGCGCCTTCAAGGACGTGCCCTGGGGCAAGCCGATGATGTGGATCTTCCTGCTCAGCGACACCTTCATTTTCGGCAGCTTCCTGATCTCGTACATGACGGTGCGTGGCTCCACCACCGTGCCGTGGCCCAATCCGAGCGAGGTGTTCTCGCTGATGATGTTCGGCCAGAACGTGCCGCTGCTGCTGATCGCGATCATGACCTTCATCCTGATCAGCAGCAGCGGGACGATGGCGCTGGCGGTGAACTACGGCTACCGGCGCGACCGCAAGACCACCTTCTGGCTGCTGCTGGCGACCGCGGCGCTGGGCGCCACCTTCGTCGGCATGCAGGCCTTCGAGTGGACCAAGCTGATCATGGAAGGCGTTCGGCCCTGGGGCAACCCGTGGGGCGCCGCGCAGTTCGGATCGTCTTTCTTCATGATCACCGGCTTCCACGGCACCCACGTGACCATCGGCGTGATCTTCCTGATCATCGTGGCGACCAAGGTGCGGCGCGGCGACCTCGACCGCCAGGCGCACGGCTTCCTCACCGGCCGCCGCGGCAACTACGAGATCGTCGAGATCATGGGCCTGTACTGGCACTTCGTGGACCTGGTCTGGGTCTTCATCTTCGCCTTCTTCTATCTTTGGTAGGAGCCGCACATGGACCACGCACAGCATGCAGAGCACGGCGCGGACCAACCGGTCGCGTCGTCGCACGGCCAGCAGCACCCGCTGGGCATCTATTTCAAGATCTGGGGCCTGCTGTTCGTGTTGAGCGCAGCCTCCTACGCAGTCGACTACTTCCATTTCCAGGGCCTGCTGCGCTGGTCGCTGATCATTGTCTTCATGCTGCTGAAGGCAGGCCTGATCGTCGCCGTTTTCATGCACATGGTCTGGGAGCGCCTGGCGCTGGTATACGCCATCGTGGTGCCGCCCTTGCTGCTGATGGTGCTGCTGGGAATAGGCGCGCTCGAGGCCGGCCATACCCACATCACGCGCGACACTTTCTTCGCGCCGGCGGCGGTGAAGCCGGCGGCGCCGCACACGGCTCCGCACAAGTAGTCCCTGGTGCCGACAAGGGAGGCGACATGCGCAGACGAATCCACTGGCTGCTCCCCGACTGCGAAAGCGCGCGCGCCGCGATGGACGAGTTGCTGCGGACCGGCGTCGACTACCGCCACATGCACTTCGTCGGCTGCGAGGGCGCGAACCTGTCGGGCCTGCACGAGGCCAACCTGCTGCAGACCTCGGACCTGGTCCGCTCAGCCGAACTGGGCCTGGTCGTCGGCGCCTGCGTCGGCGGCCTGACAGGTGCCCTGGTCGCGGCGCTCTACCCCATCGTCGGCGACGACCCGCAATGGGACATCGCCCTGGGCCTGGCCATCGCCGGCGCCATCTTCGGCCCCTGGGCGTCGAGCATGATCGGTGTCTCCGCGCCGAGCGAGCGCCTCAAGCGCTTCGCACCACAGATCGAGCAGGGGCAGGTGCTGCTGATCGTGGATGTGCCGGTGTGGCGGGTCGAGCAGGTTGAGGGACGGTTGAGGGCGCTGCGGTCGGAGGGGGAGGTCGATGGCGTCGGGCGGGACAGGCCTGCGTTTTCCTGAGCAAGGCGCCTCGCGGCCGCGGTGACAGGCACCGTGGGCAACAGAGCAAGCAGCTCGCAGCGCCCGGTCCACAACTCACGGCAGGACGCGAAACCGCCTGCGCTGCTTCCAACAACCGTACCGTTGTTGTCGTGATTGGCGATCGCAGTGAGCAGCCTAGCCGCACGCGCAGCGACGTCACATTTGTTTCATTTATCGCATATTCGCGTCCGACGGCATCAGACAACGGGCATTTAGGTCCTGACAGAACTTCAGCGCGCCGCCATGGGCGGGATGGCGCACGCACGACGCCGCCGCGATCCGGGCGTGCTGTAGCGCCGCCTGCGCCGTCCTGCCGACCGGCACGAAGGTGGCCCGCGGCCAAGCCGCCCGCAGAATCCTGAGCGCCGGCGTGCCAAGCCTCAGTTCCTCGAGCGTGGGTCTGCGGTTGGACCAGGGAACACCGGGGTGATGCGGGTGAAGCGGCACGGCATTCCACAAGATGGCGCAGTCCTCGATCCCCAATGTCTTCAGCGCGCGCCACACGGTCGTTGCCGAGGGCTCGGAAAACGGCAGACGTCGGCTCGACAGGCGGCCCGCCGGCGCGGGTATTCGCGGAATCGCGCCCTCGAGCAGCAAGCGCTCGCTGGTGAAGGCCACGCCGCTGTAGCGGCAACCCTGGTAACCGGGCGCCTCACCGACGAGGATCAGCCTGACCTCGCCATCGAGGTGTTGCCGCAGGCGCTGCATGCGTTGCGCAGCGTCGCTGCCGGGCGCCTGATGCGGGCAGCTGTCGGCCCACGGATTGAACAGGCCGGCGCGTCCAGGCGGCAGCGTGGCCAATAGCTTGTCAGTGAGGTCGGACATCGGCGCGCGGCCGCTTGTCGTCTGGCCGCACACATCTATTTCAACGCACTCACAGTGCGCGGCCCACAACACGAGGAGGATCGCGCCTGTCGCAGGGCGTGGGCCCCAGAAGTTGTCGGACGCGTCAGCTCGGACATGTAGGACTGCGGCTGAATCGCCGAGCCTTGTTTCGCTCTATAGTTTGTTCGAGGTCAGCGTCGAATCATTGGGGAGTGGAACGTCTGATGCAGCCGCGAATCTTGTTTCTCGTGATGTCGGCCGTGAGCAAGCCCGGCACGGTCGACCAGCTTGCCAATGCCTTGGCGCCGCACACCGTGCTGGTGCATCACGACTTCTCGCAGACGCCCGACTTTTCACTCACGGCAACGAACGTCCAGTTCGTTCCTGACCCCCGGCGCACAGGCTGGGCCTACTTCGGATTCGTGGATGGCATCTTCCATTCGCTGCGGCATGCGTTGTCGAACCTGCAGTTCGACTACCTGCAGCTCCTGAGCCCGACTTGCCTGCCGATCAAGCCGATCGCGCAGTTCGAGGCGCGCGTGACCAGCGGAGCCGACGCCCACTTCGATTGCGTCAATCTGCTCAACGATCGCGATGCCCTGATGAGCGTGGGCTACCGGGCCTTCACGCCCGAACTCTCCTTGCGCCACCTGGTGGCCCGCCGCGCGACCAACGTCTATTTCGGCACGTCCCCCGGACGCCGGGACGAGGCCGGCATCTGGCTGCGCACGGGCGGTGGCGCGGGCCTGCCTGCCCGGATGGCCGGGCTGCTCATTCAAGCCTTGAGTCGCCCGGCAATCGGGCGGCACATCTTCGGCGAGGCGTTCCATCCCTACTACGGCACGCCGTGGTTCGGCGCGCGCAGGGACATCATCGGCGGCATGGTGCGCCTGTTCGAGCAGCCGGGGGTGCGCGACTACTTCAGCCGGCTGCGCATCGCCGAGGAATTCCTGTTTCCGACGATGCTGATGCAGCTCGTAGAGAACCGGGGGCCGATGAACCATGTCGTCAAGCGGTACGTCGACGCGCACACGGGCTGCTTCGAGGACGGCGACATCGACATGCTGCGCGATTGCGGCGCCTACTTCGCGCGCAAGTTTCCGGACGACCCCGCTGCGCCGATCCGGCTGCGGGTGCTCGAAGACCTGGTGGGCGCGCCGTCGCTGGCCTACCCCGCCGACGCCACCAACCTCCTGCGCGACAAGACGCATGCCCCGCCGGTGTTCGGCCTGCGCGGATCCTGGCCGTCACCCGGCACCGGCGCGGTGAGCGGTTGATTGGGCCGTGTCCAGAAACAAAAACGCCCACTGGAAAGTGGGCGTTGAATTTGGTTGCGCGGGCAAGATTTGAACTTGCGACCTTTGGGTTATGAGCCCAACGAGCTACCAGGCTGCTCCACCGCGCGTCAGAGGTAACGATTATATGCGATCAGGCCTGCGTTTGCTCGCCGGCCGTTGCATTTTCAGTGGGCTCGGGCCGATCCACGAGCTCGACCAGCGCCATCGGCGCGTTGTCGCCGACGCGGAAACCCATCTTCAGAATGCGGGTGTAGCCGCCCGGGCGCGCCTTGTAGCGAGGACCCAGTTCGGCGAACAGCTTGGTGACGATGTCGCGGTTGCGCAGGCGGTCGAACGCCAGGCGCTTGTTGGCAACCGTCGGCTCCTTGGCCAGGGTGATCATGGGCTCGACCACGCGGCGCAGTTCCTTCGCCTTCGGCACCGTGGTCTTGATCACCTCGTGCTCGAGCAGCGAATTCATCATGTTGCGCAGCATCGCGAGGCGGTGCTCGCTGGTGCGGTTCAGTTTACGGAGTCCGTGTCCGTGGCGCATGGTGTGTTCCTTTCCTTATCTCAAAGGCAGCCGTGTCAGGTACTGCCAGTTCACCATTGGGTTAACGTTTGTCCAGGCCGGCGGGCGGCCAGGACTCCAGCTTCATGCCCAGCGTGAGGCCGCGCGAAGCCAGAACTTCCTTGATTTCGTTGAGCGACTTGCGGCCCAGGTTCGGGGTCTTGAGCAGCTCGTTCTCGGTACGCTGGATCAGGTCGCCGATGTAGTAGATGTTCTCGGCCTTCAGGCAGTTGGCCGAACGCACCGTGAGCTCGAGCTCGTCGACAGGACGCAGCAGGATCGGGTCGAACTGCTGCGAGCTGCGCTGCACCGGCTGGTCGAAGGCTGCGAGTTCGCTGCCTTCCAGCTGCGCGAACACCGCGAGCTGTTCGACCAGGATCTTGGCGGAGGCACGCACCGCGTCCTCGGCGGTGATGGCGCCGTTGGTCTCGATCTCGACCACCAGCTTGTCCAGGTCGGTGCGCTGCTCGACGCGGGCGCTTTCGACCGTGTAGCTCACGCGCTTGACCGGCGAGAAGGAGGCGTCCAGCACGATGCGGCCGATCGACTTGGTGGGCTCGTCGGCGTAGCGGCGCATGGTGCCCGGCACGTAGCCACGGCCCTTCTCGACCTTGATCTGCATGTCGATCTTGCCGCCTTGCGACAGGTGCGCGATCACATGGTCGGGGTTGATGATCTCGACGTCGTGCGGCGTCTGGATGTCGGCCGCGGTGACCACGCCTTCGCCGTCCTTGCGCAGCGACAGGGTGACTTCATCGCGGTTGTGGAGCTTGAAGACCACGCCCTTGAGGTTCAGCAGGATGCTGACCACGTCTTCCTGGACGCCGTCGATCGACGAGTACTCGTGCAGGACACCGGCAATGGTGACCTCGGTTGCCGCATACCCCAGCATCGACGAAAGCAGCACGCGGCGCAGGGCGTTGCCCAGCGTGTGGCCATAGCCGCGCTCGAACGGCTCGAGCGTCACCTTGGCCCGGTTGGTGCCGAGCTGCTCAACGTTGATGGCTTTGGGTTTCAGCAGGTTGGTTTGCATGCAGGACTTCCTCTCAATACCCCCGGCTCGTTACACCGGTAAGGCTGGTGAAGTGCCCGGCCGGGATGCCTCCCGGCAGGGAACGAAAACTTCAAGGACGAGGCTGCGTCGGCAGCCTCGTTGTTCCTCGATTAACGAGAATACAGTTCGACGATCAGCGATTCGTTGATGTCGGCGCCGAACTCGTCGCGGTCCGGAACCTTCTTGAACGTGCCTTCGCCCTTGTCGGCGTTCACTTCGACCCACGCCGGAATGCCAACCTGTTGCGCAAGCTGCAGCGCCTCGAGCACGCGGGTTTGCTTCTTGGACTTCTCGCGAACGGCGATGACGTCGCCGGTCTTCACCAGGTAGGAGGGAATGTTCACCGGCTGGCCATTGACGGTGATGGCCTTGTGGGACACCAGCTGGCGCGCTTCGGCGCGGGTGGAGCCGAAGCCCATGCGGTAGACGACGTTGTCCAGGCGCGATTCCAGCAGGAACAGCAGGTTGGCGCCGGAGTTGCCCTTGCGGCGCGAGGCTTCTTCGAAGTAGCGGCGGAACTGGCGCTCCAGCACGCCATACATGCGCTTGACCTTCTGCTTCTCGCGCAGTTGCAGGCCGAAATCGGAGGTGCGCTGGCCGGAGGTGCGGCCGTGCTGGCCGGGCTTGGAATCAAACTTCGCCTTGTCGCTGATCGAGCGGCGGGCGCTCTTCAGGAACAGGTCGGTGCCTTCACGGCGGGAGAGCTTGGCCTTGGGGCCGAGATAACGTGCCACTTGACTTTCCTTTACTTAATCTGCCCCGGCCTTCTTGCCGGGGGAGCCGCTCCAGTTTGGGGCGGCAGTGGGCTTCAACAAAAAAGGACACGGCGTGCCCGCAGGACACGCCGTGTTTGGTCCTTAGATTCTACGACGCTTTTGCGGGCGGCAGCCGTTGTGCGGGACCGGCGTCACGTCGGAGATCGAGGTGATGCGGATGCCCAGCGCGGCCAGCGCGCGCACGGACGACTCGCGACCCGGGCCGGGGCCCTTGATCTCGACGTCCAGGTTCTTGATGCCCTGCTCGATCGCGGCGCGGCCGGCCACTTCCGAGGCCACCTGGGCGGCGAACGGCGTGGACTTGCGCGAGCCCTTGAAGCCCTGGCCGCCGGAGGAGGCCCAGGACAGGGCGTTGCCCTGGCGGTCGGTGATCGTGATGATCGTGTTGTTGAAGGACGCGTGCACGTGCGCGACGCCGTCGGACACGTTCTTGCGGACCTTCTTGCGCACGCGCTGCGCGGCGTTGCTGACGGGAGCCTTAGCCATTTCTGTTCACTCTTTCCCGGATTATTTCTTGAGCGCCTGCGCCGCCTTGCGCGGACCCTTGCGGGTACGGGCGTTGGTGCGGGTGCGCTGGCCGCGCATGGGCAGGCCGCGGCGATGGCGGAAGCCGCGGTAGCAGCCGATGTCCATCAGGCGCTTGATGTTCATCGTCGTTTCGCGGCGCAGGTCGCCCTCGATCGTGATCTGGGCGATCTGGTCGCGGATCTTCTCGAGGTCGGCGTCGGTGAGGTCCTTGACCTTCTTCGAGTAGGCAATGCCGCAGGCCTCGCAAATCTTGCGAGCGCGCGTGCGGCCGATGCCGAAGATCGCCGTCAGGCCGATTTCGGCGTGCTGGTGCGGCGGAATGTTGATGCCAGCGATACGTGCCATGTGCGTCTTTCCTTAACTCTGTCTATCAGCCCTGGCGCTGCTTGTGGCGCGGATCGGTGCAGATCACGCGGACCACACCCTTGCGGCGGATGATCTTGCAGTTGCGGCAGATCTTCTTGACGGAAGCCGAAACTCTCATTTGCTTTCTCCTAAATCCTTGTCCGCTTACTTTGCGCGGAACACAATCCGTGCCCGCGACAAGTCGTAGGGCGTCAATTCAACGGTGACCTTGTCACCCGGGAGGATGCGGATGTAGTGCATCCGCATCTTTCCCGAAATATGGCCGAGCACCACATGGCCGTTTTCCAGCTTGACCCGGAAGGTGGCATTGGGGAGGTTTTCGATCACCTCGCCCTGCATCTGGATGACATCGTCCTTGGCCATCTGCTCAGCCGCCCAGGGACGTCTTGAAGTTGGCCTTCTTCAACAGCGACTCGTACTGCTGGCTCATCAGGTAGTTCTGCACCTGGGCCATGAAGTCCATCGTGACCACCACGATGATCAGCAGCGAAGTCCCGCCGAAATAGAACGGCACGTTGTACTTCAGGATCAGGAACTCCGGCAGCAGGCAAACGAAGGTGATGTACACCGCGCCGGCCAGCGTCAGGCGAACCAGGATCTTGTCGATGTGGCGCGCGGTCTGCTCACCCGGACGGATGCCCGGGATGAAGGCGCCGCTCTTCTTCAGGTTGTCGGCGGTCTCGCGGCTGTTGAACACGAGCGCCGTGTAGAAGAAGCAGAAGAACACGATCATGCTGGCGTACAGCATCACGTAGATCGGCTGCCCGGGGGTCAGCGAACCGGCGATGTCCTTGAGCCAGCGCAGGCTGTCGCCGGTGGCGAACCAGCTCACCACCGTGGTGGGCAGCAGGATGATCGACGAGGCGAAGATCGGCGGGATCACGCCGGCCATGTTCAGCTTGAGCGGCAGGTGCGAGGACTGGCCGCCGTACACCTTGTTGCCCACCTGACGGCGCGCGTAGTTCACCAGGATCTTGCGCTGGCCGCGCTCGACGAACACGACGAACCAGGTCACCAGCACCACCAGCGCCACGATCAGGATGGACACCGGGATGCCCATCGCGCCGGTGCGCACCAGCTCGAGCAGTCCGCCGATCGCGCCGGGCAAGCCCGCGGCGATGCCGGCGAAGATCAGGATCGAGATGCCGTTGCCGAGACCCCGCTCGGTGATCTGCTCACCCAGCCACATCAGGAACATGGTGCCGGCCGTCAGGCTGACCACCGCGGTCATGCGGAAACCGAAGCCGGGGTTGATCACCAGGCCGGCGGTGCCTTCCAGCGCCATGGCGATGCCCAGCGACTGGAAGATCGCCAGGCCCAGCGTGCCGTAGCGCGTGTACTGCGTGATCTTGCGGCGGCCGGCCTCGCCTTCTTTCTTCAGCTGCTCGAACGTCGGCACGACGTAGGTCAGCAGCTGCATGATGATCGAGGCCGAGATGTAGGGCATGATGCCCAGCGCGAACACGGTGAACCGCGACAGCGCGCCGCCCGAGAACATGTTGAACAGGCTCAGGATCCCGCCCTGCTGGCCCTTGAACAGCTGCGCGAGCTGGTCCGGGTTGATGCCGGGCACGGGAATGTGCGCGCCGATGCGGTAGACGATCAGCGCGAGCAGCAGGAACACCAGCCGGCGACGCAGGTCGCCGTACTTGCCGGTCTTCGCGATTTGTGCAGCGCTAGTTGCCACCAGGGTCCTTCTCTGTCAAAGCCATCCGGCTCAGTTGAGGCTGCCGCCGGCAGCTTCAATGGCAGCCTTGGCACCAGCCGTCGCGGCGATGCCGGTCAGCTTGACGGCCTTCTTCAGCTCGCCCGACTTGATTACCTTCACGTTCTTGATCAGCTCGCCGACCAGGCCAGCTTGCTTGAGCGTGAGCAGGTCCACTTCGGCCGCACCCAGGCGCTCTAGCGCCGCCAGCGAGATCTCGCCGTTGAACTTGGCCGTCTGCGACTTGAAGCCGCGCTTGGGCAGGCGGCGCTGCAGCGGCATCTGGCCGCCTTCGAAACCGACCTTGTGGTAGCCGCCGGCGCGGGACTTCTGGCCCTTGTGGCCGCGACCCGCGGTCTTGCCCAGGCCGGAGCCGATGCCGCGGCCGACGCGGCGCTTGGCATGCTTGGCGCCCTCAGCGGGCTTGATGTTGTTCAGTTGCATGATCAGAGCACCTTCACCAGGTAATCGATCTTGTTGATCATTCCGCGCACGGCGGGGGTGTCCTGCAGCTCGCTCACGCTGTTGAGCTTGCGCAGGCCCAGGCCGCGCACCGTGGCGCGGTGGTCGGCCTTGGTGCCGATCGGGCTGCGCACGAGCTGGACCTTGACGGTCTTGGTTTGCTGGTTTGCCATGTCAGTGACTCCGGTCAGGCGGCGAAGATCTCTTCGACCGACTTGCCGCGCTTGGCCGCCACTTCCGCCGGGGTCGTGGAGTTCTTCAGCGCGTCGAAGGTGGCGCGGACCATGTTGTAGGGGTTCGTCGAACCATGGCTCTTGGCCACGATGTCGGTGATGCCCATGACTTCGAACACCGCGCGCATCGGGCCGCCGGCGATGATGCCCGTGCCCTTGGGGGCCGGGGCCATCATCACGCGCGCCGCGCCGTGGTGGCCGACCACGTTGTGGTGGATGGTGCCGTTCTTCAGCGACACCTTGGTCATGTTGCGGCGGGCTTCTTCCATCGCCTTCTGCACGGCGGCGGGCACTTCCTTGGACTTGCCCTTGCCCATGCCGACGCGGCCGTCGCCGTCGCCGACCACGGTGAGCGCGGCGAAGCCGAGGATACGGCCGCCCTTCACCACCTTGGTCACGCGGTTGACCGCGATCATTTTCTCGCGCAGGCCGTCTTCGGGACCGTCACCTTGCGTCTTCGCTTGAACTCGTGCCATGTTGCGAATCCTTTAGAACTGGAGGCCCGCGGCGCGCGCGGCATCGGCCAGCGCCTTGACGCGGCCGTGGTAGGCGAAGCCGGCGCGGTCGAAAGCGACCTTCTCGACGCCAGCGGCCTTGGCCTTCTCGGCGATCAGCTTGCCGACTTGCTCGGCGGCAGCCTTGTTGCCGCCCTTGCCGGCGCCGCCCAGCGACTTGCGCAGGTCGGCCTGTGCGGTCGACGCCGAAGCCAGCACCTTGCTGCCGTCCTCGGAGATCACCGCCGCGTAGATGTGAAGATTGGTGCGGTTCACCGTCAGCCGCGCAACGCCCTGGGTGGCGATGCGGATGCGGGTCTGGCGGGCCCGGCGAAGACGCTGCTCTTTCTTGGTCAACATGATGCAGCTCCTTATTTCTTCTTCGTTTCCTTGATCGTGATCTTCTCGTCCGCGTAGCGGATGCCCTTCCCCTTGTAGGGCTCGGGCGGGCGAACGGCGCGGATTTCCGCGGCGATCTGGCCGACGCGCTGGCGGTCGGCGCCCTTGATCACGATTTCCGTGGGGGCTGGCGTCGCCACCGTGATCCCCGCGGGCATGTCGATGTTCACCGGGTGCGAATAGCCCACGGTGAGGTTCAGCTTGGCGCCCTGGGCCTGGGCCTTGTAGCCCACGCCGACGAGCGTGAGCTTGCGCTCGAAGCCCTTGGTCACGCCCACCACCATGTTGTTCACCAGCTGGCGCATGGTGCCGCTCATGGCGTTGGCTTCACGCGATTCGTTGGCCGGCTCGAAGGAGAGCTTGCCATCCTTGCTCGCGACCTTGACCAGCGCGTTCTGGGCCAGCGACAGCGCGCCGCCCGCGCCCTTGACGCTGATCTGGTCTTCCTTGATCTGCACGTCCACGCCTTGCGGGACGGCGACCGGCATTTTTCCGACTCGGGACATTTCTTTTCCTTCCCTTAGGCGACGTAGCAGAGGACTTCGCCGCCGACGCCGTCAGCGCGCGCCTTGCGGTCGGTCATTACGCCGCGGGGGGTGGTCACGATCGCCACGCCCAGGCCGTTCTGGACCTGCGGAATGGCGTCACGGCCCTTGTACACGCGCAGGCCGGGGCGGCTGACGCGCTCGATGCGCTCGATCACCGGGCGGCCGGCGTAGTACTTCAGGGCGATTTCGAGTTCGCTCTTGTTGCCGTCCTTCTTGACCTGGAAGCCATCGATGTAGCCCTCGTCCTTCAGCACCTGGGCGATGGCCACCTTGATGTTCGAAGCGGGCACCGACACGGTCGCCTTCGCCACCATCTGCGCGTTGCGGATGCGGGTCAGCAGGTCGGCAATGGGATCACTCATGCTCATGTCTGTTCTCTCCTGCCGATTACCAGCTGGCCTTGATCACGCCCGGGATGTCGCCGGTGAAGGCCATCTCGCGGATCTTGCTGCGGCCCAGGCCGAACTGGCGGAAGGTGCCGCGCGGACGACCCGTGATCTCGCAGCGGTTGCGCTGGCGGGTCGGGTTCGCGTTGCGGGGGAGTTTTTGCAGGGCCAGGCGAGCGGCGGCGCGCTCTTCCTCGCTCTTCTTGGCATCGCCGGCGATCGACTTCAGTTCCTCGTACTTCTTCGCGTACTTGGCAACGAGTTTGTCTCGCTTGAGCTCGCGTTGGATCAAAGCTGCTTTAGCCACGTTGTACCTTCAGTTCTTGAACGGGAAACGGAAGCCCGCGAGCAGCGCCTTGCACTCTTCGTCGGTCTTGGCCGTGGTGGTGATCGAGATGTTCAGGCCGCGGATGGCGTCGACCTTGTCGTATTCGATCTCCGGGAAAATGATCTGTTCCTTGACGCCGATGTTGTAGTTGCCACGGCCGTCGAACGCGCGACCGGAGATGCCGCGGAAGTCGCGCACGCGCGGCAGCGCCACGGTGACGAAACGATCCAGGAATTCCCACATGCGCTCACCGCGCAGCGTCACCATCGCACCGATGGCCTGGCCTTCGCGGATCTTGAAGCCGGCGATGGCCTTCTTGGCCTTGGTCACGACGGGCTTCTGGCCGGCGATCTTGGTCAGGTCGCCGACGGCGTTGTCCATGACCTTCTTGTCGGCCACCGCCTCGCTCACGCCCATGTTCAGCGTGATCTTGCTCAGGCGCGGCACTTGCATCGGCGACTTGTAGCCGAACTTCTCGGTCAGCTCGCCAACCACTTTCTCGCGGTAGTGTTGTTGCAGTCGTGCCATGGTCATGCCACCTTGATTTCTTCGCCGCTGGACTTGAAGACGCGCACGCGCTTGTCGCCCTGAACCTTGATGCCCACGCGGTCAGCCTTGCCGGTGGCGGGGTTGTAGATCGCCACGTTGGACTGGTGGATCGGCATGGACTTCTCCACGACGCCGCCGGTGGTGCCCTTCATCGGGTTGGGCTTGGTGTGCTTCTTGACCAGGTTGATGCCCTCGACCACGACGTGGTCGGCATCCTTGCGAAGCTGCACCTTGCCGCGCTTGCCCTTGTCGCGGCCGGCGATCACGATGACTTCATCGCCCTTGCGAATCTTGTTCATGGCGTTCCCTTACAGAACTTCCGGGGCCAGCGACACGATCTTCATGAAGCGCTCGGTGCGCAGCTCGCGCGTCACCGGGCCGAAGATGCGGGTGCCGATGGGCTCCAGCTTGTTGTTGAGCAGCACGGCGGCATTGCCGTCGAACTTGACCAGCGAGCCGTCGCCACGGCGGATGCCCTTGGCGGTTCGAACCACGACGGCGCTGTAGACCTCGCCCTTCTTGACGCGGCCCCGCGGTGCGGCTTCCTTGACGCTGACCTTGATGATGTCGCCCACGCTGGCGTAGCGACGCTTGGAACCGCCGAGCACCTTGATGCAAAGAACGGACTTCGCACCGGTGTTGTCGGCGACTTCGAGCCGAGATTCTGTCTGGATCATTTCAAATATTCCCAACTTGCACCCGGGCTCCGGAAATCCGGCGACCAGGTCAGTCTTGGGCCCGCCGTCCTCGCCGCAAACCACTTGCGGCGATTTCGAATGGGGCAGATATGCACCCTTTTCAAGGCGCAGCCCGCGATTATGGCAGATGGCGGCTGGGGCGTCAACCGACCAGCCAGGACGCGGGCGGGGGAGTCAGGCCGGCAACTGCAGGTACAGGCTCGCCAGCTCCCGGAAGGCCGTCAGCTGGGGATCGGCGCCGGTTTCCTGGGCCAGGATATCGGCCACCGGCTGCGCCAGCGAATCGGCCAGCCGGGCGTCCAGGAACAACAGGCGCCAGCGGCGCCCCAGCATGTCCTCCACCGTGCGCGCATATTCATGGCGGGCGGCAAAGCGCACCATGGCTTCCGTCAGGCCGGGCGCCAGTTCGCGGTCCGCGCCGGGCAGCGCGAGGACTGCGGCGGCCTCGCTGCCGTAGGAATGCAACCCCTGCGCCTCGCTCATGGGGGTCAGCGGGCCGCCCGCCGCCGGCGCGCCGACGAGCTTGAGGTGGGTCGTCACCCCGGCCCGCGTCCTTTCGATCAGGCCGCGGCCCATGCAGGTCTCCAGCACGTCCTCGGCCATGGCGCGGTAGGTGGTCCATTTGCCGCCCGTGACGGTGACCAGGCCGCTGCGGCTGGCCAGCACGGTGTGTTCGCGGCTCAGCGCCTTGGTGTCTTCACCGTTGTCGCCGTGCGGCCTGACCAGCGGGCGCAGGCCGACCCAGACGCTGCGCACGTCCTGCGGCCGCGGCGCGCGGGCGAGGTAGCGCGCCGCCTCATGAAGAATGAAGTCCAGCTCCTGGCGAAGGGGGCGCGGCTCGCGCGGCAGGTCCTGGCGCGGGGTGTCGGTGGTCCCCAGGATCACCTTGCCCAGCCAGGGCACGCCGAACAGCACCCGGCCATCCGCCGTTTTCGGCACCATCAAGGCGTGTCGGCCCGGCAGGAAATCGCGATCGACCACCACATGCACGCCCTGGCTGGGCGCCACCATGGCGTGCACCGGCCGGCCGGTGGCTTCGCCGTCCTTTTGCCGGAATTCGTCGACCCAGACGCCGGCGGCGTTGATCACGCAGCGGGCCTTGAGTTCGAAGACGGCGCCGCTCTCCTGGTCGCGGCAGACCAGCCCCGTGACCTGGCCACCCTCGTGCCGCAGTGCGGTCGCCGCGCAGTAGTTGACCAGCAGGGCGCCGCGCGCGGCCGCGGTGCGGGCGAGCGCCAGCGCCAGCCGCGCGTCGTCGAACTGCCCATCCCAGTACTTGATGCCGCCCCTGAGGCCCTGCGGACGCGCCGTCGGCAGGCAGTCCAGCACCTGGGCGCGCGCCAGGAACTCGGTGCCGCCGAGCCCCGCGGCACCGGCCAGGGCGTCGTACATCTTCAGCCCGGTCCCGTAGAACGCCGTCTCCCAGAAACGGTACGCGGGCACCACGAACGGCAGGGGCTGCGCCAGGTGCGGCGCGTTGCGCAGCAGGGTCGTGCGCTCCTGCAGCGCTTCGCGAACCAGGGCGATGTTGCCCTGCGCAAGGTAGCGCACGCCGCCATGAACCAGCTTGGTGGCGCGCGATGAAGTGCCCTTGGCGAAATCATGCGACTCCACCAGCACCACCGAGTAGCCGCGCGCGGCGGCGTCCAGCGCCACGCCCAGGCCCGTCGCGCCGCCACCGATGATCGCGATGTCATAGGTGGCCGGCCGGGCCAGTCGCTCGAGCAGCTGCTCTCGGTTCATGCCCTCATTCTCAGCCACAACGGGACTAGACTACTTCCATGAAAACCAGTGCACATCAGGCGATCGCCTTCATCGGCGGCGGCAACATGGCCAGCGCCGTCATCGGCGGCCTGCTGCGTCAGGGCCTGCCGGCGGCGCAGATCGAGGTGGTCGAGCCCTTCGCCGAAGCGCGCGACAAGCTGAAAGCGCAGTTCGGCGTCGCAGCGCACGAGCGCGCCGGCGCCGGACTGCAGCGCGCCGGCCTGGTGGTTTGGGCGGTCAAACCCCAGACCTTCAAGGACGCCGCGGCGCAGGTGGCGGGCCACACCGGGCAGGCCCTGCACCTGAGCGTGGCGGCCGGCATCCGCTCCGACAGCATCGCCGCCTGGCTGGGCACGCAGCGCATCGTGCGGTCCATGCCCAACACCCCCGCCCTGGTCGGCAAGGGCATGACCGCCCTGTTCGCGCGGCCGGGTGTCTCCGACGAAGACAAGGCCTGGGTGGAGCAGGTCATCGCCACCACCGGCGAATCGCTGTGGGTCGACGCCGAAACCGATCTCGACGCCGTGACCGCGCTCTCCGGCTCCGGGCCGGCCTACGTGTTCTTCTTCCTGGAGGCGATGACCCAGGCCGGCATCGAGATGGGGCTCTCGCGCGAGCAGGCCTACCGGCTCGCCACCGGCACCTTCGCCGGCGCGTCCGAGCTGGCGCGCGCCTCGCAGGACCCGCCGGAGGTGCTGCGCCAGCGCGTGACCTCCAAGGGCGGCACCACCTACGCAGCGATCACGTCGATGGAACAGGCGCAGGTGAAGGAGCTTTTCATCCGCGCATTGCATGCCGCACGTGAGCGTGCCAAGGAACTGGGCGACGAGTTTGGCGGCTAGGCCGCCCCCAGCCGCCCTCGATCAGCGCAGCGTGTAGCCGACGGCCACGCCGGCGAACACCGCGAACCCGAGCCAGTGGTTCAGCCGGAAAGCCTTGAAGCAGCCGGCGCGCTCGCGGGTGCGGATCAGGCCGTAGTGCCAGGCCGCCTGCGCGCCTGCCGCCGCCAGCGACACGGCCAGGATCCACGCCGGAACGCGCCCGGCCAGCACGGCGCCCCAAATCGCCAGGTAGCTCGCGTAGCACAGCATGATCACCGCCACGTCGGCGCGTCCCAGCGTGATGGCCGAGGTCTTCATGCCGATCTTCAGGTCGTCATCGCGGTCGACCATCGCGTATTCGGTGTCGTAGGCGAGCACCCAGAACAGGTTGCCCAGCAGCAGCACCCAGGCCAGCAGCGGCACGCGCGACTGCACCGCGGCGAAGGCCATCGGGATGCCGAAGCTGAAGGCCACGCCCAGCACCGCCTGCGGCATCGACACGAAGCGCTTGGCGTATGGGTAGGCCAGCGAGATCGCCAGGGCCGCGAACGACCAGGCGATGGTCACGGTGTTGGTCGTGAGCACCAGCGCGAATGCCAGCAGCGCCAGCACCGCGCCCAGCCCCAGCGCTTCCTTCACCGACACTGCACCGCGCGTCACCGGGCGCTGCGCGGTGCGCTTGACGTGGCGGTCGAACTCGCGGTCGGCCACGTCGTTGACGCAGCAGCCGGCGCTGCGCATCAGGATGGTGCCGAGCGTGAAGACGGCCAGCAGGTGCCAGCCGGGAAAGCCTTCGGCGGCGATCCACAGCGCCGACAGCGTCGGCCACAGCAGCAGCAGCCAGCCGGCCGGGCGGTCCCAGCGGATCAGGTCGAGATAGAGGGAAAGTCTTTCGCGCAGCAAGGTGTCACAAGCCCAGTTGGCGCAGGTCCAGTTTGCCCTCGCGCATCGGCGGGCACCAGTAGTAGGCGCCGTTCACCGGCTTGGAGATGCGGAAGATCGCGTCCGTGACGCCGTCCTCCTGCCCCGCCATCCGGCGCATCTGCGCCTCGAAGGCGTAGAGCGACTTGCCGAAGGCGACGAACATCAGGCCGGCCTGCATGCTCATCATCCACGGCATGGAGCGGCGCAGCAGGAAGGCCTCGGGGTCGAAACTCTCCTGCGCAGTGCGCTTGACGTGCGAGGACTGCGGCGAGTCCTCCAGTTCCTCGTTGGTCACGCGGTCGCGGCCGATGTGCTGGTTGGCGATTTCATCGGTCAGCGCCTCGAAGGCATCCAGGTCGTGCAGCCACTGCTGCACTGCGACGTAGCTCGAGCCGTCGATGCCCGGTCCCATGCCGTGCGCGAACGCCGCCTCCTCGGCCGCCTCGCCCTCCGGGTTCTCGGTGCCGTCCTCGTAGCCGGTGAGGTCGCGCCCGTGCGTGCCGCTCCACGAATGCCGGAACGAATCGACCACGTGGCGCACCACGAAGGCCGGCGCCAGCGCCTTCTGCACCTTGCGCGTGTGGTGCAGCAGGTCGCCCAGGTCGTCGCCGCGCACCCAGCACCACAGGGTGCCGGGCGTGGACGGCACCTTCACGCCGTGGCCCGAGAAATCGGGGAACTCGTGCAGCCCCGGCACCTGCGCGTCCAGCGCCGCCACCAGCGCCGGGCCGATGCCCAGCACCACGTCGCTGCCATCGACCAGCGGCGACAGGCGCGCCAGCGCCTCCTTCACTTCCTCCACGCCGGTGCCGCGTTCCGGTAGGACGAAATTGACGTAGCGCGCCACGGCCGGCACGGGCTCGAGGATGCCTGGTTGGTACAGCGGATTGACGTTCATGATCAGGACAGTCTCTTGACGCCGGGCAATTCGCAGGCGTAGATCGCGTTGCGCAGGGCGGCGATGGCCTCGTAGCGGGTGAAGCTGCGGCGCCAGGCCAGCACCACGCGCCGCGAGGGCGGGTCGCCGTCGAAGGGAATGTAGTGCACGTAGGCCTGGTCGTCCTTGCGCCGCTTGGGCTTGGCCTCCATGGCCTCCTTGGGCACCGACAGGCGCGGCACCAGGGTCACGCCCATGCCGGCCGCGACCATGTGCTTGATCGTCTCCAGCGAGGAGCCCTCGAAGCTCTTGCGGATGCCTTCGGCATCGCTGGAAAAGCGCGCGAACTCCGGACAGACCTCCAGCACGTGGTCGCGAAAGCAGTGGCCGGTACCCAGCAGCAGCATGGTCTCGCTCTTGAGCTCCTGCGCGGTGACCGTCTCGCGCGAGGCCAGCGGATGGTTGCTCGGCACCGCGGCCAGGAAGGGCTCGTCGTAGAGCTGGGCGATCGCCAGCCCGGTGTCGGGAAAGGGCTCGGCCATGATGGCGCAGTCGATCTCGCCGGTGCGCAGCATCTCCAGCAGCTTGACGGTGAAGTTCTCCTGCAGCATCAGCGGCATCTGCGGGGTGCGGGCGATCGCCTGGCGCACCAGGTCCGGCAGCAGGTAAGGCCCGATGGTGTAGATCACACCCAGGCGCAGCGGGCCGGCCAGCGGGTCCTTGCCGCGCTTGGCGATCTCCTTGATGTTGGCGGCCTGCTCGAGCACGCTTTGCGCCTGCCGCACGATCTCCTCGCCGAGCGGCGTGACCGTGACTTCGTTGGCGCTGCGCTCGAACAACTTGACCTCGAGCTCATCCTCCAGCTTCTTGATCGCCACCGACAGGGTCGGCTGCGACACGAAACAGGCTTCGGCCGCCTTGCCGAAATGCTTTTCCCTGGCAACGGCGACGATGTACTTGAGTTCGGTCAGGGTCATGCTTGGCCCCCAGCCCTTCGCGACTCGCCGGCGCCGTTGCGCCGATCCCGTCCGGGGGTCGATCCCCGCAAGCGGGGCCCCTCTCCCTTCCCTCCCGGGATCACGGCAACGATGTATTTGAGTTCGGTCAGGGTCATACCGGGCTTTGACGCGGGGAGAGCTCAGGCTTTGAGGTACTCGGATTTTCCACCCAACCAGCGCGCCAGGTGACGCTCGGCCAGTTGCGGATGGCGGTCCAGCATCAGCGGCGCCAGCTGGCGCGCCCAGTCCAGCAGCTGCACGTCGAGCGCCAGGTCGGCGAAGCGCAACAGGGGCGCGCCGGACTGGCGCGCGCCCAGGAACTCGCCGGGCCCGCGGATCTCCAGGTCGCGCCGGGCGATCTCGAAGCCGTCGGCGGTCTCCGCCATGGCCTTCAGGCGCGCGCGCGCCGTTTCGCCGAGCTTGCCGGAGTCGCCGCGGGCATAGAGCAGCACGCAGGCCGAGGCCGCTGCGCCGCGGCCGACGCGCCCGCGCAGCTGGTGCAGCTGCGACAGGCCGAAGCGCTCCGCGTGTTCGATCACCATCAGCGAGGCGTTGGGCACGTCCACCCCGACCTCGATCACCGTGGTCGAGACCAGCACCCCCATGTGCCCGCCGGTGAACAGCTGCATCACGGCCTTCTTCTCCGGCACCGGCATGCGCGAGTGCAGCAGGCCGACCACCACGCCAGGCAGGGCGGCGCTCAGGGCCTCGTGCGTGGCGGTGGCGTTGGTGAGGTCCAGCGCCTCGCTCTCCTCGATCAGCGGGCAGACCCAGTACACCTGCCGCCCCAGTGCCACCTGGGCGCGGATGCGTTCGATCACTTCGTCGCGCCGGTCGTCGGCGATCAGCTTGGTGACCACCGGCGTGCGCCCGGGCGGCAGTTCGTCGATGATGGAGACATCGAGGTCCGCGTAGTAGCTCATCGCCAGCGTGCGGGGGATCGGCGTGGCCGACATCATCAACAGGTGAGGTTCGCGCTGCGCGCAAACCTCACTTTGTGAGCCAATGGCGGGAGTCTGCCCTTCCTCGTTCATCTTGGCGCGCAGCGCCAGCCGCTGCGCCACGCCGAAGCGGTGCTGCTCGTCGATGATGGCCAGCGCCAGGCGCTTGAAGCGCACCTGCTCCTGGATCACCGCGTGGGTGCCCACCACCAGCGCGGCCTCGCCGCTCTCGATCAGCGCCAGCATCTCGCCGCGCTCCTTCTTACGCTGGCTGCCCGTGAGCCACGCCACGCGCAGGCCGCGCGGCGCCAGCAGCGGTTCCAGCCATCCGATCAGCTTGCGGAAATGCTGTTCGGCCAGGATCTCGGTGGGCGCCATCAGCGCGCATTGCCAGCCGGCGTCGATGGCGATCGCCGCGGCCAGCGCGGCGACGATGGTCTTGCCCGAGCCGACGTCACCCTGCAGCAGGCGGTGCATGGGCACGGCCCGCGCCAGGTCGCGCGCGATCTCCTCGCCCACCCGCCGCTGCGCCGCGGTGAGCGAAAACGGCAGCGCCGCCAGCAACTGCTCGTGCAGCCCGCCGGCGCGCGCGGCCAGCTGCGGCGCGCGCAGCACATCGTGCTCACGCTTGCTTTGCAGCTGCGACAGCTGCTGCGCGAGCAGCTCTTCGGCCTTGAGGCGCTGCCAGGCCGGATGGCTGTGGTCCTCCAGCGTGGCCAGCGACACGGCGGGCGTGGGGTGGTGCAGGAAGGTCAGGGCCTCGCGCAGCGCCCACACCAGCGGCTGCAGCGTGTCGGTCACGCCGGGCGGAAAGGTGTCCGAGACGTCGGCCCGCGCCAGCCCGCCCAGCACCGCCTTGCGCAGGTAGGCCTGCGGCAGCCCGGCCACCGTGGGGTAGACCGGCGTCAGCGCCGTGGGCAGCTCGCCGCCCGCCGGCTTGTACGTGGGATGCACCATCTGCCAGCCGAGGAAGCCGCCCTTGAGGTCGCCGCGGATGCGCAGCCGCTGGCCGACCGCCAGCGCCTTCTGCTGCGAGGGGTAGAAGCTGAAAAAGCGCAGCACGCAGGTGTCGCTGCCGTCGTCCACCGTCACCATCAGCTGGCGCCGCGGCCGGTACACGACCTCGCAGGCGGTGACCACGGCCTCGATCTGCGCCGGCTCGCCTTCGCGCGCGTCGCACAGCTTCACGAGCCGCGTCTCGTCCTCGTAGCGAAGCGGCAGGTGCAGCGCCAGGTCGATGTCGCGTGTGAGGCCCAGTTTCTCGAGGGCTTTCTGTGGCGCGGAACTGGCCTGGGCGACGGGCATGGGACAATTCTGCCTTCACCAACTTGGAACGGGTCCGTCCGGCCCTCAAGCATGCGCACTTTCTCCGTGGGCGATTTCGACTTCGCCCTGCCCCCCGAACTGATCGCCCAGCACCCGGCCGCGGAGCGCAGCGCCTCGCGCCTGCTCGATGGCCTCGGCGCCACGCCCATGGACCGGGTGTTCCGCGAGCTGCCCGCGCAGCTGCGCGAAGGCGACCTGCTGGTCTTCAACGACACCCGCGTGGTCAAGGCGCGCCTGTTCGGCGAAAAGCCGACCGGCGGCCGGCTCGAGCTGCTGATCGAACGCGTCACCGGCGCGCGCGAAGTGGTCGCCCACATGAAGGTAAGCAAGAAGCCGCAGCCCGGCACCGTGCTGCGCATGGACGGCGGCTTCACCGCCACTCTGCTGGGACGCTGGCCGGACGAGGACGGCGCGCTGTTCCGCTTCGCGCTGGACGACGATCCCTACGCGCTGATGGAGCGCCACGGCCATGTGCCGCTGCCGCCCTACATCGAGCACGCGGACACGGCCGACGACGAACGGCGCTACCAGACCGTGTTCGCCAAGCGCCCGGGCGCGGTGGCGGCCCCGACCGCGGCGCTGCACTTCGACGAACCCCTGCTGGGCGAACTGGCCCAGCGCGGCATCGCGTGCGCCAGCGTCACCCTGCACGTGGGCGCCGGCACCTTCCAGCCGGTCAAGGCCGAGAACCTGGCCGAGCACCGCATGCACAGCGAGTGGTACGAGGTGCCGCAGGCCACCCAGGACGCCATCGCGCGCCTGCGCCACCGCGGCGGCCGGCTGGTCGCCGTGGGCACCACCACCGTGCGCACGCTCGAGTCCTGGTCCCGCACGGGGCAGGCCAGCGGCGACACCAGCATCTTCATCACGCCGGGCTTCGCGTTCCGCGAGGTCGACCTGCTGGTCACCAATTTCCACCTGCCCCGCTCGACGCTGATGATGCTGGTGAGCGCCTTTGCCGGTTATGAGCACGTGATGGCGCTGTACCGCCACGCGATCGCCCAGCGCTACCGCTTTTTCAGCTACGGCGACGCGATGCTGCTGGCGCGAACCTAGGAGGAGAAGCATGGAAAACCGCTACTGGAGCGAGGCCCTGCGCGGCATCCAGCCCTATGTGCCTGGCGAGCAGCCCGCCACCCCGGGGCTGGTCAAGCTCAACACCAACGAGAACCCGTTCCCGCCCTCGCCGGCCGCGCTGGAGGCGATCCGGCAGGCCGCCAACGCCGACCTGCGGCTCTATCCCGATCCGGACAGCCGGCGGCTGAAGGACGCCTTTGCCCGCATCAACGGCATTGCGCCGGAATGCGTGTTCGCCGGCAACAGCTCGGACGAGGTGCTGGCGCATGCCTTCCTCGGCTTGCTCCGGCATGCCAGGCCCATCCTGTTTCCCGACATCTCCTACAGTTTCTACCCGGTCTACTGCCGCCTGTACGGCATCGCCTGCGAGACGGTGCCGCTGGACGGCGATTTCCGCATCCGGGTGAGCGACTATGCGCGCCCGAACGGCGGCGTGGTGCTGGCCAACCCGAACGCGCCCACCGGCCGGGCCCTGGGCCTGGACGACGTGCGGGCGCTGCTGCAGGCCAACCGCGACTCGGTGGTGCTGATCGACGAGGCCTATGTCGATTTCGGCGCGCAATCGGCGATCGCGCTGATCGGCGAATTCCCCAACCTGCTGGTGACCCAGACGCTGTCGAAGTCGCGCAGCCTGGCCGGCTTGCGCGTGGGCTTCGCAGCCGGGCAGCCTGGCCTCGTGCAGGCGCTCGAAGCGGTCAAGGGCAGCTTCAACTCCTACCCGCTGGACCGCCTGGCGATCGCCGGCGGCACGGCTGCCCTGCTGGACCAGGAGCACTTCGAGCGCACCCGCCGGCAGGTGATGGACAACCGCGAATGGCTGGCCGCCGAGCTGGCCCGCCTGGGCTTCGCGGTGCTGCCCTCGCTGGCCAACTTCCTGTTCGTGCGGCACCCGGCGCATGGCGGCGGCGCGCTGCTGCGTGCGCTGCGCGAGCGCAAGATCCTGGTGCGGCATTTCAACGCCCCGCGCATCGAGCAGTACCTGCGCATCACCGTGGGCACCCGCGAGCAGTGCGTCCAGCTCGTCGACGCGCTGCGCGATCTGCTTGCCATCGAACAACAACCATCATGCTGAATTTCGAAGTCACCCACACGGAAGGCCTGGCCCGCCGCGGCCGCCTGACCCTCAACCACGGCGTGGTGCAAACGCCGATCTTCATGCCGGTGGGCACCTACGGCACCGTCAAGGGCATCACGCCGCGCTCGCTCGACGAGATGGACGCGCAGATCATCCTGGGCAACACCTTCCACCTGTGGATGCGCCCGGGGCTGGACGTGGTCAAGCAGTTCGGCGGCCTGCACCGCTTCGAGCAGTGGGACAAGCCCATCCTCACCGACTCCGGTGGTTTCCAGGTCTGGAGCCTGGGCGAGATGCGCAAGATCAGCGAGGAGGGCGTGAAGTTCGCCTCGCCGGTCAACGGCGACCGCTTGTTCCTCACACCCGAGATCTCGATGCAGATCCAGACCGTGCTGAACAGCGACATCGTCATGCAGTTCGACGAATGCACGCCCTACGAGACCAAGGGCCACCGCACCACCGAAGCCGAGGCGCGCTTCTCGATGGAGCTCTCGCGCCGCTGGGCGCAGCGCTGCCAGGCGGAGTTTGCGCGGCTGGAGAACCCGAACGCGCTGTTCGGCATCGTGCAGGGCGGGATGTTCGAGCACCTGCGCGAGGAGTCGCTGGCCGCGCTGGTGGAGATGGACTTCCCCGGCTACGCCGTCGGCGGCGTCAGCGTGGGCGAGCCCAAGGAGGACATGCTGCGCATCATGGCGCACACGCCGCAGCGCCTGCCTGCCCACAAGCCGCGCTACCTGATGGGCGTGGGCACGCCCGAAGACCTGGTCGCCGGCGTGGCCCAGGGGGTGGACATGTTCGACTGCGTCATGCCCACGCGCAACGCCCGCAACGGCCACCTGTTCACCCGCTACGGCGACCTGAAGATCCGCAACTCGCGGCATCGCAGCGACGAGCGGCCGCTGGACGAATCCTGCACCTGCTACACCTGCCAGGGCTACACCCGGGCGGGCGGTTCGGTCTCGGGCGGTTTCTCGCGCGCCTACCTGCACCACCTGGAGCGCTGCGGCGAGATGCTGGCGCCCATGCTGGCCACCATCCACAACCTGCACTACTACCTGAACCTGATGCGGGAGATCCGCCAGGCGCTGGAGGCGGGCGGCTTCGCCGCCTTCGCACAGCGCTTCCGCAGCGAGCGCCAGCGCGGCATCTAGCCTTCGGCGCCACGCGGCCGGCGGCTACCATCGCCACACCATGCGCCACCGGATCGAGCGAACCTTGCTGCAGGCCCTGGGCCGCCTGCTGGCCTGGCCGCTGGCACTGCTGATCCTGTTCGAGGAATGGGGCTGGGAGCCGCTGCAGCGCGCCCTGCTGCGGCTGGCGCAGGCGCTCCGGCTCGAATGGATCGAGCCGCGCATCCGCGCGCTGCCGCCCTATGCGGCGCTGGCGCTGTTCCTGCTGCCCACGCTGCTGCTGCTGCCGGTCAAGCTGCTGGCCCTGTGGCTGATCGGCCATCAGCACGCGCTGCTCGGCGGCGCGGTCATCGTCACGGCCAAGGTCGCCGGCACGGCGGTCGTGGCTCGCCTGTTCAGCCTCACGCAGCCGGCCTTGCTGCGGCTGGACTGGTTCGCCTCGCTCTACCTGCGCTGGACCGCCTGGAAGAACGCCCTGCTGGCGCATGTCCGCGCCTCCTGGCCGTGGCGCTGGGGCCGCGCCATGAAGCGCCAGTGGCAGCGGCGCTGGCGCCTGTTCTGGCGCCAAGGCTGAAGCCTGAAGCCGCTCAGGCCGCCAACAGCTGCGCCACGCGCGCCTGCAAGGCCGCCGGTTCGACCTGGGGCGCGGGCACCGGTTCGCCGACGTTGAGCCCCACGCGGTTGAACAGGCCGCGGCGGAAGGGCCGCACCATGGCGCCGCCCTCTTCGATGCGGCTGAAGAACGAGCCCCACAGGTTGGTCAGCGCCATCGGGACCACCGGCGCCGGCTGCAGCGCCAGGATCTTCATGATCCCGCCCTTGAACTCCTGCAACTGGCCGTCGCGCGTGATCGAGCCTTCGGGAAAGATGGCCAGCAGGTCGCCCTCGCGCAACACCTGGGCCGCCGCCTCGAAGGCGGCCTCGTAGGCGGCGGGATCCTCGCTGCGCGGCGCGATCGGGATGGCCTTGGCCAGGCGGAACAGCCAGCCCAGCACCGGCACCTTGAATATCTGGTGGTCCATGACGAAGCGGATCGGCCGCGGGCTGGCCCCCATCAGCAGCACCGCGTCGACGAAGCTCACGTGGTTGCACACCAGCACGGCCGCGCCCGCGACCGGGATGTGGTCGTCGCCGCGCAGCCTGAAGCGGTACATGAGGTGCGACATCACCCAGGCGACGAAGCGCAGGAAGTACTCGGGCACCAGCATGAAGATGTAGCCGGCGACCAGCGCGTTGGCGATGCCCACCAGCAGGAAGATCTGCGGGATCGAAAAACCGGCGGCCAGCAGCGCCCCGGCGATGAGCGAGCTGGCGATCATGAACAGCGCGTTCAGGATGTTGTTGGCGGCGATGATGCGCGCGCGGTGCGTCGGCTGGCTGCGCAGCTGGATCAGCGCGTACATCGGCACGCTGCACAGCCCCGCGAACAGGCTGAGGAGCGCCAGGTCGGCCATCGCGCGCCAGTGCGCCGGCGCCGCCAGGAACTGCGCCAGGGTGAGCTCGACGGATGGCGGCAGGCCGCGCGAGGCGAAGTACAGGTCGATCGCGAACACGCTCATGCCGATCGCCCCCAGCGGCACCAGGCCGATCTCCACGTGCCGGCGCGAGAGCATCTCGCACAGCAGCGAGCCGATGCCGATGCCGATGGAAAACACCACCAGCAGCAGGGAAGCGACCTGCTCGCTGCCGTGCAGCACCTCCTTGGCGAAGCTGGGGAACTGCGACAGGAACACCGCGCCGAAGAACCACATCCAGCTGATGCCCAGCAGCGAGCGGAACACCACCGCGTTGCCGTGCGCGAGCTTGAGATTGCGCCAGGTCTCGCTGACCGGGTTCCAGTTGATCTTCAGGCCCGGGTCGGTCGCCGGGGCAGACGGGATGAATTGCGCCACGGCGCGGCCCGCCAGCGCCAGCAGCAGGCATGCCACCGCCACGTCGCGCCGGCCCGTCTCCGGGATGGCCACCAGCAGGCCGCCCGCCACGTTGCCCAGCAGGATCGCGACGAAGGTGCCCATCTCCACCATGCCGTTGCCGCCGGTGAGCTCGCGTTCATCGAGCACCTGCGGCAGCAAGGCGAATTTCACCGGCCCGAACAAGGTGGAGTGCACCCCCATGAGGAAGGTGCAGGCCAGCAGCACCGGCACGTTGGCGGCCCAGAAGCCGAACGCGGCCAGCGCCATGATCCCGATCTCCAGGTTCTTGACCAGCCGGATCATGACGGTCTTGTCGAACTTGTCGGTGAGCTGACCGCTGGTGGCCGAGAACAGCAGGAACGGCAGGATGAACAGCGCGCCGATCACCAGGCCGGCCATCGCCGGCGGCATCCAGCTGACCTGCAATTGGTAGGTCACCATCACGGTGAAGGCGAACTTGAACAGGTTGTCGTTCGCGGCGCCGGAAAACTGGGTCCAGAAAAAAGGCCCGAAGCGGCGCTGGCGCAATAGCGCGAACTGGTTCGGGTGCCCGGACTGCGCCGCCACGGGGGCAGCGCCGGCAACTGCCGTCTCGCTCATTGTCTTGCACTCCTTCAGGCGGTCAGCGCCGCCGTGTCCCGCGCATTCTGCCGCTGCCGCAAGGATGCCAGCGCGGCGATCACCGGCCAAGCGGCGCAGGACGCAGCCAGGTGCTTGAGCGTGTGGCCGGACAGCAGCTGGCCGGTCACCTCGAGCACCGCATGGTCGTTCGCCTCCAGCAGTTTCGCCACCGCATATGCGAGCAGCACCAGGCTCCAGCGCACGGGCAGCGACCCGCTGCGTCCGGGGCCGAGGGCCAGCATCAGCAGCAGCAAGGCGATGCCGCCGAACTGGACCACCGCCCACGGCAGCACGTTGCCGCTGGCCAGCCACACGGCCACGCTGGCCGGCGCCAGCGCCAGCAGGGCCGCGGCCAGGCAGGCGCCGGCACGCTCGCTCACGCGGGCGGCCGCCAGCATGCCCAGCAGGCCGGCGAAGGCCACGCCCATGGCGCCGCGGTCGAAGGCCAGCCCGAGATCGTTCGGCGCGAGGTGGTACAGGCTGGAGCCGACGGCGGTGAGCAGCAGGCCGATGAAGAACAGCTGCACGCAGGCTCGCTGCCAACGCAATCCCGGCGTGCCCGGTGCCCGCTGCAAGGCCGCCAGCCCCCAGCCACCGGCGAGGGCGAAGGGCAGGTTCGACAGCACATCCAGCGCATGCGGGATGCCCCACAGCAGGCGCTGGTCGGCAAAGGCATGCGCCTGCGGCGCCTGGGCGATTGCCGGGCCGAACACGGCGAGCGCGCCCAGCGCGCCGCCGGCCGCCAGCAGGATGGCTTCGTTGCGGGTGAGGTCCATTCGCAAGGGCTTCTCCTGAAAGGGATGAGGCTTGCAGTCTCGGCTGGGCTTTCGGAAAAAAGTAGCCGAATTCGGCTACATTGCCACATCAGTCATCTTTTGGTATCGCAATCCAGTACTCGAAGACATGAGCACCACCGCCGATCTGGTCATCGCCCTCAAGAAAGAACTGAAGCAGGCGCAGATGACCTACGCAGACCTGGCGAAGGCCATGGGCATGGCCGAATCCAGCGTCAAACGCATGCTGGCCAAGGGCGACATGTCGCTGTCGCGCATCGACGCGATCTGCCGCGCGCTGAAACTGGACTTCGCCGAACTCGCGCGTCGCGTCGCCGACGACCAGCCGCTGCTCAGGGAGCTCTCGCCGGAGCAGGAGCGCGCGGTGGTGGCGGACAAGAAGCTGCTGCTGTGCGCGATCTGCGTGCTCAGCCAGTGGACGCTGGAGCAGATCACCGCGCACTACCGCCTGACGGCCGCGGAGTGCATCCGCTGCCTGGCCCAGCTCGATCGCCTCGGCATCATCGAGCTGCGGCCGCTCAACCGCTACCGCCTCAAGCTCGCCAAGACCTTTCGCTGGCGCCCGCACGGGGCGGTGATGAACTACTTCCGCGAACACGCGCTGCTGGACTACTTCGCCGGCGGCTTCGACGCCGCGGGCGAGGGCCTGCTGCTGGTGCACGGCTCCGTCAGCCGCGCGCTGGCGCCTTCGTTCGTGGAGCGCATGCAGCGCGTGGCCCAGGATTTCGCGCACCAGCACCAGGCGGACCAGCGCCTGCCGGAAAAGGAGCGCGAGGGCTACACGCTGCTGCTGGCGATGCGCAGCTGGGAGTTCGAGGCGTTCACCGCCTTGCGGCGCTAAGTCGGTGCCCTGATCAGGGCAGGCGGGCCGAGCCGGTTTCCAGCACGCGCGAAGGCAGCAGCTCCTCGCTGCTGCCTTCGAAATCGAAGCTGCTGTCCTGGTCCGGCGTGACCGTGGCCGGCCCGAGCGCTTGCGTCACGCGGGACAGGCGCGCCTCGCGTCCGGGCCGCTGCAGCAGCTTGCGCAGTTCGGCGCGCAGCTGGTTGCGCGTGCGGATCCAGAAGTCGGCGCGGCGGGTCTGGCGGGCGCGCTTTTCCGGCGACAGCGCGGTGGCGGCGAGCTTGTCGTCGGCCTCCAGTGGCACGATCACCCAGCCCGGGGGCCCGTTGTCGGCATTGAAGTGGTCCCACAGCGCGCGATAGCTGTCGAAGATGCGCTCGCCGGCCTGGCGGTTGCGGCGGTTCCAGCGGTACGACCAGCCCTGCAGGCGGTGCGCCGCCGGGTCGAGTCCGACCAGCTTCAGGCTCCAGTGGCGCGCCAGCTCCTGCGCCACCCGCACCAGCAGCACCGCGGGCTTCCAGCCTTGCAGCACCTGCGCGATCTCGGCGGAGCTGACCCGCTGCACCGGATGGCGCTGGCCGCGCACGCCGCCGATGGCCAGGCAGGGCGTGCCTTCGATGCGGAAGCGGCTGAAGGCGAGCACCCCGGCATCGAGCGGCTGCGGCTTGTGCTGCAGTTCGGCCGATCGCTGCAGGGTGAGCGTGAGCAGCAGCTCGCCCTCGGGGCTTTGCACCGGCGCCTGCTGCAGCTGCAGCCGCATGAAGTCGTAGCCGGGCGGCGCCGCCAGTTCCATCAGCACCAGCGGCTCGCCGGCAGCGATCTGCGCGAAGGCCGGGGGAAGGAACGCGGTCTCCAGCCAATCCATGTGGTCGACCAGCTGCACGACGCGTTCGGCATAGCCGACCCCGCGATGCACCGACGGCCGCACCGCGCGCAGGAACTCCCCCTCGAGGTCGCGGATGACTTCACGCGAATGGAGCTCGAAGGCCACGGCCATCCAGCGGCGCATGGCCTTGCCGTGCCGCAGGTTGGCCTGGATCGCCCGCCAGACCAGGCGCGCCCGCGAGGTCCCGCCGCCCTGCAACCCAGGCTGCATGGCCCAGCGCACACCCTGCCAGATGTCGGGCACGCGTTGCGAAGTCCGGCGCGTCATGAGCGAAATACGGTAAGCACCCCAGTGTAGCCGTACAGGTGGTGCCTGGCGATCTCACCGCCGGCGAAGAAGCCCACCAGCGGCACGTCGCCCAGCGCGCGGCGCACGATCTGCAGTTCCGCGCTGGGGCCGCCGAAATGCGGGCCCCCGCGGCCGGCGCAACTGACGTAGATCGCGCCGGCAATGTGCGAATGAGGATTCGGCGCGCCCTCGGCGACGTGCTCGCGCAGCGCCGCCGCCACCGGCAGGCTCATCTCCTCGGGTTCGAGCTCCTCGCGGATCTCGGCGCAGATGCGCATCAGGTCGGCGCGCGCGGCCTGCGCGTTGCGCCGGCAGAAGGCCATGCGCATGCCTTCACTCACGCGGTCGGCCACCGCCACCGCGCGCCGCCCCAGGTCGAGCCCGATGATGTGGCGCACCACCACGTCGGCGCCGAAGCTGCCGGTGCGGCCGACGGCGTCGCCCTGCGCTGCCGTGAGGCCCACCAGCGTGGCACGCAGCCGCCCCATGGCCTCCTCCGGGTCGTCCAGCGAGATGTCCGCGTCCGCCAGCAGCACGTCGAGCGCACTTTCGCCGTCGATGTGCGTGATGACGTTGCCGTCGGCGCCGGTGATCACGCGCTGCGCCGACACCGGCTGGCAGCCCTGGGTGACGCGCGAGACCAGCGCCACGCCTTCGCCGAAGGCCACGCCCGACAGGCCCCCGCTGAACACGCCGCGCGCCGCGCCCTGGCCGCGCATGTTGCCGTTGCCGCCGATGGCGAACTGCACCGCCTGCGTCCGGCTGGACGCCAGCCCGCCGAACAGGTAGCCGGTGGCGGTACGGCCCGCCATTTCCGCGATCAGCTCGGTGACCTCCGGCGTGTGGGCGTCGGCATGGACCAGCGCGGTGAAGGGCTCGAAGCCCATGCCCTGCCCGGTGCCCAGCGGCGCCACCCCGGAGAACACGCGGTACTGGTCGCTCGGCAACTCGCACAGCATCACCGCCAGCGCCGGTTCGTCGAAATACTCGACGTTCGAAGATGCGATGCCCACGCCCACGGTGCCCGCCCAGTCGGTGATCTCGGGCAGTTCGGCGCCCAGGTGATCGAGGATGTCCTGCGCGAACGGCGCGTAGTGGTCGGTGATGTACAACAGGCCGAGCGTGGGCGAGCTGGCGTAGCCGTGCAGCGCCATCTGCGCCCGCACCTGCGCCAGCACCAGACCAGCGGCCATCTGCCACTGCGGGTGGGTGGCGTGGCCGAAGGGGAACAACTGCTTCATGGATTCGCGCTTAGCGCCTGGTGGTCTTGGCCCCGGTTCGTCGCGCGGCCGTCTTGCGCGCGCTGGTGTGGCCGGTCGTGGCCTTGGTGGCCTTGGCCGTGGCGCCGGTGGACTTGGCGGCCTCCTGGACCGCCTCGGTGGCCATCTGGGCCGCTGCGCCGGTGGCCATCTTGCGGGCCGAATCGAAGGCACTCTGGGCCGCCACGTCCTTCAAGGCGGTGGAGGCGATCTGCTGGAACTGCTGCGTGAGCGAGCCCCACCATTGCAGCGGATCGATGACGCCCGCCGCGGCGGCTCCGTCGCCCTTGCCGGCGGATGCGGAAGTGGAGGTGGAGGACGGGGACGAGGCCTTGGCCGCCGGCTTGCGCGCCGGTTTGGCCGGGGCCGACTTCGCCGGCGCCTGTGCGGCCGCCGCGGCGGCCGCATCAGTGGCCTTTTCGCCCATCTTCTGCATGCCGCCGAACATGTCGGCCGCCTTCAGCGTCATCGCATTGGCCATTTCGGCCATGTTCACGTTCATGCCCTTGAGCGTGGCCAGGGTCATCTTCTGCACTTCCAGCGCCTGGATGGTGGCGCCCAGCGCCTTGGAGTTCTGGTCGAGCCAGAAATGCACCGCCTTCAGTTCAGAGATGCGCTTTTCCAGTTCTTCCACGCTGAGCGTGGGCGCGACCCAGCTGGACAGGTTGGGCATTTGCGGCACCGGGTGCGATGCGCCCTTGGCCAGGTTCTGCAGGAAGTCGAACCCGGGAACGAACTTGCCGAAGCCGAGATTCTGGGGGTCGCTCATGGCCGCGCTCCGGGGAAAGAGTGGTTAGGGGAGCAGCTTACTCCATGCGACGCGAACTGTTCACCTTGGGTGGCAGCGACGTTGCGAGTCGCCGTCAGTGTTTCTTCTGCGCGGGGGTTGCCGCCTGCACCGGCAGCTCCAGCTGCATCCGGCTCTGCACACCCTGGGCATCGCGCAGCACCAGCGTGACCGGCACCGTGGCGCCCGCCGCCAGCGGCTTCTTCAGGTCCTGCAGCATCAGGTGGTAGCCACCGGGCTTGAGCTCGATCGGCTTGCCCGCCGGCAGCTCCAGCTTGTCGACGGCGCGCATCACCATGGTGTCGCCTTCCATCTTCATCTCGTGCACCTCGGCGACACCGGCCACCGGCGTGGAGACGCCCACCAGCTGCATGGGCTCGCGGGCGGTGATGCGCATGAAGGCGCCGGTGCCCTTCTGCCCCGGCAAGGTGGCGCGCACCCAGCCGGCCTCGACGGTCGGCAGCGGGGCCGTGGCCGGCTTGGCGGCGGGCTGGGCCTGCACGGGCGCCGCGCAGGCGAGCGCGAACGAGGCGAGGGCGGGAAGCAGGATCTTCAGCATGGGAGCGTGTTCCGTCGGTGTCAGTGGTTGGGGATCAGTACTTGGGGGCGCGGCGCTCGCGCAGCGAGGCCACGCCTTCGCGCACGTCGGGGCCGGCGAAGCCCATGAATTCGAGGGCGAGCGAGGTATCGAAGCTCGGGCCGGCCTGGCGCAGCCAGTTGTTCAGCGAATACTTGGTCCAGCGGATCGCCGACTGCGAGCCGGCGGCCAGCCGGTCGGCGATCTCGTAGGCCTTGGGCAGCAGCCGGTCGTCGTCGACCGCGAGCGACACCAGGCCGATGCGCTCGGCCTCCTCGCCCGTGACCGGCTCGCACAGCATCAGGTAGTACTTGGCCTTGGCCATGCCGCACAGCAGCGGCCAGACGATGGCCGCATGGTCGCCCGCCGCCACGCCCAGCCGCGTGTGGCCGTCGACGATGCGCGCGGTCTTGGCGGCGATCGGGATGTCGGCCAGCAGGCCGGCCACCAGCCCCGCGCCGACCGCCGGCCCGTGCATCGCGCTGACGATGGGCTTGTCGCAGTTGATCACGTTGTAGACCAGGTCGCGCGCCTCCTTCCACACGCGCGAGCGCACCTCGAAGTCGCGCGCCATGTCCTCCACCAGCGACAGGTCGCCGCCGCCGGAAAAGCCCTGGCCCTCGCCGCGCAGCACCGCGCACCGGACGCTGTCGTCGGCGTCCACGTCGCGCCAGATGTCGGCCAGTTCGCGGTGCCCCTCGTGCGCCGCCGTCGGCAGCTTGCCGTTCTTGGCACGCATCTGGATGTCCAGCACGGCGCCACCGGCGCCGCGGCGGGTGATCGACAGGGTCTGGTAACGCGAGTAGTCCATGGTGAGCTAAGCTCGAAAAATGAGAAGCTTATTCCACCTCGCCATCAACGTGACCGACCTGGATGAGGCACGGCGCTTCTACGGCGGCGTGCTCGGTTGCATCGAAGGGCGCAGCGCGCCGACCTGGGTGGACTTCGACTTCGCGGGGCACCAGCTCTCGCTGCACCTGGGCGAGCCGCTGCGCACCCAGCCCACCGGGCATGTCGACGACCAGCTGGTGCCCATGCCGCATTTCGGGCTGGTGCTGGAGCTGGCCGACTGGCAGGCCATGGCCGAGCGGCTGCGCCGCGCCGGCACCCGGTTCATCCTTGAACCCCAGCAGCGCTTCGCGGACCAGCCCGGCGAGCAGTGGACCATGTTCTTCACCGACCCCTTCGGCAACCCGATCGAGCTCAAGGGCTTCCGCTCGATCTCGCAGCTGTACGCATCCTGAGTCGTCGGCTTCCCGTACCGGCGTAGGCCGGTTCCTACCCGGTCAGGCGTCGGCGTGAGCTGACATTCTCGCAGGGCCTCTGCTAGGGTCTTTGACCATGATGACCCTCTCGGACCTGCTGGTCCCCTCCAGCGCGCTGTTCCTGGATTTCGATGGCACGCTGGTGGACATCGCGCCTGAGCCGGAAGCGGTGGTCGTGCCGGCGGGCCTGGTCGCCTCGCTGGAGGCGCTGGGCCACTACCTGGGCGGCGCGCTGGCGCTGATTTCGGGCCGGCCGATCGAGCAGATCGACGCCTTCCTGCAGCCCCTGTGCCTGCCGGCCGCGGGCGTGCACGGCGCCGAGCGGCGCTCCGCGGCCGGTCGGCTCACGCTGGTGATGACCCATCCGCTGGACCATGTGCAGGCGGTGGCGGTGACGCTGGCCGCGGACGATCCGCGCCTGCGGGTGGAAGTCAAGCGCGGCTCCATCGCGCTGCATTTCCGGCAGGCGCCCGATCTCGAGACGACCTGCCGGGATGCCATGGAGGCCGCGGTGCGCGAGTCGCCCGGCGTGACGCTGCTGGCCGGCAAGATGGTGTTCGAGGCCAAGCCGGGCGGCGCCAGCAAGGGCCATGCGATCGAGGCCTTCATGCACGAGCCGCCCTTCGTCGGCCGCCGCCCGGTGTTCGTGGGCGACGACATCACCGATGAAGTGGGGTTCGCCACGGTGCAGCGCCTGCAGGGCATCGGCGTGAAGGTGGGCGAGGGCACCACGGTGGCCTGGGAACGCATCGCCTCGCCGGAACACTTCAGGAAACAACTCCAGGCCGCCGCGGCCGCGAAATCCAGAAAGGCCGATGCATGAACCCGCCCCTGCACCCGCCCGAGCCCTCGCTCCGGCTCGGCCTGATCGGCAACTGCGCCTTCAGCGCCCTGGTCAACGAGCGCGGCGGCATCATGTGGTGCTGCCTGCCGCGTTTCGACGGCGACCCCGTGTTCAATGCGCTGCTCGACCCGTCGGAGGCGGGCAGCCTCTGGTCCTTCGAGCTGGAGGACTTCGCCCGCGCCGAGCAGGAGTACGAGCCCAACACCGCCGTGCTGCGCACGCGCCTGCACGACTCGCAGGGACAGGGCATCGAGATCACCGACCTGGCGCCGCGCTTCTGGAACCGGGGGCGCACCTTCCGGCCGCTGACGCTGATCCGCCGCATCAAGGTGCTGGCCGGCTCGCCGCGCATGCGCGTGATCATGCGCCCGCGCTTCGACTGGGGCCGCGCGCAGCCGATGGTGACGCAGGGCAGCACGCACATCCGCTATATCGGGCCCGATCGAGTGCTGCGGCTGAACACCGATGCGCCGATCAACTACGTGCTGGCCGAGACCTGCTTCGTGGTCGACCGGCCGATGAACTTCGTGCTGGGGCCGGACGAGACGCTGCTCAGCGGCATCGAGGACACGGCGCGCGGCTTCGAGCAGGAAACCATCGCCTACTGGCGCGCCTGGACCCGCGCGCTGTCGCTGCCGCTGGAGTGGCAGGACGCGGCGATCCGCGCCGCCATCACGCTCAAGCTGTCGCTGTACGAGGACACCGGCGCGATCGTGGCGGCCATGACCACCAGCATCCCCGAGGCGCCCAACAGCGGGCGCAACTGGGACTACCGCTTCTGCTGGCTGCGCGATGCCTTCTTCGTGGTGCGCGCGCTCAACAGCCTGTCCGAGGTGGCGACCATGGAGGAGTACCTGCGCTGGGTGAACAACATCGTGGTGCGCTCGGGCGGCGGCCACATCCAGCCGCTGTACGGCGTCGGCCAGGAGGGCCATTTGCCCGAGGCCATCATGGAACACCTGCCGGGCTACCGCGGCCAAGGCCCGGTGCGGGTGGGCAACCAGGCGGCCGAGCACTTCCAGCACGACGTCTACGGCAACATCGTGCTGGCGGCGGCGCAGTCCTTCCACGACCACCGGCTGTTCCGCCGCGCCGGCAAGGCCGAGTTCGGCTACCTCGAGGCGGTCGGCGAACAGGCCTTCCGCATCTACGACAAGCCCGACGCCGGCATGTGGGAGCTGCGCACGCGCGCGCGCATCCACACCTCGTCGGCGCTGATGAACTGGGTGGCCTGCGACCGGCTGGCCAAGATCGCCGCGGTGCTCCGGCTGCCGGACCGCATCCGCTATTGGCGCGAGCGCGCCGACGTCGTGCGCGAACGCATCCTGCGCGAAGCGTGGTGCGACTCGCGGCAGGCGTTCGCCGAGAGTTTCGGCGGCCGCGACCTGGACGCCAGCGTGCTGCTGATGGCCGAAGTCAACTTCATCGACCCGAACGACGCGCGCTTCATCTCCACGGTGCACGCGCTCGAGGACGCCCTGTGCGACGGCCCCTACATGCGGCGCTACGAGGCGGCCGACGACTTCGGCAAGCCCGAGACCTCGTTCAACATCTGCACCTTCTGGCGCATCGACGCGCTGAGCCGCATCGGGCGCAAGGCCGAGGCGCGCGAGATCTTCGAGGTGATGCTGAAGAATCGCAACCCGCTCGGCCTGCTGTCGGAGGACACGCACCCGGTCACCGGCGAGATGTGGGGCAACTTCCCGCAGACCTACTCGATGGTCGGCCTGATCAACGCGGCGGTGCGGTTGTCGGCGCCGTGGGACAGCGTGATCTGAATGTGATCAAAACCGCACCACTCGTCGTTGCGCTCCTAGCGAAGGCGTTCAGCCTTAGCGTCGTCGCGCGTCTAGATTGGCGCGGTCTTGATCACATTCAGACTGCCCAGAACAGCGTACAAGGGGTTTAGATGTCGCGGCTGGTCGTCGTCTCCAACCGGGTGGCGGATCCGCGCAAGACGGCCGCCGGCGGGCTGGCGGTCGCGCTGGCCGACGTGCTGAACAGCACCGGCGGGATGTGGTTCGGCTGGAGCGGCAAGGTGATCGAAGCCGCCGATGGCGGCAAGCCCGGTGAAGCCCGTCAGCACACGCAGCAGGCCGGGCCGGTCAAGCTGGTCACGCTGGACCTGAGCCGGGAGGACCACGACGCGTTCTACGTGGGCTATTCCAACGGCGTGCTGTGGCCGGTGTTCCACTACCGGCTGGACCTGGCGGACTTTGACGCCGGCTACGTCGCCGGCTACCGGCGCGTCAACCAGCTGTTCGCCCGCAAGCTCAAGCCGCTGCTGCAGCCAGACGACGTGGTCTGGGTGCACGACTACCACCTGATCCCGCTGGCGGCCGAATTGCGCGCGCTGGGCTGCGGCCACCGCATCGGCTACTTCCTGCACATCCCGCTGCCGCCTTCGTTGATCATGGCGGCGATCCCGGGCCACGACTGGCTGATCCGCGCACTGTTCGCCTATGACCTGGTGGGCTTCCAGAGCCGGGGCGACCTGCGGCACTTCGACCGCTACGTGGAGGCGGAGGCGGGCGCGCAGCGCCTGGGCGACGACGGCCGCTGGCGCGCCTTCAACCGCACGGTGCAGGCCTGCGCCTTCCCGATCGGCATCGATGTGGAGGAATTCCAGGCGCTGACGGACGCGCCCGAGGCCCGGGAGATGTTCGAGCGCATGCGCAAGGAGTATTCGCGCCGCAAACTGCTGGTGGGGGTGGACCGGCTCGACTACTCCAAGGGCCTGCCGCAGCGGCTGAAGGCCTTCCGCGAGCTGCTGAAAAGCTACCCCGAGCACCGCGACAGCGCCACCCTGATCCAGATCGCCTCGCCCAGCCGCGAGGACGTGACCGCCTACACCGACATCCTGCACGAACTGGAAAGCCTGTGCGGCTCGATCAACGGCAACTTCGGCGAGCTCGACTGGATGCCGGTGCGCTACATCCACCGCACCGTCGCGCGACCGCGCCTGCCCGGCCTGTACCGCGCCAGCCGCGTCGGCGTGGTCACGCCGCTGCGCGACGGCATGAACCTGGTGGCCAAGGAATTCATCGCCGCCCAGGACCCGGCGGATCCCGGCGTGCTGGTGCTGTCGCGCTTTGCCGGCGTGGCCGAGCAACTGCCGGACGCGCTGCTGGTCAATCCCTACGACATCGAAGGCACGGCCAACGCCATCCACCTCGCGCTGACCATGCCGGTGGAAGAACGGCGCGTGCGGCACCAGTCGCAGATGGCGGTGATCAAGAAGTACGACGTCCACTGGTGGTGCCAGTCGTTCCTGGACACGCTGGCGAAAGCCGAGGCGGAGGTGACGGGGACGCCGTGGCTGCGCCTGTAGGGCCGAAAGCTCGGCGCGTGCCGGCCGTTGTTGATATAAATCCCGGATCAACCCGCAGAGGCAGCGGCTGTCTCCTGGCCGGTGGCTGACGGGTCGGGGCAACACATGAGCGCCGTGAACGCAGACCACAACCGCGCTGTCGCACAGCGCTTCTTCGAGCTGTTCTCCGCCAGCGACATCGATGGCGCGCTGGCGCTGATGAGCGAAGATGCGACCTGGCAGATCCCCGGCAAGAAGGAGCTGATGCCGACGGCCGGCCTCTACACCAAGGAGCGAATCGCGCGCCTGTTCCGCCGCATGCTCGAGGCACTGACCGGCGGCCTGCGCATGACGGTGCTCTCCTCGGTGGCCGAGGGCGATCGTGTTGCGATGGAAGTGACCTCTTCCGGGGACCTGAAGAACGGTCGCCTGTACCGGCAGGAGTACCACTTCCTGCTGGCCTTCAGGGATGGCCAGATCTGCGCGGTGCGAGAGTATCTCGACACGCAGCATGCGCACGACGTGTGGATCGCTCCCGTCTCCAGCCAGGACGTCCGGGGCGGCGAACGCTAGGCCCCTCACCGCCGGTGCCAGGAGAGCTCGTGCTGCAACGCCCACGCCGCGCGGCCCCCGATCCGTCCTTCGCGACTACTTTCACGCGAAGGACGAGAACCGGCCGCACTGGCTCGCTGAAGTCTTTTCGCAAGACGTGTTGCAGTATCTTCGGCGCCATGACTGAGCTGACGCCGCTTCCGACGATTGAGCCCGGCCGCTACCGCCACTACAAGGGCGGCGAGTACGAGGTGCTGGGTGTGGTGCGCCACAGCGAGAGCCTGGAGCCCCTGGTGCTGTACCGGCCGCTGTACAACGCCTCCGGCCTGTGGGTGCGGCCGTTCGCGATGTTCCTGGAGAGGGTTCAAGTGAACGGCCGGGAACAACCGCGCTTCATGCTGGTGGAACCCAGGACCGCAGGGTAACCCGCGCAGCCATGGGCGCCGTGCTGCGCATCGGCCTGATCTCCGACACCCACGGCCTGCTCCGGCCGCAGGCGCTGGAGGCCTTGCGCGGCTGCGACCGCATCCTGCATGCGGGCGACGTCGGCCACCCGGCCGTGTTGCAGGATCTCGCCGCGCTCGCGCCGGTGACGGCGGTGCGCGGCAACAACGACACGGGACCGTGGGCGCAGGCGCTGCCGGAGACTGATCTGCTGCAACTGGGCGAGATCCGGCTGTACCTGCTGCATGACCTCGCGCAACTGGCCATCGACCCCCGGGTGGCCGGCGTGCGGGTGGTGGTGTCGGGGCACTCGCACCAGCCGGGCATCGCGCAGCGGGACGGCGTGCTCTACGTCAACCCGGGCAGCGCCGGCCCGCGGCGCTTCAAGCTGCCGGTCGCCGTGGGCGAACTGGCCATCGCGGGGCCGTCGGTCAGCCCGCGCATCGTGCCGCTTCAGTGAACGCGGCGGCTCACCCCGCCAGCTTCGCCACCTTCTGCTCGATCGCGCCGAACACGCTCTGGCCGTCCTTGCCCTTCATCTCGATGCGCACGGTGTCGCCGAACTTCATGAACTCGGTGGAGGGCTTGCCATCGAGGATGGTTTCGATCGCGCGCTTCTCGGCGATGCAGGAGTAGCCCTTGACCCATTCCTTGTTGTCGTCCTTCTCCACCGCGCGGTTGCTCACCGTGCCGCTGCCGACGATGGAGCCGGCGCGCACGTTGCGCGTCTTGCAGATGTGGGCGATCAGCTGGCCGAAATGGAAGGTCATTTCCTGGCCGGCGTCGCACATGCCGACAGTACGGCCGTTCCACTGCGTCTGCAGCGTCAGGTGCAGCTTGCCGCCCTGCCAGGCGTCGCCGAATTCGTCGGGCGTCACGGCCACCGGGCTGAAGGCCGTGGCGGGCTTGCTCTGGAAGAAGCCGAAGCTCTTGGCGAGTTCGTCGGGGATCAGGTGGCGCAGGCTCCAGTCGTTGGCCAGCATCAGCAGGCGGATGCCTTCCAGCGCCTGCTCGGGCGTGCTGGTCATGGGCACGTCACCGGTCACCACGGCGACCTCGGCCTCGAAGTCGATGCCCCAGTCCTCGCTCGCGAACTGCGCGTCATCGCGCGGCCCGAGAAAATCGTCGCTGCCGCCCTGGTACATGAGCGGCTCGGTGTAGTAGTTCTCCGGCACCTTGGCGTTGCGCGCCAGGCGCACCAGCTCCACGTGGTTGATGTAGGCCGAGCCGTCCGCCCACTGGTAGGCGCGTGGCAGCGGGGACATGCACTGCGCCGGATCGAACGGGAACGCGTGGCGCGCCTTGCCCTGGTTCAGCGTCTCGTACAGGTCCTGCAGTTGCGGCGACAGGAAACCCCAGTCGTCCAGCACCTGCTGCAGGCGATCGGCGATGCCGGTCGCGTAGTGGGCCGTGCTCAGGTCGCGCGAGACCACCACCAGCTGGCCGTCGCGCGATCCATCCTTGTAGCTTGCGAGTTTCATTGGCTTTGCCGCCTTGTCCGGCATGCGCTAGAGTCGTCGAAACTCTTACGCATTGTTGAATGAGTTCACCTTATCGAAATTCTAAGGCGGCGCGGGACAACTCCCCCGGTTGCCTCATGGGCCAGCTTCGGTGAGCAAGGAGCGCGCCGGCATCCAATCCGTCGAGGTGGGCTTCGCGTTGCTGGACGTGCTGGCACAGGCGCGCCGGCCGCTGATGCTGCGCGACCTCGCGGCGGCGGCCGGGATGAGCGCGGCCAAGGCGCACCGCTACCTGGTCAGCTTCCAGCGCTTGCAGCTGGTGGCGCAGGACGGCGCCAGCGCGCACTATGACCTCGGGCCGGCCGCGCTCAAGCTCGGGTTGGCGTCGCTGTCGCGGCTCGATGCGGTGAAGCTCGCGCGCCCCCGCGTGTCGGCGCTGGCCCAGGAGATCGGCCACACGCTGGCGCTGGCCGTGTGGGGCAACCATGGCCCGACCATCGTGCACTGGGAGGAGTCGCCGCAGGCCGTGACGGTGAACCTGCGGCTGGGCGACGTGATGCCGCTGCTGTCCTCGGCCACCGGCCGCTGCTTTGCCGCCTATGCGGCCCCCGAGGCGATCACGCCCATGCTCAAGGACGAGATCGCGCGGGCGCAGCGCCAGCGCCGCCAGGACATTCCCACCAGCCTGGCCGAGGCGCGCGCGCTGTTCGACGAGGTGCGGCAGCGCGGCGTCGCCCGCGTGGTCGACACCCTGCTGCCCGGCGTGGCCGGCTTCTGCGCACCGGTGTTCGATGCCAACGGCCACATCGCGCTCGGCATGGTCGCGCTCGGCGCCGTCGGCAGCTTCGACGCCGCATGGGGCGGCGCGGTGGAAAAGCCCCTGCGCGCGGCGGCGCGGCAGCTCTCCGGCGACCTGGGCCATCGCGATGCCTGAAGTCCGCCGGCTGTGGGGGCGCCTCATGCTCCTCGCAGCCGCGGTCCTGGGCCTGCACCTGTGGCTGCTGTCCGGCACGCCGCGGGTGCTGCAACCGAACCGTCCGGCCACTTGGCACGCGCGCAGCGTCGCGCCACCGGCGCCGGCCGCGGCGCGGGCCGCGCCCGAGGCGGCATCGGTCTCGGCGGAACGGAAGCCGGAGCGCGCCCGGCTGCCGCCTCGGGGCGCAGCGGGTACGGGCCGGTCGACAGCGGCGGACCCAACCGGGCCGGCGGCGCTGCCGGCAGCGGCGCCGCTGCCGTTGACGCGCTTCGCGGTGCCCGGGCCGGCGCGTTGGCACTACCAGGTCAACGCGCAAGTCCGCGGCGTCGTCACGCAAGGCGAAGCGACCTTGCGATGGCAGCACGACGGCAGCCGCTACGAAGCCCAGCTCGAGCTGAACGCGCCCGGCCTGCGCCGCCGGCTGCTGCACAGCGCCGGCTGGGTCACGCCGCAGGGCCTGGCGCCGCTGCGCTTTGCGGACAAGTCGCGCAGTGAGGAAGCCGTGCATTTCGAGCGCGAGGCCGGCAAGCTCAGCTTCAGCAGCAACCGGCCCGAGGCCGCACTGGAAGCGGGCGCGCAGGATCGCCTCAGCGTGATCCTGCAGCTCGGCGCCATGATCGCCGCCGACCCGCAAGAATTCCCGCCGGGCACGCGGATCGCGCTGCAGACGGCGACGGCGCGCGAGGCCTTGCCCTGGCTGTTCGTGGTCGAGGCCTCCGAGCCACTCGAGCTCCCCGGCGGCGCCATGCCGGCATTGAAGCTCACACGGGCGCCGGTCGGGCCCTATGACGCGCGGCTGGAGCTGTGGCTCGCTCCCGGGGCTGCTTACGCCCCGGTGCGCCTGCGTCTGACACAGCCGAGCGGGGATTGGGTCGATCAGCTGTGGTCGTCCACCGACAGTGCGCAATAGGCCCACCGCCTAGGCTAAAAGCTAAGGGTGTGCCCGGTCCACCTTGAAAGCAGCGCAAGCGTTGCTATGTAGATCGGCAAGGAATCCCAAATGCAAATGCTCTATGACTCCGACTCGTTCGTTGTCGTGCACCTGCAGGCCAACGAACCCGCCGAAGGTGAACCGCCGCCTCGCGTGGCTCGGCACGGCTTCGAGATCGTCGACAAGCGAACCAACAAGGAGGTCTACCTCGACGGCTCCTGGGCCGAGGCTTTCCAGCGCCAGATCAACGCCTGGCAGCTGAATACGCCAACGCAGGAGGAAGTCGAGGAGACGCTCGACGGCTACGCCGAACTGGCGCAAAACCCGCTGGTGATGCACTGAGGCACGCCAGCGACATCAACTATTGAACAGCCACAAGACCGACGCCGCGCCAGCAGCCACCCACCAGCCCACACCAGCACCTCAGCCCGCCAGCGGCGGTTCATCCTGGCGGGCGTGAGTCGTGCGCCCGCGCGAGCAGCAGTTCCTTCTCCCGGGCATTTCCCGCCATCGCCGCCGCCCGCAGGAACTCCGCCCGCGCTTCTTCGTAGCGTTCCAGCTTGGCCAGCAGGTCGCCGCGCACGCTCGGCAGCCACTGGTAGTTGCGCATGCTTTTCTCGCCCTGCAGCCGGTCGATGATCTCCAGCCCCGCCGCCGGCCCGTGGGCCATGGCCACCGCCACCGCGCGGTTCAGTTCCACCACCGGCGAGGGCGCGAGCTGCGCCAGTTCTCCATAAAGCGCGGCGATGCGCGGCCAGTCCGTCTGCTGTGCTGTCGGCGCGTTCGCGTGACAGGCCGCAATGGCGGCCTGCAGGGCATAGAAGCCGTGCTGGCCACCGAGTTTCTGCGCCCGCTCCAGCGCCGCCAGGCCACGGCGAATCAGCAAGTGGTCCCAGCGCGCCCGGTCCTGGTCGGCCAGCAGGATGGGCCGGCCCTCGCGGTCGGTGCGGGCCGCCATGCGCGAGGATTGCAGCTCAAGCAGCGCTACCAGCCCATGCACCTCCGGCTCGCGTGGCGCCAGTTCGGCCAGCATGCGCGCCAGCCGCAGCGCTTCCTGCGCCAGCGCCGGCCGCATCCAGTCGGTGCCTGCGGTCGCGGTGTAGCCTTCGTTGAACACCAGGTAGATCACCTCCAGCACCGATGCCAGGCGCGGCGCCAGTTCCTCGCCGCGCGGCACCTCGTAAGGGACCCGGGCTTCGCCCAGGCTGCGCTTGGCGCGCACGATGCGCTGGGCGATGGTGGGCTCCGGCACCAGGTAGGCGCGGGCGATCTCATGCGTGGTCAGGCCGGCCAGCAGCTTGAGCGTGAGCGCCACGCGCGCCTCGGCCGGGAGGACGGGGTGGCAGGCGGTGAACACCAGCCGCAGCATGTCATCGCCGATGTCATCCTGCCGAGCTGCGTCCAGCGCATCCACGAAGTCGGGCACGATCAGCGCCTCCTGTGCTTCCAGGTCCAGGCCCAGTTCCCGCAACTTCTCATCCTGCAGCTTGCCGTGGCGCAGGTGGTCCAGCGCACGCCGCTTGGCCGCGGTCATCAACCAGGCGCCGGGCTTGTCGGGAATGCCCTCGCGCGGCCAGTGCTCCAGCGCCGCGACCAGCGCATCCTGCGCGAGCTCCTCTGCCACTCCCAGGTCGCGGGTCATGCGCGCGACGGCGGCGACGATGCGCGCCGACTCGATGCGCCACACCGCGGCGATCGCCTGGTGGGTGGCCGAGTGCATCGCTCAGGCCTGCGGCGGGGCCGCGTTGGGATCCATCCACATCACTTCCCAGATGTGCCCGTCGAGGTCCTCGAACTGGTGGTAGTACATGAAGCCGTGGTCCTGCGGCGGCTGGGGCGCGCGGCCGCCGGCCGCCAGCGCCTTTTTCACCAGCTCGTCCACCTCGGCCCGGCTCTCGCAGGACAGCGCGATCAGCACCTCGGTCGACTTGTTCGCATCCGCCACCGGCTTGCTGGTGAAGGTCTGGAAGAAGGGCTCCACCAGCAGCATGGCGAAGATGTCCTCGGAGATCACCATGCAGGCGCCCTGCTCGTTGGTGAACTGCGGGTTGAACGTGAAACCGAGCGCGCGGAAGAAGGCCTGCGAGCGCTCCATGCTCTTGATGGGGAGGTTGACGAAGATCTTGCGTGCCATGTGGGACTTCCTCTCACTGCATGCCGATGTCGCGGAAACGCTCGGCGGTCTGGTCCGACACCATCCCGTCGAAGTCTTCCATCTCGTACAGCTGCCGCACCTCGATGTGGCAGCGTACGCCTTCGCCGATCGGATTCGGGAAGCGGCGCGACCATTCGATCGCTTCCTCGCGCGATCGCACCTGGATCAGCGTGTAGCCGGCGATGAGCTCCTTGCTCTCGGTGAACGGACCGTCGACCACGACGCGCTTGCTGCCCTCGTATTCGACGCGCCAGCCCTTGCTGCTGGGCTGCAGGCCCGAGGCATCGAGCAGCGCACCGGCCCTGGCCAGTTCCTCGTGGTAGGCCGCCATGGCGGCGAACAGCGGCTCGGGGTTGTCGGGGAAGCGGCCGGCCTCGCTATCGGGCGTGGCCTTGACCAGGATCATGAAACGCATGACGGACTCCTTCGATGGTTGGGAAGCGCCGCGGAATCGGCGGCTTCTACAGTCACGACGAACGAGGCCAGGCGAAATCGACAGGCCACCCCTTGGTGCAAACCCTGATGCCTAGTAGGCCTACTAGAGGTAGCAGGGCGCGGTCTCGCGAACCTCGACCGTCGCCCACTCGGCGGCGGGACAGGCGCGCGCGATCTCCACGGCTTCCGCGCGCGTCTTGCAGTTCAGGAGGAAGAAGCCGCCGACCATTTCCTTGGCCTCGGCAAACGGACCGTCCAGGACCTGGGCGTGGCCCCCGCGACGCTCGACGCGTGCGGCACCCTGGTCCTGCGCGGCGAGCGACTCCACCGCGAGCAGCATCTCTCTCGCCTTCAGGTACTCGGCGAAGCGCAGCATGCGGGCATAGACGGCCTCGCCCTCCGCGCGGGTGCGGGCGGCGCGCTGGCCGACGGGTTCATGGATCAGCAGCATGAAAGCCATCGGCCCATGATAAGCGCGACCCTGAGCGCAGGCCCCGCCGCGAAGCGGCCCTGGCGCGCGGTGGAGATCACCCGGGCCGTCGCAGCCATCCGCGTGCATACACCGGCTCCACCAGCACCAGCACGGCCACCAGGCGGCAGACCTGGAAGGCCGTGACCACCGGCACGCCGAGCTGGAGCACCTTGGCGGTGATCGCCATCTCGGCGATGCCGCCGGGCGAGGTGCCCAGGATCATGGTGGCCCAAAGCAGGCCGCAGGCCCAGGCCAGCAACAGCGCGAAAGCGGCGCACAGCCCGATCATCAGCACCGTGCCGGCGGCCACCGAGGCCAGCCAGCGCGGCGCGGTGCGCACGAACCCGGCCGAAAAGCGCACGCCCAGGCTGACGCCGATCAGCAGCTGGGCGGCGTTGGTGAGCCAGGGCGGCAGCGCCGAGAGTTCGGTGCCGGTCATGGTGATGCACATCGCGGCCAGCAGCGCGCCCATGAACCACGGGTTCGCGCGGCGCGTGCGCGAGAGCAGGAAAGCGCCGAGGGCGGTGGCCGGCAGCAGCAGCGCCAGGCCGGCCCAGTTCACGTAGCGGGCGCCCGGAAGCGTCGCATCCACGCCGTGCCAGCCGCCGAAGGTGAGTGCGAACGGGACCGTGATCGTCACGATGAGCAGGCGCAGGCTGTGCGCGGCGGCCACCAGCTCGGTCCGGGCGCCGGCGCGCTCGGCCAGCAACGTCATCTCCGAGGCGCCGCCGATGGCACCGGCGAAGTAGCTGGTGGCGTGCCGCTGCCGCGGGTCCGTGCCCAGGCCCTCCCGGTTGGCGCGCTCCAGCCACCAGCCGAACAGCCATCCGAGTCCCAGCGCCCAGGCGATTGCCAGCAGGATCGCCCACCACAGGCTCAGGACCAGCGCCGTTACCTGCGGCGTGAAGTACAGGCCGAGCGCCGTGCCGATGGCCCACTGGCCGGCGTTGCGCAGCGGCACCAGGCTGCGCGTGGGCCATCCCAGGATGGACGCGGCCGCGGTCGCCAGCAGCGGGCCGATCATCCAGGGGATGGGCGTGTGCAGCCGCTCGCACAGCAGCGCCGCGGCGAGCGCCAGCAGCAGCGTGAGGGTGGCGCGGACGGGCAGGGTGGAGGTCATCAGGCGACGCAGGCGAGCGCGTAGTATGTCCGCATGGCGCGGCTGTTTCTCCTCCTGTGGCTGGCGGTGCTCGCCGCCTGCGCGCCGTACCGGCTGCCCTCGCCGCTGCCCGATGTGATCCTGCTGGGCGAGCAGCACGACGATCCGCAGCACCAGCAGTGGCACCAGCGCGTGGTCCAGGAGCTGGCCGGGCGCGGGCAGCTGGCGGCGCTGGCGCTCGAGATGGCGGAGCGGGGGCTATCCACCGCGGGCCTGCCGGCCGGCGCCTCCGAAGCCGAGGTGAAGGCGGCGCTCGGCTGGGACGAGCGCGGTTGGCCTTGGGCGGCCTACGGGCCGGCCGTGATGACGGCCGTGCGCGCCGGCGTGCCGGTGCTGGGCGCCAACCTGCCGCGCGCCAGGCTGCGCGATGCGATGGCCGATACGCAGCTGGACGGCGCCGTGACGGCCGCGGTGTTCCAGGCGCAGCAGCAGGCGGTGCGCGCCGGCCACTGCGACCTGCTGCCGGCCTCGCAATGGCTGCCGATGGCGCGCGTGCAGATCGCGCGCGACCGCAGCATGGCCCAGGTGCTGGGCAGCGCCATTCGCCCCGGGCAGGCGGTGGTGCTGCTCGCCGGGGCCGGCCATGTCGATTCCGCGCTGGGCGTGCCGCAGCACCTGGGTGGCGGCCTGCGCGCGGACGCGCGCACCTGGCCGGCCGGTCCGCCGCAGCGCGACTACTGCGAGGGGCTGCGGCAACAGCTGGGCGGCGAGCGGCCACAATCGTGAGTTGCCGATGAACTCCGCCAGCCCGCGCCCGGCGATCAACGTCGTCGAGAAGAACCCCTACCTGCCGCAGCCTTTCGTGCTGACCGAGGTCGCGGTCTGCCTGCGCGACGCGATCCGCGCCGCCGGCCATCCGTCCGAGCACCTGGTCAACCGCGTCGATCCGCAGGCCTTCTCCATCGTGCTGGGCGGCTCGCCCGCGCTGGCGCAGGAGCTGCAGCTGGACCCGCGGCGCTGCGCCATCTTCAACTTCGAGCAGTTGGGCAGCACCTCGAACCTGGCCGGCCCCGACTACTGGCAGTGGCTGCGCGGCTGGCTGGTGCTGGACTATCACGGCAGCAACATCGAATTCCTCAAGCGCCACCACGGCGCCGGCCAGCAGGCGCTGGAGCTGCCGATCAAGCCGAGCGAGAGCCTGTCGCCGGCCACCGGCGAGCCGAAGACCGTGGACGTGTTGTTCTACGGCAGCCTCAGTGAACGCCGGCAGGCCGTGCTCGCGCAGCTCCGGGACCTGGGGCTGACGGTGGAACTGGTGGCCGGCGCCTACGGCAACGAGCTGGCGCCGGCCGTGCGCCGCGCGCGCCTGGTGCTGCACATCCACTACTACGAGAGCGGGCTGTTCCCGGTGGCACGCGTGCTGCAGCCGGTGATGCAGGGCGTGCCCATCGTGTGCGAGCGCTCGGTGTTTTCCGAGCTGAACGACTGGTCGGACACCGGCATCTTCTTCGCGCCCTACGAGGAGCTGGCCGCCACCTGCGCCCTGCTGCTGCGCATGCCCGGCGAGGCGGCGCGCCGGGCCGCGGCGGCGCGGGCGTTCGCGCAGCAGATCGACTTCGCCACGCCTTTCGTGTCCGTGGTGCAGGCGCTGCAGGCCCGCGAACGCGGCGAGCACCTGCACGAGGAGGGCGAGGAGCGCCCGCTGACCCACGCCGAGATCGAGGCGATCCTGGCGGCCGAGGGCTCGACCCCGCCCGAGGCCGACCAGCCGGCGCCGCAGCTGGCGGTGGTGCGGCGCGAGCCGGGCCAGGGCGCCTACGGGCGCTGGATCGCCTGGCTGCTGGTCGCCTTCCTGGTGCTGGGGGCGATCAACGCGTATCGCTAGGCGGGCCGAACACCTTCGGCAGCCAGTCGCGCGAGGTCAGCGAGCCCTGGTGCGAGTGGTAGATCGTGGTCTGCCTCTGCGACACCAGGCAGCGGAACCTGGGCATGGTGACTTTCGCGACCACGTTGTCGGTGTACTGGTAGCCGGGGTCTTCGCCGATGTCCGCCAGCAGCTGCTGCGCGAAGCGGCGGTTGAAGCACATGGTCGAGCTCATGCCGCCCGGCGCGTGCGAGCCGAACTGCACCTCCGGGTTGTAGCGGTACTCGGAGGCTTGCGTGAACAGCAGGCCGCAGCGCGGCGAGACCGAGAAGTCGTGCACCTGCAGATCCGCCAGGCCTTGCTCGACATGCTCGCGCAGGTAGAGGTCGTCGTGGTCGGCCCAGAAAAAGTGGGTGCAGTCCTGTTCGATCAGGTACTTCAGCGGAATCGCATACCACTGGTGCTGCGGCAGCTCCTTCGCCGTGTGCATCCAGGCGATACGGGCCGGGGTGCGCACATCGGCGACCGCCCAGTGGTAGGAGTCGGAGACGCCGTTCTGGTGGACGCAGATGATGTCCGGCGTGAGCGACTGCGCGGTGAACTGCAGCACGCAGGCGCGCGCCAGGTCCGGCCGGTTGAAGGTCGGCACCATGACGCCCACCTTGACCGGCGTGCGCGCCGGCTGGAGCGAATCGAAGTCCTGCGCCTGCGGCCCCTCAGGCATTCTTCTTGATCGAGTCGGCCAGCGTGTTGACCAGCGTGTCGATGTGCGACTTCTCCACGATGTAGGGCGGCGCGATCACCAGCACATCGCCGGCGGGACGCACCAGCGAGCCCTTGTGGAAGCAGTCGAGGAAGACGTCGTAGGCGCGCTTGCCGGGGGAGCCGGCGATGGGCGCCAGTTCCACCGCGGCGGCCAACCCCAGGCTGCGGATGCCGATCACGTTGGGCAGGCCCTTGAGCGTGCTGTGGAAGGCGTCGCCCAGCACCTTGCCCATCTCGCCGGCGCGCGCGAACAGGTTCTCCTGCTTGTACAGGTCCAGCGTGGCGATGGCGGCGGCGCAGGCCACCGGATGGCCCGAGTAGGTGTAGCCGTGGAAGAACTCGACCACGTGCTCGGGCGCGTCGGTCTTCATCATGGCGTCGTACAGCTTGTCGCGGCAGATCACGCCGCCCAGCGGGATCACGCCATTGGTGACGCACTTGGCGAAGTTGAGCATGTCCGGCACCACGCCGTAGAAGTCGGCGCCGAAGTTGGTGCCCATGCGGCCGAAGCCGGTGATCACCTCGTCGAAGATCAGCAGGATGCCGTGCTTGTCGCAGATCTCGCGCAGGCGCTTCAGGTAGCCCTTGGGCGCCAGATACCAGCCGGCGCTGCCGGCCACCGGCTCGACGATGATCGCCGCCACGTTGCTGGGGTCGTGCAGCGGCAGGATGCGGTTCTCCAGCTCCAGCAGCGGGTCTTCCTGCCACACCGGCTCCTGGTTGTGGATGTAGGCGTTGTTCACCGGGTCGTGGATGAAGCGCATGTGGTCCACGCGCGGCAGCATCGCCGCGCCGAAGGCCTTGCGGTTGGCCGGAATGCCGCCCACGCTCATGCCGCCGAAGCCCACCCCGTGGTAGCCGCGCTCGCGGCCGATGAAGACGGTGCGGTGGCCTTCGCCGCGCGCGCGGTGGTAGGCCAGCGCGACCTTCAGCGAGGTGTCGGCGGCTTCCGACCCGGAATTGCAGAACAGCACCTTGTTGAGGTCGCCCGGGGCCATCGCCGCGATCATGTCGGCCGCCCGGAAGGCCTTGTCGTTGGAGACCTGGAAGGCGGTGGCGTAGTCCAGCGTGTCCAGCTGCTTCTTGATCGCCTCGTTGATCGGCGCGCGTGCATGGCCGGCGCCCACGCACCACAGGCTGGAGATGCCGTCGATGACCTGGCGGCCGTCGTGGGTGGTGAAGTGCATGCCGGACGCGCCGACGAAGATCCGCGGATCCTTGCGGAAGGAGCGGTTCGGCGTGAACGGCAACCACTGGTTGTCCATCGTGAAATCGTTGTAGGCCATCAAGGAACTCCTGAAAGATCGATCTATTTTGGCGCGGATCACCGCAGCGCGCCGAACACCTTGCTGAGAAGCGCGCTGCCGGTGCCCACCGGGTCGCGCCGGATCTTCTTTTCCTCTTCGCCGACCATGAAGTACAGGCCGTCCAGCGCCTTGCGGGTGACATAGTGGTCGATGGTCGGGTCTTCGGGCTGGTACAGGCCCATGCCCTGGGCCTTCTGTGAGACGCGCTCGTACTTCTCCACCACGCCCACCTTGGAAGTCGCCTGGTGCACCACCGGCAGGAAGGTGCCGGACAGCGGCTGCCGGGTCTTTTCCGCGAAGAAGGCGGTCACCGAGGTGTCGCCGCCGGCCAGGATCTTCTTGGCATCGGCCACGGTGATGTGCCTGACGGCATCCACCAGCAGGGTCCGGGCCATGGGCACCGCGGCCTCGGCCGCGCGGTTCAACGCGAGCTCCAGTTCCTCCAGCTGCTTGCGCATGCCGAGGGCGGACAGCAGCCGGGAGGCATCCTGCAGCGCCTTCGGCAACGGGATGCGCACCTGCGGGTTGCCCAGGAATCCGTCGGGCCGGCCCAGCAGCTGCACGGCCGCCACAGCGCCGGTTTCCAGCGCACTGCGCAGACCCCGGCTGGCGTCCAGTTCGGAGATACCCACCAGGGCTTGCGCGCGGCCGGCCATGGGAAACAACAGGCCCGCGGCGGCGGACAGTACGAAACTGCGGCGATTCATCGACCCCTCATCGTGTGATGGGCGTCGATCATGCCTTGCTGCCCAGCCTGCGACAATCCTGAAATGAACGCGTACATCCTGACCCTCTCCTGCCCGGACCGGCCGGGCATCGTGCACGCCGTGTCCGGTTTCCTGTTCGAGCGCGGTGGCAACATCGAGGAGGCGGCCCAGTACAACGACCATGGCACCGGCCTGTTCTTCATGCGCGTGCAGTTCGCGTGCGACCAGCTCACCTTCGAGGACCTGCGGGCCCAGCTGAAGGCCTTTGCCGAGCCCTTCCAGATGGACTGGAAGCTGCACGCCGCGAACCAGCCGATGCGCACCGTGATCATGGTGAGCCGCGAGGGCCACTGCCTGAACGACCTGCTGTTCCGCTGGAAGAGCGGCCTGCTGCCGGTGGAAGTGCGCGCCGTGATCTCCAACCACCGCGACTTCTATCAGCTGGCCGCCAGCTACAACGTGCCCTTCCATCACATCCCGGTGGCCGGGTCGACCAAGGCGCAGGCCGAAGCCAGGCAGCTCGAGATCGTCGAAGCCGAAGGCGCCGAACTGGTGGTGCTGGCGCGCTACATGCAGATCCTGTCGAACGGCCTGTGCCAGCGGCTGGCGGGTCGCGCGATCAACATCCACCACAGCTTCCTGCCCAGCTTCAAGGGCGCCAAGCCCTACTACCAGGCGCATGACCGCGGCGTGAAGCTCATCGGCGCAACGGCGCACTACGTGACGGCCGACCTCGACGAGGGCCCGATCATCGAACAGGACGTGGCCCGGGTGGACCACAACTGCACGGTGGAAGACCTGACTGCCCTCGGCCGCGACACCGAGAGCCTGGTGCTGGCGCGCGCCGTCAAGTGGCACAGCGAGCACCGGGTGCTGCTCGACGGGCACAAGACCGTGATCTTCAAGTAGCCAGCGGGCCGCCCGCCCTGCCGGCCGCGGTCCGGGGCGCGATGGCGGGCCGGATCATTGCCCGGCGCATCGCTTGGGTGTAACGTGCCAGTCTCCACATAGAAGAGGTTCGCATGGCCGTCGAACTCTATTCCTGGCCCCGCAGCTCGGGAACGCGCATCAGCTGGGCGCTCGAGGAGCTGGGGATCCCTTACCGCTACGTGGAGCTCGATCCGAAGAAGCAGGAGCACCTCGCGCCGGCCTACCTCGCGATCCATCCGCAGGGCAAGGTGCCGGCGCTGGTCGATGGCGAGCAGAAGTTCTTCGAGTCGGTTGCGATCCTGCTGCACCTGGGCACCAAGTACGGCGTCGACAAGGGCCTCTGGCCGCCGGGCGGCGGCCCGGCGCGCGCCGATGCGGTGAGCTGGACGGTGTGGTCGGGCGCCGAACTGGGCACGCACATGCTGGAGACGATGTACCACGGCATGGACACGCCGGTCTCTTTTCAAGCACAGGACCGCAGCGCCGCGGCCGCGGCCTACCATCGCGCGCAACTCGCGCGCTGCGTCGCGGCGCTGGAAGCCCGGCTGGCGGACCGGGACTGGCTGCTGGGCGCAGAGTTCTCGCTGGCGGACCTCGCGGCCGGCGGCACTCTGGCGTTCGGGGTCATGTGCGGCCTGCCGCTCGACGGCTCGCCACGCACCGCGGCCTGGGTGGCGCGCTGCAGCAGCCGGCCCGCGCGGCAGCGCGCGCGCTGAAGCCGCTGCGATGAGCGCGCGCATCCCGCCGATCCAGTGCTTGGTCACCTTCGAGGCCCTGGCGCGGCTGCGCTCCGTCACGCAGGCGGCCGACGAACTGTGCGTGACGCCCAGCGCCGTGAGCCACCGCGTGCGCCAGCTGGAGCAGATCATCGGCACCAAGCTGTTCGGGCGCGCCGATTTCTCCCTCACCACCGACGGCAGCGAGTACCTCGCGCAGGTGCGCGAGGGCCTGGCGGTGCTGGGGCGCTTTCCGGGCCGCGACAGCGCCCAGGGCAAGCGCAAGCTGCGGGTGGCCGTCACGCCCACCTTCGCGCGCTCCATCCTGATGCCGCGCCTGCCCGGTTTCTCCGAGGCCTATCCGGAAATCGACCTGACCCTGCAGGTGTCGATCCCGCTGCTGGACGTGGTGGCCGAGGACGCCGACCTGATGATCCGCTTCGGCACCGGGCGCTATGCCGACGTCGAGCATGTCTGCCTCATGACCGACGACGTCACGCCGCTGGCGTCGCCCGCCTTCATCCGCCAGCACGGCCCCTTCGACACGGTCGAAGACCTGCTGGCGGCCAAACTGATCAAGAGCCCGCTGGAGCCGTGGCGCACCTGGTTCCTGGCGCACGGGGTGGATGCGCCGGAGCCGGCCGAGGGATCGAGCTTCAACGACATCGGCCTGATGTGCGAGGCCGCGGCCCAGGGCTTGGGCATCGCGCTGGTGCGGCTGAAACTCGGGGCGCCCTGGCTGGAAAAGGGCACGCTGGAGCGCATCTCGCAGCGCCATGTGCCCAGCCCGCACGCACACTACCTGTGCTGGCGCACCGGCACCATGGACCGCTGGGAATGCGCCGCTTTCACGGAGTGGTTGCGCAAGAGCCTCATTTGATTCGAGGCGAGTCGCCTCTGCCCTCGCGCCTTCGTCAAAAGCTGTTACAACGGCGTGGATGAGTCTCCCGCGCGTGGCCAGCGTCTTTGGCGTCTTTGCGATCCTGCTACTGGCCTGGACGGCGCAGGCCTACCCTTGGCTCACCGTCGCACTGGTCGCCGCCTCGCTCGCGCTCGGGGCGGTGAGCCTGTGGTCGGCCTCGGTGCTGTACGGCCCGCGCGCGGCCGCGACCTTCCTGGCCCTCGGGGCGAGCCTGGGGTGGTTCGCGGAACAGACCGGCTCGGCGCTGGGCTGGTTCTTCGGCCACTACAGCTACACCGACGTGCTCGGGCCGCGGCTCGGCAACGTCCCGCTGGTGATCCCCGTCATGTGGTTCGGGCTGTGCCACACCGGGCTGCTGATGGCGAACCTGCTGCTTTGGCGCGCCCCGGTGGGGCCGTGGCGCGGCTGGCGCGTGGCGCTGCTCGCCGCGCTGCTGGCGGCGATGCTGGTGACCGCCTTCGACCTCGGGGCCGATCCGTACTTCGTCTACCAGCTCAAGGCCTGGGTCATGGCGAAGAAGGACGGCGGCTGGTTCGGTGAGACGGTGCGAGGCTTCGAGGGCTGGATGGTCGTCAGCTTCGCGATCGTCGCGGCCTTCCTGGCGGCCCGGCCGCCGGGCGTCGTGCCCGCTTCGGCCGCGGCCCGCCGCGCGGCGCTGGCCCCGGTCCTGCTCTACGCCGGCCTGATGCTGTTCCAGATGGTGGCCGTGCAGCCCATCGCGCTGCGCGTGACCGCGTTCTTCGCCATGGGCATCCCGGCGCTGGCCGCGGCCGTGGCCTGGCAGCACTGGGCGCGCCGGCCCGCCGAGGCCGCGGCATGAAGCTGCCCCCGGACCATTGGCAGGCCATGGCGCGGGCGGCCGATCCGCTGGCCGACCGCACCATTGCCGCCATCGTCGGCCCCTGGCCCGCCGACGCCGCCAGCCCGGGCGAGGCGGCGCTGGCCCGGCTGGCGCAGGCCAGCCGGCTGATGGCGGGCTGGACCACCAACGCCAGCCTCACGGCCTGGTCGCCCGCGGCGGGCGCCGACCCGGTGGTGGTCGACGCCTTGCGGGCCTACCTGGAGCAGGGCCGGCGCCTGCCCGAATGGATCCGGCCGCGGGACGTCGAGCTCGCCGAACAGGTGTTCATGGACTACGGCCCGCTGTCCTGCACCCTGCTGTTCTGCGCCAGCCTGCCCGAGTGCTACGTGATGCCGCAGCTGGCCGACGTGCTCCACGCGGCGGGGCAGCTGGAAGCGCACACCGAGCACCGCATCCGGCAGACGGCCGCCATGATCTTCCCCGTGATGATGAAGGGCGGCCTCACGCAGGGCGAGGGCGGCGGCATCGCGCAGGTGCTCAAGGTGCGCCTGATCCATGCCACCATCCGCCACCTGATCCTGCATGGCCCGCCCGAGACCGCCGGGGCGCGCGTCGCCTCCGCGCCGGCCGGCACCCGCCCGGCCTCCATGCTCCAGGCCCTGCTGGCGCTGGGCTGGGACGTGGAGCGCGACGGCCTGCCCTGCAACCAGCTCGAACTGGCCTACACGCTCCTCACCTTCAGCTATGTGTTCCTCGCCGGCATGCGAACGCTGCGCATCCCGCTTTCGCGCGCGGAGCAGGAAGCCTACCTGCATGCCTGGAACGTGGTGGGCTTCGTGCTGGGCATTCGTCCCGAGCTGATGCCCCGCGACCTGGACCAGGCCGCGTCGATGTTCCGCGCCATGCAGTCCCAGGCCCACTCCCAACCCCTCGCGCGCGACGTCCGCCCCGGCCTCGGCCGCGCGCTCGTCGCGGCGATGGAACGCACGATCGCCGTGCCGGTGATCCGGCACCTGCCGGTGCCGATGACGCGCTGGCTGATCGGACGCCAGACGGCCCGCCTCATCGGCATCACGCAGCGCGCGGGCCTGCTCACGCTGCTGCTGTTCGACGCGGCGCGCCTGGCCGTGCTGGCGATCGACGGCGTGGCGCGCCTGGCGCTGCCGCGCTTCTCGCTCACCCGCCTGGTCACGCGCGTCGTCGGCTACCACCTGCTCACGCGCTTCCTGCTCGACCAGACGCGGCCGCTCGCGCTGCCCGACTCGCTGTTGGAGCCGATGCACCGCACCGTGGCGCAGTGGCACCACGACCACCACGCGCCCGGCTGGGTCAACCGGCTCGAAAAGCGCATCACCACCAAGGGGGAATGGAGGCCCCTTTCTTGAAAGCAGTACTTCACACCGCCACCCTGCGGCTCTGGCAGGCGATGGCGTGCCTGGCCTTGTTCCTGTTCGCGGGACTCGCGCACGCGGCCCCGCCCGAGGGCGACATCACGCTCCAGGGCGAATTCTGGGTGGACGACTCCGGCAAGCTCGGTATCGAGGAGGTCGCCGGCGGCGCGGCCAGGCTCCAGCCGGTCGAACGCCACCGCGCCTATCCGCTCGGCGACGGCGCGCTCTGGCTGCGCTACGACATCCCGGCGCTGGACGCGCAGCAGCGCTGGCACCTGCTGCTCTCGGGCGCCGCCTTCCTCAACCGCGCGAGCCTGTTCGTGCGCGGTCCGGACGGCCGGTGGCAGGAGCAGCGCGCGGGCGACCACACGCCGGTGTCCCAGTGGCACCGGCCGCATTTCTCGCCGCTGTTCACGCTGCCGCAGGCGCCGGGCCCGGTCTGGCTGCGGCTGGAAAACCGGCCGGCGCCCGCCAGCCCCTTTGTGCAGCTGCTGTCGGAAAGCAGCGTGGAGCGCAACAACAGCTGGACCTACCTGCTGGTGGGCGGCTACGTCGGCTTTTGCCTGCTGGTGTTCGTGGTCGGCCTCATGCATGCGCGCATGTACGCCGACATCGCTTTCGACACCTACTGCCTGTACGTCGCCTGCATGCTGCTTTTTCAGCTGTCGTTCACCGGCTTCGGCGGCCTGTTCCTGTGGCCGGGATCGGCGGGCTTCAACGACGCCGCGCCCGGCCTGTTCCTGTTCCTCATGGTGGCCACCGGCATCTGGTTCATCCGCGAAGCGACGGCCGTCAAGCGGCACAGCCGGATCGTCGACCGCGCGGTGCTGGGCTTCTCGCTGTTCGGCGCGGCCTTCGCCTGCGTCTACGTCTTCCATCCGAGCCCGGCGGCCTACCGCGTCCTCAACCTCTACGGCCTGCTGTCGGTGCTGCTGAGCATGTCCGTGTGCCTTTGGACCTGGCACAAGGGCGAAACGCATTCGGGCTGGCTGTTCCTCGGCTTCCTGCCGGTGCACCTGGCCTATCCCTTCCCGGCCTTGCGCGCCGCCGGCGTGCTGCCGGACAGCTGGGCGACGCAATACGCCGTGATGATGGGCACGGCCCTGGAGATCCCGCTGCTGCTGTACATCCTGCACCGCCGCGCCAAGGACTTCAGCGAGAACCGGGCGCGCATGCGCGTGCTGGACTCGACCGACCCGCTCACTGGCCTCACCAGCACGCCCGTGCTGCGCCTGCGCCTGCGCGATGCGTTGCGCCGCGGCGCGCGCTCGGGCACGCGCTGCACCGCGCTCATGGTGGAGCTGGCCAACCACGGCGAGATCGTCTCGGCGCTCGGCCGCGAGGCCGGCGACCGCGCCCTGGTGGTCGCGGCCTCGCGGCTGTCGTCGCTGGTGCGCGAGGTCGACACCGTCTGCCGCATCGCCGACGCGCGCTTCGCGCTGCTGCTGGAAGGCCCGCAAGCCGAGGAGACGCGGCGCAAGCTGGCGCAGCACATCGTCGCGCGCGGGCTCGAACCCGTGACCCAGCTCGCGCCCGATCTCGCGCTGCGCTTTCGCGCCGTGTCGGCCTGGGCGCCCGACGAGGGCAGCCGCGCCGACGCCAACGCGCAGGAATCCCTGCTGATGGCTCGGCTGAACTTCGGGCTGGATCAGCTGCTGGAGGATCCCCGCAAGGTGGTGCACCACCTCGAGCCGTCGCGCGGCGCCGTCGAAGGCACGGCGGCGGCACCGGCCTGAGGGCGGCGCGCCGGCGGCGGCTGGCGCGCTTTTCACGCCGCCGCTGAAATCTCTTCATTGGCATTGCAGCCGGCACGCGCCTAGAGTTGCGCGATGAAGATCGCCGCCCTCCAGGTCCGCTGCGTCCAGGCCCCGATGCCGCAGCCGCACCGCACCGCCTCGGGCACCGTGTCGGTGTCGCCGCTGGTGTTGCTGACGCTGGCCACCGACGCCGGCGTCAGCGGCCACAGCATCGTCTTCAGCTACTCGCCGGCGGCGCTCAAGCCGCTGGGCGAACTGATGAAGAACATGGAGCCGCTGGTGGCCGGGCAGGTACTGGCGCCGGCGGCCCTCAGCGACCGGCTGCACGCGCGTTTCCGGCTGCTCGGCACCCACGGGCTGGTCGGCATGGCGCTGGCCGGCATCGACATGGCGCTGTGGGATGCGCAGGCGCGCGCGCTCGGCCAGCCCCTGTGCGCGCTGCTCGGTGCCGCGCCGCGGCCGGTGCCCGCGTACGGCGGCATCGGCTACGACGGCGCGCAGGCCAGCGCGAGCGCTGCGGAAGCTTTGGCGCGCCAGGGCTTCAAGGCGGTGAAGGCCAAGATCGGCTACCCGACGCTGGAAGAAGACCTGGCGGTGGTGCGCGCCATGCGCGCGGCGGCCGGTCCTGGCGTCGCCATCATGGTCGACTACAACCAGTCGCTGCCGCCGGCCGAAGCGCTGGGGCGGCTGCAGGCGCTGGACGGTGAAGGCCTGGCCTGGGTGGAAGAGCCGGTGCTGGCGCACGATTTCCATGGACTGGCGGCGCTGGCGCGCCGGGTCCGCACGCCGCTGCAGGCGGGCGAGAACTGGTGGGGGCCGCAGGACTTCGAGAATGCGCTGCGCGCCGGCGCCGGGCCACTGGCCATGCCGGACGCGATGAAGTGCGGCGGTGTCACCGGCTGGCAGCGCATCGCCGCGCTGGGCCAGGCGCAGGGCCTGTCGCTGTCGAGCCACCTGTGGCCGGAAGTCAGCGCGCAACTGCTGTGCGCCACGCCCACCGCGCACTGGCTGGAATACGTCGACTGGTGGAACATCGTGCTCAAGGCGCCGCTGGAAATTCGCGAAGGCCTGGCCTATCCGTCGACCGGTCCCGGTTCCGGGGTGGAGTTCGACGACGCGGCTGTGCAAAGATATCTCACCTGACCGAACCGCTCCGCCCCATGAACGCACCTGCCGATCCCCAGCCCCTGCAGCGCGCCGTGCGCCAGGCGCAGGTCGTCGCCGCCCTGCGCGCGCTGTTGCCGCCGGAGGCCCTGCTGTGGAGCGCGGAGGAAACCACGCCCTACGAGTGCGACGGCCTGACGGCCTACCGCCAGCGCCCGCTGGTGGTGGCGCTGCCGGAGACCGAGGCCCAGGTGCAGGCCGTGCTGAAGGCCTGCCACGCCCTGCAGGTGCCGGTGGTGGCGCGCGGCGCCGGCACCGGGCTGTCGGGCGGCGCGATGCCGCATGCGGACGGCGTGACGCTGTCGCTGGCCCGGTTCAACCGGATCCTGGCGATCGATCCGCTGTCGCGCACGGCGCGGGTGCAATGCGGTGTGCGCAATCTCGTCATCAGCGAGGCGGCGGCGCCGCATGGGCTGTACTACGCGCCCGACCCGTCCAGCCAGATTGCCTGCACCATCGGCGGCAACGTCGCCGAGAACTCCGGCGGCGTGCATTGCCTGAAGTACGGCCTGACGCTGCACAACGTGCTGAAAGTGCGCGGCTTCACGGTGGAGGGCGAGCCGGTCGAGTTCGGGTCCGCGGCCCTGGACGCCGCGGGCTATGACCTGCTGAGCGTGGTGATCGGCAGCGAAGGCATGCTGGCCGTCGCGATGGAGGTCACGGTGAAGCTGGTGCCCAGGCCGCAACTGGCGCGCTGCATCATGGCCAGCTTCGACGATGTGCGGAAAGCCGGCGACGCCGTCGCCGCGGTGATCGCCGCCGGCATCATCCCGGCCGGGCTGGAGATGATGGACAAGCCCATGACCGCAGCGGTCGAGGACTTCGTGCACGCGGGCTATGACCTCGACGCCGAAGCCATCCTGCTGTGCGAGAGCGACGGCACGCCCGAGGAGGTGGAGGAAGAGATCGGCCGCATGAGCGAGGTGCTGCGCAGCGCCGGCGCCACCGCGATCGCGGTCAGCCGCGACGAGGCCGAGCGCCTGAAGTTCTGGAGCGGCCGCAAGAACGCCTTTCCCGCCTCGGGGCGCATCAGCCCCGACTACATGTGCATGGATTCGACCATCCCGCGCAAGCGCCTGGCGGACATCCTGCTGGCCATCCAGCAGATGGAACGCAAGTACGGCCTGCGCTGCGCCAATGTGTTCCATGCCGGCGACGGCAACCTGCATCCGCTGATCCTGTTCGACGCCAACGACCCCGACCAGCTGCGGCGCTGCGAACTGTTCGGCGCCGAAATCCTGGAAACCAGCGTCGCCATGGGCGGCACGGTCACCGGAGAGCACGGCGTGGGCGTCGAGAAGCTCAACTCGATGTGCGTGCAGTTCAGCCGCGAGGAGTGCGAGCAGATGTTCGCGCTCAAGCGCGCCTTCGACCCCCAGGGCCTGCTCAACCCCGGCAAGGCCATCCCGACGCTGAACCGCTGCGCCGAGTACGGCAAGATGCTGGTGCGCGGCGGGCGGCTCGCGCACCCGGACTTGCCGCGGTACTAGGGCCAGGCGCTGCCGCCGCGCCTGGCGAGCCGACGGCCGCCGGCGTCAGCGGCAGGTCGCGTCGGTCAGCCCTTCGTTGCCCGGGCCCTTCTGCTTCTTTTCTTCCTTCAGGGCGAGCTCGGTGAACACCGTCAGCGGGTTCGTATCCATTTCCGCGATGACCTGTTGCGCCGTGGCGTGATCGCCGCCGAGCAACAGCACGATGGTGTCGGTCTGCGTGAGCGGGGCGGGGGTCGGTGCCGAAGTGGGCGCAGGCGTCGGTGCGGGTGTCGGTGCGGGTGTCGGTGCAGGCGTCGGTGCAGGCGTCGGCGCAGGTGTCGGCGCGGGTGTCGGTGCCGGCGTCGGCGCGGGTGTCGGTGCCGGCGTCGGCGCAGGCGTCGGTGCAGGCGTCGGCGCGGGCGTCGGCGCGGGCGTCGGCGCGGGCGTCGGTGCAGGTGTCGGTGCAGGCGTCGGTGCAGGCGTCGGCGCGGGCGTCGGCTCGGGCGTCGGCGCGGGCGTCGGTGCAGGCGTCGGTGCGGGCGTCGGTGCGGGCGTCGGTGCGGGCGTCGGCGCAGGCGTAGGTGCAGGTGTCGGCTCGGGCGTCGGTGCCGGAGTCGGCGCAGGCGTAGGTGCAGGTGTCGGCTCGGGCGTCGGTGCCGGAGTCGGCGCAGGCGTGGGTGCAGGTGTCGGCGCTGGCGTCGGTGCCGGTGTGGGTGCCGGCGTCGGCTGCACCACCACCTGCAGCGTCGCACCGGCGGGCGCGGGCGCAGCGCTGGCCTGGTAGCTGGCGGGAGCGGACACGACCGGGGCGACCTGCACGTCCAGTTCGGTGGCATTGAGCACGTTCAGTTGCGTGCCTGGGCCGAGGCTCGCGCCATTGGCCACGGTCAGTTCGATCACCGCCGGCGGCGCGGCGACCACCAAGGCGGCAGGGCCTGCCTCCTCCGATCCCGGCGCGCTGCTCACGAAGCGCGCCGCGCCGGTGACGTTGACCACGTCATAGCTGGTCGGCGAAGCGACGTCGATGGCCAGCACCGAGCCCGGGCCGCTGGCGAGGTGGCCAATGACGTTCAGCGTGCCCACGGAGCCCGCCACGTCGGGCTGGCCGGGGGCGATGCGGCCCAGGTTGTACAGCGTGCCCTGGCCGCCCTGCACCATGAACGTGCCGTTGCCGCGGATCTCGCCGGTGGCGCTGTTGGTGAAGAGGCCTGAACCGGCGACGCTGACCTGGTTCGGGCCGGCGACGTCGCAGCTCGCGGTGCACGAGAAGCTGCCCGCATTCAGCTGGCCGGACAGCCAGATGGTTCCGTTGTTGAGCGAGAAATTCGGCGCGGAGAGCAGGCCCCCTGGCGCGATGTTCAGGAAGCCGTTGTTCTCCGTGAGGTTGGCCCACACGCCGCCGCCGCTCACGAATATCGAGGCGCCGGGGTTGTTGATCACGCCGTTGTCGGCATCCAGGTAGGCATCGCCCGACAGGTTGACGGTGCCGCTGTTGGCGAACAGCTTGCCGCCATACAGGCCGAAGCTGCTGCCCACGTTGAGCGTGCCGGAGTTCACCCAGTTGCCGCCGAACCAGACGTAGCCGAGGATGTTGACGGCGCGGCCCGTCGCCATGGCCGCCACGAAGCCCTGCCCGCCGGTCGGTCCGTAGCTCTCGGTGACCCAGCCGTAGCCGCCGCTGCCGCCGCCCGCGGACAGGTCGCCGCCCGTCAGGTTGAGGTCGCCGCCGGCCGAGACGATGCTGATGTTGCCGCCGGCCCCGCCGGCCCCGCCGCCCTGGAAGCCGTCGCCGCCCGAGCCACCGCCGCTCTGGATCGAGGGGCTGATGTTCAGGGCGCCGTTGGATTGATGGATCAGCACGGTGGCGCCGTTGCCGCCCTTGCCGCCGATGCCCGCTGACGAGTAGCCCCCCCAGCCGCCGTCGTTGTAAACGCTGAAGTTGCCGGCCAGCGTGCCGCCGCGCAGGGAAATGTTGCCGCCATTGCCGCCGATGCCCAGCGAGTACGAATTGCCGCCGGACGAACCGACGTCGGACCCGATGGCCAGGGTGCCGCTGGTCTGCACGGAGATGGCCCCGCCGTTGCCGCCGTTGCCCAGTTCGGAATCACCGCCGCCGGCGCCAATGAAACTGAGGTCGACGTTGCCGCCGGTGTTGAGGGTGACGTTGCCGCCCTTGCCGCCGGTGCCCTGCCAGCCGTCGCCGCCCCAGGTGTCGATGCCCGAGTAGTAGGACGTGTCGCCGATCTTGACCGGCCCGTTGGAAGCGATGGTGACGTTGCCGCCGGCGCCGCCGACGCTGCCGTCGCCGCCCCAGGCATTGATGCCGCCGCTGTAGCTGGGACCGCCGATCGTGACGCCGGCGCCGGCGTTGACGACGATGGCGCCGCCCGCGCCGCCCGCGCCCGAGTTCGATGAGCTGCTGCCGCCCTGCGCGGCCAGTTCGCCCAGCACGGTCAGGCTGCCGGCGCCCGTGCCGATGGTGATGTTGCCGCCCTTGCCGCCGGCACCCAGGCTGTAGCTGCTGCCGCCCCAGGTGTTGACGCCACCGCCCAGCGAGGTGTCGCCGAGGACGACCGGGCCGTTCGCCGTGATGGAAACGTTGCCGCCGGCGCCACCGTTGCCGCTCTCGCCCCAGCCGCCGTTGGTGACGATGCCGGAGTCGTAGTAGTAGCTGTCGCCGATGCTGATCGAGCTCGAGGTCGACAGCGTGACGCTGCCCCCGGCGCCGCCGGCGCCCAGCGAGCCGAAGCCGCCCCAGGCGGCGATGCGCGTCCCGGTGATGCTGCCGGAGCCGGCGCTGATGGTGACGTTGCCGCCCTTGCCGCCCTTGCCGCCGTTGCCCTGCCAGCCATCGCCGCCCCGGGCTTCGATGCCGCTGTCGAAGCCGGAGGTGCCGATCTTGACCGGCCCGTTGGCGGTGATCGAGATGTTGCCGGCATTGCCGCCGGTGGCGCCCCAGCCGCCCCAGGTCTGAATGCCCGAGCCCCAGCTCGGGCCGCCGATGGTGACGCCGCCGGTGGTCGTGATGGTGACGTTGCCGCCGGTGCCGCCGCTGCCGTCGCCGTTGTCGCCGCCGTGCGTGTGGATGCGGTCGTCGATGGTCACGCCGCCCGCGCCCGCACTGATGCTGACGTGGCCGCCGTTGAAACCGCTCGCTCCCACGTCGCCGCCGTCGTTGGAGGTCTGGACGTTTTGCAGCGACACCGACCCGGATGCGCTGACGGTGATGTCGCCGCCACTCACGCCCCAGGTGGACGAGCTCAGCTCGGCCTTGCCGAGGATGCTGCCCGCCGGGGCCTGCAAGCTGATGGTGCCACCGGCACTGCCGACCCAGCTGAAGTCGTTGCCGAAGTCGAGGTTGCCGTTGCCGGCGCGCAGCAGGATGCTGCCGCCATTGGTCTGGAAGCTGACGGAGCGCGCGGGGATCACCGAGAGCGCGCCCGCGGCATTGACGGTGAGGTTGCCGGCGCCGCTGTAGACGTTGTTGCCGACGACGATGTTGGACGTGTTGCCGGTGGTCGTGATGCTCACGTTGCCCTGGCCCTGCACGCCGTCGGCGAAGCCGAAGCCGCCGCCGCCGACCGCGCCGATGCTCAGGCTCTGGGCATTGTTGAAGCTCACGCCGCCGCCGAGCGCGCCGGTGCTGGCACCGAAGGTGCCGACCTTGTTGGCGCCGGCCAGCACGATGTGGCCGCCGCTGAAGGCGCCCAGGCTGCCGGCCGTGATGACCGAGCCCGCGCCCTGGCCGATGCTCTGCGTGCCGGCCAGCAGCATGACGCCGCCGCCGGTGGCCGTCAGGCTGGCGTTCAGGTCCAGCGCGCCGGCCGCGGCGATGCCGACTGAGGTGCCGGACACCCCGGCGTTGGCGGCGATGTTGCCGGCGGTGCTGGAGATGCGCACTTCGCCCGCCGCCGTGACGCCGCTCAGGCTGCCGCCGGCCACACCCTTGGAGAGCGTGCCGATCGTGAGGGTCGTGGGCGCCGCCTGGTCGTCGTTGCGGAAGTAGAACAGGCCGCCGGAACTGGCGGCCAGCGTGTTGACCCGGTTGTTGCCGGCGTCGAGCAAGGTGTTGCCGGCCGACTTGACCATCAACCCGCCCGCCTGGATGCCGGCGCTCGCGGCCTGGGTGATGCTGCCCGGGCCGAGACTGGTGGTGTTGCGGGTGGTCAGCGAGACGATGCCGATGCCCAGCGAGCCGCTGCCGGCCGTCAAGCCGGCGTTCAGCACGATGTCGTGGTCGGCGTCGAGCGCCAGCGCCGAGCCGGAGTTCCAGTTGACGGCCGCGTTGACGTTGATGTTGCCGGCGCCGCCCGTGCCCAGCGAGGTGGTGATCCTCACATCGGAGGTCGCCAGCTGCCCTTCCAGCGTCGCCTTGGTGATCGTGCTGAAGCCCGGGCCGGCGCCGAAGGTGACGCCGCCGGAACCGCTGGCCTGCGACGTGGTGGTGCTGCCGGTCAGGACAATGGACAGGTCGTTCGGGTCCAGCAGGAGTTCGCCCTGCTGGCCCCGGGGCGCTCGCAGGTCGGTGCGGCCCGCGTAGTCCAGGTAGGCCTTGCCGGAGACCTCGGCCGCGCCGCCGTTGCCGCCCTGCGCGCCGCCGCGGGCGGAGATGTTGCCGTAGAAGCGGGTGGCCTCGTCGCTCCAGACCACGACCTTGCCGCCGTCGCCGCCATGCGTGGCGTCGGCCTTGATGCTGACGTCGGCGCCGACGAACGCGCTGCTGGCGTTCGGCACGTCGGGGTTGCGGCCCTGGAAGTCGCCGCCGATGCGGACCACGCCGCCGCCGCTGGCGCCGGAGGCATCGATGGCCGCGCTGCCGGACAGGCCCACCTGCCGGCCCAGCACGTCGATCGATCCGCCCCTGTCGCCGGCCGTCGCGGCGATCCGGCCGTCGACCAGGGCGTCGCCCTGTGCGCGCAGCACCACCTTGCCGCCCTCGGCGCTCACCGCCGTTGCCTGCACCATGCCGCTGTGCTTGAGCGTGCCGGCGAAGATCCCCACCGCGTCGCCCTGCAAGGTGCCCAGGTTCACCGCGCTGTCGCTCGGCGCCTGCAGCTGCATCACGATGCCTTCCAGCCCGCGCCCGGTGAGCTCCACCTTCTGGCCGGCCGCGAGCACCGTGGCGCCGCCGGGCGCCTGCAGCAGCGCCTGGGGCCCCAGGTTGACGTTCGGCGCGATCAGCACGACGTCGCCCGAGCGCGCGAGGATGCGCCCCTCCACGTTGAGCGGGCCGCCGCCCAGCCCGTCGCCGCCGAACAGGAGCCGCCCGGCCAGGGCGTCGGCTTCGCTCATGCGCAGTGTCGAAGCGGTGAAGCCGGCCGTGTCGACCACGGCACCGGCGCCGACCGCGATGCCCGAGGGATTGACCAGCACCAGCCGGCCGTTGGAACTCAGGGTGCCGAAGATCGCCGACGGGTCATTGCCCGTCACCCGGTTGATCGACAGGCTCTGGGCGTTGGGCTGGTCGAAGCGCGTGGTGCTGCCGGCCGGCACCGAAAAGCTCTGCCAGTTGATGACCGAGCGGTTGGTGCCTGCGGCGTTCTGGGTGGTGACGACCAGCGAGTTGCCCTGCTGCTGCAGCAGGGCCTGGCCCTGGATCACCTGCGCGCCGGCAGGCTGGCCGAAGGCATTGCTCGCGCCCATGCAGGCGGCGGCCAGGGCCAGCGCCAGCCCGGCGGGACGAAAGCCGGCGCGCGCCGGGCTGGCCTGCGGGCCGCTCCTGGCGCGAGCGACGGAAGTATTGGCCCGGCCCCTTGCAGGAAACGAACCCGTGATGCTTGGTTTGGCTGGCTTCTTCACGGATGCTCTCTCCGGCGGGCCCCTCCTGGTCCGTCCGCCCTCGCCCGGCCGGAAGCCGGAACTCGTCTACAGATTCTTTCGAAGGTAGCACAGCGTTACTTCAGGTGCAATAAAAGTACCGTGAAAAAACACCGCTCCAAGGTGCCGCCGGAGCCCGGCGCACGGCGCACCGCTTCGTGCGCCCTCGCTCCCGCGCTTTGCCGCTAGCATGGACGCCGTTCCGTGACCTATTCCACATGAGCGTCTTCATCAGCATCGCCTCCTACTGCGATCCCGTCCTCAGCTTCACCCTGTCCCGGGCCATCGCGACCGCGCGCTGGCCCGGCGCCCTGCATTTCGCCGTGGTGGACCAGAGCCCGGCGGCGAGCCCGCCGCTGAACCCGCAGGCCTTCGCGCCCGCGCAGGTCAGCTACGTGCGCATCGAACCGGTGTACGCGCGCGGCCCCTGCTGGGCGCGCGCCATCGCGATGTCGCTCTACGGCGGCGAGGACTGGTTCTTCCAGATCGACTCGCACATGGAGTTCGACCTGCACTGGGACCAGCGCCTGATCGAGCAGGCCTGCGCGCTGATGCCGGGCCGCCGCGGCGTGGTGTTGAGCGCCTATCCCAATCCCTTCGTCTTCGAGGGCGACCGCGCCGTGCGCAAGCCCACCACGGAGAAGGTGCTCGCGCACGTGGTCAAGCCGGGCGCCTCGTTCGAGCCGGATCACCCGGTACTGCCCTTCGAGGCGCATCCGGTCGAGCGCGACGAGGCGCTGGCCGGGTTTCACCTGGCGGCCGGCTGCCTGTTCGCCTCGGGCGAGCTGGTGCAGCAGTTTCCCTACGACCCCTGGTTCTACTTCCACGGCGAGGAGCAGGCCTATGCGCTGCGGCTGTTCACGCACGGCTGGGACATCCTGCATGTGCCCGGGCTGCCGGTCTACCACCTGTACAACACGCCCGATTCCGGCGCGCCGCCGCGGCCCATGCATTGGGACGAGGCGCACGAGCGCGAGCGCCAGCGCAGCTGGTGGGAGCTCGAACAGCGCTCGCGCCATCGGCTGGCCGCGCTGATCGGCGGCGCGCCCATGGGCGCCTACGGCCTGGGGCGCGCGCGCTCCATGGCCGACTACGCCGACTTCAGCGGGATCGACTTCAGCGCGCGCACGCTGGCGGCGCGCGCCTACGACGTGCTGGCGCGCTAGCCACTCACCGTTGGCCGGCGACTTCGGCGGCCAGGCACAGATCGGCCCACGCCTTGGCCTTGTCGGGCAGGTTGCGCAGCAGGTAGGCCGGGTGGTAGGTGACCACCACCGGCACGCCGCGGTACTCGTGGCGCTGCCCGCGCAGCCGGCCGATCGCCTCGGTGCTGCCCAGCAGCGACTGCACGGCGAAGCGGCCCATCGCCAGGATCACCCGCGGCTGCAGCAATTCCACCTGCCGGCGCAGGAAGGGCTCGCACTGCGCCACTTCGTCCGGCTCGGGATTGCGGTTGCCGGGCGGGCGGCACTTCAGCACGTTGGCGATGTAGACCTTGTGGCCGCGCGCCAGCCCGACCGCGCGCAGCATGTTGTCCAGCAATTGGCCGGCGGCCCCGACGAAGGGCTCGCCCTGGAGGTCCTCGTTCTCGCCCGGCGCCTCGCCCACGACCAGCCAGTCGGCGTGCCGGTCGCCCACGCCGAACACGGTGTTGCGCCGGCCCTCGCACAGCTTGCAGGCGCGGCACCCGGCCACCGCCTTGGCAAGCGCCTCCCAGTCCATGTGCTGGACGCCGGCCGGCCGCTCGCCGGGCACGCCCGCCACGGGCTGCGGCAGCGGCCGGGACGCGGGGGCCGGGACGGTGACGCGCGCGCTCACCACGGCCTCGGCCGCCGGCGCGGGCGTCAGCTCGCCAGCCGGCGGCTCCGGCGCGAGGGCGGGCGGCAGCGCGATGCCGAATTCGGCCAGCATCGCCCGGCGCCGCTCGTCGAGCAGCAGGGTCATAGTTTCATGCTCATCACGACCGCATCCTCGCGCTGGCCGCCGGCGGCCGGGTAGTAGGCCTTGCGCCGGCCGACGGGCAGGTAGCCGTGGCGCTCGTAGATGCGCTGCGCGCGGGCGTTGCTCACCCGCACCTCCAGCCAGAGCCATTGCGCCTCGGTGCCGCGCGCCCACAGCTCCAGCGCATCGAGGATGACGCGGCCCCAGCCGGCGCCCTGGTGCTGCGGCGCCACCGTGAGATTGAGCAGGTGCACTTCATCGACGCCCTTCATCGCCACGAAATAGCCCAGCAGCTCGCGCTCGGCGATCAGCACCTGGGCCTGGTAGCCCGCCTGCAGCGAATCGGCGAAGTTGCCGCGGGTCCAGGGATGTTCGTAGGCGCGCCCTTCGACCTCCGCGATGGCATCCAGCCACGCCTCGGTCATCGGCTCGAATTGCGCTTCGACGGTCTTGACAACGGCATTCATGGCGACGGGCGCGCGGCGGCGCGCAAGGCGGCGCGCTCTTCGGTCGTTTGGGCCACTTTATCCCGAATATAGAGCGGCGTGGCGCGGTCGGCCGGCTGCGCCTGGCCGTCGGCGATCAGGGCCGGCGCGAGCCGCAGCAGCGCCTGGGCCGTCGGCGCCGCCTCGATCCGCGCCGCCGCCGGCGCGATGCGCTCACCATACTCGCCGAAGACGTTGCCCGCCAGCGCCCAATCCGGCGGCACCTGCAGCTGGCCGGGCGCGCCCAGCGTGATCGGCCCTTCGCGCCGCCAGCCGTTCGCCTCGTGGATGTAGCGGGCGGCATAGACCTCGTGCATTCGCGCATCGAGCATCGCCAGCACGCGCTCGGCGCCGCTGCGCTGCCGCGCATCCTCGGCCACGGCCAGCAGCGTTTCCACCCCCAGCACCGGCACGCCGGCACCGAAAGCCAGTCCCTGGGCGACCGAGCACGCGGTGCGCAGGCCGGTGAAGGAGCCCGGGCCGCGGCCGAACACGATCGCATCGAGTTGCGCCAGGCGCAGGCCGCAGCGCGCCAGCAGCGACTGGATCACCGGAATCAGGCTGGCCGACGCGTGCGCGCCGCCCGCGGCCTCGTGCTCCGCGCGCACGCCGTGCGCGGCCTGCACGGCCACGCGCAATATTTCGGTGCTGGTGTCGAAGGCAAGGAGGTTCACGCGGGGCTCTCGGCTCAGTCTGCCATTATCGAACGACATAATGGGACGCATGTTCCTGCGCCGCCCGATCGCCGTGTGCATCTGCCTGGCCGCAGCCGCCTGCGCGGCGCAGCCGCTGCCGCCGGAAGTCGATGCGGCCCTGGCGCGCGCCAAGCTGCCGCGCGACGCGCTGGTGGCGATGGTGGTGGCGGCCGACGCCAAGTCGACGCCGCGGGTCAGCCATCGGGCGCAGGTGGCGATCAATCCCGCCTCGATCGCCAAGCTCGCGACCACCTTCGCCGCGCTGGAGATGCTGGGACCGGCCTACACCTGGAGCACGCCGGTCTACGTGGACGGGCCGATCCAGGACGGCGTCCTGCAGGGCAACCTCTACATCAAGGGCCAGGGCGACCCCAAGCTGGTCGCCGAGCGCCTGTGGCTGCTGCTGCGCCGCGTCCAGGGGCTGGGCATCCGCAGCATCGCCGGCGACATCGTGCTGGACCACAGCGCCTTCGAGGTGCCGCCGCAGGACCCGGGCGCGTTCGACGGCGAGCCGCTGCGGCCGTACAACGCCTCGCCCGACGCGCTGCTGCTGAACTTCAAGTCGGTGGTGATGACCTTCACCCCGCTCGGGGCGAACGCCCAGGTGCAGGTCGAGCCGCCGCTGGCCGCGGTGCAGTTCCCGGCCAGCGTGCCCCTGAGTCGCGCGCCCTGCGGCGACTGGCGCGCCGCGCTGCAACCGGACTTTTCCGATCCGGCGCGGGTGCGCTTCGCCGGGAGCTACCCGGCGGCTTGCGGCGAGCGCTTCTGGCCGCTGGCCTACGCCGATCCGCGCTCGTACGGGCCGCGCGCCATCGCCGGCATGTGGCAGCACGTCGGCGGTGCGCTCAAGGGGCAGGTGCGCGACGGGCCGGTGCCGGCCGGGCTGGCGCCCGCCTTCGAACTGCAGTCGCCGCCGCTGGCGGACGTCGTGCGCGACATCAACAAGTTCAGCAACAACGTGATGGCGCAGCAGGTCTTCCTCACCCTGGCGCTGGCGCAAGGCACCTCGCCCGCCACCCCGGACGCGGCGCGCCAGGTGATGCAGCGGTGGTGGCGCGAGCGCATCGGGCCGGACGACGTCCCGGTGTTCGACAGCGGCTCCGGCCTGTCGCGCCAGGAGCGCATCAGCGCGCTGCAGCTGGCGCGCCTGCTGCAGCTGGCCTGGTCCTCGCCGCTGATGCCGGAGCTGGTGGCCTCGCTGCCGCTGGCCGGCGTGGACGGCACGCTGCGCCGCGGCCGGGTCAAGGCGGGGCTGGGCGTGGCGCACCTGAAGACCGGCAGCCTGCGCGACTCGGCGGGCGTCGCCGGCTACGTGGATGGCGCCAGCGGCCGGCGCTACGTGCTGGTGGCCATCGTCAACCATCCGCAGGCCGCCGCGGCCCGGGCGGCGATCGACGCCCTGGTCGAGTGGACCGCACGCGACGAGTGAGCGTCGGCCCGGCCATGAAAAAAGGGCGCCCCGCGGGCGCCCTTTTTTTGGGATGGCGCGCTGCCGCCCCTACCAGCGGCTGGTGACCCGCGAAAAGGCGTAGTCGCCGAAGCGCGCATGGCCGGCCGGCGTCGGGTAGACCGCATCCGAGAACAGGTACGAGCCGATGGCGACGCCGGGCACCAGGGTGGCGGTGGTGCACAGGGCGGAGTTCAGCTGGCCGGTGCCGATGCCGATGCCCGGCCCCGCGTCCACCGAGGTGCAGATCGGATCGACCACGTTGCTGAAGGAGTAGGACGCCGGCGAATTGAACATCAGGTTGAACAGCAGGGCCTGGTCCACGTACAGCATGTTGGCACCCTCCTGGACCAGGGCCACGAGCAGGGCGTCGTTGAAGGCGCTGCTGGCGCTGGTCAGCAGGCTGCGCTGGTTGACGCCGCCCGCCCAGGGCGTCCGGCCGAGGTCGTAGACGCCGGTCACCACGATGTGCGTGGCGCCCGCGGCGCGCAGCCGCTTGGCCTGCGCTGCCAGGTCCTGGCCGGCCTTCTGCAGGTTGGCCAGCATCTGGTTGGTGGTTTGCGCGCCGGAGCGAACCGCGGCCGACTCGGCGATGATGTCGCTGAAGCCGCCGCCGATCATCACCAGGTCGTTCTCGTTCAGCGTGCTGTGGGTCGACAGGAAGGTGTCGATCTGCTGCTTGATGGTGGGCGTCGCGCTGTTGCCGGCGGCATCGGGCGTGAGCAGCACGCGGGCGTTGCCGACCGCATAGGCCAGGCCGCCCTGAGCGGCCGGCTTCAGGTCGATGCCGTAGTTGAAGGCCACGATCTGGCCCCAGGTGAGCGAGCCGTCGTTCACCATGTACTTGGCGCCGGTCTGGCCGGCGTCGCTGAACGCGTCGCCGAACGCGATCACGCGCGTCGGCTTCAGCTGCGATTCGATCGTTCCCGAGCCGCAGGCGCCAAGCAGCAGCAACGAAGCCGACGCCAGCCCGAACAGGGCACGGCGTATCCACTGAAATCCCATGAAGTTCTCCAACATAGCCGGCGGGTAGTGTAAATGGCTCAGCCTCAGCTGGCCGCCGCCCGCTGCAACCGGTCGCGCACGCCGTCCCATTCGGCCTCGGCCGGCGGCGTCTCCACCCAGATCAGCTTCACGCCCTGCGCGTCGAACTCGCGCAGCACCGCGAACAGCTGGCGCGCGGTCTCGGACGCGTCGTCGGGCATGCGCCGGCGCAGCACCCGGGACGATCGGGTGCGCAGGATGGCGCGCGACCAGGTCGCGATGCCGGTGGCGTCCTCGCCCAGCACGTCGAGCGCTGTCTGCAGGGCGCGGGCGTCCATCAGCCGCACTTTCGCGTTCGGCGCGTAGTGCGACTCGAGGGTGCCGGCGGCACGCGGCGCGGCGCTGTCCAGCTCGGCCGGCAGCAGCACGCGCTGGCCGCAGGCCTGCTCGATTTGCGCGGCCGTGAGCATGCCCGGGCGCAGCAGCACCGGCTGCGCGCGCGTGCAATCGATGATGGTCGATTCGATGCCGACCCGGCACGGTCCGCCGTCGAGCACCAGCAGGCCGTCGCCGAATTCCGACTGCACGTGCGCCGCGGTGGTCGGGCTGACCCGGCCGAAGCGGTTGGCGCTGGGCCCGGCGACGCCGGGCACGCCGGCGGCCTGGCAGGCCAGCAGGAAGGCATGCGCGACCGGGTGCGCCGGGCAGCGCAGGCCGATCGAGGTCTGGCCGCCGGCGGCGCCGCCGGCCACGCCGGCGCGGCGCGGCAGGATCAGCGTGAGCGGGCCGGGCCAGAAGGCCTGCATCAGGGCCGCGGCGAAGGCAGGAACGGCGGCAGCGAAGGCGCCGGCCGCGCCCGCTTCGGGCAGGTGCACGATCAGGGGATGGTCGCTCGGCCGGCCCTTGGCGGCGAAGATCCCGGCCACCGCGGCGTCGGCCGTGGCGTCGGCGCCCAGGCCATACACGGTCTCGGTCGGAAAGGCCACCAGCTCGCCGCGCGCGATCGCGGCCGCGGCCTGGGCCACCGATGCAGGCGATGCGCCGTCGAGGATCATCCGGAACGTCCTGCCGCCTAGAACGGCGCGATGCCCAGCAGGGCGGCCGCGCGCAGCGCAAGCTCGCGCACCTGCGCCGAACTGGCGCCGGTGAAGGTCAAGTGGCCCATCTTGCGGCCCGGCCGCGCGCTCAGCTTGCCGTACAGGTGCAGGTGCGCGCCCGGCAGGGCCAGCACCTCGGCCCAGGGCGGCGTGACTTCGGCCTCGCCATGACGGAACCACAGGTCGCCCAGCAGGTTGAGCATGATCGCCGGGCTGTGCTGGCGCGGCGCCGGCAGCGGCAACCCGGCCAGCGCGCGCACCTGCAGCTCGAACTGCGAGACGTCGCAGGCGTCCACGCTGTAGTGCCCGCTGTTGTGGGGGCGCGGCGCCATCTCGTTGACCACCAGCGACCCGTCGTCGAGGATGAAGAATTCGATGCACAGCACGCCGGTGTACTGCAGGCCGTCGGCGACGGCGCGCGCGGCCTCGACCGCCTGGCGCGCCTGCGCCGGCGCGACCGCGCCCTCGAACACCTCGGTCACGGCCAGGATGCCGCCGCGGTGCAGGTTGAGCTGCGCGGGCAGGTTGACCATCTGGCCGTCGGCGCCGCGCGCGACGATCACCGAGCACTCGGCCGCCAGCGGCAGTAGCTTTTCCAGCACGCAGGGCACGCGCTTGAGCTCGTCCCAGGCGGCCGCCAGCTGCTCGCGCGAGGCCACGCGCACCTGGCCCTTGCCGTCGTAGCCCAGGCGCGCGGTCTTGAGCACCCCCGGCAGCAGCTCGCCGGCCACCGCCTGCAGCTGCTGCGGCGTCTCGATCACGGCATGCGGCGCGCAGGGCACGCCGCATGCTGTGAAGTGCGCCTTCTCGCGGGCGCGGTCCTGCGCGATCGCCACCGCCTCGGCGCCCGGCGCCACCGGCCGCCGCCGGGCCAACGCGGCCAGCGCTTCGGCCGGGACGTTCTCGAACTCGGTGGTGATGGCCGCGGACAGCCGGGCCAGCTGGTCCAGCCCGTGCGCGTCGAGGTAGGCCGCGCGGATATGGTGATGGCTCACCAGGCCGGCCGGACTGTTCTCGTCCGGGTCCAGCACGGCGGTGAAATAGCCCAGGCGCTGCGCCTCGTGCACGAACATGCGGCCGAGCTGGCCGCCGCCCATCACGCCCAGCGTCGCGCCGGGCAGGATCACGGGCGGGCGCATCGGAAGCCCTGCGGCGGCCGGACGGCTCATGCCGCCGGCGGCAGGCTCATGCCGCGCGCCGCCTCGGTCTGGCGCTGCCGGAAGGCCTCGAGCTGGCTGCGCAGGGCGGCGTCCTCGCTGGCCAGCAGCGCGACGGCAAACAGCGCCGCGTTGGCGGCGCCGGCGGCGCCGATGGCGAAAGTGGCCACCGGGATGCCCTTGGGCATCTGGACGATGCTGTGCAGGGAGTCCACGCCCTGCAGGTGGCGGCTGGCCACCGGCACGCCCAGCACCGGCACCGTGGTCTTGGCCGCCAGCATGCCCGGCAGGTGCGCGGCGCCGCCCGCGCCGGCAATGATGGCCTTCAGCCCCCGCCCCGCCGCTTCCTCCGCGTAGGCGAACATATCGTCGGGCATGCGGTGTGCCGAAACCACGCGCGCCTCATGCGCGATGCCGAATTCCTGGAGAATCGCCACTGCGTGCTGCATGGTGTCCCAGTCACTGCTGGACCCCATCACCACGCCGACCTGTACCGAGCTCGCCATTGATGCTCCCAAAGGTTGAATTTTAAGGTCCCGGCCTGAGCTACCCTGAACGTGCTGCCCACCCCTGCTGCCAGATGATCGACGTCACCCTAGAAAACTTCGAAAGCGAGGTCATTGCGGCCTCGATGGAACAACCCGTGCTGGTGGACTTCTGGGCCCCCTGGTGCGGACCGTGCAAGGTGATCGGCCCGATCCTCGAGAAGCTCGAGATCGACTACGCGGGCCGCTTCAAGCTGGTGAAGATCGATTCCGACCAGGAGCAGCAGCTCGCCGCTGCCTTCGGCATCCGCAGCATCCCCACGGTGGTCCTGCTGATGAACGGGCAGCCGGTGGACGGCTTCATGGGCGCGCTGCCCGAGGGCCAGGTCCGCCAGTTCCTCGACAAGCACCTGCCGCCGGCCGAGGACGCCGCGCCCGAGGAAGCAACGCCGGTGGAGGAAGCGCCCGCCGATGCCGCCTCCCAGCTCGAAAAGCTCCAACATGCGGTGGCCACCGACCCGGCCGACGACAACGCGCGCTTCGACTACGTCAAGGCCCTGCTGCTGGCCGGCCGCACCGGGGACGCCCGGGACGCCTTCGCGCCCATGGCCCCGAGGGCCGCGGGCGTGCGCCGGATCGAGGCGCTGCAGCGCTGGCTCGAGGCCATCGAGCAGGCCGGCGGCGCCGGGGCGCGCGACTTCGACGCCCGCATCGCGGCCAACAAGCGCGACTTCGACGCGCGCTTCGCCCGGGCGCAGTCGCTGATGGCCGGGCAGCGCTGGACCGACGCCATGGACGAGCTGCTCGAGATCCTGATGCGCGACAAGGGCTGGAGCGAGGAACTGGCGCGCAAGACCTACATCGCCATCCTGGAGATCATCGAGCCGCCCCGGCCCAAGGTCGCCGACGGGCAGATCCCGCCGGACGATCCGACCGTCGCCACCTACCGGCGCCGGCTGTCCAGCGTCGTGCTGAGCTGATTTGAGCTGAGCGCCCGAACCGCTCAGGCGGTCAGGCGCGTCAGCGCTTCGCGGTACTTGGCCGCGGTCTTCTGGATCACGTCCTGCGGCAGGCGCGGCGCCGGCGGCGTCTTGTCCCAGGGCTTGCCGTTGATGCGCAGCGCTTCCAGCCAGTCGCGCACGAACTGCTTGTCGTAGCTCGGCGGATTGGCACCGCTGCGCAGCGCCTCCTCGTAGCCTTCCACCGGCCAGTAGCGCGAGGAGTCGGGCGTGAGCACTTCGTCCATCAGCACCAGCCGGCCGGCCTCGTCGAGGCCGAACTCGAACTTGGTGTCGGCAATGATCATGCCCTTGGTCAGCGCAAAGTCGGCCGCTTCCTTGTAGATCGCGATGCTGATGTCGCGGATCCGAGCGGCGAGGTCGGCGCCGCAGATCTCCACCACGCGCGAGAACGGGATGTTCTCGTCGTGCTGTCCCATTTCGGCCTTGGCCGCCGGCGTGAAGATCGGCTCGGGCAGCTTGCTGGCGTTCTTCAAGCCGGCCGGCAGCGGCACGCCGCACACCGACTGCGAATCCTGGTACTCCTTCCAGCCGCTGCCCGCGAGGTAGCCGCGCACCACCGCCTCCACCGGGATCGGCTTGAGGCGCTTGACCAGCATGGCGCGCCCCTGCACCTGTGCCACTTCGGCCGGCGTCACCACCGACTCGGGCGCCTGCCCCGTCAGGTGATTCGGGCAGATGTGGCCCAGCCGCGCGAACCAGAACAGCGCCATCTGCGTGAGCAGCTCACCCTTGCCCGGGATCGGCTCGCCCATGATCACGTCGAACGCCGACAGCCGGTCGCTCGCCACCATCAGGATGCGGTCCTCGCCCACCGCGTAGTTGTCACGCACCTTGCCGCGCGCGAGCAGGGGGAGCGAGCTGATGTTGGAGGTGTGAAGGGCTGTGGTCATTTCAAGGACTTTGAGTTGGGGCTCCGCGCAGCGGCACAAGGACCGAGCGAAGTAACACGCAGCGCGGTCCCCCTTGTGAAGAGGATCCGGCTTTGCCGGTCCTCTTCACACCGATCAGAACAACTCGGAAATCGCGAAGCGATTTCCGAGTTAATGCACCACTTGGGCCAGATCGCCCTTGGCGTACTGCTGCGCCACCGCCTGCAGGCTGTGCGACTTGATCTTGGAAGCCTGGCCCTCGCAGCCGAACTCGAGGTAGCGCTGCTTGCAGATCTGCTTGGCGGCCTCGCGCGCCGGCTTGAGCCACTCGCGGGCGTCGAACTTCTCGGGGTTCTCGGCCAGGAACTTGCGCACCGCGCCGGTCATCGCGAGGCGGATGTCGGTGTCGATGTTGATCTTGCGCACGCCGAACTTGATCGCTTCCTGGATCTCGCTGACCGGCACGCCGTAGGTTTCCTTCATCTTGCCGCCGTGCTGGCGGATGATTTCCAGCAGGTCCTGCGGCACCGAAGAGGAGCCGTGCATCACCAGGTGGGTGTTGGGGATGCGGCGGTGGATTTCCTTGATGCGCTCGATCGCCAGGATGTCGCCGGTGGGCTTGCGGGTGAACTTGTAGGCGCCGTGGCTGGTGCCGATGGCGATGGCCAGGGCGTCGAGCTGCGTCTTCTTGACGAAGTCGGCGGCCTGCTCGGGATCGGTGAGCAGCTGCTCGCGCGTCATGGTCGCTTCGGTGCCGTGGCCGTCTTCCTTGTCGCCGCGCATGGTCTCCAGCGAGCCCAGGCAGCCCAGCTCGCCTTCCACCGTGACGCCGACCTTGTGCGCCATGTCGACGACCTTGCGCGTCACGTCCACGTTGTAGTCGTAGCTGGCAATGGTCTTGCCGTCGGACTCCAGCGAGCCGTCCATCATCACCGAGGAAAAGCCCAGCCCGATGGCGCCGGCGCAGACGTCGGGGCTCTGCCCGTGGTCCTGGTGCATCACCAGCGGGATCTGCGGATAGGCTTCGAGCGCCGCCAGGATGAGGTGCTTGATGAAGGGCTCGCCCGCGTACTTGCGCGCACCGGCGCTGGCCTGCAGGATCACGGGCGCGCCGGTCTCCTTGGCCGCTTCCATCACGGCCTGTACCTGCTCGAGGTTGTTGACGTTGAAAGCCGGAATGCCGTAGCCGTTTTCAGCGGCATGGTCGAGCAGTTCGCGCATGGAAACGAGAGGCATGGATGTTTTCCCCTGGATGAGACAAATGGGTCAGGAAGCCGGCGCGACGGAGTCGGCGGCTGCTTCAGGAATTTTAGCTTCCGCACCTGGGGCACAGGAGGCCCGGCCCAAGGTAGCGCTGTCGCGCCGGGTCAGCCCACCCGGCAGACCTTGAGCATGTTGGTGCCGCCCGGCGCGCCCATGGGCTCGCCGCAGGTGATCGCGTAGATGTCGCCGTCGGCGACGATGCCGCGCTTCTTCAGGTGCGCCTCGGCCTCGCGCAGCGCCTGGTCGCGCTCGGCGCTCTGGTCCATCAGCAAGGGCCGCACGTTGCGGTACAGCGCCATGCGGCGCTGCGTCACCAGCTTGGGCGTGAGCGCATAGATCGGGATGTGGATGCGGTGCCGGCTCATCCACAGCGGGGTGGAGCCGGAGTCGGTCAGGGCGACGATGGCCTTGCATCCGAGGTGGTGCGCGGTGAAAAGCGCGCCCATGGCGATCGACTGGTCGATGCGGCCGAAAGTCATGCCGGTGAAGTCGGCATCGAGCTTGACGTCCTCGGCCTTCTCCGCTTCCGAGCAGATGTTGGCCATCTCGATGATGGTCTCCAGCGGGAACTTGCCGGCCGCGGTTTCGGCGCTGAGCATCACCGCGTCGGTGCCGTCGAGCACCGCGTTGGCCACGTCGCTCACCTCGGCGCGCGTGGGCACCGGGTTGGTGATCATCGACTCCATCATCTGCGTGGCGGTGATCACCACCTTGTCGGCGGCGCGGGCCATGCGGATCATGCGCTTCTGCAGCGCCGGCACCGCGGCGTTGCCCACTTCCACCGCGAGGTCGCCGCGCGCCACCATGATGCCGTCGCTGGCCTGCAGGATCCCCTCGAGGTTGGGGATGGCCTCGGCGCGCTCGATCTTGGCGATCAGGCCGGGCTTGTGGCGGTGCTCGGCGCCCGCCACGTTGCACAGCTGGCGCGCCATCTCCATGTCGGTCGCGCTCTTGGGAAAGCTGACCGCCACATAGTCGGCCTGGAAGCTCATCGCCGTGCGGATGTCCTCCATGTCCTTGGCCGTCAGGGCCGGCGCCGTCAGGCCGCCGCCCATCTTGTTGATGCCCTTGTTGTTCGACAGCACGCCGCCGAGCTTGACGGTGGTGAGCACCTGCTCGCCGCGCACGCCATCCACCGTCAGCACGATCAGGCCGTCGTTGAGCAGCAGCAGGTCGCCGGCGCGCACGTCGCGCGGCAGCTCCTTGTAGTCCAGGCCCACGCCCTGGAGGTCGCCGGGCTCGGTGCGCGAGGCATCGAGCACGAACTTGGCACCGGGCTCCAGCGTCACCTTGCCCTCGGCGAACTTGCCGACGCGGATCTTCGGGCCCTGCAGGTCGGCCATGATGGCCACCTCGCGGCCGGCACGCTGCGCCGCATCGCGCACCAGGGCGGCGCGGTCGATGTGATCCTGCGCCTTGCCGTGGCTGAAATTCAGGCGGATGACGTTGACCCCCGCGCGGATCATCTGCTCGAGCAGGGCAGGATCGCTCGAGGCGGGGCCGAGGGTGGCGACGATCTTGGTGGCGCGACGGGCCATGCGTGAACCTCCGTGAATGCCCGATTCTCGCCGAAGCCCGTGACAGTCAACCGTTGGCGCGCTTTTGCAGGATCTCGAATGCCGGCAGCTGCTTGCCTTCCAGCACTTCGAGGAAGGCGCCGCCGCCGGTGGAGATGTAGCTGATGTCCTTCTCGATGCCGTACTTGGCGATCGCCGCCAGGGTGTCGCCGCCGCCGGCGATGCTGAAGGCGGGCGAAGCCGCGATCGCGCGGGCGATGGTCTCGGTGCCGTGCGCGAAGGCGTCGAACTCGAACACGCCCACCGGGCCGTTCCAGACGATGGTACCGGCCGCCTTGAGCTTGCCGGCCAGCTGCGCCGCGGTTTGCGGGCCGATGTCCAGGATCAGGTCGTCGGCGGCGACGTCGGCCGCCGCCTTCACCGTGGCGGGCGCGTCGGCGGCGAAGGCCTTCGCGGTGACCACGTCGCCGGGGATCGGCACCTCGGCGCCGCGCGCCTTCATCGCCTCGATCACCGCGCGCGCCTCGCCCACCAGGTCGGCCTCGGCCAGCGACTTGCCGATCGGCAGCCCGGCGGCCAGCATGAAGGTGTTGGCGATGCCGCCGCCGACGATCAGCTGGTCGACCTTCTCGGCCAGCGAGCGCAGGATGGTGAGCTTGGTGGACACCTTGGAGCCGGCCACGATCGCCACCAGCGGGCGCTTGGGCTGGGCCAGCGCCCGGGTGATGGCGTCGATCTCGGCCGCCAGCAGCGGGCCGGCGCAGGCGGCCTTGGCGTACTGGGCGATGCCGTAGGTCGAGGCTTCGGCCCGGTGCGCGGTACCGAAGGCGTCGTGCACGAAGATGTCGCACAGCCTGGCCATCTTCTGCGCCAGCGCCGGGTCGTTCTTCTTCTCGCCCTTGTTCAGGCGGCAGTTCTCCAGCAGCACCGCCTGGCCCGGCCGGACGTCGACGCCATCGACCCAGTCGCGCACCAGCGGCACCTCACGGCCCAGCAGTTCGGACAGCCGCGCGGCCACCGGGGCCAGCGAATCTTCCGGCTTGAATTCGCCCTCGGTCGGGCGCCCCAGGTGCGAGGTCACCATCACCGCCGCGCCGGCGTCCAGCGCCAGGCGGATGCAGGGCACCGAGGCGCGGATGCGGGTGTCTTCGGTGATGTGGCCGGCGTCATCCTGCGGCACGTTGAGGTCGGCGCGTATGAACACGCGTTGGCCCTGGACGCGGCCCTGGGCGCAGAGGTCGGAAAAGCGGAGGATGGGATTCATGGAGTTCTCGTGCCCCGGTAGAAGCGGGCGCAGGGCGAACATTTTAGGAAACCGCAAAAGCAAGGGGCCCCGCAGGGCCCCTGGCAAGGCTGAGCCGGACCGCTCAGCGCGCGCTCGACACCGGCGCCGCCGGCAGCGCCGCGCCGCCGGGCCCCGCCTTGAAGCTCAGCGGGCTGACGGCCGCCTGCTGGCCTACGCCCGGCTTGCTCCAGTCGCACACGCCGCCGGCGAACACGGCCTGCAGGCGCGCCCACTGGAGCGCCGTGAAGGTGCTGGCGGCGTAGTCGGACTGCGCGAGCGGCTTGAGCTGGCACTTGAGGATGTTCTCGGCCCGCGGCCCACCGGCCACCTGGCGCGGCGACAGCGTCGGCTTGAGGTACGGGTCGGCGTCGCAGGTGGCCATGTTGGTCACCTTGGTCGAGAAGCTGCTGTCGGAGTTCAGGTAGCAGAAGTCCGCCGCCGCGGCCGGCCGCGCGCTGCGCACCCTCTGCTCCAGCGAGGCGCTGCCGCCGTCGGCCTTGAGCGCAGTCAGCCACGCGTCCATGGTGCTCATCGCCTCCACCGACAGGGCCGCCGGGCCGACCAGCGAGGGCCGCGAGAAGCGCCACATCGCCTGGTTGCGCGCGTCCTTCGAATCGGACTCGGCGGCCAGCCGGTCGCGGATGGCGAAGCTGTACCAGATATGGTGGATGCCCAGGGCGCCCACGTAGCCGGGCGGCACGTTGGCGGCCAGCACCGAATCGTCCCAGCCGCGCAGGTCGATGATCGCCGTCTTGGCGAGTTGCTTGCCGCTCATCACGATGCCGGCGCGGTAGGCGATGTCCAGCGCCTCGGGATCGGCCGTGGTGCGCGCCGCCCGCGGCGTGGAGTCGCGGTCGGTGCCGCCGATCAGCTCGTTGAGCATGACGAATTCTTCGGCGCCAATCACGCCGTCCTTCAGCGCCTTCAGCCCGTACTGCACGCCGACGTTGTCGCGGGTGTCGCGCGCCTGGGGACTGCCCGGCACCTTGCCCCAGATGTTCTCGGCCCAGCTCCAGGCGTTGCAGCGCGGCAGGCTGGCGGTGCCCACCGGGTTCGCCGGGTCGTAGACGGCGGTGTTCGGCAGCTCGCAGTTGTTGGTCGCGGTGACCGCCTGGGCGATCACGCCGCTGTCGTGGTTGGCCGCCGGCACGGTGCGCTGGAAGTACAGGCCGGCCTTGCCGTTGCTGCCGAACAGGTTGTACCAGCCATGGCACGCGGTCTGGTCGCCGTGGCCATTGATCGCCGCCTTGCGCGCGTTGACCTGCGCCTGCGTCAGCCCCAGGGTGGTCCACAGCGACAGCAGGTCCGGCTTCTGGTAGGCCTCGACCAGCAAGGTGCAGTCGCCGACCTCGAGCGCGGTGGAATCCGAATCCGGGTAGGTGCAGCTGGTGATCACGCCGTCCAGCAGGCCGGGCATGATGGACGCAGCCATGTTGGAGTTGATCGAGCCGCCCGAGCAGCCGCTGCCGATGGTGAACTTGACCGGGCCGTAGTTGTCGGTGATGTGCTCCTTCATCATCATCACCGTCTCGGACATCAGCACGCGGTTGGAGTTGCGCGACGAGTCCGTCATGCTGTTCATCGCCACGATGTAGCCGCGCCGCAGCTGGTCGTCGAGCGAGGGCCAGGCGGTGGCGGGGCGCACCTGGCGCCGCGGCTGGCCGGTGCTGGCACCGAAGGAGAAGTACAGCTTGCCGTTCCAGGCCGCCTGCGGCGAGTTGGCCGACCAGCCCAGGGTGGGATCGAACAGCGAGACGATGTCGTAGATGCCGCGGTTCATCGTGCCGCGCTCCACGCGCACGATGTAGTCCACGGTCCGGCCCGCGTCGGTGGTGGTCTGGGCCATGTCGGCGGGACGCGCCGCCGCCGGGTTGTAGGGCTTGAAGCAGGCGCTGGCCGCAGGCTGCGGCTGGCCGGGCACCGTGGTCGCGGTGGCGCCCAGCGACCACACCGGGTCGGGCAGGCCGAGCGTGCAGTTCGCGGTCGTCGTCTTGTAATACAGCTTGAACTCGCTGGCGATGCCGCAGCTCGCGTCCGGCTGCCCGGCCAGGCCGCTGGCCACCAGCGCCGGCGTGTTGCCGCTGACGGCCACTGGCGCCGGCTGTGCGCAGTAGTAAGGCGTCACCTGCGTGCCGGAGAGCACCGGGCCGCTGCGCGACGCGTTGGTGATGGTGAGGCTGCCGACCTGGCTGAAGTTGTCGGCGCGCGCGCTCAGCACGTTCTGCCCGTTGCTCAGGCCCGTGACCACGCCGGTCGCCGAGCCGTCGGCGCCGACGACGAAGGCGTTGGTGACGTCACGTCCGTCGACGTCGACCTTGAGCCCCGAGAAACCCGCCGCCCCGCTGGGCGGCACGATGGCGACCAACACGTCGCCGCCACTCACGAGATCGGCCCGATTGCTGAGGGTGCGTATTTCCGGCGCGCCGGTCACCACGGTGCCGTTGAAGCTGCCGATGTTGCTGCTGCTACCGCCGCCGCAGGCGGTCAGGATCGCCGCTGTGGCGGCACTGAGGAACAGGGCCAGGCTGCGTCGCCCGGACAGGAAAGAAGTGCGCATGCTGCTTGTCTCCTTTGTTCTGGCAGAGCCAGTCTAGGAGCAAACTCAGGCGCGCAGGAGTCGCCCAGGCGTCGCCCCGGGCTGAGGTTTACCCTTACCAGCCGAGCGCCAGATGCAGAGGCAGGTACACAGCCATGCCGCCTGTGATGGTCAGCAGTACGCTGCGGCGCCAGAAGTAGAGCAGGGCGCCCACCGGCGCGGCGAACAGGCGCGCGTCCTGCCAGTTGGGGACCAGGTGCCCGGCCTGCATCACCACCTCGGGCACGACCACGCCGGCCAGCGCCGCCACCGGTGCGTACTGCAGGGCACGGTCGGCCCACGCCGGCAGCGTCCACGGGCGGTCGAGGATGAAGAAGAAGCAGCGCGTGAGCACCGTCACCCCCGCCAGGCCGCCGATCACCAGCAGGGTCCAGAGGTCGGTGCGGGCCGCGCTCATTGATTAACCTCCGCCCTGCGGGCTGCGGTGCCATGAGCCTTCGGAGCGGCCGTGCGGCTCATTGGCTAACCTCCGCCCTGCGGGCTGCGGTGCTATGAGCCTTCGGAGCGGCCGTGCGGCTCATGCCACCTGCCTCCAGGCGGGCGGCGCCTTCTTCTCGAGCCAGAAGCTCACGGCCACCGCCACGGCGATCGCTGCCACGATGTTGAGCTTGAGCGGCAGCGCATAGGCGGCCACGGCGGCGGCGCCGGCGACCACGGCCGCGAGGCGGCGCAGCGGCGTGTTGGCCAGCGAGCACAGGATGCCGACCAGGCACAGCACGCCGGCGAAGCCCAGCCCCCAGGAGCTCGGGATCAGGTTGCCGAGCAGGATGCCGACCACGCTGGTGGCCATCCAGCTGGCCCAGGTCACGAAGTAGTTGCCCGCGAGAAAGGCCTCCTGTTCCTGCCGCTCCGCCACGGTCCGGCCGGGCTGCGGATAGCGGCGGGTGAACATCGCGTAGCTCATGTCGGCGGTGAGGAAGCCATTGACCAGCCGGCGCCAGCGCGGCAGGTGCATCAGGTAGGGCCGCAGGTGCAGGCTGAACACCACGAAGCGGAGGTTCACGCAGAAGCCGGTGGCCAGGATCACCCAGAACGGCGCGCCGGCGACGATCAGCGGGATGGCCGCCAGCTGGGAGCTGCCGGCATAGACCAGGAAGGTCATGGCCAGCGCCTCGACCACGCTCATGCCCGACTTGACCATGGCCACGCCCGTCATCAGGCCCCAGGCGGCGATGCCGGTGGCCGCCGGCAGCATCTCCCGCGCCGCCTGGCGGAACACGGGATGGCTGTAGTTGGCACGCAGGAAGAACATCAGTCGAAGCGCCTGCCGGGCGGGAGCTCGAAGCCGCGCAGGAAGTCCGCCGCCGGCAGCCGCTTGCCGCCCGGGCGCTGCAGTTCGGTGACGCGCAGCAGGCCCGGGGTGCAGCCCACGTCGATGCCGGCCGGGCCGGCGGCGACGATGGCGCCGGGGGGCGCGCCGCCGGCGTCCGGCAGCGCCTGCGCCGCCCACAGCTTGATGGTCTCGCCCGCCAGCGTCGCGCTGGCGCCGGGCGCCGGATCGAAAGCCCGGATGCGCCGCGCGATCGCCGCGGCCGGCTGCGCCCAGTCGATCGCCGCTTCGGCCTTGTCGATCTTGTGCGCGTAGCTGACGCCTTCGGCCGGCTGGGCCTGCGCCTGCAGGCGGCCGCCGGCGGCCTGCTGCAGCGCCTCGACGATCAGCCGCCCGCCCAGCTCGGCCAGCCGGTCGTGCAGCCGGCCGGTGGTGTCGGCCTCGGAAATGGCCACGCCCGCGGCCAGCAGCATGTCGCCGGTGTCCAGCCCGGCGTCCATCTGCATGATGGTCACGCCGGTCTGCGCATCGCCGGCCTCGATCGCCCGATGGATCGGCGCCGCCCCGCGCCAGCGCGGCAGCAGCGAGGCGTGGATGTTCAGGCAGCCCAGGCGCGGTGCGGCCAGCACCCACGGGGGCAGGATCAGGCCATAGGCGGCCACCACCATCACGTCGGCACGGGCGGCTTCGATCGCCGATTTCGCGGCGGCGGCGTCCTCGGGGTATTTGCCGTCCAGGCGCAGGCTGCGCGGCTGCGCCACCGCGATCCCGTGCTGCAGCGCGAAGGCCTTCACCGGCGAGGCCTGCAGCTTCATGCCGCGGCCGGCCGGCCGGTCCGGCTGGGTCAGCACCAGGGGGATGGCCAGGCCGGCGGCGTGCAGGCGCTCGAGCGCCACCCGGGCGAACTCCGGCGTGCCGGCGAAGATGACGCGCAAGGGGTTGACGACCGCTCCCTACCTGGCCCGGTTGTCGTTGGGTCCGCCCATGAGTTCCATGCCCGGGTGCGCGCGCGCGACCACGCCGCCCTCGTCCAGATACACCCAGTAGAACATGCGGCTGTTGGCGACGTCGCGCCAGCGGTAGGTCCACACCGGCCCGTGCCAGCTGGCCACCCGGTCCACCTGGGCCGGCGGCCCGAACTCGCGCGTCACGTCATCGCGCGTCCAGCCCGGGCCGATGCGCTGGAAGTTCTGCTCGGTGAGCGCCTGGTAGGCGCCGATCACGTGGCCAGAGCTATCGAGGTCCACCATCCAGGCCTCGAAGCCCATGGGCTGGCGCGAGTACTGCAGCCGCTCGCCCCGGGGCGTGCGCACCACCTGCGTCGGCGCGCCCGCCTGCTGGATCACGGCATCGCGCGTGGTGCCGGGCGCGAAGGCATAAGGGGCGGCGCAGGCGGTGAGGGTTGCAGCGGCCACCGCGCACAGCGTATACGTCAAGGAGCGCATGTCGAACCTCCTTTCGGAACCTGTCCGTCTGTCGGTCAGGCGCGCACGGTGTCCCGGCGCGCCTTCAGCATCTTGGTCTTGATCCGGTTGCGTTTGAGCGGCGACAGGTATTCGACGAACACCTTGCCGAGCAAATGGTCCATCTCGTGCTGGATGCACACGGCCAGGATGCCCTCGGCCTCGATCGTGCGCAGCTTGCCGTTTTCGTCCAGGGCTTCGACCTTGATGGCGGTCGAGCGCTCCACGCCGTCGTAGATGCCCGGCACCGACAGGCAGCCTTCCTCGTTCACCTGCTTCTCCTCGCTCGCCCAGGTGATGCGCGGGTTGATCAGGACCAGCGGCTGGTTGTGGTCCTCGGAAACGTCGATCACGATCAGGCGTTCGTGAACGTCCACCTGGGTCGCCGCCAGCCCGATGCCCTTGGCGTCGTGCATGGTTTCGAGCATGTCGCCAATCAACTGCTGGATGCGCGCATCTACCGCCTGCACCGGCTTGGCGACGGTGTGCAGGCGGGGGTCGGGGTACTGGAGGATGGCGAGCAGGGACATGATGGACCGGACTAAGGTGTCGCTATTTTCGCTACTTTTGGGTTTGCCCGCAGATTGCAGGCGGCATAAACGTTGCCCAATCAAGGGCTTGAGCGCAGAATCGTCAGTACTTTGTCAAGACTTTCGACTGCCTGGCGCGCAAGCGCCGGCGCTCGTAGCCCGCCAATGCAAGAACACAGCCAGAAGATCACGGACTCAGAGCTTGCCCCCCAAGGCCACCGCGCCGGAAAGGCCTGGACCCTCGCCGCGGCGGTGGCCGCCGCCCTGCTGGCCAATGCCGCCTACGCACAGAATTATCCGGTGACGCCGCAGCAGCGCTCGACCGCGCAGCAGGTGGCGCAGGCCGGCGTGCCGCTGTCCGAACTGGCGCCCAACGCACCCGACCAGTACACGGTCAAGCGTGGCGACACCCTGTGGGGCATTTCGGGCGTGTTTCTCAAGAGCCCCTGGCGCTGGCCGGAACTGTGGGGCATGAACCTGCAGGAAATCAGCAATCCGCACCTGATCTACCCCGGCCAGATGCTGGTGCTGGAAAAGATCGACGGCCGCGCTCGCCTGCGGGTGGCCGGGGGTGACAGCGACCCGGGCACCGTGCGCGTGTCGCCGCGCACCCGCGTCGAGCCGATCGGCGACGCCTCGGTGCCGACGCTGAAGTCGCACCTGATCGAGGCCTTCCTGGCTGAGCCGCTGATCGTGGAAGAGTCCGTGCTGAACCTGGCGCCGCGCATCGTCGCCGTGCCGGAAAACAAGGTGCTGATCACGCGGGGCGACCGCGCCTATGCCCGCGGCCCGTCCGCGGCGCCGCTGATGCCGACCACCACCAGCCGCAACGATGCCTATCGCGTGTTCCGCAACGCCAAGCCGCTGCTGGATCCGGTCACCCGCGGGGTGCTGGGCTGGGAGGCCCAGTACGTGGGCAAGGCATCGCTGGTGCGCGGCGAGAGCGTGCAGGCGGGGGCGCAGCCGGTCGGCTGGTTCAACTGGACCGGCAACCCGAACACCGTGGTGCCCGCGACCATCGACATCGTCTCGGCCAAGGAAGAAATCCGCGTCGGCGACCGGCTGCTGCCCGAGCCGCCGCGCCAGTTCACGAACTACGTGCCGCACGCGCCGGCCGCCGCCCTGGCCGGCAGCATCGTCTCGGTCTACGGCGACGCGGTGTCGATCGCCGGCCAGAACCAGGTGGTGGTGATCGACAAGGGCCTGGCCGACGGCGTCGACAACGGCACCGTGATGGCGATCCTCAAGAGCGGACGCGCCGGTGTGGACCGCACGCAGCCGGGCGAGCACGCCAACATGCAGCTGCCGGACGAGCGCAACGGCCTGCTGATGGTGTTCCGGCCCTTCGACAAGCTGTCGTACGCCCTGATCCTCGAGATCAACGACGCGGTCCAGGTCGGCGACCGCGTCATCAATCCCAAGTAAAGCGCGGTGGAACGCGAGGAGCTGGCCGGCTGGCTGCGCCTCGCGCTCGCGCCGGGCATCGGCAACAGCGCCGCGCGCAAGCTGCTGGGCGCTTTCGGCCTGCCCGAAGCGATCTTCCGGCAAGGCCGGGCGGCGCTCGAGCAGGTGGTGACGCCGGCGCAGGCGGAAGCCCTGCGCAGCGAACCGGCCGAGCTGCCGGGCCTGGTCGAGGCCACCTGGCAGTGGCTGACCGCCGCCGACGCACGCCAGCCGCGGCACGCGCTCACCCTGGCCGACGCCCGCTATCCCGCCGCCCTGCTGCAGATCGCCGATCCGCCCCTGATCCTCTACGTTACCGGGCCGCTGGCGCAGCCCTGGCCGGCCGGCCTCGCGATGGTCGGCAGCCGCAACCCGACCCCGCAAGGCATCGGCAACGCCCGCCAATTCGCCGCGGCCTTCGCCCGCTCGGGCTGGACGGTGGTCTCCGGCCTGGCGCTGGGCATCGATGCCGCCGCCCACGAGGGCGCGCTCGAGGGCGCGGCCGCCGGCACCCTGGCCACCATCGCCGTGGTGGGCACCGGCCTGGATCGGGTGTACCCGAAGCAGAACCTCGCGCTGGCCCACCGCGTCGCGCAGCAGGGCCTGGTGGTCAGCGAGTACCCGATCGGCACGCCGCCGCTGGCGGCCAACTTCCCGCGGCGCAACCGCATCATCGCGGCCCTCAGCCAGGGCACGGTGGTGGTCGAGGCGGCCCTGCAGTCCGGCTCGCTGATCACCGCGCGGCAGGCGGTGGAGCAGGGCAAGGAGGTGTTCGCGATTCCCGGCTCGATCCATTCGCCGCAATCGCGCGGCTGCCATGCGCTCCTCAAGCAAGGCGCCAAGCTGGTGGAAACGGCGCAGGACGTGCTGGAGGAACTGCCGGCGCTCGGCGTTCCCCGGGTCGCCGAGGAGCGCGCGGCGCCCGCGGTGCATGGCGAGCCGGATCCACTGCTGCAAGCGCTGGGCTTCGATCCGGTGAGCCTGGACGCCCTGGTCGCGCGCACCGGCACGCCCGCGCCGGCGCTGCAGGCGAAGCTGCTCGAACTCGAGCTGCGCGGCGAGGTCGCGCGCCTGCCCGGCGGCCTGTTCCAGCGCATCGCGCTGGCCTAAACTGGTGTCCTGTCCCACAGGACACAAACGCAACATTGCGGCTTGCCGCGTGTTGCCTTCGCGCTTTCTCAGCTATATTGGGGCTCAATGTTCGAAGTACTCGTTTTCGTTTACGAAAACTACTGGCGTGGCGATGCCTGCCCCGAGCTTGAGCAACTTGAACGCAAGCTGGCGGCCCATGGCTTCGACCCCGACGAGATCACCGAAGCGCTGACCTGGCTCGATGGCCTGAACTTCGCGGCGCAAAGCGCCTGCGCATCGATCCAGTCCACCGCTCTCGCCGAGCTACCGGCGTCCAACGTGAGCATGCGGGTGTACTCGGTGGCCGAGCAGGAACACCTGGGCGCGCGCTGCCTGGGCTTCATCTCCTTCCTGGCGACTGCCGGCGTGCTGCCCGCGGCCATGCGCGAGATCGTGCTCGATCGCGCCATGGCGGCGCCCGGCGATCCGGTGTCGCTGGACGACCTCAAGATCATCGTGCTGATGGTGTACTGGAGTTTCGGCCACGAGCCCGATGCGCTCGTGCTCGACGAGCTGTGCGAGTCGCCCGAGGGGCGGCTGGCTCACTGACGAAATTCGCTGCGCGAATTTCGTCAGTGGGTTTGAATGGTGCGAAGGAGCCCGGCAAAGCCGGCTCTCCTTCGCAAGGGCGACCGGCCTGCACGTTGTTCCGTCCGGTCCATGCCGCTGCGCGGAGAGCGCTGATTCCGCAAGCTATTGCAGCAGGCGCTCGGGATTGGCGTCCAGCTTGGCCAGGGCGTCGCGCGTGGCGCGCACCGTCAGCGCTTCCTCTTCCGCCGGCAGCATCAAGCCGGCCTGCAGGTAGGCGGCCAGACGCTTGACCTGGACCAGGTAGCTGCGGCCCTCGGGCGCCGCGAACAGGTGCAGCTGCCGGCGTTCGCTGCTCCAGACGTACTGCACCTGCACGGTCGCGCCGTTGTGGTCCAGCGAGAACCAGGTGCCCAGCTGCAGCTCCTGGGCCCAGGACAGCATGCCGGCGCTCGGGCGCGAGCCGCCGTCGGCGATCACCTCGATCGTCGAGGCGTCGATGCCGAGCATCATTTCGACGCTCTCGCGGTCCAGCGGCAGGTCGGTGGCCGGATCTTGGGCCACGAAATCTTCCAGGTGGGCGAGGCGCTTGGCCATCGCCTCGATGCTCGCCGGCGCGATCGACTCGGTCTTCGACTGAAACGCATCGGCCAGGGTGTCGCCGATGATCTTGATGTGCGCTTCCTGGGCGTTGCCGGTGATGCCGATCAGAGCCATGCCCTGGCGCAGGCGCGTCAGCAGCGGGGGCAGGTCCTGGATCACGCGCGCGCGTTCGGCGCGGTTCGGTTTGGCGCTGGCGGCCCACACGAGCTCGGACGCCGCGGACTTCAGCGCCAGCGTTTCCTGGTGCCGCGGCCCGTGCTTGATGGCGCCCACCGCCAGCACCTCGGCCCAGACCTTGAACAGGAACTCGCGGATCTCCTCGCGCACGGGGATGTCCGCCAGCATGTTGCGCAGCTCGATGGTGTACTGGATCGCCAGCGTTTCCTTCTGCTCCACCTGCTGCGCCACGCTCACCACGCGCTGCGTCTGGTCCTTCTCGGTCAGGAACTTCGACAGGAACTTCTGGAACTCCTCGTACACGAGCTGGAACACGCGCCGGCCGGTCTCGGGGTACTGCTCGATCACCTGCACCACCCGCTTGACTTCGGCCTCCAGCGCGCCGCCGCCGACCGCGGCCGCATTGAAGCCCAGGACGCAGGAACCCATGCGGTCGATCAGCAGGCGGGCCGGATGGTCGAGCGAGCCGAAGAACTCGGGCTCGGCGATAGCCACCCGCAGCACCGGCATCTGCAGGCGGGCGAACCACACGCGGATGCCGGGCGGGATGCGGTCCTCGGACAGGATGCTCTGGAACATCAGGGCCACGATCTCGATCGTGGCCTTCTCGCTGGAAGTCGCGGCCTGCTTCTTCAGCTCGCCGCTGCGGCGCCGCAGGTCGCCGGCCACGTGCTGCACGGCGGCATCGTCATAGATGAAGCTGGCGGGGCCCTCGCCCCGCCGCAGCCCGGCCTGTACGTGCTCGACATGGGTGGAGTGGTAGGCCAGGGCCTGGGCCAGCGCCGGCGACGGCCGGGTGGGCGGCGCCGCGTCGTAGCCCGCCACCCGGTCGCCGAGCAGGCGTTTGAGCTGGCCGAGCACGCCGGCGGCGCGCGCACGCGCGCGCGCCAGCGGCGGACTCGAGGTCATCATGCGTGTTTCGTCCGCCACGCCGGTCGGCCGCGCGCCGCCGATGCCGGTGGCCGGATAGCCGCCGACACCGGTGTGCACGCCCGCACCGGCCGCCGCCATGCCGCCGGACACCCCACCGGGCATTGCGCCGCCGATGCCGCCCGGCGCGCCGGCGGCGCCACCCGAGCGCAGCGGCGCCCCTGCCCTGGGCCCCTGTGGGCCCCCCGGGGGGCCCAGCCCGCTGTCCGGCGCGCCGGTGCCCGTGTCGGGCGGCTCCGCTGCGCCGCCGCGTGCAGTGGACGCGCTGCCGCGGCGCACGCGCACACTGAGGTCGATGTCGCGCATCACATTGTTCGCGACCAGGTATTCGTTGACCGAGCCGAAGGCCTTGGCGAGGTGCTCCTGCAAGGTCTTGCTGATGGCAGCCTGGGACACGTCCCAGCCGGGCCGGGTCAGCCCGGCCGCGAACCACTGCTCGACCAGCAACTGGCACAGGGCCTCGGGCCGCAGCACGTCGGTGCTGGCCTGCTCCTCGCCGTCCAGGTACTGCATGCGCACCTTCAGGTCCTTGAGCTCCCACGCCGCCTTCTCGCCCAGGGTCAGCGCGAGGCGCGAGGCCAGGATCTTGCGGTCGACGACTTCCTCGTCCACCAGCTCCAGGCTCAGGGCGTCCAGGCGCACGCGCGCCGTCGCGGTCGGCGGGTCCACTGCCTTGAGCCAGGCGGCGGCCGTGCCCTGCAGGAAAGCCGCCCCTTTCTGGTCGAAGTCCATCAGCGCCTCGCGCCGGTCCTGCATCTCGCGCGCACCGACGCCGGACTGCGGGATTTCGGACAGGCGGTTGCGGATGGCCTCGCCCATGGGCGCGAGGCAGGCCCGCGCCTTCGCGACGAACTGCTCCCGTGCCTTGCGACCGAGGACGGCGCCGTTGGCGGGTTGCAGCCGGTCTGCGCTCACGGGATTCCTAGACGGCCGCGCCCGCGTTCGGGTCGTTCGGATCCTCTTCCTTGCGGCCGGAGGACTTGACCAGGTCTTCGCGCTTGATGCCCAGCCACATGGCGATCGCCGCGGCCACGAAGACGGAGGAATAGATGCCGAACAGGATGCCGATGGTCAGCGCCAGCGCGAAGTAGTGCAGCGTCGGGCCGCCGAACAGCAGCATGGACAGCACCATGATCTGCGTCGAGCCATGGGTGATGATGGTGCGGCTGATCGTGGAGGTGATCGCGTTGTCGATGATCTGGACCGTGTTCATCTTCCGGTAGCGCCGGAAGTTCTCGCGGATCCGGTCGAAGATCACCACCGACTCGTTGACCGAGTAGCCCAGCACGGCCAGCACCGCGGCCAGCACCGCCAGCGAGAACTCCCACTGGAAGTAGGCGAAGAAGCCCAGGATGATCACCACGTCGTGCAGGTTGGCGACGATGGCCGCCACCGCGAACTTCCACTCGAAGCGGAACGCCAGGTAGACCATGATGCCGATCACCACCATGGCCAGCGCCTTCAGGCCGTCGGTCGCCAACTCCTCGCCGACCTGCGGGCCGACGAACTCGGTGCGCCGCAGGGTGACGCCGGGGTCCTCGGCCTTCAGCGCCGAAAGCACCTTCTCGCTTTGCTGGGCCGAGCTCACGCCCTTTTGCGCCGGCAGGCGGATCAGCACGTCGCGCGAGGTGCCGAAGTTCTGCACCTGCACGTCGGCGAAACCCAGGCCGGCGACGGTGCGGCGGACCCGCTCGACGTCGGCAGGCTGCGAATAGCCCACTTCCATCACCGTGCCGCCGGTGAACTCCACCGACAGGTGCAGCCCGCGGGTGACCAGGAAGAACACCGCCGCGGCGAAGGTCAGGAAGGAAATCACGTTGAAGATCAACGCGTTTTCCATGAACGGGATGTCCCGTCGGATCTTGAAAAACTCCATGGTCCCTTACTCAGCCTTGGTTATAACCCCATCCGCCGCGGGCCGCCAGACCGTGCCGATGGACACGGTCTTGAGCTTCTTCTTGCGGCCGTACCACAGGTTCACCAGGCCACGCGAGAAGAACACCGCCGAGAACATGGAGGTGAGGATGCCGATGCAGTGCACCACGGCGAAGCCGCGCACCGGGCCCGAGCCGAACGCCAGCAGCGCCATGCCCGCGATCAGGGTCGTGATGTTGGAGTCGAAGATCGTGCCCCAGGCCCGCTCGTAGCCCGCGTTGATCGCGGCCTGGGCCGAGGCGCCGTTGCGCAGTTCCTCGCGCACCCGCTCGTTGATCAGCACGTTCGAGTCGATCGCCATGCCCAGCGCCAGCGCCATGGCGGCCATGCCGGGCAGCGTCAGGGTGGCCTGCAGCATGGACAGCACGGCCACCAGCAGCAGCAGGTTGACGGCCAGCGCCAGGCCCGAGAACAGCCCGAACAGCATGTAGTAGACCGCCATGAAGGCGCAGATGGCGGCAAAGCCCCAGGCCACGCTCTTGAAGCCCTTGGTGATGTTCTCGGCGCCCAGGGTCGGGCCGATCGTGTATTCCTCGATGATCTCCATCGGCGCGGCCAGCGAGCCGGCGCGCAGCAGCAGCGCGACGTCGTTGGCCTCGGTGGTGGTCATGCGGCCGGAAATCTGCACCCGCCCGCCGCCGATCTCGCTGCGGATGACCGGCGCCGTGACGACTTCGCCCTTGCCCTTCTCGAACAGCAGGATCGCCATGCGCTTGCCGACGTTCTCGCGCGTGACTTCCTTGAAGATGCGCGCGCCCTTGGCGTCCAGCGTCAGGTGCACCGCGGCCTCCTGCGTCTGGTTGTCGAAGCCGGCCTGGGCGTCGGTCAGGTTGTCGCCGGTGAAGATCACCTGCTTCTTCACCACCACCGCCTGGCCCGTGCGCTCGAGGTATTTCTCGGCGCCGAAAGGCACCGGGCCGCCGCCGAGTTCGGCGGAGCGCGCTTCGCTGCTCTCATCCACCATCCGCACTTCCAGCGTCGCGGTGCGGCCCAGGATCTCCTTGGCCTTGGCGGTGTCCTGCACGCCGGGCAGCTGGACCACGATCCGGTCCAGTCCCTGCTGCTGGATCACCGGCTCGGCCACGCCGAGCTCGTTGATCCGGTTGTGCAGCGTGACCATGTTCTGCTTGAGCGCCTGCTCCTGCACGCGCCGCGCCGCTTCCGGCTTGATCGAGGCGGTGAGCTTGAATTCGCCGCCGTCGGGCGCCTCGACCGTCTGCAGGTCGGTGAACTGGTCGGCGATCAGGTCCTTGGCGGACTTCAGCGTCTGGGGATCGCGCAGCCGCAGTTCAATGGCCTGCCCGTTGCGGTTGATGCCGCTGTGGCGCACGTTCTTCTCGCGCAGCGCGGTGCGCAGGTCGCCCGCCAGCGACTCGGCCTTCTTCGCCAGCGCCGCCTGCATGTCCACCTGCAGCATGAAATGCACGCCGCCGCGCAGGTCCAGGCCCAGGTACATGGGCGCCGCGCGCAAGGCGCTGAGCCATTGCGGCGAGCCCGACAGCAGGTTGAGGGCGACCACGTAGGTGGGATCGGCCGGGTCCGGGTTCAGCGCCTTCTGCAGGGCATCCTTGGCCTTGAGCTGGGTGTCGGTGTCGGGGACGCGCACCTTCACCGAGCTGGCGTCGAGCATCACGGCTTCGGGCTGGATGCCGGCCTTGGCCAGCGCGTCCTGCACGCGCGCGCGGGTGCCGGTGTCGACCTTGACGGTGGCCTTGCCCGAGGACACCTGCACCGCGGGCGCTTCGCCGAAGAAGTTGGGGAGCGTATAGAGCGCCCCGATGATCAACGCGATCACGATGATCGCGTACTTCCAGATGGGATAACGGTTCATCCGAGGGACGCGGCGCCGGGGCGCCGCGCCTGGCTCCTTGCTTTCTTACTTGATGGTGCCCTTGGGCAGGACCTGGACCACGGCCGTGCGCTGCACCTGGACTTCCACGCCGTTGGCGATCTCGACGGCCACGTAGGCCTCGCCCAGGCGGGTCACCTTGCCCAGCAGGCCACCGGCGGTGGCCACCTCATCGCCCTTGGCGAGCGCGTCGATCATCGCCCGGTGCTCCTTCTGGCGCTTCATCTGGGGGCGGATCATGACGAAATAAAGCACCACGAACATGAGCACCAGTGGCAGCATGCCCATGAGCGAAGAGGACATGTCGCCGCCGGCGGCGGTTTGGGCGTAAGCGTTGGAAATGAACACGTTGTCTCCAGCAACAGGAATCGTTGGCCGGCGCGGCCGCGCAAAGGCGCGCCGGCGATGGCGAAAGCCATCGATTGTATGCCGCGCCAAACCGCGTAAACACGTGTAACCCGGCCCTCGGGCCGGGGGGTAATTCCCTAGGCGCCCCTAGGCGGCCAGGCGCTCGGCGCCGCCGGGCCAGCGCTGCATGAGCGAGGCCCAGCGCGTGCGCGCGGCCGCCAAGTTGCGCTCCTTGACGTGGCCGAAGCCCTTGATCTGCTCGGGAATCCGGGCGATCTCCAGCGCGAGCTCGTGGTTGGCCGGCGTCAGCCCGGCCAGCAGCTGCTCGATGCTGGCGCGGTACTCGCCGATCAGCGCGCGCTCGGTGCGGCGCTCATGCGTGCGCCCGAAGACGTCCAGCGCCGTCCCGCGCAGTCCCTTCAGCCGGGCCAGCAGCCGCATGGCGCCCAGCGTGGCCGGGCCGAACTTGCGCTTGACCAGTTCGCCCTTGTCGTTGCGGCGGGCCAGCAGCGGCGGCGCGAGGTGGAAGTGGATCTTGTAGTCGCCTTCGAACTGGCTGGCGACCTTGTCCTCGAAACCGGCCTGCGTGTACAGGCGGGCCACCTCGTACTCGTCCTTGTAGGCCATCAGCTTGAACAGGTAGCGCGCCACCGACTCGGCCAGCGCCGTGCGGCCCAGCGGCGCCTCGGCCTGGCGCACTTTCTCGACGAACTCGCGGTAGGCGCCGGCATAGGCCGCATCCTGGTAGCCGGTGAGGAATTCGGCGCGGCGCTCGACCAGCGCCGGCAGCGCCTCGCGCCGCTGCAGCTCGATCACCTGGGCCGGCGCGATCCGCCGCTGCAGCGCGGGCCAGTCGTGGGCGGCGCGGCGGCCCCACTCGAACGCGGCCTTGTTGCGGTCCACGGCCACGCCATTGAGCTCGATGGCGCGCATCAGCGATTCATGGCCCAGGGGGATCCAGCCCTTCTGCCAGGCAAAGCCCAGCATCATCGGGTTGGTGTAGATGCTGTCGCCCATCAGCCGGGTGGCGGTGCGGTCGGCGTCGAAAGCCGCCAGCGCTTCGCCGCCGACCGCCTTGGCCAGCTCGCCGGCACAGGCCTCGCCCGGGTCGGCCCAGTTGGCGTTCTTCACAAACGCCGCCGTCGGCGTGTTGTGCCCGTTCAGCGCCACGCGGGTGCGGCCCGGGCGCATGCGCAGCACGGTTTCCTTGCCGGCGGTGACGATCGGGTCGCAGCCGATCACCAGGTCGGCCCCGGCCATGCCCACGCGGGTGGTGACGATGTCTTCGGCGCGATCGGCGATCAGCACATGGCTCCAGGTGGCTCCGCCCTTTTGCGCCAGCCCCGCCGCATCCTGCGTGACCACGCCCTTGCCCTCGATGTGCGCGGCCATGCCGAGCAGCTGGCCGATCGTGATCACGCCGGTGCCGCCCACGCCCGCCACGACGATGCCGTAGGCGCCTTGCATTTCAGGAATCCGCGGCTCGGGCAGCGTGCCGAACTCCTCGGAAGACACCGGCGCCTGCGCCTGTGACTTCCGCAGCTGCCCGCCCTCGACCGTGACGAAGCTCGGACAGAAGCCCTTGAGGCAGCTCACGTCCTTGTTGCAGCTGCTCTGGTTGATGGTGCGCTTGCGGCCGAACTCGGTTTCCAGCGGCTCCACCGACAGGCAGTTGCTCTGCACGCCGCAGTCGCCGCAGCCTTCGCACACCAGCTCGTTGATCACCACCCGCACAGCGGGGTCCACCAGGGTACCGCGCTTGCGCCGGCGGCGCTTTTCGGTGGCGCAGGTCTGGTCGTAGATGATGGCGGTGGTGCCTTCGATCTCGCGGAACTCGCGCTGGATGCGATCGAGCTCGTCGCGGGGGTGCACCGGCACCCCCGGCGGCAGCGCCGCGCCCGCGTACTTCTCCGGCTGGTCGGTCACGACCACGATGCGGGCCGCGCCCTCGGCGGCCAGGCTGTGCGCGATCTGCAGCACCGAGTGGCCCTCGGGGCGCTCGCCGACCTGCTGGCCGCCGGTCATCGCCACCGCGTCGTTGTACAGGATCTTGTAGGTGATGTTCACCCCGGCGGCGATCGACTGGCGGATCGCCAGCAGGCCGCTGTGGAAGTAGGTGCCGTCGCCGAGGTTGGCGAACACATGCTTTTCGGTGGTGAAGGGCTGCTGGCCGACCCAGGGCACGCCTTCGCCGCCCATCTGGGTGAAGCCGATGGTGGCGCGGTCCATCCAGGTGGCCATGAAGTGGCAGCCGATGCCGGCCATGGCGCGCGAGCCTTCCGGCACCACCGTGGACGTGTTGTGCGGGCAGCCCGAGCAGAACCAGGGCATGCGGTCGGCCTTGACCTCCAGCGTCTGCATGGCGCGCTCCTTGGCCTGCAGGATCGCCAGCTGCGCGTCCATGCGCGCCGCGGTATCGCTGTCCACGCCCAGCTTCTTCAGGCGCTGGGCGATCGCGCGGGCGATCAGCGCCGGCGACAGGTCGGCATTGGCGCGCAGCAGCGTGTTGGCGCTGGGGTTCGGCTGCGACCACTCGCCGCCCGACACGTCGCCCGGCGCTTCGTTGAACTTGCCCACCACGTTGGGGCGCACGTCGGGCCGCCAGTTGTAGAGCTCTTCCTTCAGCTGGTACTCGATCACCTGGCGCTTTTCCTCGACCACCAGGATCTCGCGGAGGCCAGTGGCGAATTCGCGCGTGCCCTGCGCCTCCAGCGGCCACACGACGCCGACCTTGTGCAGGCGGATGCCCAGACGCCGGCAGTCGGCCTCGTCCAGGCCGAGGTCCAGCAGCGCCTGGCGCGTGTCGTTGTAGGCCTTGCCGCTGGCGATGATGCCGAAGCGGTCCTGCGGGCCTTCGATCACGTTGTAGTTCAGGCGGTTGGCGCGCACGTACGCCAGCGCCGCATACCACTTGTGGTCGTACAAACGGGCTTCCTGCTCCAGCGCGGTGTCGGGCCAGCGGATGTGCAGGCCGCCGGGCGGCATGACGAAGTCCTCGGGGATGCGCACCTGCACCCGCTCGGGGTCGATCACCGCGGTGGCGCCGGACTCGACGATCTCCTGGATCGTCTTCATGCTCGCCCACAGGCCGGCATAGCGGCTCATCGCGAAGGCGTGCAGGCCCAGGTCGAGGATCTCCTGCACGCTGGCCGGGAAGAACACCGGCAGCCCGCAGGCCTTGAAGATGTGGTCGCTCTGGTGGGCGGCGGTGGAGCTCTTGGCCACGTGGTCGTCGCCGGCCACCGCGATCACGCCGCCCCAGGGCGTGGTGCCCGCCAGGTTGGCGTGCTTGAAGACGTCCGAGGTCCGGTCCACGCCGGGCCCCTTGCCATACCAGATGCCGAACACGCCGTCGAACTTGTGGCTGGCGGCCGGCGTGAAGCCGAGCTGCTGCGTGCCCCAGATCGCGGTGGCGGCCAGTTCCTCGTTGACGCCCGGCTGGAACACGATGTTCTGCGCCTTCAGGAACTTCTGCGCCTTCCACAGCGCCTGGTCGTAGCCGCCCAGCGGCGAGCCGCGGTAGCCGCTGATGAAACCGGCCGTGTTCCTGCCCTGCAGGGCGTCGCGCTGGCGCTGCAGCATCGGCAGCTTCACCAGCGCCTGCACGCCGCTCATGAAGGCGCGCCCCTGGTCGAGCGAATACTTGTCGTCCAGCGTGACCGTTTCGAGCGCCTTGCGGATGTGTTCGGGGAGCGGTGCGTTCATGTCCTGATTTGTCTCCTGCGGTCGGCACAGTGTAGGCCGGGGCGTGAGATATGTCTTTGCGTTCTTTGCCGCAAACAGGCTAGGATGAGAAAGATCCTTTCTCTAAACTGGCATTCATGGAAACACTCGATAAGTTCGACGTGGCGATCCTCAAGGAGCTGCAGGCCGACGCGCGCCTCACCAACGCCGAGCTGGCGCAGCGCGTGGGCCTGTCGGCTGCGCCCTGCTGGCGGCGCGTGCGGGCGCTGGAGGAGGCCGGCTTCATCAAGGGCTACCACGCCGAGATCGACCGCCACCGGATCGGCCTGGGCGTGCTGGCTTTCGTGCGGGTGGATGCCGAGCGCGTCAGCGGCGAGCGCACGCGCGAGATGGAAGACGCGATCCGCAAGGTGCCCGAGATCGTGTCCTGCCACTACATCAGCGGCACCGGCACCTTCGAGCTGCAGGTCGTGGCGCAGGACCTGGAAACGTTCTCGCAGTTCGCGCGCAAGGTGCTGCTCAACCTGCCCAACGTGAAGGAGCTGCACACCAGCTTCTCGCTCGGACAGGTCAAGGCGAGCAGTTCGCTGCCGCTCGGACACCTGAAGACTACTTCGGCCAAAGCACCCAGAGCCTGAGCGGCTGCTTCAGCCGGCCGGCCAGTTCGCCGGCCTCGGCGCCCCAGCCGGTGAAGTAGTCGGCGCGCAGCGCGCCCACGATCGCGCTGCCGGTGTCCTGCGCCAGCACCAGCCTTTGCAGTTTCGCCAGCGGCCCGGGCGAGGCCAGCCACACCGGGGTGCCGTAGGGGATGCTGTCCTTGTCGACGGCGATCGAGCGGCCCGGGGTGAGCGCCACGCCCTGGGCGCCGCGTGGGCCGAAGCCGGCGTCGAGCTCGGACAGCGGCTCCTCGCGGAAGAACACCACGCGCGGATTGCTCCACAGCATCTCGTTCACCCGCTGCGGGTTCTGCGCCGCCCAGGCCTTGATGCCGGGCCAGGAGGCGTCGCGGATCGCGCCCTGCTGCAGCAGCCAGGCGCCGATGCTGCGATAGGGCTGCTCGTTGCTGCCGGCGAAGGCCAGGCGCACCATCCGCTGGCTGCCGTCGGCTTCCGTGATGCGCACGCGGCCCGACCCCTGGATCTGCACCACCAGAGCATCGAGCGGGTCGGCCAGCCAGGCGATCTCGCGCCCGCGCAGGGCCTCGCGCGCCGGCCCCGGCGTGTCGATCTCCTGCCGCGTGTACCAGGGGCGGCGCGAGGCCAGGCCCGCGGGCGGCCGGTACAGGGCGACGGTGTGGCGCGCCGTCGGCTGGCGCGACGCTTCCAGCAGCGGCTCGTAGTAGCCGGTCAGCAGCCCCTCGGCGCCCGCCTGCAGCGGCTCGACGCGGTAGGGCTGCAGCCGCTGCGTCATCCAGGCGCGCTGCTCCTCGGGGGTGGCGATCGACAGCTGCCGCACCTGCGGGCACAGCGCGGCGAAGGCGGCCGGCGGCCGCTCGCAGCTCTTGACCCAGGCATTCCAGGCTTCGTGCATCGCGTCCTCGCCGAAGCCGGGCAGCTCCGACCAGGGCACCGGCTGCCAGCGGCTCTTGGCCTGCTGGAGCGGCGGTGGCCAGGGCGCACCGGCGGGCGCGGGGTTCAGCGGCGCGGGCGGCGCGGCCTCATCGGGCGGCGGCAGCGGCGCCGTGGCGCACGCGGCCAGCATTCCTAGAATCGCAGCCAACACCGGAAACCTTCTCATGCTGCTGATTCTGCTCGAAGCCCTGCTCGCGCTTGCCGTGCTCGTGTTCATCGTCTGGTGGACCATGTTCGCGGGCCGCCCCAAGGGCGAACCGGCGCGCGAGGACGAAGAGCAGGACAAGTAGCGCGGCGCCGCACTAGGAGTCTGGGCGGTAGAAGGCTTCGAGCCAAAACTGCCGAAAACCGAGGAGCGTTTGGTGATACGGACAAGCCAATAGCCGTAGCTATTGGCGCAGGCCGGAGCGGCAAACGATACCGGTTTCTCGGCGGTTTTGGCCGAAGTCGTTCTGCCGCCCAAACTCCTAGGCGGCACGCAGCAGGTTGGCGAGTTCCACCGCCGATTTCACTTCCATCTTGTCGAACACGCGGGCCCGGTGGACTTCCACGGTGCGCACGCTAATGTCGAGCTGGTCGGCGATCAGCTTGTTGGGCAGGCCCTCGATCACCAGGCGCATCACGTCGCGCTCGCGCTCGGTCAACTCCGCCAGCCGCGCCCTCAGGCGCTCCTGGCCGCGCCGGGCGTCCAGCACCTCGCGCGAGCGCTGCAGGGCCTGCTCGATCCGGTCCACCAGCGCGTTGTCCGAGAACGGCTTCTCGCAGAAATCGAAGGCGCCGCGCTTGACCATGTCGACCGCGGTGGGCACGTCGGCATGTCCGGTCAGGAAGATCACCGGCATGGCATCGGCCAGGCCGCGGGCCGCAATCTTCTCGAACAGGGCCAGCCCGCTCATGCCCGGCATGCGCACGTCCAGCAGCAGGCAGCAGGGCTGCGACAGCGCGTAGCCGGCATCGAGCATGGCCTCGAATTCCTCGGCCGCCGCATAGGCTTCGCTGAGCAGGCGGCGCGAACGAAGCAGCCAGGCGAGGGCCTCGCGGACGCTGTCATCGTCGTCGACGATGAACACGATGGCTTGCGGAGTCGGCTGCATGTCAGGGGGGGGCGGCCGCCGGCCCGTGCGAGCCGGCCGGCAAGGTGAACCGGAAGATCGTACCGCGCCCCTGGTTGGGCTCGAACACGAGGAATCCCCCATGCTGCTCCACCACCGTGCGGCACAGCGACAGGCCCAGGCCCATGCCCTCGCTCTTGGTGGTGAAGAAAGGCGTGAACAGCTGCCGCTTGACCTCCTCCGAGATGCCCGGCCCGACGTCGGCCACCGAGAACTCCAGCCAGGACGCGGAGCCGTCGGCCCGCCTGACCTCGATGGTCAGCGAAGGGTGGGCCACGCCGGCCTGGTCCATCGCCTGCATCGCATTGCGCGCCAGGTTCAGCAGCACCTGTTCGACCATGGTGCGGTCGCACAGCACCGGCGGCAGGCCGAATCCCAGCCGCACGTCCACGCGCACCCCGAGCTTGCGCGCCTGCAGCGCCACCAGCGGCATGATGGCGTCGATCAGCAGCTGCGGCGACACCGCCTCGCGCTCCTTGTCGCGCCGGCGCACGAAGTCGTGCACGCTCTTGATCACCTTGCCGGCGCGCTCGGCCTGCTGCGCAATGCGGCGCATCGCGGTCTCGATGTCGGCCAGCGGCTCGGACTCGCCGGTGCCGGCCAGCGCCGAGGCCTTCAGCAGGTTGATGGAGCCGGTGGCGTAGCTGGAAATCGCGGCCAGTGGCTGGTTCAGCTCGTGCGACAGCAGCGAGGCCATCTCGCCCACCGTGGCCAGCCTGGCGGTCGCCTGCAGGCGCTCCTGGCTCGCGCGCGACAGCTCCTCGACGCGGCGCTGCTCGCTGATGTCGAGGAAGGCGCTCATCCAGCCGGTCTGCAAGCCCTCGTGGTTGATCAGCGGCGCCTCGAAAATCAGCACCGGGAAGCGCGAGCCGTCCTTGCGCATGAACACCGACTCGTAGCCGTCGCGCGGCGGCTGGTGGTGGCCCGCCAGCCGGATCTCCTGGCGCTTCTGGTATTCGTCGGCCAACTCGGGCGGCCAGTAGGGCGCCGGCGCGCCGCGGCCCAGCAGCTCCTGCGGCGTGAAGCCCACCATGGCGCAGAACGCCGGGTTCACGTAGGTCAGGTGGCCCCGCAGGTCGCGCGCCCGCAGGCCGGTCACCAGCGAATCCTCCATCGCCTTGCGAAAGGCCAGCGCGTCGGCCAGGTCCTGCTCGGCGCGCTGGCGCCGCCGCGTGTCCTTGCCCAGCAGGAACAGCACCCCGAGCAGCGCGATCGACATCGCCGTCACCAGCGCCGTCAGCACGTTCGGGAACAGCTGCGGCGCCCCGCGCCAGCTGTCCATGCGCAGCACGATGGTGTTGCCCGGCAGGTCCAGCAGCTGCTGCGCGGTGAACACGCGGCTGCCCGGGCGCATCGAACCGTGCAGCGCCAGCCGGGTGCCGTCGGGTTCGGTGAAGGACACGTCCTGGCTGCGGGTGAGTTGCGGGCCGAGCATGCTGGCCAGGATCTCGCCGAGCGAATAGGTGGCGACCACGTAGCCGGTGAGTTCGCCGGCGGTCACCAGCGGCAGGCACAGCTCCATGACCTCGATCCCCATGCCGTCGGCCTGCGGCACGAAAAAGCTGCTGGAGTACGCCGGACCGCTCGCGCGCAGCGCGGCCGCGCAGGCCAGCGACACGTCGGAGTGCACGCTGGCGCGTCCCAGCCGCTCGAACACCGGCGCGCGGTACGGCGTGTCGGCGGACATCAGGGTCGCCAGCTTGCTGCTGCGCCATTCGATGCGCACCAGCTCGCGATGCTCGCGCAGCAGGGCCTGCGCCTCCAGCAGCCAGGCGCCGCGGCTCGGGTTGCCCGACTCCAGCGCCTGCAGGCTCTGCACGTTGCGCGTCAGGGCGGCGCGGATGTCGGCCACCGCCTCGGCGGTGTCGCGCTCGAGCCGGCTTTGCACCTCGCTGGTTTCGTAGCGCCCGGCCAGCCAGACCAGCGTGGTGAGCATGCCGGCCACCAGCACGACCAGCAGCGCCCACAGCGACCAGCGCTCATGGGCGGAGCGCCAGCGGCGCCAGGCGGCGACCGCGCCGCCGGCCAGGCCGCTCATACGACAACCTCCGTCCTGCGGGCTGCGGTGCCATGAGCCTTCGGAGCGGCCGTGCGGAGCATTCGATAACCTCCGCCCTTGCGGGCTGCGGTGCTGTGAGCCTTCGGAGCGGCCGTGCGGCTCATTCGACAACCTCCGCCCTTGCGGGCTGCGGTGCTATGAGCCTTCGGAGCGGCCGTGCGGCTCACAGGACCCGGTGCTCCAGCGCCGGCAGCTGGCGGCGCACGCCGGCGAGCCGCTGCGCATCCAGCTGCGCCAGCACCACGCCCTCGCCGGTGTCGCGCTGCGCCAGCACCTGGCCCCAGGGGTCGACCACCATCGTGTGGCCCCAGGTGCGGCGGCCGTTGTCGTGCGTGCCGCCCTGAGCCGGCGCCGCCACGTAGGCCAGGTTCTCGATCGCGCGCGCGCGCAGCAGGGTGTCCCAATGCGCCTCACCGGTCACGGCGGTGAAGGCGCTGGGCACCAGCAGCAGGTCGGCGCCCAGGCGGCGGTACAGCTCCGGGAAGCGCAGGTCATAGCAAACGCTCAGGCCCACCCGCCACAGCGCGCCGCTGCGCGCCCGCAGTTCGAAGGCCACCGGCTCGCCGCCGCCCTCGATCACGCGCGATTCGTCGTAGTGCTCACGGCCGTTGTCGAACTTGAACAGGTGGATCTTGTCGTAGCGCGCCAGCCGCTCGCCCTGCGCCGAAAACACCAGGCTCGCATTGCGCACGCGCCGGTCGTCGCCGGCCGCCAGCGGCAGCGTGCCGCCGACCACGCACAGCCCGAGCTCGCGCGCCGCGCCGGCCAGGAACTCCTGGATCGGCCCCTGGCCGAACGCCTCGCGGGCCGCGAGCTTGTCGCGGTCGCCCTGCGCCATGAGGCAGAAATACTCGGGCAGCACCGCCAGCTCGGCCCCGGCAGCCGCCGCTTCCCCGAGGAGGCGGCGGGCACTGTCCAGGTTGGCCTGCACCGACGCGCCGGAAACCATCTGGATGGCAGCGACCTTCATGCCCCTACTTTAGTGCCACTTCCTTGCACCGTGCCGCCGGCCGGGCCCGAAGCCGGGCGCCCCTCAGTTGCTGCCGGATTTCGCCTTGTCGGCCTGCGCCTCCACCGTGCCGGTGCCGTTGCTGCGGTGGTTCACCCGCGCGATGCGCGGATCGGCCCAGGTGCCGTCGATGTGGAACTCCTGCGTGGCAGCGCGCGCCAGCGGCTCGCGCAGGAACATCTGCGCGAGGAAGGTGCCCAGCCCGATGGCCGGGTTGATGGCCGTGAGCGCCAGCGAGGCGGTGCCGGCGTTGATCTCGGGCACCACCAGCACCCGCAGGTCCTGCGTTTCCCGCCCGATGTCGGCCTTGCCCTCCATCAGCACGGCGGCGTTCACGCCCTTCATCTGCAGGTTGTTGGTGGCGGCGATGCCGTCCTGGATGGTGACGTCGCCGCGCACGAAGTCGAAGGCGAAGCCGTCGCTGAAGACGTCGCGGAAATCCAGCGTGAGGCGCCGCGGCAGCGACTGCAGGCTGAGCACGCCCAGCAGCTTGGCCAGGCCGGGGTCGGCCTTGAGGAACTGCCCGGACTCCATGTTGACGTTGAAGGCGCCGTCCATGGTGGCGTAGTTCAGCGACAGCGGCGAGCCCAGCCAGCCGATCTGGCCATCCATCCGGCCCTTGCCGCCGCGCAGCACGCCCTTGGTGCCCATGCGCGTCAGCAGCTGTCCCGAATCGGCGACGTCGAGGCGGAAGCGCAGCACCGTGCGCATGCGCTCGGGCGTGGCGATGGCGCGCGCCGTCATGGCGTTCGCCACGGCCCAGTTGCCGGTGGCGCTGAAGGCCGCCTCGGGCATGGTCAGGTTCAGCTTGTTCAGGCGCCACTCGCGCCCCGGGCCGCCGCGGTTGACGGCGTCGATCTCCAGCTTGCCAAGCTTCTTGCCGCGCAGTTCGAAGTCATCCACGACGATGTCGAGCCCCGGCAACGCGGCCGGCTGCTCGTCCGCGAGGAAGGATTCGACCTGCTGCGCCGACCCGGCGGCGATCGACGCCCGCGCCAGCCGCGCGTACAGGCGCCCGGCCGCGCCGGCGCCGGGCTGCCGATACTCGACATAGCCGTTGAGCTCGGCGGCATCGACGTTGGCGCGCCAGAGGCCGCCGTCGCGCGCGCCGCCGACCACCACGTTGTGCAGGGTCCGCCCCTGCGCCACCAACTCCTGGGCCCGCACCGCCAGCTGGGTGGGCAGGTAGCCGGCGGCGGCGCCGCTGCCCGCGGCGCTGCGGGACGGGGCGGCCGGTGCGCCGGAGGTGCCGGGCGCAGCCGGTGCCGGGGCCGCCCCGAGCACGCGCTCCCACTGGTCGATGTTGACGTGCGCCAGGTTGATGTTGGCCATCACGCCCTGTTCCGGCAGCGTCACGGTCTCGCCCGGCGCCAGGCCCACGGCGATGGCGCCGCGCAGCACGCGCGTGTCGGCGCCGGTGACGTCGCGCACGAACACCACCGAAGCCACGCGACCGACCTCCACGGTGAGCTGATCCACCAAAGTTGACGCGCCCGGCGCCAGCGATTCGCGCGTCAGCGCGTTCTCGAAGCGCAGCGGCAGCGCGGCCTCGGCGCTCTTGCCCATCGGGGCGGGCAGGTTCAGCGCCAGTCCCTGCAGGTTGCTGGTGACGGCCACTTCGGGCAGGCCGCGGCGGAAATTGAGGTTCACGGCGTAGGCGGCGCTGCCGCTCGCATCGCGCGCCAGCCGCGCCACCAGCCCGAGCTCGCGGGCCTGCCGCAGGCCCTCGGCGGTGGCCGTGCCCTGCGCGCGAATCTGCACCCCGTTGTCCGGCGCGCCCTTGGCGCCCGTGGCCGGCGTGCGGGTGCCGCCCTCGATGCGCACCTCGCCGCCGAGCGCGCGGGCCTGGCCGCCGGCGATCGTGAAGCCGCGCTCGCTGAACGAGACCGTGCCGCGCGCGCGCGCCAGCAGCGGCGTGTCGGGCGTGATCTGGATGTCGTTGCCGGCCAGCGCCACCTGGCCCTGCACCTTGGAGCGGTCCAGCGCCGCAAGCGGCAGTTCCAGCTTGAGCTGGACTTCGGCGTTGCCGTTGCCGCTGGCCTTGGCCAGCGCCTGGTTGATCATCGGCGACACCGGTGAACCGTTGACCACGGCCAGCGCCTCGGCCAGCGGGCCGCGCATCTGGGCGCTGACCGCCACCACCGAGTGGTGGAAGTCGGCGATGCGGGCCTCGGCCTGCACCGCCAGGCCGGGCGCGCCGGCCAGCCGCCCCTTGGCGCCGTTGACCTGCATGCCCTGGCGTTCGAACACCAGCTCGCCGCCCAGGCCGGTGAGCGCGGGCCAAGCGGTGGCGCCGCGCGTCAGAGTGCGCGGCACGAAGGCGAAATTCACGCCCTGCACCTCGGCGCTGACCCTGAACTCGCCCTGCCGCGGATCCTTGAACGGGAAGTCGTGCAGGTCGCCCTTGACCCGGAACCTGCCGCCGGTCGCCACGCCGGCCGTGACCGAATCGCGCACGTAGTCCCGCGCGCTCTTGGGCACATCCAGCGGCAAATAGCGCCAGACGCGCGAACCGTCGGCGCGGCTCACGCTGGCCTGCAGGTCCAGCACCCCGGGCAGGCGGCGGGCGCCGCTGCCGGTGTGCCAGCGGATCTGCGCTTCGCCCTGCGTGTCGGCGTTGGCGAGCTTCAGGTTGTTCACCGCCACCGAGATGTCCTGGCCGTCGATCTTCCACTGCACGTCCGCCGACAGCTCGTCGAGCGGGATCACCGGCTCCTCGAACACCCCCGGCACGTCGACCGCGCCCTTGCGCACCTGCAGCTTGCCCCGGCCGCCGGCCTGGGTGAGCTCGAAATCCACGCTCGCGCCGCGGATGCCGGGCGTGCCGGGGTGCGCCCCGTGGGCGGCGCTGGCCGCCGGCAGCGGCCGGCTGGCGATCTCCAGCCGCGAGGCGCGGCCGCGCGCCTCGTAGCGCAGCGGCTGCTCGCGCGGACCCTCCCACTTGGCGCTGAGCGTCTCCACCAGGCCGCGCGGCGCATAGGCCGCCAGCGCCGCGTGCGTGTCCGGATCCAGCGGCAGCCGCGAGGCGATCTGGCCGAGCGCGAACAGGTCGAGCTTGTCGGCCCGGATTTCGCCGCGCACCGGCACCAGGCCGTGCGCATCGGTCCAGCGCAGGAACACGTTGCCGCCCGGCCAGCGCACGCCTTCCTGCGTCTCGAACTGGAGGTCGCGCGTTTCCACCTCGAAGCCGCCGGCCAGCAATTGCCCGCCGACCCGCCCGGAGATCGACTGCAGCGCCAGTGGCGCCAGCCGGGGCGCCAGTCGCGCATTGACGCCGCCCAGCGCCAGGTCGACGACGCCGCCGGCGATCTGCCCATGCGAGATGTCGGCCCAGGCGCGAACGGCGCCGTGGCCTTCGCTCACCTCGAAGCCGAGGTCGGTGTAGCGGCGCAGCTGCGACACATCCACGCGGGCGAGCTCGCCGTACAACTGCCCCTCCCAGTCCTGCCAGCGGCCCGGGCGCTGCGACAGCAGCGGCTGGCGGAAGATGCCGCGCACGCTGAAACGGTCGCCCCATTCCGGCGGCGGCGTCGCATCGATGCGCAGCGCGTGGCGGCGCGTGCCATTGCGCATGACGACATCCACGCCATCGAGCGTCAGCGGCGGCGCGGCGCGCGCCTCGTCGGTCCAGCGCAGCCGGCCGTTGCGGATGACGAACTCGGTCTGCGAGAACAGCCAGTCGATGCCGCGGCCCTCGGTGTCGCCGCCGCGCGAGAAGTCCAGCCCGGCCACGAAGATGCGCCCGGTGGCGTCGCGCCGGATATCCAGCTCGGGCCGGTCGATGTACAGCTGCTGGAAGCCGAATCTCAAAAGGGAGCGCGGCGACATGGTGGCCAGCACCCGCGGCAGCCGCAGTGCGGCCCGGCCGGCCGGATCCAGCAGCAACACATCGTTGAGCTCGAAGGACGGGACCAGGCCTTCGCTCCTGGCCTCGATGCGGCCGATGCGCACCGGCACGCCCAGCACCTGGCTGGCCTCGGTTTCCAGCGCGGGGCGAAGCTCGCCGATTCGCGGCACAATCCACGCATGAAGCGCACCCCATGCCAGTGCCAGCACCAGCCAGGCTGCCATCAGCAGCCACAGGGCGCCTTTCGCGACAGCTGCGTACGCCTTCAGGCGGCGTGAGGGTGTCGGCGGGCGGTCGTTCATGAAAGCTTCGGTGTGGCAGGAATTATGACCCCCCGCCCCTGCATGGGTTCGTCGCATCCGGCCGCGTCGGCGCAGGAAAACACCACATCCGGAGATGGCAGCGGCGAGCACCCGCCCCTGTCCGCTTATTCGCGCTTCGCCCAGCGCCTGCGGCGGCGCTATGCCGGCGAGCTGGCGCTGCTGCCGCCGGGCATGCCGGGGCGCGAGGCCCTGACGCAGGCGTACGACAGCCTACGCGCGCGCGGCCACGACCTGGGCGCCGCCCTGCGCATCCTGCGCCAGCTGGTGATGGAACGGCTCATCGTGCTCGACTGCGACGGCGGCGCCTCGCTCGCCGCGGTCACCGGCTGCAAGAGCGAGTTGGCCGGCTTCGCGCTCGACCTGGCCTGCCGCGATGCCGAGCGCGAGCTCGATGTCCAGCACGGCGCGCCGCGCACGCCCGAGGGCGAGCGGGCGCAGCTGTGGATCGTGGGCATGGGCAAGCTCGGTGCCCGCGAGCTCAATGTCTCCAGCGACATCGACCTGATCTACGTCTACGACCAGGACGGCGAGACCGACGGCGCGCCGGACGGGCGCGGCCGCATCACCAACCACGAGTACTTCGCCAAGGCGGTCAAGATCATCTACATGCTGGTGGGCGAGCCGACCGAGCACGGCTTCGTGTTCCGGGTGGACACCGCGCTGCGGCCCAACGGCAACTCGGGCCCGCCGGTGGTCTCGCTCGGCGCGCTGGAGGAATACTTCATGGTGCAGGGGCGCGAGTGGGAGCGCTTCGCCTGGCTCAAGAGCCGGGTGGTGGCGCCGCGCGCCGCGGTCGACGGCGGCTCGGCGCAGGGGCTGCGCGGCACGGTGCTGCCCTTCGTGTTCCGCCGTTACCTGGACTACAACGTCTTCGATTCGCTGCGCGTGCTGCACAAGCAGATCCGCGACCACGCCGCCAAGCGCAGCGCCGGCCGCCCGGAACGGGCCAACGACGTCAAGCTCTCGCGCGGCGGCATCCGCGAGATCGAATTCACCGTGCAGTTGCTGCAGGTGGTGCGCGGCGGCCAATTCCCGGAACTGCGCACCCGGCCGACGCTGCAGGCGCTGCAGCGGGTGGCCGCAGCGGGCTTGATGCCGCAGGCCACGGCCGACGCGCTGGCCAGCGCCTACACCTTCCTGCGCCGGGTCGAGCACCGCATCCAGTACCTGGACGACCAGCAGACGCACGTGCTGCCCATGGGCCGGGCCAGCGATGACGGGGACCTCGCCTGGATCGCCGAGGCCATGGGCTTCGCCGATTGCTGCGCCTTCCTGCACGAACTCGATCGCCAGCGCGAGTTCGTCGCCCAGGAGTTCGACACCCTGCTGGGCGGCGCGACCGAGTGCAAGCGTTGCAACGGCGGCGGCAAGGCGGCCGCCGCGCCGGATCTCGAGACCCTGCTGGAGCAACTGCCGCCGCAGCTGCGCGAGCGGGTCGCGCAATGGGCCCGGCACCCGCGCGTGTTGGCCCTGCGCGAGGACGCGCGGGCGCGGCTGGCGCGGCTGGTGGCGCGCACCGCGCAGTGGCTGGAAGAGGGCCGCGTCGGCGAGCTGGCCGCCGTGCGCATGGCCGACTGGATCGAGCCGCTGCTGCGGCGCGCCAGCTACCTCGCGCTGCTGTGGGAGCGGCCGAGCGTGCACGAGCGCCTGCTGCGCCTGCTGGGCGCGGCACGCTGGCCCGCGCGCTACCTGCTGCAGCACCCGGGGGTGATCGATGAACTGGCGAGCGAGCAGCTGCTGTCCGAGCGCTTCAGCGCGCGCGACTTCGAAAAGGACCTGGAGGACCGCCGCCGCGCGCTGCAGATCACCGGCGAGGACGACGACGAAGCCCTGCTGAACCTCCTGCGGCGCGCCCACCATGCCGAGGTGTTCCGCACGCTGGCGCGCGACGTCGAGGGCCGGCTCACGGTGGAGCAGGTCGCCGACGACCTGAGCGCGCTGGCCGACAGCGTGCTGCGCGTGACGGCGCGCTGGTGCTGGCAACGCCTGAAGCAGCGCCATCGCGAGACGCCGCAGTTCGGCATCATCGGCTACGGCAAGCTGGGCGGCAAGGAACTGGGCTACGGCAGCGACCTCGACATCGTGTTCGTCTACGAGGATGAGGACGAGCGGGCGCCCGAGGCCTATGGCGCCCTGGTGCGCAAGCTGATCAACTGGCTGTCGACCAAGACCGCCGAAGGCGACCTGTTCGAGATCGACACCGCCCTGCGGCCCAACGGCAGCTCGGGCCTGCTGATCACCACCTTCCAGGCCTACGCCAACTACCAGCAGCAGCGCGGCAGCAACACCGCCTGGACCTGGGAGCACCAGGCCATGACGCGCGCGCGCTTCGTGCTCGGCATGGAATCGCTGGCGCCGCGCTTCGATGCGGTGCGCGAGGCCGTGATCACCGCGCCGCGCGACCACGCCGCGCTGCGCAAGGAAATCGTGGCGATGCGCGAGAAGGTGGCCGCCGCGCGCCCGGTCAAGCCCGGCCGCTTCGACGTCAAGCACAGCCCCGGCGGCATGGTCGACGCCGAGTTCGCGGTGCAGTACCTGGTGCTGTCGCAGTCCGGACGGCACCGCGAGCTGATCCCCAACGTCGGCAACATCGCGCTGCTGGGCCGCGCCGAGGCCGCCGGCCTGCTGCCGGCGGGCGTCGGCGAGAACGCCGCCCAGGCCTATCGCGAACTGCGGCGCGTGCAGCACCAGGCGCGCCTGAACGAAGAGCCGACGCAACTGCCCGAAGATGCGCTGGCGCCGCAGCGCGAAGCGGTGCTGGCGCTGTGGCGCGCGGTCTTCGATTGAGCGGCCGCGGCCTCATTCCGGCGTCAGGATCCCTCGCGACACGGTGTTAGGCTTGCGCCTTGCGCGCCCGCGCCGCCGCCGCACGAGGACGGCTGTGCGCGGCGGGCTTCGCATCCCGACCCGGGAAGGATTCATGAAACGTACGCTTTGCATGGCCGCGCTGGTCGCGGCCGCCCTGTCCGGCTGCGCCGTATCCCGCCCGCCGGCGCAGGCACCGGCCGCGGTGCCCGGCGAGTGGCAGGCGCCGCTGCCGCACAACGGCGCGGTCCCCGAATTGAGCCAGTGGTGGCGGCAGTTCGACGATCCCCTGCTGGTCGACCTGGTGGATGCCGCCCAGGCGGTGAGCCCGACGGTGGCCAGCGCGCGCTCGCGCATCGAGCAGGTGCGCGCCGCCCGCGTGGCCGCCGGCGCGGCGCTGCTGCCCGCGGTGGACGCCTTCGCCAGCGCCGAGCGCGGCAACAGCCAGCCGCCACTGCCGCTGCTGACCGTCACGCAGGCCGGCCTGCAGGCCTCCTGGGAGATCGACCTGTTCGGCGGCAACCGCGCCGCCGCCGATGCGGCACAGGCGCGATTGATCGGCGCCCACGCCGGCTGGCATGAGGCGCGCGTGTCGGTCGCGGCCGAAACAGCCCTCAGCTACATCGGCCTGCGCACCTGCCAGCTGCAGCTGGCCATCGCCGACAACGACGCCCAGTCGCGCGCCGAGACGGCGCGCCTGGCCGACCTCAGCGAGCGCGCCGGCTTCACCGCGCCGGCCACCGCCGCCCTGGCGCGCGCCAGCGCCTCCGAAGGCGCGGCGCGGGCGCGCCAGCAACGCGCGCAGTGCGAGATCGAGGTGAAGGCGCTGGTGGCGCTGACCGCCCTGCCGGAGCCGCAGCTGCGCTCGCGGCTCACCGCCCCCGGCCCCGGCCCGGCGCGCACCGCCGTGCTGATGAACGTGGCCTCGGTGCCGGCGCAGGTGCTGGCGCAACGGCCGGACATCTACCAGGCCGAACTCGAAGTCGCCGCCGCCAGCGCCGACGTCGGCAGCGCGCGGGCGCAGCGCTTCCCGCGTTTGTCGCTGTCCGGCTCGATCGCCGCCGGCGTGGTGCGCACCGGCGGCGTCAACACCGATGCGCAGACCTGGTCGGTCGGCCCGCTGGCCCTGAGCCTGCCGGTGTTCGATGGCGGCCGCCGCGCCGCCGACGTCGACGCGGCGCAGGCGCGCTACGAGGAAGCGGCGGCCCTGTACCGGGCGCGCGTGCGCAACGCGGTGCGCGAGGTCGAAGAGTCGCTGGTGACGCTGGAGAGCACCCGCGCGCGCGAGGAAGACGTGCAGCGCGCGGTGGACGGCTACCGCGTCTCCTTCGCCGCCACGCAGGCACGCTGGCAGGGCGGGCTGGCCAGCCTGGTGGAACTGGAGGAAGTGCGCCGCACGCTGCTGGTGGCCGAGCTCACGCTGGTCGGCCTGCAACGCGATCGCAGCGCAGCCTGGATCGCGCTGTACCGCGCGGTGGGCGGCGGCTGGGCGCGGCCGGCGGCGGAAACCGCGCTGGCGCAACCTTGAAAGAACAAAGCAAAGCAATGAAACCGACAAGATTCCAACTGGCCGCCGGCGTGATCGCGCTGGCCGTGGTCGCGCTGGCCGCCGTGTTCTTCACCCAGGGCGGCAAGGCGCCGCAGGAGCCGGCCAAGGTGGTCAAGCCGGCGCTCACCGTGACGGCCGTGACGCCGCGCAAGGTGAACCTGCCCCTGAAGCTGGCGGCCAACGGCAACATCGCGGCGTGGCAGGAAGCCAGCATCGGCGCCGAGGCCGGCGGCCTGCGGCTGACGCAGGTGCTGGTCAACGTCGGCGACCGGGTGCAGAAGGGCCAGGTGCTGGCCACGCTCGCCGCCGACACCGCGCGCGCCGAGGCCGCGCAGTCGCGCGCCACGCTGGCCGAAGCCGAGGCGGCCGCGGCCGACGCGGCCAACAATGCGGCGCGCGCCCGCACACTGCAGGACACCGGCGCGCTCAGCGCCGCGCAGATCAACCAGTACCTGACGGCGGAGAAGACGGCGCAGGCCAAGGTCGAGGCGGCGCGGGCGCTGGTGCAGGCGCAGCAGGCGCGCCTGTCGCAGACCGAGGTGCTGGCGCCCGACAGCGGCGTGATCTCGGCGCGCACCGCCACCGTGGGCGCGGTGCTGGGCCCCGGCACAGAGCTGTTCCGACTGATCCGGCAGGGCCGGCTCGAGTGGCGCGCCGAAGTCACCTCCAGCGAACTCGGCCACATCAACGCCGGCACCAGCGTGCTGGTCACGGCGGCCAGCGGCGCGCGGCTGGCGGGCAAGGTGCGCATGATCGCCCCGACGGTGGACCCGCAGACCCGCGCAGCGCTGGTGTACGTGGACCTCACGCCGGTGCCGGGCGCGCCCGCCACGGCGCGCGCCGGCATGTTCGCGCGCGGCGAGTTCGAACTCGGCTCGGCCCCCGCGCTCACCGTGCCGCAGGCGGCGATCGTGATGCGCGAGGGCTTCAGCTACGTGTTCGTGCTGGGGCCGGACAACCGCGTCGCCCTGGCCAAGGTGCAGACCGGGCGCAGCGCCGGCGACCTGGTCGAGATCCAGGGCGGGCTGGCGGCCGAGGCGCGCATCGTCGCCACCGGCGCCGGCTTCCTCAACGACGGTGACCTGGTGCGCGTGACCGAAGCGCAGGCCAGCGCCGCGGCGGCACGTTAGGAAGCGCCGCCATGATGAACGTTTCTTCCTGGTCGATCCGCAACCCGATCCCGGCGGTGATGCTGTTCGTGCTGCTCACCTTCGGCGGCTTCATGGCGTTCAACGCCATGAAGGTGCAGAACTTCCCGGACATCGACCTGCCCACCGTGCTGGTCACCGCCTCGCTGCCCGGTGCCGCGCCGGGGCAGCTGGAGACCGATGTCGCGCGCAAGATCGAAAACTCGGTCGCCACGCTGCAGGGCCTCAAGCACGTCTACACCAAGGTGCAGGACGGCACCGTCACCATCACCGCCGAGTTCCGGCTGGAAAAGCCGGTGCAGGAGGCGGTGGACGACGTGCGATCGGCGGTCTCGCGGGTGCGCGCCGACCTGCCGGCCGACCTGCGCGATCCCATCATCACCAAGATGGACCTGGCCAGCCAGCCGGTGCTGGCGTTCACCATCTCCTCGCCGCGCATGGACGAGGAAGCGCTGTCCTGGTTCGTCGACAACGACGTCTCGCGCAAGCTGCTGGCGGTGCGCGGGGTGGGCGCGGTCAACCGCGTCGGCGGCGTCAGCCGCGAGATCCGCGTCGCGCTCGACCCGCTGCGGCTGGAGGCGCTGGGCGTCACCGCCGCCGACATCTCGCGCCAGCTGCGCCAGGTGCAGACCGAAAGCGCGGGCGGGCGCACCGACCTGGGCGGCGCCGAGCAGCCGGTGCGCACCATCGCCACGGTGCAGACCGCGCGGCAGATCGCCGACATGGAGATCTCCCTGCCGCCGGCCGGCCAGGGGCCGTCGCGCCGCATCCGCCTGTCCGACGTCGCCGCCGTCAGCGACACCATCGCCGAGCCGCGCGCGGCGGCCCTGCTCGACGGCAAGCCGGTAGTCGGCTTCGAAGTGGCGCGCAGCCGCGGCGAAAGCGAGGTGGCCGTCGGCGCGGCGGTGCACAAGGCGCTGGCCGAACTCAAGCAGCAGCGTCCCGACATCGAGCTGGTGCAGGCCTTCGACTTCGTGACGCCGGTCGAGGAGGAATACGAGGGCTCGCTGCACCTGCTGTACGAGGGCGCCGCCCTGGCCGTGCTGGTGGTCTGGCTGTTCCTGCGCGACTGGCGCGCCACCTTCGTGTCGGCGGTGGCGCTGCCGATGTCGGTGATTCCGGCCTTCGTCGGCATGTACTGGCTCGGGTTCTCGGTCAACGTGGTGACGTTGCTGGCGCTGTCGCTGGTGGTCGGCATCCTGGTGGATGACGCCATCGTCGAGGTCGAGAACATCGTGCGCCACCTGCGCATGGGCAAGACGCCCTACCAGGCGGCGATGGAGGCGGCCGACGAGATCGGGCTGGCGGTGATCGCCACCACCTTCACCCTGATCGCGGTGTTCCTGCCGACCGCCTTCATGAGCGGCGTCGCCGGCAAGTTCTTCAAGCAGTTCGGCTGGACCGCCTCGCTGGCGGTGTTCGCCTCGCTGGTGGTGGCGCGCGTGCTGACGCCGATGATGGCGGCCTACCTGCTCAAGCCGGCGGCCGGCGGCCACGGCGACCCGAAGTGGATGCAGATCTACCTGCGCGCAGTGAACTGGAGCATGCGGCACCGGCTGGCCACCTTCGTGCTGTCCGGGCTGTTCTTCTTCGGCTCGATCGCGCTGATCCCGCTGCTGCCCACCGGCTTCATCCCGGCCGACGACAACTCGCAGACCCAGGTCTACCTGGAACTGGCGCCCGGCTCCACCCTGGCCCAGACCCAGGCCACCGCCGAGCGGGCGCGCTCGATGATCATGAAGGTGGCGCACGTCAAGAGCGTCTACACCACCATCGGCGGCGGCAGCGCCGGCGGCGACCCGTTCGCGATGAGCGGCGCCGCCGAGCCGCGCAAGGCGACGCTGACCATCCAGCTCGAGGAGCGCACCCAGCGGCCGCGCAAGCAGGGCATCGAGAACGCGATCCGCGCCGCGCTCGAGCCGCTGCCGGGTGTGCGCACCAAGGTCGGGCTGGGCGGCTCGGGCGAGAAATACATCCTGGTGCTGACCAGTGAGGACCCGCAGGCGCTGACCGGCGCGGCGCTCGCGGTGGAGAAGGACCTGCGCACCATCCCCGGCCTGGGCAGCGTGGCCTCCACCGCCAGCCTGATCCGGCCGGAGATCGCGGTGCGGCCGGACTTCGCGCGCGCCGCCGACCTGGGCGTGACCAGCAACGCGATCGCCGAGACGCTGCGCGTGGCGACGGCCGGCGACTACGACGTCGCGCTGCCCAAGCTGAACCTGTCGCAGCGCCAGGTGCCCATCGTGGTCAAGCTCGAAGAGCACGCGCGGCGCGACCTCGCCTTGCTGGAGCGGCTGGCCGTGCCCGGCGCGCGCGGGCCGGTGATGCTGGGGCAGGTGGCCAGCCTGCAGATGGCCGGCGGCCCGGCGGTGATCGACCGCTACGACCGCTCGCGCAACGTCAACTTCGAGATCGAGCTGTCGGGCCTGCCGCTGGGCGACGTCAAGAACGCGGTGCAGGAACTGCCGGCGATCAAGCACCTGCCGGCCGGCGTGCGCGTCGTCGAGGTGGGCGATGCCGAGGTGATGGGCGAACTGTTCGCCAGCTTCGGCCTGGCCATGCTGACCGGCGTGCTGTGCATCTACATCGTGCTGGTGCTGCTGTTCAAGGACTTCCTGCACCCGGTCACCATCCTGGCCGCCTTGCCGCTGTCGCTGGGCGGCGCCTTCGTCGGCCTGCTGATCGCGCAGAAGAGTTTTTCGATGCCCTCGCTGATCGGCCTGATCATGCTGATGGGGATCGCGACCAAGAACTCGATCCTGCTGGTGGAGTACGCCATCGTGGCGCGGCGCGACCACGGCCTGTCGCGCTTCGATGCGCTGCTGGACGCCTGCCACAAGCGCGCGCGCCCCATCATCATGACCACCATCGCCATGGGCGCGGGCATGCTGCCGATCGCCATCGGCTTCGGCACCGCCGACCCGAGCTTCCGCTCGCCGATGTCGATCGCGGTGATCGGCGGGCTGATCACCTCCACGGTGCTGAGCCTGCTGGTGATTCCGGTGGTGTTCACCTACATGGACGACGTGGAGCACTTCATCCGGCGCAGCAGCACCCGGTTGCGCGACGCCCTGCGGCGCAAGCGCGGCGCACAGGCGCAGGCAGCCGAATGACCAGGCCTGACGGCCCTAGGCCGAACGAATGCGATTGACGAGGGCGGTGGTCGAGTAGCCCTGCACGAAGGGTATCGCCAGCGCCCGCCCGCCGTAGCCGCGCACGACCTGCGCCTCGGCGAGCTTGTCCATGTCGTAGTCGCCGCCCTTGACCAGCACCGCGGGCCGCAGTTCCTGGATCAACTCCAGCGGGGTGTCCTCGTCGAACCAGGTCACCAGCGACACCGACTCCAGCGCCGCCATCACCACCGCGCGGTCCTGCTCCCGGTTCAGGGGCCGGTCCGCGCCCTTGCCCAGGCGGCGGGCCGAAGCATCGGTGTTGAGCGCCACCACCAGGCTGGCGCCGAGCTCGCGCGCCTGCGCCAGGTAGGTCACATGCCCGCGATGCAGCACGTCGAACACGCCGTTGGTGAACACCACCGGTTGCGGCAGCTGCGCGATGCGCGACGGCGCGGCGGCGCGCGCAACGATCTTGGAGAGGAAGGCGCTCACGCCGGCTGCGCCGTGGGCCCGCCGGAGAGGCTCGCGGCCAGCTCCCTGCGGTAGCGGTTGAGTTCCTGCACGGTCCTGAAGCTGCGGTCCATCAGCAGGCTCATGTTGTGCAGGATGCGATCGACCACCTTGTTTTCCCAGGCGGCGTCGAAGTTGATCTGCTTGTCCAGCCAGTGCTCCAGCCACTCGGGGTTGGGCAGGCGCGACTGGATGGTGTCGCGCGGGAACAGTTGCCTGTTCACGTGCAGGTTGGTCGGGTGCAGCGCCTGCGCCGTGCGGCGGGCGCTGGCCATCAGTACGCCGACCTTGGCAAAGGCCGACTTGGCTTCGGCGCCGAAGTTGTTGATCGCGCGCTTCATGTAGCGCAGGTAGGCGCCGCCGTGCCGCGCCTCGTCCTGCGACAGCGTGGTGTAGATGTGCTTGATCACCGGCTCGCTGTGCCACTCGGCGGCGCGGCGGTACCAGTGGTTCAGGCGGATCTCGCCGCAGAAATGCAGCATCAGCGTCTCCAGCGCCGGCGCCGGCTCGAACTCGAAGCGGATCTCGTGCAGTTCCTGCTCGCTCGGGGCCAGTTCGGGGCGGAAGCGCTTGAGGTACTCCATGAGCACCAGCGAATGCTTCTGCTCCTCGAAGAACCAGATCGACATGAAGGCCGAGAAATCCGAGTCGTCGCGGTTGTCGCGCAGGAACATCTCGGTGGCCGGCAGCGCCGCCCACTCGGTGATCGCGTTCATCTTGATGGTCTGCGCCTGCTCATCCGTCAGTTTCGCGCCGTCGAATGCCGACCAGGGGATGTCCTTGTCCATGTCCCAGCGGACGGATTCGAGTTGCTTGAATAATTCGGGATAGAGCATGGGTGTGCCTGGACGAACTGCCCGGATTTTAGGCGTCGGTCCAGGTCGCCCGCACGGGGCCCTGCCCCAAGGAGCCTTCCGTATGACACTTGCCAACCGCTGCCTCGCCTTGCTTGCCGCCCTGCTTCTGGCCTCTGGCGCCGGCCTGCCGGCCCGCGCCGCCGATGCCCCGCCCGGCGCCTGCCCGGCCACCCTGAACCACACCTTCGCCCGGCTGCAGGACGAGAAGCCGCAGTCGCTGTGCCAGTACGCCGGCCGCGTGCTGCTGGTGGTCAACACGGCCAGCTATTGCGGCTTCACACCTCAGTACAAGGGACTGGAGGCGCTGTACGACAAGTACAAGGGCCGCGGGCTGGTGGTGCTCGGCTTTCCCTCGAACGACTTCCTGCAGGAAAAAAGCAGCAACCGCGAGATCGCCGAGTTCTGCGAGAACACCTTTGGTGTGAAGTTCCCCATGTTCGCCGCCTCGCACGTGCGCGGCAGCGACGCCAATCCGCTGTTCCGTCAGCTGGAGACGCAAACCGGCACGTCGGTGAAGTGGAATTTCTACAAGTACCTGATCGGCCGTGACGGCAGCATCGTGGCCGGCTACAACAGCAAGACCACGCCGGAAGACGCGGCCCTGTTGCGCGAGATCGAAAAGCAGCTGGCGCGGTGACTCCGCGCAGCGGGCGCGGTTCACAAAGATTTACCTCGTAAAGTTGCTGCCGCACTTGGAACCGCCGCGTGGCGTCCCTACTCTATGGACCAGAGAGGAAGGAGCCCATCCCCAGTTATCGCTGCGAAGCCTCCCGGCGCCACGCGTGCCGGCTGCAATCCTGAAACGACTCTTCTCCTCCTCCCTCCCTCCCTCCTTCGTTTCAGGGCGCTTCGCAGCCCTTTGTGCAAAAGAAAACGCCCCGGAACGGGGCGTTTTTCATTGGGGCCGCCGGCGGCTCAGGCGGGCCTGGTGTCGGCGAAGCTCGGGCGCTGCATCAGCCGTTCCTGCAGCCGGCCCAGGTTGGGATAGTCATGGCGCCAGTCGATATCGGGGAAGCGGAAGTCCAGGTAGCCCAGCGCGCAGCCGACCGCGATGTCCGCCAGGCTCAACTGCTTGCCGGCGGCGCAGAAGGTCTTCTCGCCCAGGCCTTGGCTCATGGCCTTCAGGCTGGCGTCGACTTTGGACAGCTGCCGGTCGATCCAGGCCTGGCTGCGCTGGGCCTTCTGCCGGCCCGCCCAGTTCGCTTCCAGCCGCGCCAGGATGGACGCGTCGAGCACGCCGTCGGCCAGCGCCTCCCAGGTCTTGACCTCGGCGCGCTCGCGTCCCATCGCGGGAATGAGCTTGCCCACCGGCGACAGGGTGTCCAGGTACTCGACGATGACGCGCGAGTCGAACAGGGCCTCGCCGCCCTCCATCACCAGGCACGGGACCTTGCCCAGCGGATTGGACTGGGCGATGGTGGTGTCGGCCGCCCACACGTCCTCCAGCACGAACTCGTAGTCCAGCCTTTTTTCCGCCATCACGATGCGCACTTTGCGCACGTAGGGGCTGGAGGTGGCTCCGATCAATTTCATGGGAGGGCTTTCCTGGATGTTCGCGTGACCGTACGGACGCCCATTCTAGCGAGCCAAGCTCGTGCGTCCGGGTGGCGCCGGCCAGGGCGCGGGTCCCGGCCCGGCGCGCGGGCCCGCCTAAAATTACGGCATGAATCCTTCCACCATCACTGCGCTGTCGCCGCTGGACGGCCGCTACGCGGGGCGCCTGGCCGCGTTGCGCCCCCTGATGAGCGAGCACGGCTTCATGCACAAGCGTGTGCAGGTCGAAATCTGCTGGTTCATCGCCTTGTCCGATGCCGGCTTCGCCGAGTTCCGCCCGCTCACGCCCGGCGCGCGCACCTATCTGCTCGGGCTGGTCAAGAACTTCTCGGTCGCCGACGCGCTGGCGATCAAGGAGATCGAGAAGACCACCAACCACGACGTGAAGGCGGTCGAGTACTGGATCAAGTCGAAGTTCGAGGCCCGGCCGGAACTGAAGGCGGCCAGCGAGTTCGTGCACTTCGCCTGCACCAGCGAGGACATCAACAACACCAGCCACGCCCTGCAGCTGAAGGCGGCGCGCGAGCAGGTGATCCTGCCGGCGCTCGACGCCCTGATCGACAAGCTGCGCCAGATGGCGCATGCCTACGCCGACGTGGCCATGCTGAGCCGCACGCACGGGCAGACGGCCAGCCCGACGACCGTCGGCAAGGAGATCGCCAACGTCGTGGTGCGGCTGGCCGCCGCGCGCGAGAAGATCGCCGGCGTCAAGCTGCTGGCGAAGATGAACGGCGCGGTAGGCAACTACAACGCCCACCTGGCGGCCTGGCCCGACTTCGACTGGGAGGCCTTCAGCCGCAAGGTGGTGGAGACGCCCGAGCCGCTGGGCCTGGGCGTGAGCTTCCAGCCCTACAGCATCCAGATCGAGCCGCACGACTACATGGCCGAGCTGTTCGACGCGGTGGCGCGCACCAACACCATCCTGGTGGACTGGGCGCGCGATGTCTGGGGCTACATCAGCCTGGGCTACTTCAAGCAGAAGCTGCGCGAGGGCGAGATCGGCTCGTCCACCATGCCGCACAAGGTCAACCCGATCGATTTCGAGAACGCCGAAGGCAACTTCGGGCTGGCCAATGCGCTGCTCAAGCACCTGTCGGAGAAGCTGCCGGTGTCACGCTGGCAGCGCGACCTCACCGACTCGACGGTGCTGCGCAACATGGGCGTGGCGCTGGGCTACTCGGTGCTGGCCTACCACTCCATGGGCATCGGCCTGGGCAAGCTCGAGCTCAACCGCGAAGGCATAGATCAGGACCTCGACCAGGCCTGGGAAGTGCTGGCCGAGCCGATCCAGACCGTGATGCGGCGCTTCCACGTGGAGGGCGCCTACGAAAAGCTCAAGGAAGTCACGCGCGGCCGCACGGTTCAGGCCGAGGACCTGCATGCCCTGATCCGCGGCCTGGACATCCCGCCGGAGGAAAAGGAGCGCCTGCTGGCCATGACTCCCGCCAGCTACGTGGGCAAAGCCGCCGAACTCGCGCGCCGCGCCTAATCCAGTTGGCCCTCAAATCCACGATCTTCAAGGCGCAGCTCGCCGTGGCCGACATCGACCACGGCTACTACGCCGACCATGCGCTCACGCTGGCGCGCCATCCGAGCGAGACCGACGAGCGCATGATGATCCGGCTGGCCGCGCTCGCGCTCAATGCGCACCAGCTGCAGGATGTGTGCGCCGGCGACGGCACCCTGGGCTTCGGCGCGGGCCTGTCGAACCCCGAGGAGCCCGACGTGCTGCTGCGCGACTTCACCGGCCGGCCGCGCATGTGGATCGAAGTCGGCCAGCCCGAGGACAAGCCGCTGGCCAAGGCCTGCAGCCAATCGGACGAGGTGATCGTCTACGCCTTCGCGCACGCGGCCGAGGTGTGGTGGCGCGGCATCGAGGGCAAGCTGGCGCGCCTGTCGAACCTGTCGGTGTGGCGCATCCCGGCGGCCGCGTCGCAGGAACTGGCCTTGCTGGCGCGGCGCAGCATGCAGCTGCAGGCGACGGTGCAAGAGGGCGTGCTGATGGTCGGCGACGGCGAGCGCGCCCTCGACATCGAGCCCCTGCGCTGGAAGTAGGCCGCAGTCAGTGCGGCATCAACGCGCCGCAGTTCCAGCACTGCTCGAAGCCGCCTTCCACCAGTTCGCCGCAGGCGCTGCACACCCAGCGCCGCTGCGGCACGCGCGCCAGTTCACCGAGCAGCGCGCGCGCCTGCGACTCCTGCTCCTCGTGCATCAGCCAGATCTCCGGCAGGCACTGGTCGGGCGGCAGTTCGCCCGCAGCGGCGCCCAGGTAATAGCGCTGCATCGACGCTTCGATCCCGGCGTGGCGCAGCGCGTCGACCCAGAGCGCGGCGATCGCGATGTTCGGCGCCTGGACCAGCCGCAGCATCACCGGGCCCGCTGGATGCCCGCGCCCTGCACGGCGCGCTCGGCGTAGCGGTTGAAGCGCAGCGCCTCGCCGAGCAGCGTGATGCGCCGCCAGGTCTGGCGCTTCTGCGCCGGCGTCATCTCCGGCCAGCGCTGCACCTCCTCGAAGGTGCGCCCGCACCCCTTGCACTGCTCGTCGCCCTGGCTGGTGGAGCAGATCGCGATGCAGGGGGTGTCCGGCGTGGTGTCGTACCAGGCCTTCCAGGCGGCGTAGGCGCGGGCGGGAAAGCCGCGCTCGTCGGCTTCTTCCTCGCGGTGATAGATGAGCAGGGCGTACACCTCGGCCAGCGCGCGCAGCTCGGGCCCGAGCGTCACGCCGTCGGGCGAGGGCTCGCGCTCGCGCCAGTGGTTGATCGCGGCCTCGATGTCGGTGATGTGGATGGTGACCATATGGATGGGGCAGCGATCATAGCGCCGTCGCGCCACACAAAACGCGCGCGCTTGTGTTCTAATGACCGCACGAAGGGGAGTAGCTCCCGTCAGCGGCCACATGAGGGGAACGTGGAGGCCGCAGGCAACAGTGCTGTCGTCAATACGTGGCCGAAAGGCCTCCGGCAGCGCTGGGCACATGCCAAATCACACCTTGCCGAGCAAGACCTTCGACTCTGGACCCGCCCGGGTTCGGTCGAAGCGTGCTTGTGGTTCACGGCCACATTCATCGTCTGCGATCGCCTCCGGTCGGGAAAGAACTCGGCACAAAACGGAGCATCGACATGGAGTTTCTCTCCGCCTCATGGTTTTCGGCCCTGCTGGCCATCATTCTCATTGACCTCGTATTGGCGGGCGACAACGCGATCGTGATCGCGCTGGCGGCCCGCAACCTGCCCTCCCACCTGCAACGCAAAGCCATCGTCTGGGGCACGGTGGGCGCGATCGTCGTGCGCTCGCTGATGACCCTGGGCGTGGTCTGGCTGCTGAAAATTCCAGGGCTCATGGCCGTGGGCGGCCTGGGACTGGTGTGGATCGCCTACAAGCTGCTGGTCGACAAGGGCGACAGCGGAGAACACGGCGCGGTCGCCTCGACCTTCTGGGGCGCGATGAAGACCATCGTGGTCGCCGATGCGCTGATGGGCGTCGACAACGTGCTGGGCGTCGCCGGCGCAGCGCACGGCTCGTTCGACCTGGTCGTCATCGGCTTGCTGGTGAGCGTGCCCATCGTCGTGTTCGGCAGCACCATGGTGCTCAAGCTGGTCGAACGCTTCCCCCTGATCGTGCACGCCGGCGCCGCGGTGCTGGCCTACACGGCCGCCAACATGATCATCCATGAGCCGCTGCTCGACGAGTTCTTCGCCGAGCCGGTGATCCGCTGGATCACCTACGCGGTCACGATCGCCGGTGTACTGGCCGCAGGCCAGTGGGCCGCGACGCGCGAAAGCGCGACCCGCGAGCATGCGACGCGCGAGCATGCCCGTTCCATCAACGCCTGACCCTTCCCTCAACGCTTGATCCGGAGAAAAAAACCATGGACAACATCATCGTCTACCTGGATGACGCCCACTGGGCCCTGCAACAACTCGCGCCCATGGCAACGGGCGCGGGCGCCGCGCGCACCCACTGGGTGCTGGTGGCCTGCCCGCCGCGCATGACCCGGCGCATCAGCAAATGGGTCAACCACGCGGCGCGCGAGCAGTGGCGGGAGAAGTGGTCGGCCAAGCTGTTCGAGCAGGTGGAAGCGCCGCTGCGCCAGCGCGGGCACGAGATCAGCAAGGTGATCGCCAAAGGGCCGTTGCCGGCCCTGACGCAGCAGCTCACGCGCATGCACCAGGCCACGCACGTGCTGGACGCGCGCCGGCCGAAGTTCGGCTACGACATGCCGCCGGTCGTCGCCGACCAGCCGGCTTCGCAGGAAGGCCGCTGGCAGGTGCCCGGCGCGATCATCGGCATGGGGGCGATGCTGGTGCTGGCGGACTAGGCTGACAGCCCTGCTGGGAGCGCGGTGCTATGCTGCGCTCCCATGCTCAAGCTCATCGTCAAGTGGCTGTTGCTGGCCTCGGCGCTGCTGTTCGTCGCCTACGTCTACAAGGGCGTGGAAGTCAGCAGCTTCGGCGCGGCCATGGGCGCCGCCTTCGTGATCGGGCTGCTCAACACCGTGGTGCGGCCGATCCTGGTGCTCCTGACGCTGCCGGTCACGCTGGTCACGGTGGGCCTGTTTCTTTTCATCATCAACGCGTTCATGTTCTGGGCGGCTGCCCAGGTGCTCGACGGCTTCGGCGTGCGCGACTTTGCCGCGGCGCTGGTCGGCTCGCTCATCTATTCGGTGCTGGGCGTGGTGATCGAGTCAGCGCTCGAGCGTCTGTTCTCTAAGGAGTGAGGCCACCTGGCGGGCGCGGGCGTCGATGATCGACGCCTCGATGTGGTCGCGCGCGCCCGGGGGCGCCTTGCGCGCCAGTTCCTGCGCCGCCCGGAAGCGGTCCATCGCCGCCTGGTAGTCCAGGCGCGCCACATTCGCCTCGGCTTCCGCGCGGATCGCCCGCAGCGTCTGGCCCTGGGCGTTGTAGGCCTGCGCCAGCAATTCCCACGCCGGGGCATCCTTGGGATGCAGCGCCACCCAGGTCTGCAGGCGTTGCCCGGCGTCGGCGGCCCGGCCGTTGCTGATGCGCGCCTGCGAAGACAGGATCAACTCGGGGCGGCGGTCCCCGCCATCGAGCGCCGCGGCACGGGTCGGGTCACCCGCCTGCAGGGTGAGCTCGGCGGCCAGCAGCGTGGCCTGGCGCGAGGCCTCGGGATCGCCCGCGGTGGCCTGGGCCAGCCGGCGCAGCAGGGCGGCCGCGCCGGCGTTGTCGCGCAATTTCGCGCTGGCCAGCGCCGCCGCGTACAGCGCGCCCGCCTGCCGCGCCGGATTGCCCTGCTGCAGCGCGTCCTCGGCGAGGAAGCTGCGCAGCACATCCACGCCCGGGTTCGACAGCACTTTCGCGCGCCCGGCCATCAGCGCATGCACCATGTCCGGCTGGGGCGGCGTCGCGCTGCGCTGCAGCGAGATGCGCGACTGCATGTCGGCGATGCGCTCGACGGTCATCGGGTGGGTGCGCAGGTAGGGGAACGAACCGGTGTCGTTCAGGCGCGAAGCCTGCTGCAGCTTGTCGAACATGCCCACGAAGCCCTGCGGATCGAAGCCCGCCTGGCCGGCCACGGAGAAGCCCACGCGGTCGGCCTCACGCTCCATGTCGCGCGAGAAATTCAGCTGGTTCTGCATGGCCAGCGCCTGGCCGCCGACGATCGCTGCCTGCGCCGCATCCGGGCTGCGGCTGGCGGCGGCGGCGCCCAGGATCATGGCGCCCAGCAACAGGGGCCACTGCTTGTTCTGCTGGGCCATCATGCGCGCGATGTGCCGCTGCGTCACGTGGCTCAGTTCGTGCGCCAGCACCGAGGCCAGCTCGTCGCGCGTGACGGTCGCGCTTATCAGGCCGAGGTGCAGGCCCATCCAGCCGCCCGGCAGGGCGAAGGCGTTGATGGTGCGGTCCTTGCCCAGCAGCACTTCCCAGGCGAAACGCTCGTCGAGCTCGGGTGCCAGCTCGCCGCGCGCACGGGCGCCGGCCAGCAGCCGCGTCCAGAGGCTCAGCACGTACTCGTCCAGCACCGGGTCTTCGATGAAGTCGGGGTCGCGATAGAGCTCGCGCGCGATCCGCTCGCCCAGCTTGCGCTCGGCGCTGACGGTCATGTCGGCGCCCTCACCCAGGCTCGGCAACTGGGCGCGTGCCGGCAGGCACGCCATCACCGCGGCCAGCACCAGCGGCAAGACCTTGCAGCGGAGGGTGGTTGCGGCGATCAATACGGGTCCAGCGGGACGAAGCCGACGATCTCGGCGCTGCGCGGGTCGAGCAGGGCGGTCCAGAAAAAGGCGCGCGAGACCATCGGCAGGTACAGCGTGTTGGCGGCGTCCCGACCCGCTTTGCGCAGCGCCACGTCGATGAGGCCGGCCTGCGCCGGTTTCAGCTTGCGCAACTGCTCCACGGGCCGGGCGGCAGCGGTCACCCGCTGCCGCGCCGCTTCGTAAGGTTGCCACAGATCGGGCCGCGCGCCCAGAGGCGTGCCATCCAGTGCCTGGACCGTGGCCTCGAAGCCTTCCTTGGCGTCACGGAAGGGGCGCACCGCCAGCAGTGTCGGTCCCGACCAGGGGTCGGCCTGGATGCCGGCGGGTGTCTGCGGCCGCAGTTCATCGGGAATGTCGATGGCGTGGACCACGCGCACGCGGTCGAACTCGAACACCAGGTGAACCGGCCGCGCCGCGGCCACCGTCCACAGGCCGTAGGCCAGGGCGGCGAGCTGGATGCAGGCGACCACGGAAAAATCGAGCAGGAGCAGGCGCCTGGGCTTGGCCCGGTTGAAGATGGCCAGCGTGATCAGGGGCCCGAGGATCACGTCGACGGTCGTGACCAGCAGGAACAGCTCGCGCCCGCCGGAGACCTCCCGGTACGGGTAGGGATACCAGACCGCAAACACCAGCAGCGCCGCCGCCGCCGCGATGCACAAACTGATGGCCAGGTGCAGGCCGCTGGCCCGCGCACGTTCCTTCCACTGAAGCATGACCGTATGATGCCCGAGCCGGGTGAAGGTCTCGTAAATAGTCGACCCCGGCGCGGACATTCAGGAACTTATGAGTTCACTTACTCACTTCGACGCCCAGGGACAGGCGCACATGGTCGACGTCGGCGCCAAGCCGGCGACGCACCGCGTCGCCATCGCCAGCGGCCATATCCAGATGCGGCCCGAAACGCTGGCGCTGATCGAGTCGGGCACCGCGAAGAAGGGTGACGTGCTGGGGGTGGCCCGCATCGCCGGCATCCAGGCGTGCAAGAAGACCAGCGAGCTGATTCCGCTGTGCCATCCGCTGGCGCTGACGCGGGTGGCGCTCGATTTCAGCATCGACCGCGCCGCCAGCCGCGTGGGCTGCACCGCCACGGTGGAAACCGTCGGCCCCACCGGCGTCGAGATGGAAGCCCTCACTGCCGTGCAGGTGGCGCTGCTCACCGTCTACGACATGTGCAAGGCGGTGGACCGCGGCATGGTGATCGGCGACGTGCGTGTGCGCGAAAAGCACGGCGGCAAGTCGGGCAGCTTCGTCAATCCTTGAGTGCAGACGGCGCCGCGGCAGGCCGCAGCCCGCGCTCGCGCGCCCATTCGGCGTGCTCTTTCGGGAAGGCGGCGCGGAAGCGGATCAAATGGGCGAGCGCGACCTCGTCCTTCTTCAGCAGCGTGGCGCTTTCGATCACCTTCTCGACCACGCGCGCTTCGGGCGAGTAGTGCAGCAGTTCCAGCGCCGTGTCGTAGGTCCACTGCGCATTGGCCCGGGTCAGGGGCGTGAGGGTGAGTTCGGCAAAGCGCACATGGCCGCTGAACAGGCGTGATGCGCGGGCTTCCGCCAGCGGATCGGCGCGGTATTGCGGTGCGCGCGCCTCGGGCGCCAGGTAGATCTGGCTGATGCGGTGGTAGTCCCAGGCGGCGTAGGCCAGCGCCGCCAGCGCGCAGCCGGCGCCCACCGCGCTGGCAATGGCGCCGCGCGCGCCCGGCTGGCGCGCCGGTTCGCGCCCGGGCCACAGCAGGCCCAGCGCCAGCCCGAAGGCCAGCTGGAAGGGGCCATACCAGAGCGGGTACTCGAGCAGGCTGTGCAGCAGGATGGCAAAAACCACCGACAGTGCCAACTGGCGCGACGGATCGGTCTCGCGCCAGGGGGCCAGGCGCAGCAGCGCCCAGACCAGCGCGCCGCACGCGATCACGGCAACCGGCAGTCCCAGCTCCACCGCCAGGTGCAGGGGCAGGCTGTGGCCGTTGTCCAGGATGTCGCAAAAGCGCGCGCCCTGGTACAGGGTGATGTAGTGCGCGTAGTCGAGTTCGCCCCAGCCCCAGCCGGCCCAGGGATGCTGGCCGATCAGGTGCATCACGTTGGACCACAGCACGCGGCGGCCCGCGCAGCCGTCATTGCCGCCGAAACGCGCGAACACGCTGGGGCCGCTGACGCCCCAGTAGTTGGCCAGCAGCCAGGGCAGCGCCACCGCGGCCACCGCATAGACGGCCAGGCCCAGGCCGGCCAGGCCCAGCACCTGCCGGCGGGCGGGTCCGCGCCACAGCGCGGCGAGCGCCAGCACGGCGACCCACTCCAGGGCGCCGGTGCGCGAGGCGGAAGCGGCGCTGCCGGCGGCGAGCAGGACCATGGGCAGCATGGCGCGGCGCCAGTCCCAGCCGCTGCGCACGAACCACAGCAGCGCGGCCAGACCGATCGCCATCAGGGACGCGAGCTGGTTGCGCTGGCGCAGGTTGCCGTAGGCCTCGCCGAGCGGCGCCTGGCTGACCCAGGGCGAGAAGGCCTGGCCGGCGCCGAAGTACTGCAGCAGCGCGATCACGCTGCTCACCAGCGCGGCCAGCAGCCAGGCGGCGGCGATGGCGCGCGCGAACTCGCGGCGCGCGTCGCCATCGCCATGGGCGACACCGGCCATGGCGACGACCAGCACCAGTCCGCCGAGGAAGGCCAGCGTGTCCAGCGCGGGCAGCGAACGCGCCGCGGTGAGCAGGGCGGCCAGCGCCAGCCACAGGGCCGGCGGAAAGCGCGGCGTGGTCCAGGCGCGCATCGCGCACAGCAACGCCGCGCAGGTCGCCGTGGCCAGCCACGGCTGCACCGACACGGACGGGCCTCCGGCCACCGGATTGATCCAGGGATAGAAGACGCAGAGCAGCCAGACGAGGGAGACGGCTCGCGGCGGGCTCATGCCCGATGCCATGGGGTTCACGTCGGCGCCGGCTCCATGGGCCCGATCAGCCGGGTTTCGACGCTGGCCGGGTCGTGCCGCCACGCCTGCCAGCTCTGGTCCACCACCTGCGCGAATTTGCGCTGGAAGCGCTCTTCGCCGAAGCGCTCGGCCCATTCGCGGCAGGCGTGCGGGTCGAAGGCCGATCCCATCGCCTCGAAGTCCTGCACCGCCTGCGCCAGCGCGGCGGCGCTCTGTTCATTGAAATACAGGCCGGTGGGCTGGGGCGCGCCGCCGGCGCGCACCGTTTCCAGCGAGCCGCCGGCGCCATAGGCAATCACCGGCGTGCCGCAGGCCTGGGCCTCGATCGGCGAGATGCCGAAATCCTCGTAGGCGGCGAACAGGAAAGCGCGCGCCGCCTGCAGGTGCCGCTCGACCGCCTCGGCCGGCTGCCAGCCCATCAGCTCCACGTTGGGCGGGCACATCGCGCGCAGCCGGGGCATCTCGGGGCCGTCGCCGATCACCACCAGCTTGCGCGAAGGCAGGCTGCGGAAGGCTTCCAGCATGAGGTCGATCCGCTTGTAGTTCACCAGCCGCGAGACGGTGACGTAGTGGTCGGCCTTCTGCGCGGAAAAGCCGAAGCGGTGCGTGGCCACCGGCGGGTACAGCACCTTGGCCGGCCGGCGGTAGGCGCGCCAGATGCGGCGCTGCACATGGCGCGAGTTGGCCAGGAACAGGTCGACGTTGTGGCTGGTCTGGCGGTCCCAGACGCGCAGCCGGTGGAAGATGTAGCGCGCCAGCGAGCCCTTCAACCCGCGCTGCAGGCCGTAGTCGGCCAGGTACTGGTGGTGCAGGTCCCAGGCGTAGCGCATGGGCGAGTGCACGTAGCTGATGTGCAGCTGCTCGCCGGTGGTGAGCACGCCCTTGGCGAAGGCATGCGAGCTGGACACGATCAGGTCGGCGCCGCGCAGGTCGTGCGTCTCGACCGCCAGTGGCGTGACCGGCAGGTAGTTCCAGAAGCGGCTGCGCGCCCCGGGCGCCTTCTGCAGGAAGGTGGTGCGGATCGGGATGCCGCCGAACTTGCGGCGGTCGGCGTCCTTCAGGAAGTCGATGGTCGCGAACAGGGTCTGGCCGGGCACGGCGCCGAGCATGGCGCGCACCACATCTTCCGAGCCTCCCCATTCGGTCAGCCACTCGTGGACATAGGCAATTTGCTGCGCTGGCAGAGGGTGGGCGGCGGAAGGCATCGGTCGCGATGCTACCCGACCAGCGGTATAGTGCTCGCCCAGAGGAAGATCGGGGTGCATCGAGGTGCGTGAACTAGCGTGAATATCGTCATTGTCGCGTCCTTGTATGCGCCTCACGGCGGCGGCGGCGCCGAACTGGTCGCGCAGAACCAGGCGGAAGGCTTTGCCGCCCGTGGTCACACGGTGCATGTGCTGACACTCGGCGAACCCGGGAGCGGAACGCAGCACACGACGCTCAACGGCGTCCATGTGATACGGATCGGCATTCGCAATCTGTACCTTCCGTTCACATCCCATCCCAGCGCGTGGACACGGGTGGCCTGGCACACGCGCGATATCTACAACGCCCCCGCGGCACAACTCGCATGCGCGCAGCTCGCCGAATTGCGCCCGGACATCGTGGTCTGCCACAACGTGTACGGCTGGAGTGCAGCGATTTGGCGGGCGATCAAGTCGCAGGGGCTGCCGATCGTGCAAGTGCTGCATGACCAGTACCTGCGCTGCGTTCGGTCCAACATGTTCAAGGACCAAAGATGCGTGACGCCCTGCGCGTCGTGCCGGCTCGTGCGGCTGCCGCATCGTGGCCTGTCACGCTTGCCGGACGCCGTGGTCGGCGTCAGCCGCTATGTGATCGACAGCCACATCGAGGATGGCTTCTTCCAGAGCGTGCCCGTGCGCACGCACATCCACAACGCGAGCCACTTGGATACGCGCTCGCGTCCGACTCCGCCGCTCGACGTCCCTGATATCGTATACGGGTTCATCGGCACGCTCACTGCCAACAAGGGCATCGAGCCTTTGCTGTCGGCCTTCCATTCCGTGGCCCGGCCGCACTGGCGACTTCGCGTGGCGGGCACGGGACCTCCCGGATTCGTCGAGCGCTTACGTGCCGACCATGCGGACTCGCGCATTGAGTTCCTGGGGCGGCAGGACCCGGCCAGCTTCTACCTGGGGCTCGACGCCACCGTCGTCCCTTCGCTGTGGAACGACACGTTTCCCAGTGTGGTTTTCGAGTCGCTGATCCACGGAAGGCCCGTCATCGGCGCCCGCAGGGGCGGCATCCCCGAAATTGTGGAGGATGGGCTCTCCGGGATACTCTACGAGCCCGATGACACAGAGGGGCTGGAAGGCGCCTTGGTTCGCTTTGCGGCAGATATCCGCGGATGGCGATCGCGCCAGGCTGCCATCAAGGCGCTGTCGGCGCCGCGGTACTGCGATCGGGAGGACTGGATCACACGTTGGGAGTCGCTGTGTCGACAGGTCATAGAAGACGCACCGGGCACCCCAACCCGGAGCCAAGTCAGCGGTCAACCGCCCGACGGCAAGCGCCTGTAGCGCAAGATATCCCAGGTGGTGGCGAGCATCAGATACGGTGTGACTTTTCCCCGTACGGTCATTCGCACGAACAAGCTGAAAGCCGAGAGCAGGATGCGCAGCCTTGCTCGATCGCTCTGATCGGGCCACAAGATGGAATGGAATTCCGTCCTGTCGATCTTGACCCCCAACTCGGCGAGGCGGGAAGTGGCGATGTCCGCGTGCATCCATCTTTGCGCCTCTTGCCTGGTGCTCGTGACTTGGTCGGCGTGAATTCGATACCAGAGCAGCGGTTCCTTGATGTTTTGCATCCGGCCGAGGGTGCCCACCTGGAACCAGAAGTCGTAGTCCTCAGCGTGCCGGCAGGTCGTCCGGTAACGCAGGCCGCGATCGATCACGCTGCGTCGAAACATGACGCTCGGGTGCACAAAGCAGGGTCCGATCAGCAACCAGGCGCGGCACTCACGGTCGGAGCGCGGCTTGCGGATGCGGCCCTGAGATTGCCCGAAGTGGAACGCGTCCGAGCCGCAGATGATCACCTCGGGGTTTGCCTGCAGCAACTTCAGTTGCTTTTCGAGACGATCGGGCTGCGCCACGTCATCCGAATCCATTCGGGCTATGAACTCGCCCCGGCAGAGCTCAAGACCCCGGTTCAGCGTGGCAACGACGCCGCGGTTCTCCTGTCTCAAATACCGGATGCGGTCGTCGGCCTTGCAAAGATCCTGCGCGATTTCGTGCGTGGCATCGTTGGAGCCGTCGTTGATCAGTAGGAGTTCGAAGTTGCGCTCGGTCTGATCGAGGATGGACACGACCGCATCGTGCAGGAACGGCGCGCTGTTGTAGACCGGCATGACCACCGAGATCTTGGGTCGGTGCTCTAGCGTTGTTTCGCCCCTCGACCTGTGCTTCGCGTCGTCCAGGCGCTTGCCCCGGGCCCGGTGCAGAAAGTCCTTGAAAGCAATATAGGGCTCGAGACAGCGGATCCGCGCAGCAAGGCTGCCGTTGGAGGCGGCCACATGCATGCCCTTGTAGTAGTCGAGGTAGCGACCAGCGCAGCCTACTTCACGGCACTTCAGTATCTGGGCGTACGAATATCGCCGCAAAGCTTCCGCAGGCATCTTGTGGTCCCACTTCCTCTTGAATCGGACCATCGACCGGAAGTCGATAGCTCTTTTTGCCCCTCCCTGGTCCCAGTCGACATGCGTCAATGGGCTGTCCAGGAACGCCCAGCCGCTAGTCTCGAAATGGACACGCAGGAAGAAATCGAGGTCCTGGTGCCTCCTGAGGCTTTCGTCCCACTGGACCTTGCCCCCCAGCTTTTCCATGTCCACGACATAGGAGGAAGTCTGCGCGATGTCGTCTGAAAACAGCAAGTCGAAGGGACTGGTGCAGGTGTTGACATCGCGGGAGCGGTTGACCCGAGTGCCGTCGCGGTGGATTACCGCGCCGGCATAGACCGCTGCGCGATCGGTTCTTCTGAGGCATTCTAGGCTGCGCTCCAAATGCTGGGCGTCCCACCAATCGTCGGAATCCACAAATGCGACGTAGCGTGTGTGCGACGCCCTCATGCCCAGATTCCTGGCGTAGTTCGCGTTGCCCTGTCTCTGTGTGAACAGAAAATTCGGCCGAATTCCCTTCCAGTCCAGGGACATCGCTGTGCGGCGGCACGCCGCCAGCTCTTCTGGCGATGAGCCGTTGTCCACGACGTGAATAGCGACCGGCTTGAGTGTCTGGGCGATGATGGAACGAAACAGTCGCTCTGCGAACCCGGAACGGTTGTAGAAGGGAATAACAACGCTGACGCCACCGTCGCGCTGTGCGCTTGTCAAGGCGCCGAGTTGCTGATCCCCGACGCTGGCACTCACCGATGGTCGGCGGATTTCCTCGAGATCGCCCACTGAGTGCCCTCCTGAAATATCAAACTGTACGAGGGCTCCGCCGCAAGGAACTCCCGAACGGCCCGGCAGACTCCGTGATGCCGGTGTGTTGGATCTTCGCGCCAATCATCTCCTGCAATGATTCCATCGGCCTTGACCTTTCTCTTCAGCAGGGAAATCTCAGCTTTCGTGTCTTCATATGCATGCGTCGAATCGACATAGGCCCAGTCCAGATACTCGTCATCGAGCGCACCCAGCGCGGTCACGGAGTCCTGTATATGCAACTCAACCCTGCCGCGCGCGATCTCGTCCTCCAGGGCAATCACCAGTGCGCCGAGCGATCGGACGCTGGACTTGTCACCGACCGCCCAATGCCACCGCGCCTCGTATTTCCACCAAGGGTCAACCAAGTGCAGTAGCTTGGGCTGGTTCGCCGCGAGTATGAACTGGGATAGGGTTCCCTTGTAGACGCCCAACTCCACCCCAACGCCATGTTTCGGGATGATCTCCCGAAACAACTTCGCGCGAACGCCGATTTCGGTGCCGCTGTCGCTCACGACAACCATCCTTGCTTTCGCAAGAAACGAGAGCGACATCGAGCACGCGGATTGAAGCGGCGGGAGAAGGCTGGTTCGGAAGAATCGGGCAATGTTCATTTTTTTTGGAATACCTCCGCCTGGCGATCTTTAGATGCGGCGCCCCCAGCCTCCCCTCTCGCTTTCCATACGTTCAAGACGCCCGCCAGACGGCCAATGCGACCGGGCAGCATGGTGACAAGTTCATCAAACAAACCGCGGTACAGGAGCACCAAGACAAGGCCATAGCAGATCGCCCCGGCTGTCACGATGGCTACCAGCAAACCTGCCGCAGAAAAGTAGGGGGCTAGAGCCAGTCGCACGGCCAAGGCTGCCGCAACCATCAGGCCCGTACATACGGTCGCCGGGATCATCGAACCCAGCAACTGCTTCCAGTGTATGCCCACGTAGTGTTGCAACGCCCACATGATCGGCGGCGCCACCACGATCACCCGCAGCACATTGCCCCATGCCGCGCCCTCGATCCCGTATCGGCAGAGCACGAACACGATCCCGAAACTCACTCCGAACTCCAGCACGTTCAGCCACAGCACCGGCCTGGCGTGGCCGACAGCTACCAACGCGTTGCTCTTGAAATAGATCATGGGCATGGAAAGAACGCTCAGGGCCAATACCTGCATCGGCACGATGCTGGACTCCCATTGATCTCCGAATGCCAGGCGAATGATCTCCGGCGCGACCAGAATCGAACCGATGAAGATGGGATAGATGATCAGCGCGGTCAAGCGAGCCAGGCGGATGTACGCTGAGCTCAGTGCGATCAAATCCTGCTGCAAGCGGGAAAAGACCGGAAAGGTCACCTGGACCACCGGGCGCATGCCCAGGTCCAGCAGCGTGTCGAACCCTCGCCAGGCGACCCGCATGTAGCCCAGCGATACAGCGCCCAACACGTGGCCGACCACGAGATCGACGATCCGTTGGTTGCCCATCCCCAACAGGGTCGAGACGCACAGGGTGGTTCCCATGCGCATCTGGCGCTTGAACTCGGGTACGACGAATGCCAGCGAAGGTGTCCAGCGCGTGCAGTACCACATCACACCAGTGGTCAAAACAGCCGCCACCAGGCTCTGTGCCACCAGGCTCATGACCCCGAAGCCGGTCGTGGCCATGAGCACGGCGACTCCCCCGCTGACCAGCGTTCCCGCCATTCCCCTCAGCGCCAGGATCCGAAAACCCATGACACGCCGCAGCAGGGCCTCATGCACGGTCGCCATGGCATTGATCGTCGGGACGAGCGCGAGCCACTGCACCACGCGCGCCACCTCCGGTACCTGGAAAAAGGCGCTGATCAGGCCGGCGCCCCCCCAGAGCAGCAAGGTTCCCAGCAGCCCAAGGGCGAGGCTGCTCCAGAAGGCGGTGCTCGTTTCGTCTTCGCTGAGATCCTTGCGCTGGACGAGCACCTCGATCAGGCCCGCTCGACCGATCAGGTTCACGATTTCCAGGAAGATCGCGGCCATGCCCATGATCCCGAACTCCAACGGGGTCAGTTGCCTGGCCAGAATCGCGAAGATCAATAGCGACAGGACTTGCTGTGAGCCGGAGGCGACGATCGACCACATCACCCCGTTCGCAGCCTGGCGCTGCAACCCTGGTGTCGATGGCACGGTTTCCAACGAGCGTGTCGATGTCATGGCGTAGGGATGCCGGGCTATCGTTGCCGCCAAGAGGCCGCCGCGACGCCCTTCACTTTTTCGACGGCGAGCCGCCAGGCCGCCGCGGGATGGCGCCGCAGCATCATCAGCGCATGGAAGAGACCGCGTTCGCGTCTAACGTGGATGGCGTCATGCATGGCCTTGCAGGTTGAGAGGCGTCGCTGCAGCGACCTGAGGACTCGGACCTGATGGGGCAGCAGTGCGCTTCTGTAGCGACTGACCAGCTCCTGCACCGAGGCGGAGGAGTCGTGCAGGCTTGGCTGCGTCGCGGAAAACCTGGATGCCTGCTTCGAGATCGGGCCGAAACGCATCGTATAGACGTACTGCGCGCGAGGCGACAACCAGACGGTGGCGCCGCACAACAAGGCGGATGCAAGCAGGAAGAAATCCTCCATGTAGCGGTACTGCACGGGGTACTGCAGGCCGTTCCTGCGCAGGAAGTCCCGTCGCCATATCGGCTGAACCCATCCCAAGGGATAGGTCTCCAGGGACGCATCGCTGGAGAGCAGCATGTCCAGGGTCAGCGCCTGCTCCTGCGTCCAGCCGAAGGCGGGAGGCAAATGCTGGTCGGCCCCCAGGTCGTAGAGAACGAGATCGTCCGCCACCATGTCGGCACCCCGGCGTGCCGCCAACTCCAGAAGATGGCCCAGCCTATTGGGCAGGAAGACATCGTCCGCATCCAGGATGGCGATCCAGTCTCCCCGCGCTTCGGCGAGGCCGCGGTTGCGTGCGGCCGATGGCCCCTGATTGCGAGGCAGCGCGAACACGCGGATGCGCGAATCGCGTAAAGCCATCTTCTGTGCGACGGCCACGGTGCTGTCGCTTGAGCCGTCATCGACGATCACAATCTCGAAGTTTTGAAGGTCCTGCGTCAGTACGGACTCGACCGTCCGGGCCAGGCAGGCCTGCACGTTGTATGCCGCGATGACGACGGAGACCTGCGGGTTCATGGTTTGGCCGCCGTCACGAAATAGCCGGCGGTTTCCCGATCCTCCGGCCACCAGCGATCCATGACAGGCGCCAGGCTCTGGTTGATCCACCAGAACGGAATCAGCGCGGCGCGGACCAGCAGTTTGACGTGATGCGGCCCGCGGACCAGTCGCGTGGTCTGGTAGTTGAGTTTGAGGAACCACATGGACCAGAAGCCGGTGCTGGGGGCCACTCGAATGTCCGTGAATCCCGCTCGCTTCAAGAGGTACTCGAGCCCGTGTCGCGTGTACCGGTAGTAGTCCCAGGGTTCTTCGTGGACCCACCATTGGAACGGCACGGAAAGCGTCAGCTGTCCGCCCCGGCGCAGAATGCGAAACGCCTCGGCCAGCATCATGCGCGGCTCCGCCAAGTGCTCCATCACCTCGAAACTGACGACATGGTCGGCAGACTCGTCATCCAGCGGGAGCGACTGGTTCAGGTCGGCGACAATGTCTGCGTGGCTACCGTGTAAGGTATTGCCCCAGTCGACGCCAAGGTACCGGGAGGCGTGCGCCAGGATGTCCGCCTCGAAAGGGCGCGTGCCACAGCCCAGATCGAGAACCAGCCCCGCCAAGTGGGGCAGGCGTTCCCGGACCTTATCGTTGATGGCCTTTTTCATCAGCCAGTTGTGGGTGAGCCTGTTTTCGGCGTACATCGTGACTTCGTTGAGTTCAGTGCTGCCCCGCGTGGGCCAGCCGCTCGTAGACGGACTCGAGTTCCCTCGAATGATTCCGAAGATCGAATGCACTGGCCGCAAATTGCACGGCCTCGACCGAGGCGCGCGCCGCGGCAGCGCTGTCGCACAGCAATCTTCGCAACGCGACCACAAGATCGTCCATCGCGCCTTCCTTGAACGCGATCCCGGTCTTGCCGTCCTGCAGTCCTTCGTCGACGCCCCCCCGCGCCGAGGTGACAACGGGCACGCCCGTCGCCTGGGCCTCGAGCAACGAGATCGGCAAGCCCTCCGCATCGCCGTTGCCGGCGGTGACGCTGGGCAAGCAGAACACTCGCGCCTCGTGCATTTGCATGAGCACCTGGTCCCACGACCGTGCGCCCAAAAAGGAAACGGGAACGGCGAGTTCACCTGCCAGCTGTTGGGCCTCGGCCAGGAGGGGCCCATCCCCGACCATGACCAGCTCGGCGTCGGGCACTTCGCTGCGAACCTTAGCGAAAGCCCGGATCATGAGCAAAGGCGCCTTTTTTTCGACCATCCTGCCGACGAAAAGGATGCGCTTGGCCCGTTTGGCCAGCGCAAGCCCACCCGGCTGGAAGCGCCGGATATCGACGCCGATATAGGCCGTCGAAATCTTGTCTTCGGGAATCCCGTAATCGATGGCACGGCGCTTGACGGCCCGCGATACGGCAATGAAGCTGACCTTTGGCTCCCGGGCCATTTGCAGCAGGCGTCGCGGGTAGACACGCTTGCGAAGGCCGCCGTGCCCTGCCTCCCACCACTCGCGATGGATGTTGATATCGTAGCCATGAAGCGTCACGACCATCGGCAAGCCCGCTGCCTTCACGCTGGGCCAGACCTCGGTGGCGTCGGTGCCGAAGTGGGTGTGCACTAGGTCCACGTGCAGCGCTTTCAGCTGCGCCACCAGTCGGGGATCGGGCAGTGACAGCCAGAACCGCAACGCGCTGACGACCCGATGAGGTGTGTCGGGCACGATTTCGTGGGGGATGCCTGGCGTCGGCAGGCCGCCTTCGACTCGCCGTCGCCCCACCAGAACGGGCTGCCAACGTGCAAGCGAGTCAGCCTGGTCACGTACGAAGGTCTCCGAGATCGGCAGCAGATCGGCGCGGAAGATGGCAACGCGTTTCATGTCCGGACGGACGTGCGCGCAGGGGGCGTGCGACTTGGCACCGGACCCGCAGCGTCGCAATCGGGTACGCGAAGATTCGTCGCCCCCAGGAGGTCGCTGATGACGTGCAAACATTGGAGGGCACTGTCGCGCCAAAAAAACGCGGCCATCGGCGCTGCGAGTGCGCGCCGGTCCTGCTGCGAGTGCTTGATCAAGAGCGACGTCAGTTCCTCGACCGAATTGGCCGCGTGCAGCCAAACCCCCTCGTCCGCAAGCTCCCGGAAGGCCGGCAAGTCGCTGGCGATCACAGGGCAGCCGCGTGTCCTTGCTTCGACCAAGGGCAATCCGAAACCCTCCGCGAGGGACGGGAAGACCAATGCCCGCGAGTGCTCGTAGGCATGGGTGAGCTCGTCGTCGCTGGCATCGGTGACGACACGCAGCCTGCGACCGTTCTCAGGGTGACGTTTGGCGCGTTCGAGAAAAACTCGTCCGTCGGCGGTCGGGCGCCCGATGATCAGAAGCCGCAGGTCGTGGCCGGCAAGCCAGAGTTGTTCGAACACCCCAAGCAGCCACGCATGATTCTTTCTCGGCTCGAGCGAACCGACTGCGGTGAACGTGGGCGTGTTGCTCAGGAAGGTCTGGATGCTCGCCCGCACCTGGCCGGTCGCGCCCGGGTGAGACGAAGCGGGATCGCAGCCCAGGCGGAAACTGCCCGTCGGCGGCAGGCTGAGATTGCGATGCGCCGTGTACACCCGCAGCTCGCGCTCGGTGGCCCGGGAGTTGCAGACCACTGCGTCGCAGCACGCCAGCATCTGGACCAGCCATTGCTCGAACAGGCGCGACACCAGCGGCACACAGTGCTCGGGATGCGTCAGCGGAATCAGGTCGTGGACCATGAGGACCGGCCTGGCGCCCTGGGCCCGCGCGAGCTGCGCCGCACGCCAGGAGGGGTAGTACCAGGCTGCATCGGCCAGAAGCAGCACGTCGCCGGGCGCGTGCACTGCGGGCTCCGCGCTCGCGCTCAATTGGTCGAAGGTCCAGCGGCTATAGGCCTGCCATGCCGTCTCGAGCAGCGGCAGCGGGATCGAGCGTGTGGCCAGTTCGCGCGCCCGGCCACCCGTCACCCTGCTCAGCACCTGCGAGGCCACACTTTCTTGCACACCGGCGTTCGGGTTCTCCTGTCCTCCGGACTGCGCGAGCCTGAATCCTTTGCTGTGCGTCGCTACCGGCTGGCAGGTCCATCCTGCGTGCATGGCCGCGTTCTGGAACTCCCCCAAGAGGCGCCGAACGACCCGGGTGACCCCGGTGCTTCCACGTTGGGTGCGGGTGTAGCTGACGTCCACGAGCAGACGTTGGAACGGCAGGTTCACAGCTCGCGTTCCCAGGGCAGGCCGGATCGCCCGCGAATGTTGCTGCAGTCGACGCGGGCTTTTCCGCCCATCACTTCCGCAACGGTTCCGATTCGCGACGGGCTGATCGATCGCTTGTACCTGTACAGCACGACCTCGTCGTCCATGACGTACACCTTCATGTCCGCCTCGAAGTATTCGCGCATCTCACCGCCATGAATTGCTTGGGTGGATGCTTCGCCCGGACGGAAGAATCGCGGGCAAATCGTTTCGACCTTGCGGAATACGGCGTCGAACCGGGTCTGGGATATCTTCGGCCTGGACACCGCGACAGGGTAGCGCAGCGGACAAGCCCAGAACCCGGCCACCGTCGCATTGCCGGTCGCCCTGGCCTGCTGAAAGGCCGGCGAGGATGCCAGGCTTTCCGAAGGCAGCAGCCGGCAATTGGGGGGCTGGTCCACGGCCAGGGCGTGCGGTTCCAGCAACAGGTTGATCCCGCGAATGGCCTCGCCATCGGGCAAGCTTTCTGCCGTGGCATGCTCTGGAATCACAGGCACGATCAACTGGGGCATTGCCTTGGACAGCAGGACGTGCGCGCGACGGCCCACGGCCGTCTTGTGCCGGTCGGTCGTCAGTGTGGTGACGCTGAGCCAGCTGGAATCCGGGTGAAGCTGCGGTGCGATCAGGGCGTAGGAGATGCTCGACATCGTGACGTAGGTCCCGGGACGCGTCCTCATGTCCTCGGGGAGTTCGACCTTGAAGTAAGGGGCCTCCTTCCACGGCAGCAGGCCCCACTGGCGGATGGAGTCGCTCTGGTAGACGGCGAATGCCTGCACCGCGATCAGGCAGGCGCCCGCCGCTAGGCGAAAGCCCCGCGTTGCCGGCATCAGGTGGACCAGCGCCAAGCACAGCGGACCGACCGCCAGCAGAAAGACCATGAAGTAGCGGCCATTGCCCGTCGTCATCAGCCAGGGGACGAAGGCCAGTGCGGTGATGGCCAGGAGCAGGGTCACCGGCCTCAACGGCAGCTCGGGTCGGTGTCGTTTCAGGAGCAGCAGCGCCGGCAAGATCGCCAACAGCGACAACACGAACATGAAGCGGAAATCCGGCGCCATGGTCTCGATGTAGACCCCGCCGTCGGGGGCTGCCATGGCGAGCGGGCGCAGCAAGGCGTCACGCCAGGTGTCCGGCACGAACCGAATCATCTCTTCCAGCCCGCGGCTTCGCGAATGGGAGCGAAGTGGCCGTCATAAAAGGGATAGATGGGGTTGCCGAACTCCTGCCAGAGCGCGAGCCCCCATGAGGCATAGACCAGGCACAAGCCCAGCATGGTCATCGCGCAGCCGAGCGCCACGAGCAGGATCCGCTTGCCGATCGCGCCCGGGCTCGCCAGCAGCCAGGCCAAGGGCATGGCGACCAGGACCAAAGGCCCGTTACTCAGCTTGAAGGCGATCGAGGCGCCCGCCAGGAGGCCGGACAAGGCGACGCTGCGCGCCGGCGTGAACCAGGACGGGCGGTTCGCATCCAGCGGCACAAGCGCCAGGGCCAAGCACCAGACCAGGGGGGCGGCCGCCATCAGGTCGTTGGAAGTCGAATCGAACTGCGACAACACGACCCCCGTCATGAAGGCCATCGCCACCGCCATGGCGCGCATCAGGGCGTCGAAAACGGTCGCCCCGGGCATGCAAAGGCGCGCCAGCATCCAGACCGGCGGCACGGTGACCAGGTGCAGGCTCGCCAGTGCCACGCCGGCCCAGACGCCCGACCACCCCATGACGGCCATCTTGTAGACCGGCCAGTAGAGATAGGGGTACTGGTAGGCCTGCCCGCCGGCGGCGAACAGGTCGCGGTCGAAGCGCGGCTCCTGCGCGACCCAACCCAGGTAGATGTGGTGGTTCAGCGCGTCCCAGCTCAGGCCGATGGCGCCTTCGGCCAGGGGAATCCCGATGAAGCCGAGCCAGGCCAGGAGGCACACCACCGGCAGTTCCCAGCGCAGCGCCTCGCGCGGCAGCCGGCGCTCCAACGAACTCATGCCAGGTTCCGGTTAGGCGATCGCCAACATGAATGCAATGCGCCGGCGAAGAGGGCGCCGCACGCCCCTTGCACGCCGAGGATCATCAGGGTGACCGCCGGGATCGCCCGGCGCATGGTCTGGGTCGGGTCCAGCGCTCCGAAGCCGCCGGCGCTCCAGTTCAGCACCAGCGCCACCGACCAGCCCAGGCCGGCGGCCACCAGCAGCACGCCGACGATCAAGCCGATTTCCATCTTCAGGACGGGCGCCAGCCGCTCCAGCCAGCGCTGCGGCGGCACCACGCCCGACAGCACGCCCATCCACTTGGTCATCAGCGCCAGCTGCACCATCTGGGCACCCAGCACGGTGGCGGCGGCCATGTAAAGCAGCGAGTGGATGTCCAGTCCGAGCGACACCAGGTGGACCGGCCCGTGCAGCAGCAGGCCGAAGCCCAGCAAACCTGACATCAGCAGGCCGATCCCCGGATACAGGAACAGCCAGCGCGGGCAAAACAGCAGCAGGAAGCGCAGGTGGCGCCAGCCGTCGCGCCAGGTGCGCAGGTGCGGCAGGCGATCGCGCCCGTCCGGGCGCAGCGTGGTCGGCACTTCCGCGATGCGCAGGCCCGCCAACGCCGCCTTGGCGACCATCTCGCTGGCGAACTCCATGCCGGGCGCCACCAGCCCCAGGCGCAGGATCGCCTCGCGCGAGAAGCCGCGCAGGCCGCAGTGGAAGTCGCCGATGGAGGTGCGGAAGAAAAGCCGGCCGACGAAACTGAGCACCGGGTTGCCCAGGTAGCGGTGCAGGTGCGGCATGGCGCCGGGTGCGATGCCGCCGCGGAACCGGTTGCCCATCACCAGGTCGGCGCCGGCGCGAAGCTGTTCGAGGAATCCCGACAGCCTGGAAAAATCGTAACTGTCGTCGGAGTCGCCCATCACCACGAAGCGGCCGCGCGCCTGCGCGATCCCGGCGATGAGTGCCGCCCCGTAGCCGCGCTCGGCCACATGGACCAGGCGGGCGCCGGCATCTTCGGCAATCTGCTGCGACCCGTCGCTGGAACCGTTGTCCGCGACGACGACTTCGCCCTGTACCCCGGCTTCGGCCATGAAGCGCTGCGCCGCCTCGATGCAGCGCGCCAGGGTCCTCGCCTCGTTCAGGCAGGGCATGAGGATCGAGAGTTCGACCGGGTAGTTGGGGCTGTGTGACATGGGAGCGGGATCCCGAGCCGAGAAAGGGTCGAATCAAGAAAAAACGAGCGGCCAAGCCGCTCGTTTTTGTAGCCTATACGCTAAGCCGTGCGATTAGCCGCGGCAGGAGCCGGGCAGGAACTTCGCAGCGATGGTGGTGAGGTCGCCGGTATTGCCGCAGCGCCACAGGAAAATCGTGCCGCCGGCGGTCGGAGCAACGCTGGCGGCCGCGTCGGCGAAGGGCTTCAGGGTCACGGCGCCGCCGGTCGTACCGTCGGCCTTGTTCTTGATGCCCTGGCTGGTCACCGTGATCTTGCCGGTGCCGTCGGTCTCGATCTTGGCCACATACTTCGACGTGGCGGCGGCCGATTCGCAGCCCCAGTTGTTCGCGGTCGGCAGCGTGCTGGCCGACTGGACCACTTCGGTGATGGACGTGCGGCAACCGGAGGCGGCCAGGATCACTTCCGAGTTCTTGGCGCGGACCGTGTAGTCCTGGTAAGCCGGCAGGGCCACCGCGGCCAGAATACCGATGATCGCGACCACGATCATCAGTTCGATCAGGGTGAAACCCTTTTGCAGTTGACGCTTCATGAATCCTCCAGAGGTTGTTGAGAGAAGCGAGGCAGTTGTGCAAACCCTGTGCCAGCCCCGATGGCACGCAAAACGCTCTTTTTTGGACCTTGCTGATGAGTGTACCGGTCAAAAACGGCGACTGCTGAGCCAAAACCGGACATTTTTGTCGTTTTGCCGGTCTTACTTGATACAGACCGAGCGAACCTGTTTCAGGTCCGTCAGGCCCATCAAGATCTTTTCCATGCCGTCCATCTTGAGGGTGCGCATGCCGCCGGCCACCGCCGCCACGAAGATTTCGGCCACGCGGGCGCGCTCCTGGATCAATTTCTTGATGTCGTCGTCGGCCACCAGCAGTTCGTGCAGGCCCAGGCGGCCCTTGTAGCCGGACTTGCTGCACTTCTCGCAACCCACGGCGCGATACAGGCGCAGCCGCCCGCCCTCGCCGTAGGCCTTGACCCAGCCCTCATACAGCTTCTTGGCTTCGCCGGCGTAGTCGGACTTCCAGGCCGCAGTCTGGCGCAGGTCCTCCACATACTCGGCAATGAAGGTCTTGATCTCGTCCTGCTCGGGGAAGTAGTGCTCCTTGCAGTCGCACAGCCGCTTGGCCAGGCGCTGCGCCAGGATGCCGAGCAGGGCGTCGGCAAAGTTGAACGGGTCCATGCCCATGTCCAGCAGGCGGGTGATCGACTCCGGCGCGGAATTGGTGTGCAGGGTGGAAAACACCAGGTGGCCGGTGAGCGAGGCCTCCACGCCCATGGACACGGTTTCCTTGTCGCGCGACTCACCCACCATGATGACGTCGGGGTCGGCCCGCAGGAAGGCCCGCATCACCAGCGCGAAGTCAATGCCCGCTTTCTTGTTGATCTGGACCTGGCGCAGCCCCTTCTGGGTGATTTCCACCGGATCCTCGGCGGTCCAGATCTTGGTTTCCGGCGTGTTGAGGAACTTCAGCACCGAGTGCAGCGTGGTCGTCTTGCCCGAGCCGGTCGGCCCGCACACGTAGAACAGGCCGTACGGCTTGCTCACCGTCTTTTCCAGCCGCTCCTTGTTCACCGACGTCAGTCCCAGCTTCTCGAGCGGGATCGGCTCACCGGCGGCGAGGATACGCATCACCACGTCCTCGACGCCGCCGGCCGAGGGGATGGTGGCCACCCGCAGCTCGATGTCCAGCGGCCCGAACTTCTTGAACTTGATCTTGCCGTCCTGGGGCTTGCGCTTTTCCGAGATGTCCAAGTCGCACATGATCTTCAGGCGCGTGACCAGCGCCTGGCGGAAATGCGCGGGGACCTCGATATAAGGCTGCAGGCTGCCGTCGATGCGGAAGCGGATGCCGGTCTTGGCCTTGCCCGGCAGCGGCTCGATGTGGATGTCCGAGGCCTTTTGGGCGTAGGCGTCGACGATGACCTTGTTGACGAACTTGACCAGCTCGTTGTCGGCCGCGGCGGAAACGGCGTCGCCGTCATCGCTGCCGTCCTCGTCCGCCGGCACGCTCAGGTCGGCGAGCAACTCGTCGATCGAGGCGCCGGCCTCCTCGGCGCCCCAGATCTGCGCCAGCGTTTCCTCGAACTCGGTCTGCGTCGTCACCCGGTAGGCGAAGCGCGAGAAGCGCGGAAACACCTGCGGCACGACGCGCGAGCCGCGCACCGCTTCCGGGTCCATGCACATGATCACCAGGCCCTCGGGCGACTCCTCCAGCGGGATCCAGCCCTGCTCGGTGATGAACTCGCGCTTGAGCGGCCCGTGCAGCGCGTCGGCGCGCAGGCGCCCGGAATTGAACGGCTCGTAGGGCACGCCGAAGTACTTGGCGAGCGAAGGCCCGATCTGGGCCGGCCGGATCGAATACGCCGACATCAGCACGTGCTCGACCGGCTGCGCTTCCTCGCGCGCCTTCTGGATCGCCTGCTGCAGTTCGTCGGCCGTGATCACGCCCGCGGCCACCAGGCCGTCGTACTTGGTGGCGCGCCGGCGCTGGTTGTCCTCGGCCCGCCGCAGGCGCTGGCGGATGGCGGTCGCCAGCGTGTGGCAGACCTGCGTCGCGCCTTCGATCTCGAGATCGCCGAAGGGCTGGTCGCTCTTGTTGTTGATCACCTGCAGCACGCCGTGCAGCGTGTCGCCGTCCAGGATCGGCACCACCATCATCTGCTTGGTGCGGTAGCCCGAGCGCTTGTCGACTTCCTTCAGGAAGGCCAGGTTGGGGTGGATCTTCTTCAGCGCCTCGTCGTCGTAGACATCGGCGAAGTTGATCATCTGGCGGGAAAAGGCGGCGTAGCCGGCCAGGCTTTGCGGGCTGATCGGCAGCTTCAGGTCCTTGCTGGCGTTCAGGCCGGTCTTGACCTTGGACACGATGGCGCTGCGGTCCTCGTTGACGGTGTACAGCGTGAGCCGGTCGGCGTTGAACAGCCGGCAGATGTCCTGGCTGGACTCGAGCATGATCTGCTCGACGTTCTCGGTCTCGTGGATGCGCGTGGTGACCACCTGCAGCTGGCGGAAGAACAGCGCCTCGAAGGTGACGCCGCGCTTGTCGGGCGGCAGTTGCTGCGAATCGAAAAAAGCCTGCGAATCGCGGTCCGCAGGCTTGAGCACGGCACTCATCGGGTCAGCCTCCGTTCATAGGTCGAACTCCTGGCCGGCCCGCAGCCAGCGGATGTCGTGCGTGACATTCGGGCCGAAGGGCTGCGTCTGGTCGAACTTCTGGATCTCCGCCATGATCAGCTCGGTCTCGGCCGGCTTGGTGTGCATGATGTAGATGGGGAAGCGCTTGGTCTTGTCGATGCAGTCGAGTTCCTCGGCCAGCACGTTGGGCGACAGGTGCAGGCTGCGCCGCGCCAGCTCGCGCTCGCGGTTGGAGAAGGCGGTCTCGATCACCAGGGCCGCCACGTCCATGCGATTGACGCGGCGCCAGAACGCCGGGTTGCGCTCGGTGTCGCCGGTGAAGATCCAGTGGCCCTTGCCGGCGCTGACGGCGTAGCCGCAGGCCGGCACCGTGTGCACCGCCGGCAGCACCTCGATGCGCTTGCCCGCGATCTCCAGCGTCTCGCCCGGGCGGACTTCGTGGAAACTGATGAAAGGCGCCTGCGGCGTGGGGATGCGGCTGAAATCGGGCCAGATCACGTTGTTGAAGACGTGGGCCTTGAGCGCCGCGATCGTGCCGGCCAGCGCATGGACCTGGATCGGCCGGGTCAGCGTGGAGGCGATCGCGTCGACCATCAGCGGCAGCGCCGCCACGTGGTCCAGGTGCGAATGCGTCAGCAGCACGTGGCCGATGCCCCGCATCTCCTCCAACGAAAGGTCGCCCACGCCCGTGCCCGCATCCACCAGCAGGTCGCCGTCGATCATGAAAGACGTCGTCCGGCAGTCCCTGGCAATAGCCCCGGAGCAGCCCAGCACCCGCACCTTCATCGGCTCACCCTCATCCTCATCCCCGTCCTCATTTTGTTTCGAAGTTCGTGGCGCCATCCCATTCCGGGTCGAATGGCAATAGGCGCATGGAGGCTACACGCTCCGAATACAGCTCGTAAAGGTATTTTTTGGCGTTCATGCGCTGCAGGTTCAACATCAGGACGTCGCTCTGCTCCCAGTCCTGGGCGCGGTAGGCCCGCAGGAAAGCGCCCCAGGCCTTGAGTTCGTCCAGCAGCGGCCGCTCGAGGCCGGCGGCCGGCGCCAGCGGCCGGTAGATCGCCACCGCCTGCTCCTTGCCCTTGACCCGCACCCGGTCCAGCTCCTGCCAGGCGAAGTCGGGCGCCTGCTTGCGCGTGGTCTCGCTGGCCACGATCTCCACGCCGTAGGCCTTGGACAGGCCCTCCAGCCGCGAGCCCAGATTGACCGCATCGCCGATCACCGTATAGGCGCGCCGGTTTTCCGAGCCCATGTCGCCCACGCACATGGTGCCGGTGTTCAGCCCGATGCCGATGCCGATCTCGGGGATGCCCTTGGCCCGGTGCTCCTCGTTGATCTGGCGCACCGCGCCGGCCATCTCGATCGCGGCCTTCACCGCCAGTGGCGCGTGGTGGGGGATGTCCACCGGGGCGCCCCAGAATGCCATCACGCAGTCGCCCATGTACTTGTCGATGGTGCCGCGGTTGGAACTGATGATGTCGGTGAGGCGGTTGAAGACGGCGTTGAGCAGCTCCTGCAGCTGGGTCGGCTCCATCCTCTCGGACATCTTGGTGAAGCCGCGCATGTCGCAGAACATCACCGTGAGTTCCTTGTTGGCGGCCTTCATCGAGTACGCCTCCGGGTCCTTCACCATCTCGTCGACCAGCTCGGGCGGGACGTAGGTGCCGAACAGGTTGGCGAGCTCGCGCTTGCTGCGGCTTTCGACGAAATAGCCGTAGCTCATATTGAGGGCGAAGGCGGTGATGCACATGACCAGCGCCGCGGCCAGCGGCAGCACCAGTCCCTCGGCCGAGTACAGGTAGACGTTCAGGCTGACCAGCGCCGCGATCACCGCTGCGCTCGCCAGCACCGCCCGCGTGGCCGACAGCAGGGGCAGCGTGAAGGCGAGCGTGAGCCCGGCCAGCAGCAGCACCACCGCGTCATAGCCCACCGCGTAGTCGGGCCGGAACAGCACCTTGCCATCCAGCAGGCCGGAAATCACGTTGGCATGCGCTTCGACGCCAGGGTAGGCCTCGCCCACCGGGGTGGCCCGCAGGTCGAGCAGGCCCTGGGCAGTGGTGCCCACCAGGATGATCTTGTCCTTCAGGCTGCCGGGCGGCAGGCGCCGGCCGATCACGTCGGCGGCCGAGACGTAGCGGTAGCTGCCGCCGCTCACGCCGCCGGCGCCGCGGAACGGCACCAGGCTGCTCACCTTGTCATCCACCGGAATGGCGACGGTGCCCTTGGGATGCCGCAGCAGCACGCTCTCCAGCCCGCCGTAGCTGCGCGAGCCGAAGAACTTCTCGCGCGGAAAGCCCGGCGCGACCTCGGGCAGCCCGACCAGCAGGCGGTACATGGCCAGCGAGAGCGCCTCGTAGTACTCGCCCTTGTATTCGGAAAGCAGCGGGATCGCCCGCAGCACGCCGTCGCTGTCGACCACCGGGTTGAAGAAGCCCGCCATGGGCGCCTGTGTCGCGAGCTGCTCGATGTTGGCGCCGTAGCCGCTCCAGCCGATGAAGCGGATCGGGCGTCCCTGCAGCTCACTCCTTCGCATCACCGGGGCGGGCAGCACGCCCTTGGCCTGGGTCTCGCCGGTGAAGTAGTAGCCCAGGACCACCGGCCGCTTCTGCAGCGACTTGGCGAGCAGCGCGTCGTAGTCGAGCGAGGCCTGCATCTGGTTGAGGCGCTCGACGAAGCCGGGCTGGTCCTTCAGCTCGGCCTGCGCGAGCTGGCGCAGGCGCTTGAGGCCCGAGCTCTCGTCGGCTTCGGCGAAGACCACGTCGAACCCCAGCACCGAGGCCTGCTGCCGGTCGAACAGCTCGTCGACCATCTCGGCGACCCGGTTGCGCCCCCAGGGCCAGTGGCCGATTTCGTCCAGGCTTTTTTCGTCGATGTCGACGATGACGATCCGCTCATCGAGCGTGCGCGGCATGGTGGCGCGCAGCCGGGCGTCGTAGATGATGTCGTCCAGGCGCTGCAGCACGCCCAGGTGCAGCGCCCCGGTCGCGTGCAGCAGGGCGAACACCAGCGGAATCAAGGTCACCGCGATGCGCGGCCAGTGTCTGGACAGCGAGCCCATCGGCCCCGACCCCCTCGTTGTGAAGCGGCGTCTCCCGCGCCGCGCGCGCCTGATCAGGCCTGCACGAACTGCATCTGCGTGCCCGCCAGCTCCAGCATGTCGCCGTTCTTCAAGGTGACGGGATCGGCGCTGATCGCCGCGCCGTTGAGCGTGGGCTTGTTGCTGCCTTCCACGTGCGCGACGACGAATCCGTGCGGCCGCTTGGTGATCGCCGCCACGGCCACGCCGGGCTTGCCGATGGTGGTGACGACCTTGACCAGCGGCACCTGGCGGCCGGCGGCGGCGCCGGACAGCACCTTGATGCTGGCGGTCTGGGCGGCGAGTTCGCCGGCCTGGGTCGGGGCGCCGGCCGGCGCCGGGGCCGTCGCGGGCTTGGCGACCGGCGGCGGAACCGCGCCGGCCTTGAGGATCATGGTCTTCTCGAAGGTGGGCCCGGCCGCCTCGCTGATGAACTTGATCTTGTACTTGCCGATCTCGACCGTGTCGTTGTTCTGCAGCAACTGCTTCTTGACCGCCTTGCCGTTGACGTAGGTCCCGTTGGTGCTGTTGAGGTCCTCGAGGTAGACCTCCTGGCCGCTCATCTGCAGGACCGCGTGCTCGCCGCTTACCGCCAGGTTGTCGATGACGATGTCGTTGTAAGGACGGCGGCCCAGCGTGGTCCGGTCCTTGGTCAACTGCACTTCCTTGATGACAACACCGTCGATCGAAACGATCATTTTCGGCATGCCCAGCTCCTGTTCGTGTAACTCATCATTATCGGCAAACTACCGGCAACTCACTTCCCCAGCAGGCGCGACAGCAGCCCGCGCCTCCTGGGCCCCTCGCTGACCCGCGCCAGCAGCACCGAGATGTTGTCCCGGCCCCCGTTCGCATTGGCCGCGTCGATCAGCAGTGCCGCTTTCTGCTCCAGGGGCGCATCCTGGCCCAGGATGGCAGCAATGCCACCATCATCCACCATGTCCGACAGCCCATCCGAGCACATGATGTAGATATCCCCGGGTTCCACCACGTGTTCGTTGACTTCCAGCAACACCGCGTCCTCGACCCCGAGCGCCCGCGTCACCAGATTCTTGTTGGCGGAGGTGGCCGCCTGCTCCAGCGTGATCAGGCCGGCGTCGATCTGCTCCTGCAGGAGCGAGTGGTCCTTGGTGATCTGCGTGAACTGCGCGCCGCGCAGCCGGTAGCAGCGCGAATCGCCGATGTGGCCGAGCATCAGCCGGTCGTCCTGGAACACGCCCAGCACCAGCGTGGTTCCCATGCCGCTGTACTGGGGGTTGGAATTGGCGGCGTTGAAGATCGACCGGTTGGCGTTGTCGACGCAGATCTCCATCGCCCGGCGGACTTCGCGGGAATTGGCGCTGCGTCCGGCCTGCGCCAGCCAGCGCCCGAGCTCGGACTTGATGAAGGTGGTCGCCATCCCGCTGGCGATCTCGCCGGCGTTGTAGCCGCCCATGCCGTCGGCCAGGATGCCGAGCCGGACCGGCTCGTCGAGCGTCACCGAGTCTTCGTTGTTCTCTCGCGAGAGCCCCGGGTCGGTGCGAATGCAGAACTCGTAATTCATGGAAAGGCGCGTCAGCGCGGCGCGTCGTTTTTCTCGTCTGCGCCCGGATTGCGGACCACGGCCGTCTTCTCGAAGCCGCCGGCCACCTCATCCATGGGCGCGATCGCATCATAGCGGGCGCCGACCACGGTGGGCTCGTGGGCCGGCAACTCGGTCGGCCGCGGCATCAGCACCGTCCGGTCAGCCTCGGCCGGCGTGGCGGCCCCGCGCACCGGAGCCGCCGCGGTCGCCAGCGGCGAGCCGGCCGGCTCCGCCAGCACCGAGCGCAGGTCGGCGGCCAACTGGTCGCCGCTCTGGAAGCGGGCCTCCGGCCGCTTGGCCAGCGCGGCCGCCACGATGCCGGCCAGCCGCTGCGGGACTTCCGGGCGGATGACGCGGATGTCCGGGGCCTCCTCGTTGGCGATCTTGTACATCAGCTCGGCCATCGAGTCGCCGCGGAACGGCAGCACACCCGCCAGCATCTGGAACAGCATCACGCCCAGCGAATACAGGTCGGAGCGGCCATCCACCTTCTTGCCGGCGATCTGCTCCGGCGACATGAAGCTGGGCGTGCCCAGCACCAGGCCGGTCTTGGTCTTGCTCGAATCGGTGATGCGCGCGATGCCGAAGTCGGTCACCTTCACCGTGTCGGAGTCGAACTCGTACATGATGTTGGCCGGCTTGATGTCGCGGTGCACCACGTTCTGCCGGTGGGCATAGGCCAGCGCCTCGGCCACGCGGGCGACGATGGACACCACCCTGGGGATGGGCAGCAGGTGGCCGTCCTTGCAGTACTCCACCAGGTCCCGGCCCTTGAGAAACTCCATCGCGATGTACGCCAGGTCGTGCTCTTCGCCGGCGTCGAAGATGGTCACGATGTTCTGATGCTGCAGGCGGCCCGCGGTTTCCGCCTCGCGGAAGAAACGCTCGCGGGCATCGTTCAGCTCCTCGCCCTCGAACTCCTGCGACAGGGCCATGGTCTTGATGGCGACCACCCGGCCGATCTTCGGGTCCTTGCCGAGGTAGACCACGCCCATGGCGCCCTTGCCGAGCTCCTTCTCGACCTGGTAGCGCCCGAGCATGGGTTTCTCGACGGCGCCGCCGTCCAGCAGCAGGGTGCCGCCGGGATGGGCGCCACCGCCGCCCAGGATCACCGTCTCGGACAGGTTCCTGGCCCGGTTGAGCTTGGACTGCAGGTCCTTGTAGTCCTTGTTGTAGGCGGCCATGTGCTCGTACACGGCCTGCGCCTTGTTGAACTGGCGCTTGCGCTCGAAGTCGAGCGCCAGGTTGTACAGGTTGGCCATCAGCTCGTCGCCCAGGGGCACCCGGCGAAAGCGGTCGAAAGCCATGTCCAGCTGGCCCTGGCCTTGCAGCGCCAGGCCCATCATGCGGTTGGTCTCGGCCGACTCCTCGTCGGACTTGAGCTTGCCGGCCTCGGTCACGAGGAAGCGCTTGGTGGTCAGGGCCAGGTGGCCGATGACCAGCAGGGTGGCAGGCATGACCAACGGCAGCGAGGTCGCCGCGGAAGACAGCATCCCGTATTCGGTGCCCAGCAGCAAGATGAATACCGTTGCCGTCAAACCCGCGCCCAAGGCTGCGGAGAGCCGCGGCAAGGCTGCGATCAGGTAGGCGGCGATCAGGACCACCACGAGCGCGCGGGCCAGGCCGGCCCAGGAGGGCTCGACGATGAAGTGCTCGCTCAGGACGCTGGAGGTCACGTGCGCGATGTAGTCGGCAGCGGACAGGCCGGCGTAGCCCGGAGTCGGGAATAGCTGGCCGAGGCCATTGGCCGTGGCGCCGACGATCACGATCTTTCCCGCGTACTTTTCCGGCGGTATCTTGCCCGACAGGACGTCATAGAAAGAATCACGCGCATAGGGCAGCTTGCCGTCCTTGAGCGCGTAGAACTGCGCCTGCATCAGGCTCGACTCGTCGGCGCGCACCTTGAGCTTGCCCAGCTGCACAGACTCGCCCGGGTTCAGCTTGATGTCGGTGGGCCGCAGGTTCAGGCTGTGCGCGACAGCCAACAGCGATAGCGAAGGCACTGCCTGCCCAAAGTAGTTGACCAGCAACGGGTCACGGCGCACGGTGCCGTCACCGTCGTAGCGCTGGTTCAGGTGGCCCACCCCCGCCGCAGCCTTGGCCAAGGGCTCGATCGGGTATTGGCCTTGGCTGGCGGCGACCGAGAAGTTGCCTGTGTCCGGCAGGGCATTCCTGGCGACGGCAGCGGGGAGCGGCTGGTCAGGCCGGCCCTGCGGCTCGCTGAGGTCGAACAGCGCCGGCAGCAGCACATTGCCTGCTTTCGAGATGCTGGCGGCGAGCTTGGCATCGGCATCGAGGGTCTGCTCGGCTTCCTCCAACAGCCTCGCCACGCCTTCGTTCTGCGCGGGGTCGGCTGCAGGGCCGAGCGCCTCCTTCAGCTTGCGCACGAAAACGAGGCCGCGATCGACCTGCGGCTCGAAGAACAGGACGGTTTCCACCACCGTCTTGGCCTTGCCCTGCACCAGCTTGTCGATCATCTGGGCATGGACATCGCGTGACCACGGCCAGCGGCCGATGTTCGCAATGCTCTGCTCGTCGATGGTGATGACGGCGACCTTGTCGGAGGGCTGTCGCGCCGAGCTGGTGACGCCGAAGTCGTAAAAGCGGCGCTCGAGGGTGTTGATTGCGTCGGTGCTCTGGTTGAGGGTCAGGACGGCGGCCACGACGATCGTGCCCACGAACCAGTCCGCCCGCCAGAAGCGGCGACCCTTTGCCGACGAAGATTTGCCCACTGCCGCCCCCACAGTTCAGCCCCAGTCGCGGCGCCGCCGCATGCCAGCCCCGACACCGGTCAGGGGACGCAGGCTGGCCGTGGAAGTTAACAGACGGGCTTGTTGCGGACAAGAGACTTTGTCACCGACCGCTAACTTTCGTTGCAAACGCGCAGCGCGCGCCACTTGGGCAAGCCGCCTGAGTCGGGCTGTTGGGGCGGCTCGGAGCGCTCAGGCGGTCTGGGCGCGGGCGCGGGCTTGCAGCGCCTTGCCGACCGCCACCACGAACAGCGCGCCTGCCACCGCGCCGGCATAGTGCAGCCAGCCGTTGGCCGCGGCATAGTCCTTCAGGATGGCGTCGGCGACGATGGTTTCGCCGCCGACCCAGCCGATCAGGGCGGCGCCCAGCACCACGATGATGGGGAAGCGCTCCATCAGCTTGATCATCAGCGTGCTGCCGAAGATCACCAGCGGGATGCTGATCGCCAGGCCGATGATCAGCAGCGTGGTGCTGCCCTGCGCCGCGGCGGCCACCGCGATCACGTTGTCCAGGCTCATCACCAGGTCGGCGATCAGGATGGTGCGCACGGCGGCGCCGAGCGAACCATAGCTCTTGGAATCGCCCTCCTCATCGTCGTCCTCCTCGCCCAGCAGTTGCACCCCGATCCACAGCAGCAGCAGGCCGCCGACGATCTGCAGCCAGGGCAGCGCCATCAGCTGGGCCGCCACCACCGTGAGCACGATGCGCAGCACCACGGCGGCGCCGGAACCCCAGAGGATGGCCTGGCGCTGCTGGTGCGGCGGCAGCGCGCGCGCCGCCATGGCGATCACCACGGCGTTGTCGCCGGACAGGATGATGTTGATCCAGATGATCTTGAGCAGCCCGATCCAAAAATCGGGCGTTTGCAGCATTTCCATGCGGCGTGGACTCCAGCTCTGTTATGAATATGGAAAAAGCGCCCAAAACCTCGCGTTCCGGGCGCTTTCCCTTTTGTGCTGGCCGCAGTTTAGCGGCAGGCGCGGTTCCGCGCCCTTCGTAATAGTGCTTACAGCAGCGCCTTCAGCAGCTTGCCCATCTCGGACGGGTTGCGGGTGACCTTGAAGCCGCACTCTTCCATGATGGCCAGCTTGGCATCGGCCGTGTCGGCGCCGCCGGAGATCAGCGCGCCGGCGTGGCCCATGCGCTTGCCCGGAGGCGCCGTGACGCCGGCGATGAAGCCGACGATGGGCTTCTTCATGTTGGCCTTGCACCAGCGGGCGGCATCCGCCTCATCGGGACCGCCGATCTCGCCGATCATGATGACGGCGTCGGTGTCCGGGTCGTCGTTGAAGGCCTGCATCACGTCGATGTGCTTCAGGCCGTTGATCGGGTCGCCGCCGATGCCCACGGCGCTGGACTGGCCGATGCCGAGTTCGCTCAGCTGGGCCACCGCTTCGTAGGTCAGCGTGCCCGAGCGCGACACGACGCCGACGCGGCCCTTCTTGTGGATGTGGCCGGGCATGATGCCGATCTTGATTTCCTCGGGCGTGATCAGGCCCGGGCAGTTGGGGCCCAGCAGCAGGGTCTTCTTGCCGCCCTTGGCCTCCTTCTGCTTCATCTTGTTGCGCACCTCGAGCATGTCCTTGACCGGGATGCCTTCGGTGATGCAGATGGCCAGGTCGAGGTCGGCTTCCACCGCTTCCCAGATGGCTGCCGCGGCGCCCGCCGGCGGCACGTAGATCACGGAGACGGTGGCGCCCGTCTGCTTGGCGGCTTCCTTCACCGACGCGTAGATCGGGATGTCGAAGATGGACTCGCCAGCCTTCTTCGGGTTGACGCCGGCGACGAAGCAGTTCTTGCCGTTCGCGTATTCCTGGCACTTCTCGGTGTGGAACTGGCCGGTCTTGCCCGTGATGCCCTGGGTGATGACCTTGGTGTCCTTATTGATGTAGATCGACATGTTCGTTCCTTAAGCCTTCTTCACCGCCGCGACGACTTTTTGCGCGGCCTCGGCCATCGTGTCCGCGCTGATGATCGGCAGGCCGCTCTCGGCCAGCATCTTCTTGCCCAGTTCCTCGTTCGTGCCCTTCATGCGCACGACGAGCGGGACGTTCAGGTTCACGGCCTTGCAGGCGGTGATGACGCCGGTGGCGATGGTGTCGCACTTCATGATGCCGCCGAAGATGTTGACCAGGATGGCCTCGACCTTCTTGTTCTTCAGCATGATCTTGAAGGCCTCGGTCACCTTCTCGGGCGTGGCGCCCCCGCCGACGTCGAGGAAGTTGGCCGGCTCGGCGCCGAACAGCTTGATGGTGTCCATGGTGGCCATGGCCAGGCCGGCGCCATTGACCAGGCAGCCGATGTTGCCGTCCAGGCTGATGTAGGCCAGGTCGAACTTGCTGGCTTCGATCTCGGCCGGGTCTTCCTCGTCGAGGTCGCGCAGCGCCACGACCTCGGGGTGGCGGAACAGGGCGTTGGAGTCGAAGTTGAACTTGGCGTCCAGGGCGATGATGTTGCCCTTGCCGTCCCGGTTCAGGGGGTTGATCTCGACCAGCGAGGCGTCGGTGTCCATGTAGCAGCGATAGAGCTTCTGGAACACGTCCACCGCCTGCGCCGTCGAGCCGGCCGGGATGCCGATGCCGTCGGCGATTTCCTTCGCCTGCGCGTCGGTCAGGCCGGCGAGCGGGTCGACGAACACCTTCTTGATCTTCTCGGGGGTGGCGTGCGCCACTTCCTCGATGTCCATGCCGCCTTCGCTGGAGGCGATGAAGGCCACTTTCTGGGTGGCGCGGTCGGTCACCACCGACACGTAGTATTCCTTCTGGATGTCAGCGCCGTCCTCGATGTACAGGCGCCGCACCTTCTGCCCCTCGGGGCCGGTCTGGTGCGTCTTGAGCTGCATGCCCAGGATTTCGCCGGCCAAGCGCTTGACGTCGTCCACGCTCTTGGCGACCTTGACGCCGCCGCCCTTGCCGCGGCCGCCCGCGTGGATCTGGGCTTTCACCACCCAGATGGGACCGCCGAGCTTCTGGGCCGCCTCGACGGCCTCCTGAACGGTGAATGCCGGAATGCCGCGCGGGACGGGCACGCCGAACTGCCGCAAGATTTCCTTGCCTTGGTACTCGTGAATCTTCATTGAGGTGTCTCTCGAGAATGCTGGGAGGGTGGGTGCCCCCGCGAAACGCCGGCGCTACAGGCGCCAAGTTGGCGGAAAACAGGCAGCAATGTATCATGCTGCAACGCAGCATTTTCCATCTTTGCCTTACAGTGAGGTAAAGCAGTTTTCAACAGGACAAACGATGCCTAGGGTTTTCATCGACGGCGAAGCCGGCACCACGGGCCTGCAGATACGCGAACGGCTGGAGAAAATGCCCGCGATCGAGCTGGTGAGCATCGCGCCCGAGCGCCGCAAGGACCCGGCCGCCAAGCTCGACATCATGGCGGCGGTCGACCTGGTGATCTTCTGCCTGCACGACGACGCCGCGCGCGAGTCGGCCGCCATGGTCGACGCGATCGAGCGCGAGCGCGGCAAGGCCCCGCGCATCATCGATGCGTCGACCGCGCACCGGGTCGCGGAGGGCTGGGTGTTCGGCTTTCCCGAGCTCGCCCCAGGCCAGCGCGAGGCGGTGGCGAAGGCCAAGCGAGTGAGCAACCCGGGCTGCTATTCCACCGGCGCGATCGCGCTGATCCGCCCGCTCGTCGACGCCGGCTTCATCCCCAAGGACTTGCCGCTCGTGATCCCGGCCACCAGCGGCTACACCGGTGGCGGCCGCTCCATGATCGAGGCCTACGAAAAAGGCGAGGCCGGCCCCTTCGAGGTCTACGGTCTGGGCATGAAGCACAAGCACCTGCCGGAGATCCTGAAGTACACCGGGCTGACGCGGCGGCCGATCTTCGTTCCCTCGGTCGGCAACTACGCCCAGGGCATGCTGGTGGAAGTGCCGCTGTTCCTCGACGACCTGCCGGGCCGGCCGAAGGCGGCCGACCTGCAGCAGGCGCTCGCCAGCCACTACGCCGGCAGCGAGTGGGTCACGGTGGAAGCACCCACCGAAGGCGGGCGCATCGAGGCCACCACGCTGAACGACACCAACAGGATGGAACTGCGCGTCTACGGCAACGAGGACGTGCGCCAGGCGGTGCTGGTCGCCCGGCTGGACAACCTGGGCAAGGGCGCCAGCGGCGCGGCGGTGCAGAACCTGCAGCTGATGCTGGGGCTCTGATCAGAGCCGTGCGAGGAAGGCGGCGATCGCGCCGTTGACAGGCTCCGGATGCGTGATCGGGCCCATGTGGCCCAGGCCGTCGAACGCCACCCACTCGCAGCGGCGCAGCGCGCCGCGCAGCAGCCGCGCCGGGGCCGGCCCCGAAGCCGGCGACCGCGAGCCGGTCATGAGCAACACCGGGATGTCCAGTTCGGCAAGGTGCGCCAGCGGCGTCGGCTCGTTCACCAGCGCATGCGCCCAGCCGCGCACATTGCGCACCGCCGCCGCGATCGGCGGCTTGCGGGCCTCGGGCGTGGCGGCCCACGCGCCCTCGCCCATCCAGAAATCGATGAAGTGCCGCGCGGCGGCGTCCTCGTCGCCGCGGTCCAGCGCCTCCCCGGCGCGGGCCACGGCCGCCTTGATGCCGTCGGCGTCGTTCGGCGGCGGCCGCTGCGCATCCACCAGGGCGAACAGCGTGGGCTCGTAGAGCGCCAGCGCGCGCACCCGCTGCGGCTGCGTGACCGCGGCGCGCAGCGCGATGCCGGCGCCGTACGAATGGCCGACGAGCACGAATGGGTCGCCGGCCGCGGCGAATGCCGGCTCCAGCAGGTCCACTTCATCCCGCAGCACCAGCGTGCGACCGACAGGCCAGGCCGGGCTCTTGCCCGCACCGTAGGAGTCGGCCGCGATCACGCGGAACGACGGCGCCAGCAGTTCCATCAGGCCGCGCCATTGGCTGGAACTGGAGGCGTTGGAGTGCAGGCACACCACCCCCGGGCCGGTGCCCTGCTCGCGATAGAAGGCTATGGGGGCTTGCACGCGCGCATTGTGGGTGCGCGCCGCGGGCGCGACAAGCGCGGCAGAGGAAGTCAGGCCAGCCGGGATCGGACCCCGTTCAGGCCTCGTCCTGGTCGCCGCCCAGCACCTTGCGCACGGTGTCGGCGCTGAACCCGCGGGCGGCCAGGAAGCGCGCCTGGCGCGCCCGTTCGGCGGCGTCGGCGCCCGGCGCGTCGAACTTCCGGCGCCAGACCTCGCGGGCGCGCTGCAGCTCGGTCGCCTTCAGGTCGGCCATCGTGGCGGCGACGCTGTCGGCGTCCAGCCCCTTGGCCAGCAGCTCCTGCCGGATGCGCAGCGCGCCGAGCTTGGCGGCGCGGCGATGCACCACCGACTCGGCCACGCGCTGGTGGTCGATGAAGCCCCGGGCCTGCAGTTCGTCCAGGGTGCGCTCGAGCTGGCCGGGCTCCTGCTCGTGGGCAGCGAGCTTGCGCTCCAGTTCCGGCCGGGAGTGTTCGCGCTGGCTCAGCAGCTGCAGGGCTCGGCCCTTCAGGGACAGCGGCTGCCGGGCCACGAGCCTCACTTGCCAGCTTCTTCGCCAGCGTCGGCCGGCAGCAGCGGAATGCCCAGCGACTCGCGCACCTTGTTCTCGATTTCCCTGGCCAGTTCCGGGTTCTCGCGCAGGAACTCGCGGGCGTTGTCGCGGCCCTGGCCGATCTTCTCGCCGTTGTAGGCGTACCAGGCGCCGGACTTCTCCAGGATGCGGGCGTTGACGCCCATGTCGATGATTTCGCCGTGGCGGCTGATGCCCTCGCCGAACAGGATGTCGAACTCCGCGGTCTTGAAGGGAGGCGAGACCTTGTTCTTCACCACCTTGACCTTGGTCTCGTTGCCGATGGCTTCCTCGCCCTTCTTGATGGTGCCGGTGCGGCGGATGTCCAGCCGCACCGAAGCGTAGAACTTCAGCGCGTTGCCGCCGGTGGTGGTCTCGGGGCTGCCGAACATCACGCCGATCTTCATGCGGATCTGGTTGATGAAGATGACCATGCAGTTGGTCTTCTTGATCGTGGCGGTGAGCTTGCGCAGCGCCTGGCTCATCAGGCGCGCCTGCAGGCCGGGCAGCGAGTCGCCCATCTCGCCTTCGATCTCGGCCTTGGGGGTGAGCGCGGCGACCGAGTCGACCACGATCAGGTCCACCGCGCCGGAGCGCACCAGGCTGTCGACGATCTCCAGCGCCTGCTCGCCGGTGTCGGGCTGCGAGATCAGCAGGTCGGGCAGGTTCACGCCGAGCTTTTGCGCGTACTGCACGTCCAGCGCGTGCTCGGCATCGACAAAAGCGCAGGTGCCGGCCTGGCGCTGCATCTCGGCGATGACCTGCAGCGTCAGCGTGGTCTTGCCCGAGGATTCCGGCCCGTAGATCTCGATCACCCGGCCGCGCGGCAGGCCGCCCACGCCGAGGGCGATGTCCAGCCCGAGCGAGCCGGTGGAGACCACCTGGATGTCCTCGATCTTCTCGCCTTCGCCCAGGCGCATGATCGTGCCCTTGCCGAACTGCTTCTCGATCTGCGCCAGCGCGGCCTGCAGGGCCTTGGCTTTTTCGCTGTCGGCGGCGGCGATGCGGCTTCCCTTGACTTGAGCATCCATCGGCGATTTCTCCTTTTGATCCGGTTGAAGTTGGTGTCTCATCCAGTGGCTTTTTCTACAGGCTGGATGCTTGACCAGCACTCTAACGGCCGGGGTCGCCGGAAGTAAACAAGATTTTTGGTCAGTTTGCCTTACCATCTGCGGATGACCCCTGCGAACGCCGACGACAGCTGGCGGCTGACCCACCTGGGCCGCCTGCTCGGCCACGCCATGCGACGCTTCGACGAGCGGGTGCTGGCGCTGATGGCGGACAACGTCGAAGTGCCGCTGGCGCTGTCCAACCTGGCGGCACGCGCCCAGGTGAGCGCCGCGCACGTGCACATCACCCGCCATGTGGCGCTGGAAGGCTCGCGCCTGACCGACCTGGCGCAGCGCGCCGGCATGAGCAAGCAGGCCATGGGCGACCTGGTCGACCAGTGCGAGGCCTGGGGCCTGGTGCGGCGCGAGCAGGACCCGGCCGATGCCCGCGGCCGCATCGTGCGCTTCACGCCCACCGGGCTGGCCTGGCTGCAGGCCTTCAGGGACGCGGTGGCGCAGGCCGAGGCGGAGTTCCGGCAGGAGGTGGGCGCGGAGGTGGCGACCGTGGTGGCCATCGGCCTGGAGGCCTATGCCGGCGCGTGGGGCGCGGGTGCGGCGACACGCTGAGCCGGCTCATTTCGACAACCTCCGCCCTTGCGGGCTGCGGTGCCGTGAGCCTTCGGAGCGGCCGTTCGGCTCATGCGCAGAGCCGACGCCTACAATGAATTCACAACGAGGAGACAACAGCCATGCGCATACTGATTGCCGAAGACGACCAGGTGCTTGCGGACGGCCTGCTGCGCTCGCTGCGCGCCTCCGGCGCCGCCGTGGACCATGTGGCCAGCGGCACCGAAGCCGACGCCGCGCTCATGACCAACAACGAGTTCGACCTGCTGATCCTCGACCTCGGACTGCCCAAGATGCACGGCCTGGAGGTGCTCAAGAAGCTGCGCGGCCGCGGCGCCACCATGCCGGTGCTGATCCTCACCGCCGCCGACGCCGTCGAGGAGCGGGTCAAGGGCCTGGACTACGGCGCCGACGACTACATGGCCAAGCCCTTCAGCCTGCAGGAACTGGAAGCGCGGGTGCGCGCGCTGACGCGCCGCGGCATGGGCGGCGCCAGCAGCACGATCAAGCACGGGCCGCTGGTGTACGACCAGGCCGGCCGGGTGGCCACCATAGACGGCAAGATGGTGGAGCTGTCGGCGCGCGAACTCGGCCTGCTGGAGGTGCTGCTGCAGCGGGCCGGCCGGCTGGTGAGCAAGGACCAGCTGGTGGAACGGCTGTGCGAGTGGGGCGAGGAAGTGAGCAACAACGCGATCGAGGTGTACATCCACCGCCTGCGCAAGAAGATCGAGAAGGGGCCGATCCGCATCGCCACCGTGCGCGGCCTGGGCTACTGCCTGGAGAAGATCCAGCAATGACCGGGGCCACGGGGCCCTGGCGCCGCGCGCGGATGACACCTCGAGCCAGTCATTCGACATGAAGATCTTCCAGCGCGAGCAGCGGTCACTCTTCGGCGAGATCCTCGACTGGATGCTGACGCCGCTGCTGCTGCTGTGGCCGGTGAGCCTGGCGCTGACCTGGCTGGTGGCGCAGAGCATCGCCGGCAAGCCTTTCGACCGCGCGCTCGAGTACAACGTGCAGACGCTGGCGCAGCTGGTGACGGTGCAGAACCAGCGCGTGGTCTTCAACCTGCCACAGCCGGCGCGCGAGCTGCTGCGCGCCGACGACTCCGACCTCGTGTACTACCAGGTGCTGGGGCCGCGCGGCGAATTCCTCTCGGGCGAGCGCGACTTCCCGCGCCCGCCCGACGAGGAGACGTCGCAGCCGGGCGAGGTGCACCTGCGCAACGACGAGATGCGGGGCCTGGACGTGCGTGTGGCCTACATCTGGGTCAAGCCCGAGGGGGCCGGGCCGCAGCCCTCGCTGGTGCAGGTGGCGGAAACGCGCGAGAAGCGCTCGGTGCTGGCCACCGAGATCATCAAGGGCGTGATGCTGCCGCAGTTCGTGATCCTGCCGCTGGCGGTGCTGCTGGTGTGGCTGGCCCTGGTGCGCGGCATCAAGCCGCTGTCGCAGCTGGAAGAGCGCATCCGCGCGCGCAAGCCCGACGACCTCAGCCCGCTGGACGACAAGGCGGTGCCGCTGGAAGTGGCGCCGCTGGTGTCCTCGGTGAACGACCTGCTGACGCGGCTGAAGGATTCGATCGCGACGCAAAAGCGCTTCCTGGCCGACGCCGCGCACCAGCTCAAGACGCCGCTGGCCGGGCTGCGCATGCAGGCCGACCTGGCGCAGCGCGAAGCTTCCAACGCCGAAGAACTCAAGCTGTCGCTCAAGCAGATCGGCCGCTCCAGCATGCGCGCCACCCACACCGTGAACCAACTGCTGGCGCTGGCACGCGCCGAAAGCAGCGGCCAGGCGATCGCGTTCCAGCCCTGCGACCTGGCGCGCATCGTGACCGACGCCGTGCAGGACTCACTGCAGCGCGCGCTCGCGCGTCACATCGACCTGGGCTACGACGGGCCGACGCCCGGCGGCGGCGCGCGCCTGCAGGGCAACCCCACCCTGCTCAAGGAGCTGGTGGCCAACCTGGTGGACAACGCCATCAACTACACGCCTTCCAGCGCCGACAACCCGGGCGTGGTCACGGCCCGCGTGTTCGCCGACCCCTTCGGCGGGGCGCTGGTGCTGCAGGTGGAGGATTCGGGGCCGGGCATCTCGCCGGCCGAACGCGAACTGGTGTTCCAGCCCTTCTACCGCACGCTGGGCACCAACGTCGACGGCTCCGGGCTCGGGCTGCCGATCGTGCTGGAGATCGCCCGCCAGCACGGCGCCGAGATCGTGCTGGATGACGCCCGTCCGGGCCAGCTGCCGCCCGGCACCCGCGTGACCGTGCGCTTTCTCCTGAGCGAGCGCAACGCCGCGCCCGCTGCAGCGACGGCCCAGGCGGCGTCCTAGGAGTCAGGCCGCCGGCGGCTGGTAGACGTTCAGCTGCAGGCGCTCGCGCGCCATCGCCCGCGCCACCGGCGGCAGCTCGGCCAGGCGCTGCACATGCGCCCACAGCGCGGGAAAGCCGGCCGGGTCGTGGCCGGCGAAGCCGCCCCAGCGCAGCAGGGTGAGCGCGTAGGCGTCGATGGGGCCGAAGTTGGCGCCGCCCAGGAAGGCGCGGCCTTGCTGCGCCGCCTGCTGCGCCATCGCCTCGATCTCTTCCAGCATCGGCCGGTACAGCGCCGCGTTGTAGCGCTTGATGGCGGCCTGCGCCGCCGCGTCGTCGCTGAAGCGGTAAGGCATGAACACGTGCGTGAAGGTCGGATGCACGGTGTTGTTCATCCAGGCCAGCGTCTCGAGCGCGCGCGTGCGGGCCAGCGCTGCGCGCGGCAGGAAGTTGCACTGCGGGAACTTGTCGTCCAGGTAGCTGACGATCGCCAGGATCTGCGTGATCACCTCGTCGCCGTCCACCAGCACCGGCACCTGGCCGCGCGGGTTGAGCGTGCGGTATTCGGGGCCCAGGTTTTCCTGCTTGTGCAGCTTGACCAGCACGGCTTCGAAGGGCGCGCCCGCGGCTTCCAGCATGGTGTGCGGCACGAACGAGCAGGCGCCGGGGCCGAAATAGAGCTTGAGGGTCATCGTCTGCTCAATGGCGAGTCAAAAGTCAGCGGCAGGCCCGCAGCGGCTTGCCGTTCAGGGCGGGCACCAGGTTCTCCAGCCGCGGGCGCAGCGCCTCGTCCACCGCCGGCAGCCTGAGCGACTGGCCGCGCGCTTCGGCGCGCTCCTGCACCACCCGGGCGGTGCGCACGCCCTTTTGCGCCAGCGCCTCGAACTGCTGGTTGGCCGCCGTCTCGCTGGGATAGCCGCCCAGCGACAGGCCGGGCTCCAGCGTGGCGTTGGCCAAGGGCTCGAAGGCCACGCCGAGATAGCGCAGCTCCGCCTTCTTGCGCTCGACGGTCGCGCCATCGGGGTACTTGCCCATGTAGACGATCCAGCGCGCAGGCTCGACCGCCGGCTCCAGGCTCCAGCTGCCGGCCGGCCAAGCGTCGACCACCTGCTTGATGCCGGCGGCCTCGACCTCGGTCAGCAGGCTGGCCTGCAGGCATTCGGCCGGACGCGCCGCGCCGGCGCTGCTCACCTCGAGGCGCCGGGCTTCGTCGCTGGGAAGGATGCGGATCGCCTCCGGCTTGATCTGCTGCAAAAGGCGCTGCGGCTCCGACTGCTGCACCGGCGCCAGGCCCCATTCGGACAGCAACCCCTGCGACCACGCGAAGTAGGCCGCATTGGCGAGGAGCAGCAACAGGACGGTGAGACGCAGCATGCAGGATCAGGGCCCGTTCACGGCCGGCCGCACGCTCACTTCGGCGCTGGAGACGCTGGCCATGCCGGCCGCAGTATGCACCAGCAGCGCGCCCGACTCGCCGGCGCCGGCGGCGGTGCCCTCGCGTCCGTCGCTCAGGACGACCGCGCGGCCGCGCAGTGCATCGCGGGCGTTGAAGCGGCTGCGGAAGGGCGCGAAGCCGTGGATCTCGAAGGCCTTCACGGCCTCGACCAGCGGGCGCGCGACGCGCAGCAGGATGTCGCCCGGCGCGGCCGACGGCAGCAGTTCGTCCAGTGCGGCCGGCGGCGTGGACAAGCCCTCGCCCGGCGGCGGCCGCAGGTTCAGGCCGACCCCGATCACGGCATAGCGCGGCGCCTGCGCCGCAGCCAGGCTGGCCGTCTCGATCAGGATGCCGCCCAGCTTGCGGTCCTCGAACCAGAGGTCATTGGGCCACTTGAGCGCCAGGCGCGGGTGCAGGGCCTCGGCCAGCGCGACGCCCACGGCCAGCGACAGCCCGGACCAGTCGGCCGGCGCCAGCGGCAGGCCGAGCGAGAAGGTGAGCGAGTCGCCCGCCGCGCTGTGCCAGCCGCGCCCGAGCCGCCCGCGGCCCGCCGTCTGGCGCTCGGCCGCCAGCAGCGTCGGCGCCATGAAGCCGGCGCGCGCGCGGCGCATCAGCTCGGCGTTGGTGGAGTCGATTTCGGCGACGAGCTCGGCGGCAAAGCCGGGCAGCAGCGGCGTGACCGCCGCTTCGATGGCGCCGCCGTTCCAGGTCATCGCCGGGATCGGCGCTTGGGCGCGAGCAGGGTGCCGCGGCAGTTGCCGCTGCCGCACCAGCAGGGATACTCGGCCTTGAGCGCCTTGGTGTAGGGCGCGTCGATGATGAGCCCGTAGTCGTAGCTCAGCTCCTCGCCGGCCTTGATGTTGCGCAGCGCCTTGATGAATACTCGCCCGTCCTCTTCGTCGGCCTCGCAGTTCGGATCGCAGGAGTGGTTGATCCAGCGCGAGGAGTTGCCGCCGTGCAGGGCGTCGATCACGCGCTTTTCGTCGACGTGGAAATAGAAGGTGTGGTTGGGATCGTTCGGATCATGCGGGTGGCGGCGCTGCGCCTCCTTCCAGGTGATGATCTCGCCCACGTATTCGATGATGGACTCGCCCTCGGCGAGATCCTGCACGGCGAACACGCCCTTGCCGTGCACGCCGGAGCGGCGCACCTGGATGCGGCGGCCGGCGCTGCGTGCGTCGGAATCCTGGGCCGCTTCGTAGGCCCCACCGTTGACTGCCTTTTCTGCCATCGCCAAAAAACCTGTTAACTTGAATACACACACACGTGCGCGTGCGCGTACGCGCGCGTAGGGAATGACGATTGTATGAGCCAAAAGACACTGATCATCGCCGAGAAGCCGTCCGTCGCGCAGGACATCGTGCGCGCGCTCACCCCGGTGGCCGGCAAATTCGACAAGCACGACGATTACTTCGAGAACGGCAACTATGTCGTCACCAGCGCCGTCGGCCACCTGGTGGAGATCCAGGCGCCCGAGCAGTTCGACATCAAGCGCGGCAAGTGGAGCTTCGCGCACCTGCCGGTGATCCCGCCGTATTTCGACCTCAAGCCGGTGGACAAGACCAAGTCGCGCCTGAACGCGGTGGTCAAGCTCGCCAAGCGCAAGGACGTGGCCGAACTGGTCAACGCCTGCGACGCGGGCCGTGAGGGCGAACTCATCTTCCGGCTGATCGAGCAGTACGCCGGCGGCGGCAAGGCGCTGGGCAAGCCGGTCAAGCGCCTGTGGCTGCAGTCGATGACGCCGCAGGCGATCCGCGACGGCTTCGACCAACTGCGCACCGACCGCCAGATGGCAGGCCTGGCGGACGCGGCGCGCTCGCGCTCGGAAGCCGACTGGCTGGTGGGCATCAACGGCACCCGCGCCATGACCGCCTTCAACTCGCGCGACGGCGGCTTCTTCCTCACCACCGTCGGCCGGGTGCAGACGCCGACGCTGGCGGTGGTGGTCGAGCGCGAGGAGCAGATCCGCCGGTTCGTCAGCCGCGACTACTGGGAAGTCCACGCCACCTTCCTGGCCGAGGCGGGCGAGTACGCCGGCAAGTGGTTCGACCCGAACTGGAAAAAGAACCCGGAGGACGCCGAGCAGAAGGCCGACCGCGTCTGGACCGAGAAGGAAGCGCACGCGATCGCGGCAGCGGTGCGCGGCAAGGCCGCCACGGTCACCGAGGAATCCAAGCCGACCACCCAGTCCTCGCCCGGCCTGTTCGACCTGACCTCGCTGCAGCGCGAGGCCAACGGCCGCTTCGGCTTCTCGGCCAAGACCACGCTGGCGCTGGCGCAGTCGCTGTACGAGCGGCACAAGGCGCTGACCTATCCGCGAACCGATTCGCGCCACCTGCCGGAGGACTACCTGCCGGTGGTGAAGGACACCATGGGCATGCTGGCCGGCAGCGGCATGCCCCACCTGGCGCCGTTCGCGCAGCAGGCGATCGACAACAGCTACGTCAAGCCGAGCAAGCGGGTGTTCGACAACGCCAAGGTCAGCGATCACTTCGCCATCATCCCGACGCTGCAGGCACCCAGCGGCCTGTCGGACGCCGAGCAGCGCCTGTACGACCTGGTGGTCAAGCGTTTCCTGTCGGTGTTCTTCCCGAGCGCCGAATACATGGTCACCACCCGCATCTCGCAGGCGGTGGGCCACAGCTTCAAGACCGAGGGCCGGGTGCTAGTCAAGCCGGGCTGGCTGGCCATCTGGGGCAAGGAGGCGGACACGGGCGAGGCCGGCGAGGACAGCAAGGTGCTGGTGCCGGTGAAACCCGGCGAGATGGTGCGGGCCGAGCACGTGGAAGCCAAGGGCCTGAAGACCCGGCCGCCGGCACGGTACAGCGAAGCGACGCTGCTCGGCGCGATGGAAGGCGCGGGCAAGATGGTCGAGGACGACGAGCTGCGCGAGGCCATGCAGGAAAAGGGCCTGGGCACGCCGGCCACCCGCGCGGCCATCATCGAAGGCCTGATCAACGAGAAGTACATGCTGCGCGAAGGCCGCGAGCTGATCCCCACCGCCAAGGCCTTCCAGCTGATGACGCTGCTGCGCGGCCTGGGCGTCGAGGAGCTGTCCAAGCCGGAGCTGACCGGCGAGTGGGAATACAAGCTGGCCCAGATGGAGCACGGCCGGCTGTCGCGCGAAGCCTTCATGCGCGAGATCGCCGAGATGACCAAGCACATCGTGCGCAAGGCCAAGGAGTACGACCGCGACAGCGTGCCGGGCGACTACGCGACCCTGCGCACGCCCTGCCCCAACTGCGGCGGCGTGGTGCAGGAGAACTACCGGCGTTACACCTGCATCGGCAAGCCGAAGGCCGAGCCCTGCGGTTTTTCCTTCACCAAGATCCCGGCCGGGCGCGCGTTCGAGCTGGCCGAGGTCGAGCAGTTCCTGCAGGACAAGAAGATCGGCCCGCTGGAGGGCTTCCGCTCCAAGGCCGGCTGGCCCTTCACCGCCGAGATCGCGCTGAAGTACAGCGAGGAGGACAAGAACTGGAAGCTGGAGTTCGACTTCGGCAACGAGGACAACCCGGCCGAGACCGGCGAGGTGATCGACTTCAGCGGCCAGGAGCCGCTCGGGCCCTGCCCCAAGTGCGGCGCCCGCGTGTTCGAGTGGGGCAGCAACTACCTGTGCGAGAAATCGGTGCCGACGCCGCAGCAGGCCACGCCCAGCTGCGACTTCAAGAGCGGCAAGATCATCCTGCAGCAGCCGGTGGAGCGCGCGCAGATGGAAAAGCTGCTGGCCACCGGCAAGACCGACCTGCTCGACAAGTTCGTGTCCATGCGCACGCGCCGGGCCTTCAAGGCCTTCCTGATGTGGGACAAGGAAGCCGGCAAGGTGAACTTCGAGTTCGAGCCGCGGCAGAGCAAGTTCCCGCCGCGCAAGACCGCCGCAGGCAAGACGGCTGCGGCGCCGGCCAAGGCCGCGGCGAAGAGAGCCGCGCCCGCCAAGAAGGCGGCGCCGGCCAGGAAAGCCGCCGCCAAGGCGCCGCGCAAGACCGCCGCAGGCCTGACCCCCAGCCCGGCGCTGGCCGCGGTGATTGGCAGCGAGCCGGTGGCGCGCACCCAGGTCATCAAGAAGCTGTGGGACTACATCAAGGCGAACGGCCTGCAGGACGCCGCCAACAAGCGCGCCATCAACGCCGACGCCAAGCTGAAACCCGTGTTCGGCAAGGACCAGGTGACGATGTTCGAACTGGCCGGCATCGTCGGCAAGCATCTGAGCTGAGCGCCCGCAACGGCCGAGCTGATCCGCAAGCGGCCGGCTCGCGCCCTTGACCCCAAGCGCGGCCGTGGCGCATCATCCTCTCCCCGACCGGTTGGAGATGCCCATGACCCGCACCCTGATCGCCGCCGCGCTCATCGCCGCCGCGCCGCTGGCGCAAGCCGCCATGAAGCTGGAAAGCCCGGACCTCAAGCCGAACGCGATGATGGACAAGAAGTTCGAGTTCAACGGCTTCGGCTGCGCGGGCGAGAACAAGTCCCCGGCGCTCAAGTGGAGCGGCGCACCCAAGGACGCCAAGAGCTTCGCGGTCAGCGTGTACGACCCCGACGCGCCCACCGGCTCCGGCTGGTGGCACTGGTACGTGATCAACATCCCGGCCGACACCACCGAGCTGCCCGCCGATGCCGGCGCCGCCGGCGGCGCCAAGCTGCCCAAGGGCGCGGCCATGGTCAAGACCGATTTCGGCAGCGCCGCCTGGGGCGGCGCCTGCCCGCCGCAAGGCGACAAGCCGCACCGCTACATCTTCACGGTGTACGCGTTGAAGACCGACAAGCTGGACATCCCGCCCGACGCCAGCGCGGCGCTGGCCGGCTTCATGGTCAACGCCAACAAGATCGGACAGGCGAGCTTCACCGCCAAGTACGGGCGGGCGAAGGCGAAGTGATTCGCTGCCGCAGGGCCGCTAGGCCCTGAGCCCGAGCACGCGCCAGCCGCGCGCGGCCGCGATGGCGGCCAGGCGCGGCGCCGGATCGACCGCCACGGCTTCGTTCACCGCCTCCAGCAGGGGCAGGTCGTTCATCGAGTCGCTATAGGCGGTGCTGTGGAAGTCGGCCAGCGCCGCGCCGCGCCCGCGCAGCCAGTCGTGCAGCCGCGCCACCTTGCCCTCGCGCATGTTGAGGGTGCCCGTGCTGCGGCCGGTGAAGGCGCCCTGCGCGACTTCCGGCTCGATCGCGATCAGGTGCTCGATGCCGAAATGCCGCGCGGTCAGCTCGGTGATGAAGCGGTTGGTGGCGGTGGTCATCACCACCAGGTCGCCCTGCGCCTGGTGCGCCTGCACCAGCCGCAGCGCGGCCGGGGGGATGCGCGGCACCACCCAGTCGCGCAGGAACTCCGCGCGCAGCGGTTCCAGCGACGCCGGGGTGCGGCCGGTGAGCAGACTGAGGTAGAAGCCGGCGAATTCCTGTGCGCTCACGCTGCTGGCGCGGTAGCGCGTCTCCATGTCGGCATTGCGTGGCCCGAAGTCGGCGGCATTGAGCAGGCCGCGCGCCATCAGCAGCTCGCACCACAGCACGTCGCTGTCGCCCGCCAGCAAGGTCTCGTCGAGATCGAACAGGGTCAGGCGCGGCTTCATGGCCGCCGCAGGTGCCAGGCGCGCGGGCGGGTGAAGGTCTCGATGCCGTAGCTCGAGAGCGTCAGCCCCAGGCCCGAGTCGCCGCAGCCGCTCCAGGGCAGCCGCGGGCTGACGCGGTCGCAGCAGTTCCAGTAGACGCTGCCCGCCCGGACCTGCGCCAGCAGCCGCTCGGCGCGCGCGGCGTGGGGCGTGTACACGCCCGCCGTCAGGCCGTAGCGGGTGTCGTTCATCAGCCGCACCGCCTCCTCGTCGCCGGCCACTTTCTGGATGCCGATGATGGGACCGAAGCTTTCCTCGCGCATCAGCGCCATCGTGTGGTCCCCGCGGCTGAAGACGGTGGGCGCATACCAGTTGCCCGGGCCGGGCAGCCGGTGGCCGCCGGTGTGCAGCAGCGCGCCCTTGGCCTTTGCGTCGGCCACCTGCGCATCCAGCACCTGCAGCTGCGGCGCGCGCGTGATGGCGCCGATGTAAGTGTCCTCGCGCATCGGATCGCCGACCCGGAAGCCCTTGACCGCCGCCACGAAGTGGGCGAGGAAGGCGTCGTGAATCTTCTCGTGCACGTAGATGCGCTCGACCGAGCAGCAGCTCTGGCCGGTGTTGTACATGGCGCCGTCGGCCAGCGATTCGGCGGCCGCCTTGGCGTCGGCGTCGTCGCAGACGTAGGTCGGGTCCTTGCCGCCGAGCTCCAGCTGGAGCTTGACCAGGCGGGCACCGAGCGCCTGCGCGATGCGCACGCCGGTCGCGTGCGAGCCGGTGAAGAACAGGCCGTCGATCTGCTGCTCCAGCAGTGCCGCGCCGGTGGCACCGCCGCCGACCAGCGGCACGAACACCTCGCGCGGCACGCCCGCCTCGTGCAGCAGGCGGCCGATCTCCAGGCCGGTCAGCGTGGCGAACTCCGAGGGCTTGTACAGCACCGCGTTGCCGGTCAGCAGCGCCGGCACGATCACGTTGCAGCCGACGAACCACGGGTAGTTCCAGGCCGAGATGTTGGCCACCACGCCCAGCGGCAGGTGCTCGATGCGCTCCATCATCCCGTCCTGGTCGTACACCGTCTCCACCGCGGTGACTGGCTCGACCATGCCGACGAAGAAATCGAGCCGGCCCAGCAGGCCGTTGAGCTCGTTGCGCGACATGCGGATCGGCTTGCCGGTTTCGCGCGTCAGCACTTCCGCCAGCCGCGGCAGCTCGCGCACCACGGCTTCGCGGAAGCGGGCGATGCAGGCCTGGCGCTCGGCCAGCGGCGTGGCGGCCCAGCCCGGCTGCGCGGCGCGCGCGGCCTCGGCCTTGCGCTGCACCGAGGCGGCGTCATCGGCGGGCAACTCGGCGATCGTTTCGCCGGTGGCGGGGTTCTGGATGCTGAGTGAGGTCATGGGCTTCGCGCGGCGGCAGCAGCAGCGAGGAAGTCCGCCAGCAGCGCCGCATCGTCGATCGTGTCGGCGCCGGGCTGGTGGAACTCGGGGTGCCACTGCACCGCGGCCAGGTAGGGCTTGCCGCGATCGGCGCGACGGATGGCTTCGATCAGGCCGTCTTCGTGGCTGAGGGCCTCGACCTCGAAGCCCTCGGCTAGGCGCTTGATGGCCTGGTGGTGGATGCTGTTGACCTTGACGCGCGCGTCCTGCGGATACAGCTGCGCCAGCCGCGTGCCGGCCACGATGTCGACGGTGTGGAAGTTGCGGTCGTACACCGAGGCGTCGCGGTGCGGCAGGGCCTCGGGCAGCTGCGTCGCGATGTCCTGGTAGAGCGTGCCGCCGTAGGCGACGTTGACCAACTGCAGTCCGCGGCAGACGCCGAACACCGGCTTGCCCTGCCGCTCGAAGGCGGCGACCAGGTCGATCTCGTACTCGTCGCGGATCTTGTCGCCGGCCCAGCGCTCCTGCAGTGGCTGCTCGCCGTAGGACAGCGGCGAGACATCGGCGCCGCCGTGCAGCACCAGGCCGTCCAGCCATTGCGCGTAATGGTCCAGCGTGACGTCGCCGCGCCGGGTGGCGCCGCTCGGGCTGGGAATCATCACCGCCAGCGCGCCGGTGGACATCACCCAGTGGGCGATCGACTGCTCCACGTACTGCAGGGTCTTGCCGGTGAACAGCGCCCGCGTCGGGTCCGCGTGCATGAAGCACGCCGAGATGCCGATCTTCAGCCGCTGCGGGTCCACCTTACATCGCCTCGAGGAACAGCCGCTCGAAATCGGCCACGCTCACCGGCCGCGGGTTGGTCTGGTGGCAGATGTCGGCCACCGCGATCTCGACCAGGCGCGGCAGCTGCTCGCGGCGCACGCCGTGCGCGCTAAGGCGGCCGGTGATGCCCACCCGCGCCTTGAGCGCGCGCAGCCAGGGCACGAAAGCTTCGCCGCCACCGTCGACGCGGCAGACGTGCGCGAGCTCGTCGAATTTCTCCGGCACCGCCTGCCGGTTCCAGTCGAGCACGGTGTCGATCATCAGCGCGTTGGCCAGGCCGTGGTGCAGGTCGCACACCGCGCCCAGCGCGTGGGCGCAGGAGTGCACGGCCCCCAGGTCCTTCTGGAAGGCGATCGCGCCCATCATCGAGGCCATCATCATGTCGCTGCGCGCCTGCAGGTTGCCGGGCTCGTGCACGGCCGCCGCCAGCGAACGGGCGGCGATCCGCGTGCCTTCCAGCGCGATGCCGTCGCACAGCGGGTGGTAGGCGGGCGACAGGTAGCTCTCGACGTTGTGGGTGAGCGCGTCCATGCCGGTGGCGGCAGTCACGGCGGCGGGCAGGGCCAGCGTCAGTTCCGGGTCGGCGAACACGGTCCGGGCCAGCACCCTGGGGCTGAAGATGATGCGCTTGAGGTGGGTGTCGTCCTCGCTGATCACCGAGGAGCGCCCCACTTCCGAGCCAGTGCCCGAGGTGGTGGGCAGGGCGACGAAGTACGGCAGCTCCTGGCCGATCGCGCGCACCTGGGGGTGGTCCCAGGCGTACTCGAGGATGTGGCCCGGGTGCGTGGCCGCCAGTCCCACCACCTTGGCCACGTCCAGCGCCGCGCCGCCGCCGAAGCCGATCACGCAGTCGGCGCGGTGGGCGCGGAAGGCCTCGGCGCCGGCCATCACCTGGCTGGCGGTCGGGTTGCCGAACACGCCGGCGTACACCGCGCTGTCCAGGTCCTGCAGGTGCGAGCGGAACTCGGCCAGCACCGGCAGCGCCGCCAGCGCGCGGTCGGTGACGATCAGCGGCCGTGCCAAGCCGCGCTGGCGCAGGTGCCCGGCGACTTCCCGGCGCGCGCCGGCGCCGAAACGGATGGGAGTGGGAAACGCAAACTGGGTGATGCTCACGATGCGGCCCCGAGTTCGATGTACATGTGCTTCTTCGCGTAGTAGCGGCCGCCGACCTTGATGGCGCGCGGCTCGACGCCGAAGGAGCGGAAGCCGCAGCGTTCGTACAGCCGGGCGGCCGGGCCGTCGCCTTCGGTGACGGTCAGCACCACCAGCTCGATGCCGTCCGCGCGCGCCTCGCGCAGCAGCGCCTGGATCAGCGCGCGGCCGGTGCCGCGGCCGCTGAACTCGGGCTCCACGTACATGCCCACCAGCGTCGCCTTGTGGCGGCTCTTGACGCGCGTTTCGCGGTCCAGCCCGACATAGCCGCACAGCTTGCCGTCCCGGAACGCACCCCACAGCTTCATGTGCAATGCCGCGAGGCGCTTCTCGGTGTCCTGCAGCGACTGCCGCTCCAGCTCCTCGTAGCTGGTGGTGAAGGCTTCCGGGTGCTCCATGAACGAGCGCAGGCGCAGCGTGCGGTAGTCCGCCGCATCGCGCAGGCCCAGTCGGCGAATCTCCATGTGTCGAATGCGTCCCTAGATGATTTCGAAGTAGCGTTTCAGTTCCCAGTCGGTCACGCCGTCCAGCCACTGGCGCCATTCCCACTCGCGCGTGGCGGCGAAATGCTCGACGAAGGTATCGCCCAGGAAGTCGCGCGCGACTGCCGAATCGCGGAAGATGCGCGTGGTCTCGATCAGGGTGCGCGGCGCGCGCGGGATGTTCTCTGCGCCCTGGTTGGTGCCGGTGATCGGCGCGGCGGTGAGCTTCAGGCCCTTCTCGACGCCATGCAGGCCGGCCGCCACCACCGCCGCCATCGCCAGGTAGGGGTTGATGTCGGCGCCCGGGCAGCGCGTCTCCAGCCGCGTGGCCTTGGGGCTGCCGGCGATCACGCGGAAGCTGGCGGTGCGGTTGTCCAGGCCCCAGGTCGGCTTCACCGGCGCCCAGAAGCCGTCGACCAGCCGCTTGTAGCTGTTGATGGTGGGCCAGAACATGGGCGCGAATTCCATCAGGCAGGCGAGCTGGCCGGCCAGGTAGCTTTCGAACAGCGGACTCATCCTGGTCGGCGTTTCCGCACCGTAGAACAGGTTGCTCTTGCCGTCCGACAGGCTCTGGTGGATGTGGCCGCTGCAGCCCGGGTACTGCTGGCTCCACTTGGCCATGAAGCTGGGCATGATGCCGAAGCGCGCGCCGATCTCCTTGGCGCCGGTCTTGAACAGCACCGCGCGGTCGGCCTGTTCCAGCGCCTCGGAAAATCCGATCGCCGCCTCGTACACGCCGGGGCCGGTCTCGGTGTGCAGGCCCTCGATCGGCACCCGGAAGGCCAGCATCTCGTCGAGCAGCGCATTGAAGAAGTCGCGGTTCTGGTTGGCGCGCAGCAGCGAGTAGCCGAACATGCCGGGGGTGAGCGTCTCGGGGCCGACCCCCTTCTTGGCGGCCCAGCTCTGCGGCGTCTCGCGGAAATTGAACCACTCGTACTCGACGCCGGTCATCACCTGGAAGCCCAGCTTCCCGGCGCGTGCCAGCACGCGCTTCAAGGTCTGGCGCGGACACACCGGGTAGGGCGTGCCGTCGGCGTTGACGAACTCGCCGAGGAAGAAGTCGACCATGCCGTCCCAGGGCACCTGGCGATGCGTGTCCAGGTCCAGCCGCGCCAGCGCATCGGGAAAGCCGTGCTGCCAGCCGGTCACCTGGGCGTTGTCGTAGCACTGGTCGCCGGAGTCCCAGCCGAACACCACGTCGCAGAAACCGAAGCCGCCCTCGGCCGCGCCCTCGAACTTGTCCTTGTGCAGGTACTTGCCGCGCAGGATGCCGTCGATGTCGCTGCAGGCGACCTTGACCTTGCTCGCGCCGCTCTTGCGGATGGCGTCGAGCGCCGGATGGACCTGGGTGTTCGTTGCCATCGTGTGTTCGATCTCCTCGGGTTAGCCGTTGATCGCGGGCTCGCCGGAGGCGATGCCCATCTCCTCCAGTGCCAGCGCCACCGCGTGCACCGCCTGCTCGATCTCGTTCGGTCCGATGGCGCCGATACAGCCTACGCGAAAAGTCTCGATCTGTGTCAGCTTGCCGGGGTAGAGGATGAACCCGTGTTTCCGCGCGGCCTGGTAGAAGGCCTTGAACTCGTAGCTGGGATCGCCCGGCGCATGGAAGGTAACGATGATGGGCGCCTGGATGCCGGGATCCAGGAAAGGCATGAATCCCAGGCGCGACATGCCGTCGATGAGGGCATGGTAGTTGCGGGTGTAGCGCGCCAGCCGGGCCGGCTGACCGCCTTCCTCCTCGAACTGCGCGATCGCCTCGGCCAGCGCCACCACCACGTGCGTGGGCGGGGTGAAGCGCCACTGGCCGGTTTTTTCCATGTACACATGCTGGTCGTGCAGGTCCATGGCGAGCGACTGGCTCTGGCCGGCGCAGCGGTCCAGCACTTTCTTGCGGATGAACACGAAGCCCATGCCCGGCACGCCTTCCAGGCACTTGCCGCTGGCGGCGACCAGCGCGTCGAACCTGATTTCGCGGGCATCGATCGGCAGGGCGCCGAAGGAACTCATCGCGTCGATGATGAGTCCACGCCGGTGCCGCGCACAGACCTCGGCCACCTGCGGCAGCGGGTTCCACACGCCGGCACCGGTTTCGCAGTGGATCATCACCACATGCGTGATGGAGGCATCGGCCGCGAGCTGGTCGTCCAGCACCTGCGCCGACACCTGCTCGGCCTCGTCGAAAGACACGATCGTGCAGCGCCGGCCCATCAGCGTGGTGAGGCGCGCCGCGCGCTTGCAGTAGGCGCCGTTGTCCAGCACCAGCACATGGCCGTCGCGCGGCACCAGGGTCGCCACCGCGGCCTCCACGCTGAAGGTGCCGCTGCCCTGCAGCGGCACCACCACGTGCGTGTCCTCGGCGTGGATGATCTTCAGCAGGCTGCGGCGCACGCGCGCCGTCACCTCGTTGAAGTCGCTGTCCCAGGAGCCCCAGTCGCGCAGCATCGCCAGCTTGGTGCGCAGCGTGGTGGTCAGCGGTCCGGGGGTCAGCAGGATCTTGTCTCGGTCCATGGGTGTCCTATCTTTCGGTGCCGCGCCAGGCCTGGGTGCGGCGGTCGATCCACCAGGCCAGGGACATGAACAGCAGGGTGGCGGTCGCCGAGGCGGCGGCGATCAGCACCGCCATCGCGGCGGCGGCGCCGATCTCGCCGGCCTCGTCGAGGTTGAGGATGGCGATCGAGGCGACCTTCGTTTCCGGCGAATAGAGGAACACCACGGCCGAAATGGTGGTCATGGCGTTGATGAAGAAGTAGCGGGCGATGTCCACCAGCGCCGGCGTGCAGATCGGCAAGGTCACGCGCCAGAAGGTCTTGAAGAAGGGCACCTTGAGCGAGGCGCTGACGGCCTCGAATTCGCTGTCCAGCGACTTCAGCGCGGTGACCGCCGTCAGGTGGCCGGTGGTGTAGAAGTGGACGACGGTGCACAGGGTCAGCAGCGTCAGCGTGTGATAAAGCGGATTCAGCGGATTGCCCGGCTGGTTGAAGAAGAAGATGTAGCCCAGGCCCAGCACCAGGCCCGGCACCGCCATCGGCAGCATCGCCAGCAGCCGCACGATGGCGCGCAGGCCGTCCATGCCCTTGGTCTTTTCCAGCAGGTAGGCGGCGCAGAACACCAGCGCGGTGCCGAACACCGCGGTGCCCGCCGCCATCTTCAGGCTGTTGACGAAGGCTTCGCCCACTTCGGCGTCGACCAGTCCCAGCATGTAGTGCCGCAGGCTGGGCGTGAGCTTGTAGGGCCAGAAGCTGGCGAAGGAGGCGAACACCGCCATCCCGAGCATGGCCAGCACCAGGAAGGCAATGACGCAGCAGTACAGCGTCATGGCGGCGTCGTACCGGGGCGCGCGCTTGGGCCGGTAGGGCACCGCGCGGGCGGTCAGCATCGCGGTCTGGCGCCGGCTCACGTAGTGGTCCACCGCGAAGGTGATCACGGCCGGCGCCAGCAGCAGGATCGCCACCACCGCGCCCTTGGAAAAGTCCTGCTGGCCGATCACCAGCTTGAACACGTCGGTGGCCAGCACGTTGAAGCTGCCGCCGATCACCTTGGGGATGCCGAAGTCGGTGATCACCAGCGTGAAGGTGACCAGCGCCGCCGAGATCAGGCCGTACTTGGCGCCCGGCAGCGTGATGGTGAGGAACTTGCGCGCCGCACTGGTGCCCATGGCGTCGGCCGCCTCGTACAGGCGCGCGTCGGCCAGCGACAGCGCCGTCACCAGGATCATGAGCGCATGCGGGAAGACCGCGAAGCACTCGGCCAGCACGATGCCCGGCGCGCCGTAGATCTCGGCGATGCCCAGGCCCTTCATCCAGTCGCGCAGCACGCCCTGGTTGCCGAACCAGTAGATCAGCGAGATCGCCGACAGCAGCGAGGGTGCCAGCAAGGGAATCAGCGTGATGCCGCGAAACAGCGGCTTGAGCGGCATGCACGAGCGTGCCAGCGCGTAAGCGAAGCCGAAGGCCAGCGGCACGGTGATCAGGGTCACCAGCGTCGACACCCACACGCTGTTCCACAGGCTGGTGAGCAGCGCCGGGCTGTGGGCATAGGCGATGAAGTTGTCCAGGGCGACGAACTCGCCGGCCTTGCCCTGCACCGCGTGCAGCAGGATGGTCAGCAGCGGCAGGGCGAGGAAGGCGACCAGCGCCAGCGCCACCAGCAGCAGCGCGGCCTGCGCGAGGCGGTCGGTCCAGTGCGCCGATTGCCGGACCGTGCCCGCGGCTTCGCCGGACGATGGCAGCACCGCGGACATCAGAACACCTTGATGCGCTCGGGCAAGAGCTTGAGCTTGAGCGGTGAGCCGACCGACAGCGACCGCTCCGACAGGTAGTTGAGCGACAGGTAGACCGTCAGCCGGTGCTGGTCGAGCGCCGGCGAGGCCACCTTCACATGGCAGTACGAACCGAGGAACTCGATCTTCTCGATTTCGGCGTCGAACACATGGGCATCGCCCTCGGCGATGGGCCGCGCCAGCACGTCTTCCGGCCGCAGGTACACGCGCGCCTCGCGGTCCTCGCCTTCGCAGGGCAGGTGCAGCGCGCCGACGCGCAGCTCGCCGCCGGCGATGCGCGCCGGCAGCACGTTGACCTTGCCGACGAAATCGGCGACGAAGGGCGAGGCCGGCTCGCGGTAGATATCCAGCGGCGTGCCGGCCTGCTCGATCGCGCCCTGGTTCATGACCACGATGCGGTCGGCCACCGACAGCGCCTCTTCCTGGTCGTGGGTGACCATGATGGTGGTGACGCCCACCTTCTGCTGCAGCGCGCGGATCTCCTGGCGCAGCCGCACGCGCTCCAGCGCATCGAGCGCCGACAGCGGCTCGTCCAGCAGCAGCAGCCCGGGCGAGGTGGCCAGGGCCCGGGCCAGGGCGATGCGCTGCTGCTGGCCGCCCGAGAGCTGGCCCGGGTACTTCTTCTGGCTGCCGGGCAGCCCGACCAGCTTGAGCAGCTCGGCCACGCGCGCCTCGATCTGCGTGCGCGGCACCCGGCGATTCACCAGCCCGTAGGCCACGTTGTCGGCCACCGTCAGGTTCGGAAACAGCGCATAGCTCTGGAACACGATGCCGTAGTCGCGCTGCGCCGGCGGCAGGCGCGAGATATCGCGGCCGTTCTGCCAGACCTCGCCGGAGGTCTGCACCTCCAGCCCGGCGATGATGCGCAGCAGCGTGGTCTTGCCGCAGCCCGAGGGCCCCAAGAAGCAGACGAACTCGCCCTGGCGGATGCCCAGGTCAATGGCTTGCAGCGCAGTGAATGCGCCGAACTCCTTGTGGATCCGGCGCAGCTCGATGACATGCGGCGCCGCTGCGCCGTTCGCTGATGATTGAGCGGCGGCTTCCTGCGTCATGCGATCAGGGGCTGCGCTTTTCGCTCTTGCTGTCGTAGCGCTTGGTCCACTCGGCCAGGATGCGCTCGCGGTTCTCGGCGGCCCAGCCGAAGTCCATCTTCACCAGGCGCGCTTCATAGTCCTTGGGCACGTTGGGCAGCGGCGCCGCCACGCCCGGCTGCGCGGTGATGGCGAAGTTCTTGCCGTACAGCAGCATGGCGTCCTTGCTCGACGCCCAGTCGGCCAGCTTCTTGGCGGCCTCGAGCTTCTTGGTGCCCTTGTGGATGGCGAAGGCCTCCAGGTCCCAGCCCAGGCCTTCCTTGGGGAACACCAGGTCGATCGGCGCGCCCTTGGCCTTGTTGCTGTTGGCGCGGTACTCGAAGGAGATGCCCATCACGTACTCGCCGGAGGCCGCCATGTTGCAGGGCTTGGAGCCGGAATGGGTGTACTGCGCGATGTTCTCGTGCAATGCGTCCATGTACTTCCAGCCGCCGCCCTTGCCGCCGTCGTCGCCGAACAGCGAGAGCCAGGCCGTCACGTCGAAGTAGCCGGTGCCGCTGGAGGCCGGGTTGGGCATCACGATCTGGCCCTTGTAGACCGGCTTGGCCAGGTCTTTCCAGGTCTCCGGCTTGGGCAGGTTGCGCTTCTGCGCTTCGACGGTGTTGAAGCACACCGTGGCGCCCCACACGTCCATGCCCCACCAGGCCGGCGGCTTCTTCTTGTCGCGGTACTGGCTCATGATCGCGTCCAGGTTCAGCGGCGCGTAGGGCTCGAGCATGCCGTTCTTGTCCATCAGCGCCAGGCTGGTGGCCGCCACACCCATCACCACGTCCGCCTGCGGGTTGGCCTTTTCGGCCAGCAGCTTGGCGGTGATCACGCCGGTGGAATCGCGCACCCACTTCAACTCGATCTCCGGATGGAGCTTGTTGAAGCCTTCCTGGTAGGCCTTGAGCTGGTCGGTCTCCAGCGCGGTGTAGACCAGCAGTTGGGTCTTCTGCGCGAAGGCGGCGGCCGCGAAGGCCGCCAGGCCGAGCACGAGGGTGGTTTTCAGGGCGAGGGACGAACGCATGAGTGGGACTCCTACAAACAGTGAAGAACGCTTGCGGACCGCCGGTGACCCTGTGACGACAACGCTGTCACTCCTCCCCGACCATGGGCACCTCGCGGTTGATTTAACGTCGCGCTGGATATGCTGTCAATTGTTTTTTGCAGATTGTTGACAATCCCCGCGATGCTGCTTTAATCAGGGCATGAATGCCGTCGCGCATCCCACGATCGCACTGCTTCAGAGCAGTTCGCTCACGAGCGTGGTGCAGCAGGAGATCGAGCGCGCCATCCTGCAGGGCGAATACGCGCCCGGCAGCAAGCTGATCGAAGCCACCCTGGCGCAGAAGATGGGCGTGTCGCGCGGCCCCGTGCGCGAAGCCTTCCGCATGCTGGACGAAGCCGGCCTGGTGCGCACCGAGAAGAACCGCGGGGTGTTCGTGCGCGACATCCCGATCGACGAGGCGGTGGAGATCTTCGACCTGCGCGCCGCCATGGACGAACTGGTGGGGCGCCGGCTCGCCGCCAGCATCACGCCGGCCCAGCTCAAGGAGCTCAAGGGCCTGGTGGACGCGATGGAAAAGGCGGTGAAGGCGCAGGACGCCTACCAGTACCACCTGCTGAACCTCAAGTTCCACGACCGCCTGGTCGAGATGGCCGGCAACGGCAAGCTGACCGCGATCTATCGCAAGCTGATCAAGGAGCTGTCGCTGTTCCGGCGCCTGAACCTGGCCGACGGCTGGCTGCTGCCGATCTCCGCCGGCGAGCACCGCCAGATCATCAAGGCGATCGCCTCGGGTGACCCGGAGGCGGCCGGCAAGGCCCTGTTCGAGCATGTGATGGAAAGCAAGCAGCGCACGATCGAGAACGACCTGCGGCGCCGCGAGCGGGCGCAGGCCGCCAACGCCCGGAAGGTTCCCCGTGCTGCACGTCAATAAGCGCGACTATCAACTGCCGTTGCAACCCACCGTGGTGGTCTGCGTGGACGGCTGCGAGCCCGACTACATCGCGCAGGTCGTGGCCGCCGGCCAGGCACCCTGGCTGAAGCGAACGCTGGCCGAGGGCACCGGCCTGGTGGCCGATTGCGTGGTGCCCAGCTTCACCAACCCGAACAACCTTTCCATCGTGACCGGCGCGCCGCCCAGCGTGCACGGCATCTGCGGCAATTACCTGTTCGACATGGCCAGCGGCGAAGAGGTCATGATGAACGACCCGAAATGGCTGCGCGCGCCCAGCGTGCTGGCCGCCCTGTCCGAGGCCGGTCGGCGCGTGGCCGTGGTGACGGCCAAGGACAAGCTGCGCCGGCTGCTGGGCCATGGCGTGCGCGGGGGCATCTGCTTCTCCTCGGAAAAGGCCAACCAGGTCACCCAGGAAGAGAACGGCATCACCGATGTGCTCGGGCTGGTGGGCCGCCCGGTGCCGGATGTCTACAGCGCCGAGCTGTCGGAGTTCGTGTTCGCCGCCGGCGTGCAGCTGATGGCGAAGCATCGGCCCGACGTGATGTACCTGTCGACCACCGACTACGTGCAGCACAAGCACGCGCCGGGCACGCCGCAGGCCAACGCCTTCTACGCCATGATGGACGGCTACCTGGGGCAGCTGGACGCGGCCGGCTGCCTGATCGCGCTCACCGCCGACCACGGCATGAATGCCAAGGTGGGCCTGGACGGCGCGCCCGACGTGATCTACCTGCAGGACTGGTTCGACCGCGAACTGGGCGCGGGCCAGGCGCGCGTGATCCTGCCCATCACCGACCCCTACGTGGTGCACCACGGCGCGCTCGGCTCCTTCGCCACGGTGTACCTGCCCGAAGGCGTCGCGCCCAGCCAGGTCATGCCGGCCCTGCAGCGCCTGCGCGGCATGGAGCTGGTGCTGGAGCGCGCCGCGGCGGCGCAGCGCTTCGAACTCCCGGCCGACCGCATCGGCGACATCGTCTGCGTCTCCGAGCGCTCCACCGTGATCGGCAGCAGCGCCAGCCGGCACGACCTGTCGGGGCTGGACGCGCCGCTGCGCTCGCACGGCGGCATCAGCGAGCAGCGCGTGCCCCTGATCCTCAACCGCAAGCTGCGCGGCTTCGACTCCAGCCGGCGGCTGCGCAACTTCGACGCCTTCGAGCTGGCGCTGAACCATGCGCAATAGGTCCAGCCCCGCCGCCGAATTCATTCACGAGCACCAGCTCGATGCCATGCGCATCGCCGGCCGGCGCGTGGGCGCGGGCCGCGAGAGCGTGATCGGGGTATCCAACCCGTACACCGGTGAGCGGCTCGGCAGCGTGCCCAAGGCAAGCGTCGGTGAGGTGCGCGAGGCGTTCGCCGCCGCAGCCGCTTTCAAGGCGCGGCTGACGCGCTTCGAGCGCGCCGCCATCCTGAACCAGGCGGCGGCAATCGTGCGCGAGCGCGCCAGCGAGATTTCCGCGCTGATCACCGCCGAGTCCGGGCTGTGCGTGAAGGACTCGATGTACGAAACCGGCCGGGTGGCCGACGTGCTGCTGTTCGGCGCCACCGAGGTGCTGCGCGACGACGGGCAGATTTTCAGCTGCGACCTGACGCCGCAGGGCAAGAAGCGGCGCGTGTACACGCAGCGCGCGCCGCTGCTGGGCGCGATCAGCGCGATCACGCCCTTCAACCACCCGATGAACCAGGTCGCGCACAAGGTGGTGCCCAGCGTGGCCACCAACAACCGGATGGTGCTCAAGCCCTCGGAGAAGGTGCCGTTCTCGGCGATCCTGTTCGCCGACATCCTGTACGAGGCCGGGCTGCCCCCGGCGATGCTGTCCATCGTCACCGGCGATCCGCGCGAGATCGCCGACGAGCTGATCACCAACGAAGCGGCCGACCTGGTGACCTTCACCGGCGGCGTGGCGATCGGCAAGCACATCGCCGCGCGCGCCGGCTACCGGCGCATCGTGCTCGAGCTCGGGGGCAACGATCCCCTCATCGTGATGGAGGACGCCGACCTCGAGGAAGCCTCCACGCTGGCGGTGCAGGGCTCGTACAAGAACTCGGGCCAGCGCTGCACCGCGATCAAGCGCATGCTGGTGCACGAGTCGGTGGCGGCGGAGTTCACCGAGCGCGTCGTGGCCAAGACCCAGGCCTGGAAGCACGGCGACCCCGGCGACCCGGGCATGGACATGGGCACGGTGATCGACGAGGCGGCCGCCCGGCTGTTCGAGGCGCGCGTCGAGGAGGCGCTGGCCCAGGGCGCGCGCCTGCTGGCCGGCCAGCGGCGCGAAGGCGCGCTGTTCGCGCCCACCGTGCTCGACCGCGTGCGGCCCGAGATGACCGTGGTGCGCGAAGAGACCTTCGGCCCGGTGTCGCCCATCCTCACCTTCCGCCATATCGACGAAGCGATCGCGCTGTCGAACGGCACCGCCTACGGCCTGTCGAGCTCGGTGTGCACCAACCGCCTCGACTACATCACCCGCTTCGTCGACGAGCTGCAGGTGGGCACGGTGAACGTGCGCGAGGTGCCCGGCTACCGGCTGGAGCTCACGCCCTTCGGAGGCATCAAGGACTCCGGCCTGGGCTACAAGGAAGGCGTGCAGGAGGCGATGAAGAGCTTCACCAACCTCAAGACCTACTCGCTGCCATGGCACTGAGCCTGGCCGACATCGAACAGCTGTTTGCCGCCCGCGGCGCGGAGCAATACAGCGGCGAGCCGGTGACGCAGCTGGAACACGCCTTGCAGTGCGCGGCGCTGGCCGAGCAGGAAGGGGCGGACGACGAACTGGTGACCGCGGCCTTGCTGCACGACCTGGGCCACCTGCTGCACGACCTGGGCGCGACGCCCACGCTGCAGGGCGTGGACGACCTGCACCAGTTCCGCGCGCTGCCCTTTCTGCGCGGCGGCTTCGGTGCCGGCGTGCTGGACCCGATCCGGCTGCACGTGGAGGCCAAGCGCTACCTGTGCGCGGTGCGCCCGGCGTACTTCGCGGCGCTGTCCCAGGATTCCAAACGCTCGCTCGCGCTCCAGGGCGGCATCTTCAGCGAGGACCAGGCCAAGGCCTTCATCCGGCGCGAGGGCGCGGCGCAGGCGGTGCGGCTGCGCGAGTGGGACGACCTGGCCAAGACCCCGGGCCTGCCGACACCGCCGCTGCCGCATTTCCTCGAGCGCGCCGGGCGCTGCGTGCTGGCCGTGGCGGCATGACGCTCACCTGGCCGGTCGCCGCGGCAGTGCTGTTCGGCGCCCTGCTGCACGCGAGCTGGAACGCGCTGGTCAAGTCCAGTCACGACAAGGCGCTGGACACCGCCACCATCCACCTGGTCGGCTCGCTGGTGGCGCTGCCCCTGGCGCTGCTGCTCGGCTGGCCGGCTGCCGCCTCCTGGCCCTACATCCTGGCCTCGGTGGTGATCCACATCGGCTACTACATCGCCCTCACCGGCGCCTACAAGCACGGCGAGCTCGGGCTCACCTATCCGCTGATGCGCGGCACCGCGCCGCTGCTGGTGGCTTTGTCGGCGTCAATGACGGTGGGCGAGACGCTGTCGCCGCTGGCCTGGGCCGGGGTGCTGGGGGTCAGTTGCGGCGTGCTGGCGCTGGGCCTGTCGCGCCATGCCCTGGATTCGCCGCGCGCGGTCGGCTTCGCACTGGCGAACGCGGTGGTGATCGCCCTGTACACCGTGGTGGACGCACTGGGGGCGCGCGCCAGCGGCAATCCGCTGCAGTACGTGGTGGCGCTGTTCGTGCTGGACGGCTGGCCGTTCGCGCTGATGGTGCTGGCGCGCCGCGGCGGCGCCACCGCCTGGCCCTATGTGCAGCGGCGCTGGCCGGTGGCCTTGGTGGCCGCCAGTGCCTCGCTCGGCTCCTATGGCATCGCGCTGTGGGCGATGACGCGCGCGCCGGTGGCCACCGTCGCCGCCCTGCGCGAGACCTCGGTGCTGTTCGCCGCGCTGCTCGGCACCTGGTTCCTCAAGGAAGCCTTCAGCCTGCGGCGCGCCGTCGGCACCGCCGCCATCGTCGGCGGCGTGATGGCGCTGCGTCTCGGCTAGGGACCCATCTCTCATGAACCTGCCGTCGCAAGCCCAGATCGTGATCGTCGGCGGCGGCATCGCCGGCTGCTCGGTCGCCTACCACCTCGCGAAGCTGGGTCGCACCGACGTCCTGCTGCTGGAGCAGGGCAAGCTGACCAGCGGGACCACCTGGCATGCCGCCGGGCTGGTGGGCCAGATGCGGCCGAACCGCGCCATGACCCAGCTGAGCAAGTACGGCATCGAGCTGTACGCCACGCTGGAAGCGGAAACGGGCCTGGCCACCGGCTGGAAGCGCTGCGGCAGCGTCAACGTCGCGCGCACGCCCGATCGCATGCAGGTGTTCAAGAAGCAGCTCGCGCTGGCGCGCAGCTTCGGCGTCGAGTGCCACGAGATTTCGCCGCGCGAGGCCGGCGAGAAGGTGCCGGTGATGCGCACCGACGACCTGCAGGGCGCCCTGTGGCTGCCGGGCGACGGCAAGGCCAATCCGGCCGACCTGTGCATGTCGCTGGCCAAGGGCGCGCGGCTGCGCGGCGTGAAGATCGCCGAAGGCGTCGAGGTCACCGGCGTGATCACCGAGCACGGGCGCGTGGCCGGGGTGCGCACGAGCGAGGGCGAAGTCCGCTGCGAAGTGCTGGTCAACTGCGCCGGCCAGTGGGCGCGCCAGTTCGGCGCGCTGGCGGGCGTGAACGTGCCGCTCTTTTCGGCCGAGCACTTCTACATCGTCACCGGCCGCATCGAGGGCGTGCACCCCATGCTGCCGGTGATGCGCGACCCCGACGGCTTCATCTACTACAAGGAGGAAGTGGGCGGCCTGCTGATGGGCGGTTTCGAGCCGCAGGCCAAGCCCTGGAAGGTCGACCCGATCCCGCGCGACTTCCAGTTCCAGCTGCTGGACGAGGACTGGGACCAGTTCGAGCCCCTGATGACGAACGCGCTGCACCGCACGCCCTGCCTGGCCAGCGCCGAGGTCAAGCTGCTGCTGAACGGCCCGGAGAGCTTCACGCCGGACGGCAACTTCATCCTGGGCGAGGCGCCGGAGCTGCGCAACTACTTCGTCTGCGCCGGCTTCAATTCGGCCGGCATCGCCAACAGCGGCGGCGCCGGCCGGCTGATGGCCGAATGGATCCTTGCCGGCGAGCCGGGCCAGGACGTTTGGGAAGTGGACATCCGCCGCTTCGCGCCCTTCACCGGCAACCGCCGCGCGCTGGCACAGCGCACCGGCGAGACCCTGGGCCTGCACTACGCGATGCGCTGGCCGCGGCAGGAACTGGAATCGGCGCGGCCGCTGCGCACCTCGCCGCTGTACGACATCCTGGCCGCCAAGGGCGCCGAGTTCGGCAGCAAGAACGGCTGGGAGCGGGTGAACTACTTCCGGCCGCCCCTTGCTCCCTCCCCCTCCGGGGGAGGGCTGGAGTGGGGGCGCGACGGCGCATCGAGCGAATCAAACACCCCCCTCCCAACGTCCCGGGGGGAGGCGCAATTTCACGGACGCCCGCCGCACACCTTGGGCACGCCCGGCTGGCTGCCCTGGATGCTCGAGGAACAGAAGGCGACGCGCGACGCGGTGGCGATCTACGACCAGACCTCGTTCGCCAAGCTGCTGCTGCAAGGCAGCGATGCGCTGGCGCTGCTGGAGCGCCTGTGCGCCAACGAGATGGACGTGCCGGTGGGCAAGATGGTCTACACGCCCATGCTCAACGAGCGCGGCGGCATCGAGAGCGACCTCACCGTCATGCGCCAGGCGGCCGATCGCTTCCTGATCGTCACCGGTTCGGCCCAGGCCACGCGCGACGCCGACTGGATCGGCCGCCACATCGCGCCCGGCCAGCACGCGGTCCTCACCGACGTTTCGGCGATGTACGCCGTGCTGTCGGTGATGGGGCCGAAGGTGCGCGACTTGCTGCCGCGCGTGAGCCCCGACGACCTTTCGCCCGAAGCGCTGAAGTTCTCCTGGACCCGCGAGATCGATGTCGGCTTCGCCCGGGTGCGCGCCGCCCGCATGAGCTACGTCGGCGGGCCGGGCTATGAGCTGTACGTGCCGATCGAGATGGCGCGCCATGTGTACCTCGCGCTCGCCGACGCCGGCGCGGAACTGGGACTGCGCGACGCCGGCTACTACGCGCTGGACGCGCTGCGCATCGAGCAGGGCCGCCGCGCCTGGGGCGCCGAACTGGGACCGGACGAAACGCCGTGGGAAGCGGGGCTGCACTTCAGCGTCCGGCCGGACAAGGCCACGCCCTTTATCGGCCAGCCGGCGCTGCGCCGGGCGCAGGGGCAGCCGCTGCGCAAGAAGCTGGTGACGCTGCTGCTGGCGCCGCCGGCCTATGCCTGGGGCGGTGAAACCATCCTGCTGGGCGGCGAGCCGGCCGGCGAGATTTCATCGGCCGGCTACAGCCCGCTGGCGGGATGCTGCGTGGCGCTGGGCTATGTGCGCGGCGCGGCGGCCCAGGTGCGGCACGAAGGCAGCGAGGCGCACATCGATCTTTGGGGCGAGGCGGTTGCGGTGCGGCTGCACGACCGCTGGCCGCCGGCACGCTGAGCCCGGCAGTTAGGGCCTGTTAACAGGCCCTAGCTCAGCCGGCGCGATCGGCCCGCAGCGGCGGCGCGGCGTCCGGCGCCGCGGGCTGGTCGCCATGGTGGGCGGCAGCGACGCCGGCCGATCCGCCGGACAGGTCCTTCAGCCGCTGCTGCAGCATCTTGCGCTGCAAGGGCCGGCCTAACTCCTTGGTGTAGTAGGCGACCTCGAATTCGTCGCGGGCCGGCCGGCGTTCCTTTTCAGGTGTCATCAACTCAGCATAGCGCCGGGCCGGGGCGACAGCGTAGGACAACAGCCCATCCGTCACTCGGACCAGTCCGATTGATGAGTCGGCAGGGGACGCGCCCGGACTCCCGGGCGAAGCCGTGCGGGCTTAACATGGAAGCCCCCGGTCGCTTTTGCCAAGGAGGCTCTCATGCCGACATCCGCGGACATTGCCGCGCTTCGAACCCTCGCACTGGTCGGGCCGGCAACGTCGGGCAAGACGACCCTGGTGGAAGCACTGCTGTGGAAATCGGGCGCCATCGGCGCCCCCGGCAGCGTGGAACGCGGCACCGCCGTCAGCGACTACGACCCTCTGGAGAAGAAGGCGCAGCGCTCGCTCGCCGCCTCGGTGCTGCGCCTGCGCCACAACGGCATCCAGGCCCATCTCATCGACACGCCCGGCGCCAGCGATTTCCTGGGGCAGTCGCTGCCCGCGCTGGAAGCGGTGGAGACCGCCGCCGTCGTGATCGGCGCCACCACCGGCGTCGAACCGATGGCGGTGCGCATGATGCAGTGGGCCGCCGACCGCGAGCGTGACCGCATCATCATCGTCAACAAGATCGACGCCCAGGGCGTGAACCTGGAGGCGCTGGTGGGGGAGATCCAGGCGGCCTTCGGCCGCGAGTGCCTGCCGGTGAACCTGCCGGCCGAGCGCGGCGCGCGCGTCGTCGATTGCTTCTACGACCGCGGCGGCGACAGCAGTCCGGCCACCGACTTCTCCTCGGTGGCCCAGGCGCACCGGGCGCTGGTCGAACAGGTGGTGGAAGTCGATTCCGCTTTCGTCGAGCGCTACTTGAGCGACGGCGACGTCGACCCCTCCGAGCTGCACGCGCCGCTGGAGCAGGCGCTGCGCGAGGGCCACCTGGTGCCGATCTGCTTCGTGTCGGCGCGCACCGGCGCCGGCGTGCCGGAGCTGCTGGACGTGATCGCCAAGCTGCTGCCGGACCCGACCGAGAGCAACCCGCCGCAGTTCCTCAACGGCGACGGGCCGGATGCCAAGCCCATGCAGGCGCAGGTCGATCCCGCCCGCCATGTGCTGGCCCATGTGTTCAAGATCGCGCAGGACCCTTATGTGGGCAAGATGGGTGTGTTGCGGGTGCACCAGGGCACGGTCACCCGCGACAGCCAGCTTTACGTGGGCGACGCGCGCCGCCCTTTCAAGGTCGGGCACCTGTTCGCGCTGCAGGGCAAGGAATTCCAGGAAATCCAGCGCGCGGTGCCCGGCGACATCTGCGCCCTGGCCAAGGTCGAGGAACTGCACTTCGACGCGGTGCTGCATGACGCCACCGAGGATGAGCGCATCCACCTGAAGCCGCTGGACTTCCCGGTGCCGGTGCACGGGCTGGCGATCGAGCCCAAGCGGCGCGGCGACGAGCAGCGCCTGCACGACATCCTGCAGAAGCTGGTGAGCGAAGACCCCTGCCTGCGGCTGGAGCACGTGGCCGCCACCAATGAGAGCGTGGTCTATGGCCTGGGCGAGCTGCACCTGCGCACGCTGCTGGAGCGCCTGACCGACATCCACCACTGCGAGGTCAACACCCGGCCGCCGCGCATCGCCTACCGCGAAACCATCACCGCGCCGGCCGAGGGCCACCACCGCCACAAGAAGCAGACCGGCGGCGCCGGGCAGTTCGGCGAGGTGTTCCTGCGGGTGGAGCCGCTGGCGCGCGGCGCCGGCTTCGAGTTCGTCGACCAGGTCAAGGGCGGCGCCATTCCGTACAACTTCATGCCGGCGGTCGAGAAAGGCGTGCGTCAGGCGCTGGAAGCCGGCGTGATCGCCGGCTATCCGGTGGTCGACTTGCGGGTGACGGTGTACGACGGCAAGCACCACAGCGTGGACAGCAAGGAGATCGCCTTCATCACGGCCGGCCGCAAGGCGGTGCAGGCCGCCGTGCAGGCGGCCCGGCCCAGCGTGCTGGAGCCCATCGTCAACGTCGAGATCGCCGCGCCAGAAGCCAACATCGGCGACATCACCGGCGACCTCGCCTCGCGCCGCGGCCAGGTGAGCGGCACCGCCAATTCCGCCGGCGGCCTGGCGGTGCTGGCGCTGGCACCGCTGTCCGAGCTGTCCAGCTACCAGTCGCGCCTGAACGCGCTGACCGGCGGCCAGGGCCGCTACACGCTGGCGTTCAGCCACTACGAGCCGGTGCCGCCCACCGTGCAGGCGCAGCTCACCTCGCAGTACAAGATCCGCGAAGAGGCCTGACGCCGGCCCTCAGGCCAGCAGCTTGCGCACCTCGCCCGGCTTCATCCCGTACATCTCGGCAAAGGCCTCGACGCTCTGGCCGCTGGCGGCGTAGGCGCGCCGCAGCGCCTCGCGCCTGGCGACCCGGCTGCCGATCTCGGCGAACGCTTCGTTCAGCGCTTCGAGCGCGGTTTCGTCGCTCGCCCGCACCAGCTCCAGGTAGGCCTCGCGCGACAGCCCCGAGGCCTCGATCGCCCGCACCAGCCGCACCTGCAGCCATGAGCGGGCATCGGGCGAGCGCGCCTGGCGCCGCCGGAACACCTCCATGATCGCGTGGTGCACGTGTTCCGGCGCCACCTCGCCGACCGGGTTGCCGTCCAGGTCGTGGCGCTTGGCGCCCGAAGCCACCGCTTCCAGGTACCTGGTGGAACGCGCGTGCGCGCCCAGCGCCGCCTTGAGTTCTTCCTTGCGGAAGCCCTCGGGGTGACGCGCCATCAGGTCCTCGAACACGCCGAGCTTGAGGGGCAGGAAACGCGCGCCGAAGAGCTTGGGATGCAGCTGGAACAGGCGCTCGAGCACCGGGCGCACGTCGACGCGCGCCTTCTGCGCCTTGGGCGGCTGCTGGGCCTGCTGGGCCTGCTGGGCCGGTGCGTCGGCTTGTGCTTCCGGGGATGCGGTGGTCGGGGTATCGGACATTCGGGAATCTGCTCTCGCGCGAGCCCCGAACTGTACGCGCTTCCGTCGGGCAGAATCCGGGCGCATGAAGATCGAAAAAGACACGGTGGTCACGCTGCGCTACAAGGTCGCCGAGGCCAGCGGCAAGCTGATCGAGGAAAGCCGCACGCCCATGGTGTACCTGCACGGCGGCTATGAGAACACCTTGCCCAAGATCGAGGCCGCGCTCGAGGGCAAGGAGGCGGGCCACGAGGTGACGCTGCAGCTCAAGCCCGAGGACGCGTTCGGCCAGCGCGACGAGTCGCTCAAGCGCACCATCAGCAAGAAGGAGTTCCCGCCCGGCGTCAAGGTCGGCGGCCAGCTCGAGGGCCACACCGACGACGGGCGGCCGCATGTGTTCCACGTCATGAAGATCAAGGGCGACCAGGTCCTGCTCGACGGCAACCATCCGCTGGCGGGCCGGGAGTTGCGCTTCTCGCTGAAGGTGGCCGGCGTGCGCCGGGCCACCGCCGAGGAGATCGCCCACCGCCATGTGCACGGCGAGCACGGACACCAGCACTGACCCGGCTCGTGTGCATGAGCTTTAGATTCCGGCCAGCGTCCCCAGCTAAGGTCTCATGAGCACGCACCCCATCCTCCAGATCCAGCCGCTCGGTTTTCCCTGGGCGACCGTCGACCCGTTCCTGTTCTGCGCTTACCACGACGATGCCTACCCGCAGGGCAACGGCGCGTTCGGCCCCAAGGTGTCGCTGGCCGGGCGCGACATCGGCCAGGACTTCAGCCGCAAGGACGGCTGGAGCATGTACCACGGCGAGACCGTGCCGGGCTTTCCGGCGCATCCGCACCGCGGCTTCGAGACGGTGACGGTGGTGCGCCGCGGCCTGATCGACCACTCCGACTCGCTGGGCGCCACCGCTCGCTTCGGCGAAGGCGACGCGCAGTGGGTGACGGCCGGCAGCGGCATCGTGCATTCGGAGATGTTCCCGCTGCTGCGCGAGAGCGAGGCGAACCCGCTGGAGCTGTTCCAGATCTGGCTGAACCTGCCGGCCAAGAACAAGATGGTGCCGGCGCACTTCACCATGTTCTGGTCGGACCGGATTCCGCGCCTGGCGGTGAAGGACGAGCAGGGCCGCGAGACGGTGGTGTCCACGGTTGCCGGGCCGCTCGAAGGCGCGGACACGCCGCTGCCGCCGCCGCCCGACTCCTGGGCGGCGCAGGCCGAAGCCGACGTCGCCATCTGGACCATCCGCATGCAGCCCGGCGCGCGCTGGACGCTGCCTGCCGCCAGGGGCGGCGAAGGCACGCGGCGCACGCTCTATCTGTTCAAGGGCGCCGAAGCACGCATCGCCGGCGAGGTGGTCAAGGCGCCGTCCGCCATCGCGCTGCAAGCCGGGGTGCCGGTCGAGCTGGTGGCGGGCGACACCGAGGTGGAGTTCCTGCTGCTGCAGGGCCGCCCGATCGGCGAGCCGGTGGCGCAGTACGGGCCGTTCGTGATGAACACGCAGGCCGAGATCATGCAGGCGATGCAGGACTACCGTCGCACCCAGTTCGGCGGCTGGCCCTGGGCCGACAGCGCGCCGGTGCATGGCGGTGAGCCGCGCCGCTTCGCCCGGCATCCGGGCGGCGAGGTGGAAGACCCGGCCGGCTGAGGCCCTGAAGTCCTCGCCCTGGCAGCGGCAACCCGCCCCGGGTGGTGAGCGCCGCCCATCCGGGTGAAGCTCACCGCTTTCCCGTGACGCGCGGGCGAGCCTGCCCGCGCCGCCCTACGCCGCGCGCTCTTCCGCCGCCTTGAGCCGGTTCACCAGGCTGACGTATTCGCCCATCGCCTGCTCGCGCGCCACGCCGCGCTTGCCGGACCAGGCGTCGTACTTCGCGCGCCCCACCATGTCCATCACGCCAGGCCGCGCGCCGGTGATATCGCCGGCACTGCCTTGCTTGTACAGCGCATAGAGCGCCAGCAGCGTGTCGTTGTCGGGCGCCCGGCGCAAGGTCTTGGACAGCGCCGCGGCCGCCTCGAACGCATGCTCGGCGGGGCTCGGCCCATCGGGCAGCGGACTTCCGCCGAAGTGGGCGTCCTCCAGGGCCACCTCGTCGGGGAACCAGCGTGCGTCCAGCAGCCGCCCCTGCCGCAGCGTGAAGGCCAGCACGCCTTGCGACGCCAGTGAATTCGCCCTCAGCGTGGCCGGCACCACCGCCATCCCCGCGTTCAGGACAGGCGCCCCGAAGGCCGTGAACCCCGCGCCCGCGCCGGCCCAGCCCTGCAGCTTCGCCAGGCCTTGGCGTCCGCGGAAGATGCCGCTGGCGCGATTGGCGCCGGGCTGGTACCAGGCGAAGTCCGGGATGCCGCGTTCGTACAGCGCCGCGAAGTCGCCGCGCTCGAGGTCGTCCTGTGCGCCGGCCAGCAGCTCGCGCATCTGCGCCGGGGTCATGCGCGGATCGTCGGCGGCCATGCCGAGCGAGCGGGCGGGACTGGCATCGAAGAATTCGAGCACGTTCTTCGCGACGATCTCCCGGTCGTTGTCCACGCACACCATGTGATAGCTGTCCTCCAGCACCACCATGCGCGCCTGCCCCGCACGCTTGCCGGCGCCGATGTGCTCGACGAGGAAGTGGGCCGACCGCAGGCTGGTCAGCTCGTCCTGCCTCGCGTGGACGACCAGCGTCGGGCAGCGGATGCGATCCAGCCCGCGCATGACGGCGCCGCGCAGGCGATCCACTTCGCGGATGCAGGCCAGCGGCACCCACCCGTAGTGAAAGTTCTCGCCGCGCTGGAACTTGGCCTTGACGATCGCGCGCAGTTGCTCGTTCTTGATGCCGTAGGGGTCTTCCTCCTCCACCTTCATGCGCTCGGGGACGCGCGGCACCAGATACAGCAGCGGACGCAGGCTGCGGTACCAGGGCGTGGCCCAGCCGTCGATATAAACCGGCGGGGCCAGCGCCACCAGCCGGCCCTTGGTATGCTGCTCGCGCTTAACGGTCTCCACCGCGAGCAAGGCGCCCATGCACATGCCCATGACGTGCAGCACCTCGTGCTGGCCCAGGACCTCCAGGTACTTCGCCCGCACGGCCTGGATCCAGTCGTCGGCGCGCACGCCGGCCAGGTCTTCCGGCCGGGTGCCGTGGCCGGGCAGGGTGAGCGCGTGTGTGACGAAGCCGGCGTTCTTCAGCCGCTTGTGCATGGAGCCCAGGTCGTACTGCGTGCCGCCCAGACCGTGGATGAGGAAGACGCCGGGCTCATCCATTGGCGATTTCCAGCGGCGCCGGGCGCAGCAGCGCTGCCACCTGCTCGACCGCACCATCGGCGCCGTGCACTCCGGCCAGCCGCTCCCGCACGCGCAGCGAGCGCCCGTCGCCCAGGCGCACCGCGTAGTCGTGCTCGATCACGGGCAGCTCGCCGCTCGCGACCGCAGACCAGGCCGCCTGGACCAGGCCACGCTCGGCGGCATCGATGCGATCGTGCCATTGGCTCACGCTGCTGACATCGCCGATCGCAGGGCCCAGCAGCTGGTCTGCGCCCTTGCCCCAGGTCGCGCGGCCGGTGACGGCGTCGTATTCCACGCTGGCCACGCCCACCGCCTGCAGCGTGCGCTCGTAGCGCAGGCGCCAGGCGCTCGCCTGCTCCAGCGCCGCGCGCCGTCCTTCGGACAGGGCACGCGTCAGCAGCATGACGATGGCCCAGATCGCGATGAAACCCTGCACCTCGACCACCGCTTCGCCCTGGAAGCCTTCACTGACGGCAAAGGGACCGCCGCCCCGGGCGGTGCGCCAGATCAGCAGCAAGGAGCCGAGCAGCATGGCAATCGCCCCGCCACGCGGACCCCACAGCAAGGCAGCCAACAGCAGGAAGGGCATGGGCAGGTAGGCGAGGGTCGCCGCAAAGCTGCCGAAGCGCCTGTCGCTTTGATCGGCAAACACCATCAGCGCCACCACCGTGAAGGCCGCGAAGGCCGCGAGGCCACCCAGGAAGGGCGCCATCGGCAATCCGCCCGAGCGTTTGACCCCAAAACCGCGAAACGCGGTGATCACCGGCGCCACCAGCAGCAGTCCCACCGCGGCGGACAGCATCCAGGTGAGCCACTCGGCCGCGACGTCCGAGCCGGGCCGCTGCCAGCGCCACAATTCAACCGCCAGCACCGCGCCCACAGCCGAGCCGGTCAAGGCGCCCGTGACGAGCAGCGCGGCCCCCGCCGGCGACTGCGGGTCCTCGCGGCCCAGCGTGGCGATCGAGGCGGCCAGCCCCATGCTGACGATCTCGATGGCGCCGAAGGCCAGCGCCGGAACCGGGCCGAAGTCGTGCCGGATGTAGCCCCACGCCGCCACCGCGACACCGGCCCCGGCAAGGATGGCCGGCCAGGACCAGCGCACGCTGACCAGCAAGGCGCCGAAGGTGATGCCACTGCCCAGCCACACGGGAATGCGCGCGGTGGCGCCATGGGCCAGGGAGTGCGACAAGAACGCAGCCGCCAGGACCAGCACGGCCACCAGCAAGGCTCTTTGCAGCTGTTGCATCGCGAGAGGGGCCGTCTTGGGAATGCGTGTGCCCGAGGCAGGATATACGGCGTCCCGCCTCTGTGCAAGGTCGTCGACCTACCGGACAATGATCGCCACCCTCATCGACCCAACCCAGTTGGCGGAAAGCAGGTAGGCAGCGATGTCGCTTCTCGGGAGCCGCGCTTGCATCGTGGCTGCATGGTGGATCCTGGCGTTCTCGCTTGGCGGGCTCGCTGCATGCTCGCCCTTGGACCGGCTCGATGCCGTACCCGCCCACCTGCAGGATGAGGCTCATGTTCGCTTGCCCGGGGCGCCGGGATTGATTCGTTTCCAGGTCGGTAACAGCGAGGCTGAGGCAGTGCTCGCCGACGAATTGGTCCACTCCTGGATCCGCGAGCGCGCGTACCTCTCGTCCCAGGGCCACACCGGCCCCTTGCCGCCCGCCGCATTCCTGGCCATCTCGGGCGGCGGCGACAAGGGAGCATTCGCTGCAGGGCTCCTCAATGGTTGGACGGCTGCGGGCACCAGGCCGCAGTTCAAGTTGGTGACCGGCATCAGTACCGGCGCCCTGATTGCCCCTTTCGCATTTCTCGGTCCGGCCTATGACGAGCAACTGAAAGCGTTCTACACCACCACGTCCGCGAAGGACATTCTCGAGGCACGCAGCATCATCGCCGGACTGACCAGCGATGCCATGGCCGACAGTCGGCCGCTGCGCAAGCTGCTGGGCAAGCACGTGAACCGGGCATTGCTCGATGCGATTGCAGCGGAGTACGCCAAAGGGCGCGAATTGTGGATTGCCACCACCGAGCTCGACAACCTCCGGCGCTACGTCTGGAACATGACGCGCATTGCCGCGAGTCAGGACCCAGCGGCATTGGATCTGTTCATTTCACTGATGCTGGCCTCGGCGGCACTCCCGGGCCAGTTCCCGCCGGTCTTGATCGACGTTGAAGCCGGTGGCAAGAAGTATCAGGAGATGCATGTGGACGGAGGTGCGATGGCACAAGTCTTCGTCTACCCCGTCGGTCTCGATTTCGAGGCCTTGTCGCTTGCGCACAATGCCTCACGCCAGCGAACGCTCTACGTCATTCGCAACGCGCGCCTGGATCCGGAATGGGCACAGATCGAGCGCAGAACATTCACCATCGCGTTCCGCGCCATTGCTTCGCTCGTCCAGACGCAAGGCGTGGGTGATCTGTTCCGCATCTATCTGGGCGCGGAGCGCGATGGCATTGACTTCAATCTCGCGCATGTTCCCGCGAGCTTCAACGTCCCGCACAAGGAGCCATTCGATCCCGAGTTCATGCGCGCCCTGTTCCGGGTCGGCTACGACTTGGCCGCCAACGGCTACCCGTGGGAGAAGGTGCCACCCGGTTTCGTCAGGGCGCAGTACATCAACGACAACCCGCGGCCGCGACGAATCCGGTCGAAGGTCAGCCCTTGGGCGAGACCGAGACCCAGCGCCACTCCAGCCAGTTGTCGGCGCGGTGCACCACGTTGACGCCGCTGCGCGCGGCCCAGGGGATCACCTGCCGGTGCAGCGGGATGTGGTGCACCTGCTCGTTGTGCTCACGCAGCGCGGCCTTCACCAGCTGCTCGCGCTTGGCCGCATCGGCTTCCTTGCTGGACGCCTCGATCAGCTGGTCGAGCTTGGGATTCTTGTAGTTGCCCCAGTTGTAGTAGCCGACGCCGCTTTCGCCGCGTGAATGCAGCACCGGCGTGAGCGTGGTCTCGGCATCGGTGATCGCGCCGCCCCAGCCCAGCATGTACATGGAGACATCCAGCTTCTCGGTCTTGGGGAAGTAGCTGGCGCGCGGCTGCGCCAGCACCTTGACGTTGATGCCGATCTTGGACCACATGCCGGCCAGCGCCAGGCAGATCGCCTCGTCGTTGATGTAGCGGTTGTTGGGGCAATCGAGCTGCACCGTGAAGCCGTTGGGGTAGCCCGCCTCGGCCATCAGCGCCTTGGCCTTGGCGAGGTCGAAGGGCAGGCGCTTTTCGATGTCCGGGTCGTTGTAGCTGCCCAGCGGCGAGGGCGTCACCGAGCCGGTGATGACCGACTGGCCGCGCATCAGGCTCTTGCGCAGGGTCTCGATGTCCACCGCATGGTAGAGCGCGCGGCGCACCCGCACGTCCTTGAACGGGTTCTTGCCCTTGACGTCGCTGTACAGCAGCTCGTCGCGCGATTGGTCCATGCCGATGAAGATGGAGCGGTTCTCCATGCCGTCGATCACCTTCAGGCCCGGCGTTGCGCGCAGGCGCTGCAGGTCCTGCGGCGGCGGGTCGAGCGCGAAGTCGATCTCGCCCGAGATCAGCGCGGCGGTGCGGGTGGCGTCGTTCTTGATCGGGGTGTAGACCACCTCCTGCACGTTGCCCTCGATCGGGCCCCAGTACGCCGGGTTGCGCTTGAACACCGTGCGCGTGTCCGGCTGGCGCGACACCAGCAGGTAGGGCCCGGTGCCGTTGGCATTGAGGTTGGTGTACTTGTCTTCCTTGTTCTTGAAGTCCAGCGGCGCGCCCGCGTTGTTCTTCTCGCTCCACGCCTTGCTCATGATGTAGATCGTGGTCGCGTGCTGCAGGAAGATCGGGTTGAACTGCGCCAGGGTGAACTCCACCGTCAGGCTGTCGACCTTGCGCGGCGTGCCCAGGGCGGTGGCGTAGGCGCGGAACGGCGAGGCCGTGTGCGCGGCGCGGGCGATCGAGAACAGCACGTCGTCCGCCGTGAAGGGCGTGCCGTCATGGAACTTGACGTTGGGACGAAGCTTCATGCGCCACAGGGTCGGGCTCACCTGCGTCCACTCGGTTGCCAGCGCCGGCGCGATGCCCAGCTGCTTGTCGCGCATCACCAGCGTGTCGTACACCTGGCCGTTGATGGAATTGGTCAGCAGCTCGTTTTGCGAGTGCGGATCCATCGTCTGCGCGTCGCCCTGGCTGGCCCAGCGCAAGGTCTGGGCATACCCGGCGCCGCTCAGGACGGCCGCAAGGGCAAGGACCGCAAATCGGGACTTCATCGGTGCCTCCGAGGAATGGATGGAAAAGCATTATTGGCAGCGCTGCCGAGGCGGCGCAAGAGGCGCTGCCCGTAACGGCAGCTCTACGTTCCGGAAACTTTCTGGACACCTGGCGCCAATAGAGTCAGGAAGCTCGAACACAAGAACCCTCACATGCCCTGGCCCCAACGGCGACATTCGGACGAATCGGACCTCATGGGCCGGCTCGCGGCCGGCGACCGCCAGGCGCTGGACCTGATCTACCGGGCCGAGGCGGCCGAGGTCTACCGGTTCGGCATCGCGATGTGCGGCAATGCCGCCTGGTCGGCCGACGCGGTGCAGGACGCCTTCGTGCACCTCGCCGAGAAGCCCAGGGCCTACGACCGTGCGCAAGGGCCGCTGCGCGCCTACCTGTGCGGCATCGTGCGTTACCGGCTGCTGGCGCGCTGGCGCGAGTCCGCCGGCATCGCCACGCTCGAGGACGAGCCGGAGGACGACGCCGGCTTCGCCGCCGACCACGCGGCCCCGGCGATCTCGCCCGAAGCCGGTCTTGCGCGCGCGCAGGACACGCAGGCGCTGTGGCAGGCGATCGCGCGCCTGCCCTGGGTGTTTCGCGAAGCGCTGGTGCTGGTCGACCTCCAGGAACGCACCTACACCGAAGCCGCGCAGATCGCCGGCGTCGAGATCAACACGCTGCGCACGCGCCTGCACCGCGCGCGCAAGCGCCTCGCGGCAGCGCTGGCTCCCGCATCAACCGCCTTGCAGTCATGAACGATCCGGAACTGACCCGCCACTTCGCGCTCGGCTCGCAGGAGCTGCGCGCGCAGATGCCGCCGGCGACGCTGCTGCCGGCCATCCATCGCCGCCTCGACCGCGGCCCCTGGGCGCCGCGTGCGCAGCGCCCGCACCGGTGGTCCTGGTTCGGCTGGGCTGGGCTGGGCACCGCCTGCGTCGCGCTGGCCGCGGTGCTTCTCGTGGATGCCGTCGCCCCCGGCAACCTGTCCGGGACGGCCAGCGACCCCGGCTTCATCGCGCTCGTCGACGATGAGGTCTGGCAGCAGGCGCAAGGCGAACCCAGCCGCACCTGGCTTGTCACGACCGAAATGCCGCACACGCGCCTGGCCGCGCTCGGCCTGCCCTATGACCCGTCGCGGGCCGGCGAGCGGGTGCCCGCGCAGCTCCTGATGCACAGCTCGGGCGAAGTACTCGCCCTGCGCGTCAATTCCCCATGAAGGACAAGAACATGAAACGCCTCTCCACCATCGCGGCGGCCGCCCTGTGTGCCGGCGGCGCCGCCTTCGCCCAACCCGCGCCCGAGGCGCCGCGCCCGGGCCCCGATCTGCGGGGCCAGATCCTGGGCGGGCCGATGCGCCACGACCTGCTTTTCATGGCGGGCGCGCAGCTCGAGCAGGAGCGCGTGGTGCAGGGCGCGCCCTATTGCGCGGACGCCTTGCACGAGACGGTGCAACTGCTGGCCGACGGCAACCGCATCGTCCGGCGCCAGGCCTCGCGCCAGTGCCGCGACGGCCAGGGCCGCACGCGCCAGGAGGTCACGGCCCCCGGCGGGCAGGTCAGGGTCTACCTGCGCGATCCGGTCGCCCACGAGGCCTGGCTGCTCGACGCCGAGCGCAAGCTGGCCGTGCGGCTCGATGGGCAGCGCATGGCCATGGGCCCGAATGCCGATCCGCGCATGTGGGACCGGGTTGTCGGCTGGAGCCATGATTTGCGCGACCGCGTCCGGCAGGGCCTGCGCATGGGCCACGCCGAAGCGCCGCCGCCGGCGATGGCCGATGCGCCGGATGCCGCGCGCATCGAGTCCGGCCCGCCGCCCCTGATGGGCCGGATGCCGCCGCCGATCGCCTTGCAGGCGCGGCTGCCGGGGCCGCGCGGGCCCGGCGCGGCCACCCTGCTGCCCGGGGAAACCATCGAAGGCCTGCGCGCGGACGGCAAGCGCACGGTGTGGACGATCGAAGCGGGAAAGATCGGCAATGAGAAGCCGATCTCGATCGTCAACGAGGTGTGGAGCTCGCCCGAGCTGGGCATCACGCTGAAGACGCGCGACCTCGACCCGGTGGTCGGCGAGGACAGCTTCCGCCTGAGGAACGTCGCGCGGGGCGAGCCGGACGGGCAGCTGTTCAAGGTGCCGGCCGAATTCGCGAAAGTGTCACCGCCGGCGGCGATGATGCGTCCCAGGCCCTGATCTCCAGACTCCCTGCAACGGGGGAGTTCTTTCGCCCCGGACCGCGAGGTCCGGGGCTTTTTTCATGCCTTACTTGGGCGCGACGACGCGCGCCATCTCCAGGCACTTGTTGGAGTAGCCCCACTCGTTGTCGTACCAGGACACCAGCTTGACGAAGGTGCCGTCCAGCGCGATGCCGGCCTCGGCGTCGAAGATCGAGGTGCGGGCATCGCCGCGGAAGTCGGTGGCCACCACCTTGTCCTCGGTGTAGCCCAGGATGCCCTTGAGCGCGCCTTCGGACTGCGCCTTCATCTCGGCGCAGATTTCCTTGTAGCTGGCTTCCTTGTTCAGCTCCACCGTCAGGTCGACCACCGAGACGTCGGAGGTCGGCACGCGGAAGGACATGCCGGTCAGCTTCTTGTTCAGCTCGGGAATCACCACGCCCACCGCCTTGGCCGCGCCGGTGGAGGACGGGATGATGTTCTCCAGGATGCCGCGGCCGCCGCGCCAGTCCTTGTTCGAGGGGCCGTCCACGGTCTTCTGGGTGGCGGTGGCGGCGTGCACGGTGGTCATCAGGCCGCGCTTGATGCCCCACTTGTCATTGAGTACCTTGGCCAGCGGCGCCAGGCAGTTGGTGGTGCACGAGGCGTTGGAAATGATGGCCTCGCCCTTGTAGGTGGCGTGGTTCACGCCGTACACGAACATGGGCGTGTCGTCCTTGGACGGCGCCGACATGATCACCTTCCTGGCGCCCGCCGTCAGGTGCTTCTCGCAGCTGGCCTTGTCCAGGAACAGGCCGGTGGACTCGATCACCACCTCGGCGCCGACCTCGTTCCACTTGAGGTTGGCCGGGTCCTTCTCCTGCGTCAGACGGATGCGCTTGCCGTTGACCAGCAGCGTGTTGCCGTCCACCGCGACCTCGCCCTTGAAGCGGCCGTGCACGCTGTCGTACTGCAGCATGTAGGCCAGGTAGTTCGGCTCGAGCAGGTCGTTGATGCCGACGATCTCGATGTCCGGAAAGTTCTGCACGGCCGAGCGCAGCACATTGCGGCCGATCCGTCCGAATCCGTTGATGCCGATCTTGAGGGTCATGGAATGCTCCGAAGTTGAATAGCGAATTCGATAGGGCGATCTTGCCGCAAGCGCCGACTCAGCAGCTGATCGCGGTCAACGTGCCAGCGCGGCCCGCACGGTGTCGGCCACGTTCTCGGGCGTGAAGCTGAAGTGCTTGAACAGCGCGCTGGCCGGTGCCGACTCGCCGAAGCTGTCGATGCCCACCACTGCGGCGCAGCCGTACTTCCACCAGTAGTCGGTGACCCCGGCCTCGACGGCGATGCGGGGAATGCCGCGCGGCAGCACGTCTTCCTTGTAGGCCAGGCTCTGCCGGTCGAAGGTGGTGCTGCTGGGCATGGAGACCACGCGCACGGCGATGCCCTGCGCGCCGAGCTGCTCCTGCGCCTTGAGCGCCAGTTGCACCTCGGAACCGGTGGCGATGATCACCGCCTGCGGCTGGCCGTCGACGCCGACTTCGCCGGCCTCGGCCAGCACGTAGCCGCCCTTGCTGATGTCCTCCAGGCCGGCCTTGGGCGCATAGGGCAGGTTCTGCCGGCTCAGCAGCAGCGCGGTGGGCCGGTTCCTGTTCTGCAGCGCCACGGTCCAGGCGACCGAGGTCTCGGCCGTGTCGCAGGGGCGCCAGACGTCGAGGTTGGGGATGAGGCGCAGGCTGGCCGCGTGTTCGATCGACTGGTGCGTCGGGCCGTCCTCGCCCAGGCCGATGGAGTCGTGCGTGAACACGTGGATCACGCGCCGCTTCATCAGCGCCGCCATGCGGATGGCGTTGCGGCTGTAGTCGCTGAAGGTCAGGAAGGTGCCGCCGTAGGGGATGTAGCCGCCGTGCAGCGCCACGCCGTTCATGATGGCGGCCATGCCGAATTCGCGCACGCCGTAGTTGATGTGGCGGCCGATGCGGCCATCCTCGGTGCGCTTGACGTCGCCCGCCAGGTCGAAGCGCAGCGAGGGCGTGCTCTTGGTGTTGGTGAGGTTGGAGCCGGTCAGGTCGGCCGAGCCGCCCAGCATTTCGGGCAGCGCGGCGGTGAAGGCTTCCAGCGCCAGCTGCGAGGCCTTGCGCGAAGCCACGGTCTCGGCCTTGGCATGCGCGGCCAGCGCGGTGTCCACCGCCACCTGCGCGAAATTGAGCGGCAGCTCGCCCTTCATGCGGCGCGTGAATTCGGCGGCCAGTTGCGGATGCGCCTCCTTGTAGGCGGCGAAGCGCTCGTTCCAGTCGGCTTCCAGCACATCGCCCCGAGCCTTGAAGTCCCATTCCTCGTACACCGCGGCCGGCAACTCGAAGGGCACGTGCTGCCAGCCGATCGCCGTGCGGGTCAGTGCGATCTCCTCCGCGCCCAGCGGCTCGCCGTGCGCCTTGGCGGTGTTGGCGCGGTTGGGCGAGCCCTTGCCGATCTGGGTCTTGGCCACGATCAGCGTGGGCTTGTCGACGCCGCGGCGGGCGTCGGCGATGGCGCGGTCCAGCGCCTCGATGTCGTGCCCGTCCACCGGGCCGATCACGTTCCAGCCGTAGGCGCGGAAGCGCGCCGGCGTGTCGTCGATGAACCAGGGCGTGACCTCGCCGTCGATGGAGATGCCGTTGTCGTCGTACAGCGCGATCAACTTGTTCAGCTTCCAGGCGCCGGCCAGCGCGCAGGCCTCGTGGCTGATGCCTTCCATCAGGCAGCCGTCACCGAGGAACACGTAGGTGTGGTGGTCAACGATGGTGTGGCCGTCGCGATTGAATTCCGCGGCCAGCAGTTTCTCGGCCAGCGCCATACCCACGGCGTTGGTGATGCCCTGGCCGAGTGGGCCGGTGGTGGTTTCCACGCCGGGCGTGATGTCCACCTCGGGGTGGCCCGGGGTCTTGCTGTGCAGCTGGCGGAAGCCCTTCAGCTCGCCGATCGGCAGGTTGTAGCCGGTCAGGTGCAGCAAGGCGTACAGCAGCATGGAGGCGTGGCCGTTGGACAGCACGAAGCGGTCGCGGTCCGCCCATTGCGGGTTGGCCGGGTTGTGCCGGAAGTGGCGGTTCCACAAGGCCTCGGCCATGTCGGCCATGCCCATGGGTGCGCCGGGATGCCCCGAGTTCGCATGTTGCACGGCGTCCATGGCGAGCGCGCGGATCGCGTTCGCCATCAGGGAATCGTTGGCCATCGGGGGCTGCTCCGGGGAGTGATCTAGGGGGAAACCCGTGATTTTACCGGGTGGGCTTGAGCCGCCCCGCGCCAGCCATTCCATGCCCATCGTCTACAGTCGGAGACATGCAGGGCCTGCACCTCACCGCCGACCTCTACCAATGCCGCTGCGACGCCGGCTGGCTGACCGATGCCGCGCGCCTGGGCCAGTGGTGCGTGCAGGCGGTGCAGGCGGTGGGACTGGAGCCGGTGAACCAGCTGTTCCACGCCTTTCCCGCGACAGCCGACGGCCCCGGCGGCGTGACCGCCACGGTGCTGTTGGCCGAATCGCACGTGTGCCTGCACACCTGGCCGGAGAAGCGGTCCGTGACGCTGGATGTGTATGTCTGCAACTTCGGCGGCGACCACTCGGCCAAGGCCCGCGGCCTGATGTTCGCGCTGATCAACCGCTTCCAGCCGGAGTGGACCGAGCAGCGCTCGCTGGACCGGGGCGCGGAAGAATGAGCGCGGCGCAGGCGATGATCCTGGCCGCCGGCCGGGGCGAGCGGATGCGGCCGCTGACCGACAGCTGCCCCAAGCCCCTGCTCGAAGTGCGCGGCCAGCCGCTGATCCAATACCACCTGGACGCCTTCGGGGCCGGCGGCTTCGCCGAGGTGGTGGTCAACACGGCCTGGCTGGGCGAACAGATCGAGGAACGCCTCGGCGCGGCCACCGCGGCGGGGGTGCGCATCGGCTACTCGCACGAAGGCCGCGACTTCGGCGGCGCGCTGGAGACGGCCGGCGGCATCGCACGCGCGCTGCCGCTGCTGGACGAGGCCTTCTGGCTGGTCGCCGGCGACGTGTACATGCCCGGGTTCCAGTTCACCCGCACGGCCTGGGACGCGTTCCGCGCCGGCGGCAAGCTGGCCCACCTGTTCCTGGTGCCCAACCCGCCGCACAACGCCAAGGGCGACTTCGGCCTCGGGCCGGATGGCCTGGCGCTGAGCGAAGCGGCGCTGCGCTACACGTATTCCACGGCGGCGCTGCTGCGCCGCGAGCTGTTCGCGCAGATTCCCTTCGGCAACCCGCAGGGACAGAAGGTGCCGCTGGCGCCGCTGCTGCACGCGGCCATGGCACGCGGCGCGGTGAGCGCCGAGCTGTACCACGGCGCCTGGGTCGACGTCGGCACGCCGCAGCGGCTGGCGCAGCTGAACGCGGACTAGGGCCCGTTGAAGCCCTGGCGGCCGGCGCGGCTGCACGGCCATTCGCGGGCGCCCTGAACAGCTCCCGATAAAGACCGACAATCGCGCGATGAACACCACCGTGCCCACCTCGCTTTACGCCCAGCGCCGCGCCCGCGTGGCCGCCCAGATCGGCAAGGATGCCGTCGCCCTGATTCCCACCGCCCCGGAGCGGCAGCGCAACCGCGACTCGGACTTCCTGTTTCGCCACGACAGCTACTTCTACTACCTGACCGGCTTCACCGAGCCCAACAGCTGGCTGGTGATCACCGGCGAGGGCAAGTCCGCGCTGTTCTGCCCGCCCAAGGACCTGGAGCGCGAGATCTGGGACGGCTTCCGGCTCGGGCCGGAGGCGGCTCCGGCGGCGCTCGGCGTCGACGCCGCGTACTCGATCAACGAACTGGACGCGCAGCTGCCCAAGCTGCTGGAGAACCGCGCCTCGGTCTGGTATCCCTTCGCGATCCACGCCGGGCTGGAGGCGCGGGTGGGCGGCTGGCTGAACCAGGTGCGGGCCCGCGTCCGCTACGGCGCGCTGTGCCCCGAAGAGCAGCGCGACCTGTGCGGCGTGCTGGACGAGATGCGCCTGGTGAAGGACGCGCACGAGCAGGACGTGATGCGACGCGCCGCGCAGATCAGCGCCGGCGCCCATGTGCGCGCGATGAAGATGTCGGCGCGCTGGCTGCGCGAGGGCCGCGACCTGCGCGAATACCACCTCGACGCCGAGCTGCTGCACGAGTTCCGCCTGGGCGGCTCGCAATACCCGGCCTATGGCTCCATCGTCGCTGCCGGCCCCAACGCCTGCGTGCTGCACTACCGCGCCGATGCGGCGCCGGTGCGCGATGGCGAGCTGGTGCTGATCGACGCCGGCTGCGAGCTCGATGGCTACGCCAGCGACATCACCCGCACCTTCCCGGCCAACGGCAAGTTCACCGGCCCGCAGCGCGCCCTGTACGACCTGGTGCTGGCCTCGCAACAGGCGGCCGTGGCCGCCACCAAGCCGGGGGCGCGGTTCACCGACCCGCACGACGCCACGGTCAAGGTGCTGGCGCAGGGCATGCTGGACGTCGGCCTGCTCGATCGCAACACCGCCGGCACCGCCGATGACGTGATCGAGAAGCGCAGCTACTTCCAGTTCTACATGCACCGCACCGGCCACTGGCTGGGCATGGACGTGCACGACTGCGGCAGCTATGTGGAGCCGGGCGAGGTGGGCCAGGTCAGTGAGCGCAAGGACCCGCTGTCGGGCGAGATCATCAAGAACCGTCCCAGCCGCATCCTGCGCCCGGGCATGGCGCTGACCATCGAGCCGGGCATCTATGTGCGGCCGGCCGAAGGCGTGCCCGAGCAGTTCCACCACATCGGCATCCGCATCGAGGACGACGCCATCGTCACCGATGCCGGCTGCGAGCTGATCACGCGCGGTGTGCCGGTGAAGGCCGAGGAGATCGAGGCGCTGATGCGGGCCTGAGGCCGCGTGGCCGGGCTGGGGCTATCGCCGCTCTAGCCACGATCAATTGGCGCGCGCCGGCCGGCCTCCCTACCATCGCCGGGAAGGAGAACCAGGCATGGCCAACTTCGCGCGCGCCAACATCGAGACCCTGAAGAAGACCGCGAGCTACTACCTGATGCACATCACGGTGGCGGCCCTGGTGGGCTACGCGGTGACGGGCAACTTGTGGATGGCCCTGACGCTGAGCCTGGTGGAGCCGACGGTGCAGGCGGTGGCCTTCTTCTTCCACGAGAAGGCCTGGGAGCGCATCGGCCGCCGGCGCCGCGGCATCACCGGCCTGCAGCACGGCCGGACGACCTGAGCCTCAGCGTGCGGCGCGCCGGCCCGCGTGGTGGCCGAGGGTGAACGCTTCCTCGAATACCGAATAGCCGGACAGGTCGCTGTGCGCGAACTGCAGCCGGCGCCACGGGTCGGCCTGGGTGCCCCTGAGCGCAGCCAACGCCGCGCTGGTGCGGGTGCCGGGCACCGGGATCGCCATCGCATGGCCGTAGCGCGCCACCTCGACCCGCAGGGTCCTGTCTCGCAGATCGGGATGCGCGGCCGACAGCTCGTCCAGCGCGGCCTCGCGCCAGGCGGTCCAGGGCTGCGCGAGCAGGCGCGCCCGCGCGCGCGGCTCGTCGCCCAGCGCCCGGTACCAGGTGAGCACCGTGGGCCGCGGGGTCACGCCCAGGCCCTGGTGGCCCGCGTCGACATAGCCCAGGCCGGGCGCGCCGTACAGCACGTTGTCCCAGGACGGCGGCGCGCCGGGACGGTCGCGCAAGGGCTGGTCGATGTGGAGGTTCACCACCACCCAGGGCGCGTGCCGCAGCTGCCGCGCGGCTTCGGACAGTGCCGCGGGCGCCGGGTCCAGCACGCGCGCCGAGACGTGCAGCGGCAGGGCCACGATGCAGCGGGCGGCCTGCCAGCGTTCGACCTGCCGGGTGGCCGCGTTCCAGGCATCGACCTGCACCCCGTGCTTGAGCGGCGCGATGCGGGTGACCACCCGGCCGGCCTGTAGCCGTTCGCCCAGCGCTTGCGCCAGCTGCTGCGCCAGCCAGCCGTTGCCTTCTGGCCAGGTGAGCACGGCATCGCGCTCGCCCCCTTCGCCGGGTGCCGCGAAGCCGTGCCGGCTGGCGAAATAGTGCAGGCCGGCCCAGGCCGACACCGTGGCGCTGCCCGCGCCGTAGTCGTCGCGGCAGCAGTAGTCCAGGTACCAGCGCAGTTGCGGATCGCCCAGGCCCGCGCGATCCAGCCAGGCGGCGAAGCTGAGGGCGTCGAGCGCGCGGTGGCTGGGCGGGACGGGACCGCGCAGCGGCAACAGGAAGCGATCGCGCGCGCGTGCCTCGCCGACCCGTTGCGCGAACCGGCGGTATTGCGCCAGCGTGTCCGCCCCCACCCCCTGCAGCGGCAGCAGGCCTTCCTGCCAGTGGCCGTTGAAATACAGGCGCTCCTGCGGGCTGTGGCACAGGTGCCGCTCGTCGTAGGTCCAGCGCCCGGCGACGCGCTGCGCCAGGCCGATCTCCTCGAGGAAGGCGCGCACCTCGGGGGCGTCGTCGCCCGGCACCGGCAGGTAGTGCGCGCCCAGCGGGCAGGCCAGCCCGCCGACGCGGCCGCCACGGCTGTTGCCGCCGGCGCTGTCTTCCAGTTCGAGCAGGGCGAAGTCCTCGACGCCGGCCTGCCGCAGCGCGCGCGCCGCCGCCAGGCCGGCGATACCGCCGCCGGCGACCAGCACCTCGCAGCGGCGCGTGAGGGCCGGCGCAGCGAGGGCGCGGGCTTCGCGCAGCAGGTGGCCGCGCTCCGCGCTCGGCCCATTGAAGCCGCCGGCGATCTCGCGCTCGGCCTGGCAGCCGGCCAGCCCCAGGGCGCCGGCGGCCAGCAGCGCGCGGCGGCGCATCATTGGAGAACCTCCGCCCTGCGGGCTGCGGTGCTATGAGCCTTCGGAGCGGCCGTGCGGCTCATGGCAGCACCTTGCCCCACTCGTGCTCGTAGGTCGTGACCAGCACCTGGTTGGACAGCCGGTTCACCTGCGCCGGCACGCGCGCCATGTCGCGCGGGAAGTCGAACAGCGGCGGCAGGCCGTCCAGGCTCAGGAACCTCAGGCCCGCCGGCAACTGCGCCGGCATGCGCCAGGGCCGGCGGCCGGCGATCACGAAGCCCCACTCGCCGAAGCTGGGCACATGCGCGTGGTAGGGCGCGGTGCGCAGGCCCACCGACTCCAGCGTCTGCGCCACCGTCCAGAAACTCTGGCGCGCCACCAGCGGCGAGGTGGTCTGGATCACGGCATAGCCGCTGGCCGCCAGGCGCTTGTCGAGCAGCGCATAGAAGGAGTTGGTGTAGAGCTTGCCGATGGAGAAATTGGTCGGGTCCGGGAAGTCGACGATGATCACGTCGAACATCTCGCTGCCGTCCTGCAGCCACTGGAAGGCGTCGGCGTTGACGATGCGCAGCTTGGGCGAGGCCAGCGCGCCACCGTTCAGGCGCGCCAGTGTCTGGTGGGTGGCGAACAGGTGCGTCATGTTCGGGTCGAGCTCCACCAGCGTGATGCTTTCGACCTGCGGATAGCGCAGCACCTCGCGCACCGCCATGCCGTCGCCGCCGCCGAGGATGGCGACCCTGCGCGCGGCGCCGTGCCCACTCATCACCGGATGCACCAGTGCTTCGTGGTAGCGGTATTCGTCGCGCTCGGCGAACTGCAGGTTGCCGTTGAGGAACAGGCGGTGCCCGGCCCGCCCGTGGGTGACGACGATGCGCTGGTAGGGCGAGCTGGCGGCGAACACTACCGGGTCCTGGTAGAACCGGTCCTCCGCCAGCGTGGTGATCTGGTGCGCCGAGGCGAAGCCGGCCAGCAGCGCGGCCAGCGCCAGCACGCAGGCGAGGGCATGGGCGGCGAAGCGCCGCAGCTCATGGCGGAACAGCCACAGCGTCCACAGCGCGACGGCGGCGTTCATCAGGCCGAACAGCAGGCCGGTGCGCACCAGTCCCAGCTGCGGCACCAGCAGCAGCGGAAACGCGATCGATACCGCCAGCGCGCCCAGGTAGTCGAAGGTCAGGACCTGCGACACCAGCTCCTTCAGTGCGACGTTGCGCTTGAGGATGCGCATTACCAGCGGGATCTCGACGCCGACCAGCACGCCCACCGCCAGCACCAGGCCATAGAGCAGCGGCCGGAAGCCCGCCGGCTGCCAGGCATTGGCGATGAACAGCAGCGCCGGCAGGAAGCCGCCGGCCAGCGCCACCAGCAATTCGATGCGCAGGAAGTGCGCCGGCAGCTGGCGCTCGAAGAAGCGCGACAGCCAGGACCCCACGCCCATGGCGAACAGGTAGGTGCCGATCACGGTGGAGAACTGCGTCACCGAGTCACCGAGCACATAGGAGGCCAGGGCGCCGGCGGCCAGTTCGTACACCAGCCCGCAGGCGGCGACGACGAACACCGAGGTCAGCAGCGCGACTTCGACGGGACGAGGCGAGGACGCGGCCCGCGCCGGCCGCGCCTCGGGTACTGCGCTCACGGCACTATCCGTGAACGGCAGCGGCGACGATGATGCAGATGCCCAGCGACATCGCGCCGATGACGATGCCCAGGGCCAGGTTCTGCTTTTCCACGATCTCTTCCCAGAGGTTGTACGGCGTGACCTTGTCGATGATCACGAAACTCAGCCAGAAGATGGCCACGCCGATCACAGCGTACAGGATGGAGCCGAAGAACGCGCCCGGTTTCAGCCATTCGATGCCCATGTTGCTCTCTCCAAAAAATCGTTGCGTCAGGGTCTGAATGGACCCTACTTGTGACTGCCGCCGCCCGAGGAACCGCCCCAGGAGCCGCCGCTGCTGCGGCTGGTGCCGCTGGTGTAGCCGCTCCCGCCTGCGTCGCGGTCGTCGACGCAGGCCTTGACCACCGCCAGCAACAGCAGCACGATCATCAGCAGCAGGATGAGGGACATGCAGCCCATGCCGCCGCCGGCACCCTTGCCCGTCGTGGGGCGGGCGTCGCCACGCTTGAGCAGCGCCTTCTTGTCCTCGATCTTGAAAGCCGCGGCCACCGCATCGCTGTCGATGCGGCTGCCGCTGGACCAGGTCACCTCGTTCGGCGTGCGCTCCATCGACAGCAGGCTGGCGCCCTTGGCGAAGTCGCTGTTGAAGCTTTTCTGCCCGCGCTCGACCGGCCAGTAGAACTCGCCGGCGACATAGCCGGTCTCGGCCTCGTAGCTGTATTGCAGCTCGTAGCTGGTGCCCAGGTAGCTCACCGAGTTGCTGCCCGCCGTGTACCGGGGCGCGCCGGTCGTCGGCTTGACCAGGCTCCAGCCGTCCTCGGCATCGACCAGGAAGCTGAAGCCGCGCTTGCGGTTGTAGAGCAGATACTCTTCCCAACCGAAGGACTCGTCCTCGTCCCCCGCCTCGTGGCCCATACGGTGCTGGTAGCCGACCACCTGCCAATGCACGCCCTGCAGCTGGCCGGTGCTGCCCAGCGGGATCAGCGGCTGCACCGGCTCGTCCTGCAGCGCGTGGCGCAGCGCGCCGCCCAGGCCCTGCGACACATCGATCAGGCTGTTGCAGGCACGGCAGGTGACCGACTTGGTGGTGGCTAGCGTGAGCTCCACCGGCGCGCCGCAATTCGGGCAGGCGAACTGGCGGCCTTTCTCTTCCTTGGCGGCCTCGTCCCGCAAGCCGGTCATCTGCAGCTCGTCCAGCGCCACCGCGCGGCCGCGCGCGACCGATGGCGGCTGCGCACCGTAGTCGATGCTGACGACGTCGCCCTCGCCGCGCAGCTCGACCATCCGGAACGGCGCGCCGAGCGGCGGCAGTTTCGGCAGTTCGCCCTGGGCGGCGATCAGGGAAACGCTGAGGTTGGAGGCCACCTCGTAGCTGCGTCCGGCGATCGGCGTGCTGGCGCCCACCCGCAGGTGCTCGGCGGGCGGCAGCTCGCGGCCCGGGTCCAACGGCAGCGAGAACACGTAGGCGCCGTTGTCTTCGGCGAGCACCGCGTTGGCGCCGTCATCGAACAGAGCGATCCATTCGGTCCAGGTGCCGGTCTCGCCCTTGTACTGCAGGCGCCCCACCAGGGTGAAGGCGCGGCCCTCGCGCCGGCCCGCGGCCATCAGCTGCAAGGGGCTGTAGTCCTCGAACACCTCGGACATGCGCCCGATGCGCGAGAGCGCCTCGCCGCTGCGCGCCACCGTGCTGCGACAGAAACTGCAGACGGCGAACGCCGACTGGGCGCTGCGGAATTCGACAGGCGCGCCGCAACCCGGGCAGGGCGCCCGGTAGCTGCGTTGGGTGGGTTCGCTGGCCAAGTGGAAGGTCGCTCATCCGTGGCCGCGGCGGGCTGGGCCCGCCCTCCGTGGCGGCTCGCGCTGCCACGGCACCCGGGCACGTGCCCGGGACGGCCGCGTGGGTCAGACCAGCTTCTTCAAGAGCTCGGTCTTCTTGGCGTCGAACTCTTCCTGCGTCAGGATGCCCTTGGCCTTGAGCTCACCCAGTTTCTCGAGCGTGGCCATCACGTCCTCAGGCTTGACGGCGGCCGCCGCGGCGTCCGGCGGGACCGCGCCGCCCTGCAGTCCCTTTTGCAGGTTCTGCGCCAGCACCTGGCCCATGGCCAGGCCCGCGCCCAGGCCCATCGCGTCGCCGGCCACGCCGCCGCCGCCGGCCGCCGCGCCCTTGGCCATCTCGGGGATGGCCTGGCCGGTCTGGTACTGCACGAACTTGTTCATGTCCTGCCCGACCATGCCCATGCCGATGCGCTGGTCCAGGATCTTCTGCAGTTCCTCGGGCAGCGACAGGTTCTGCACCGTCATGCCTTCCAGCTTCAGGCCGATGGCGGCGAAGGCCGGCTCGAGTTCGGTGGCCAGCGCGCGCGCGAACTCGATCTGGTTGGCCGCCAGGTCCAGGAAGGGCAGGCCGCTTTGCGCGATCGCGTCCGAGATGTGCTGCAGGATCAGGCCGCGCAACTGCCCGTCCAGGTCGGCCACCGTGTAGGCCTCGCGCGTGCCCGAGATCTTCTGGTAGAACTGGGCCGGGTCGGCGATGGTGTAGCTGTAGTTGCCGAAGGCGCGCAGCCGCACGGCGCCGAAATCCTTGTCGCGGATGGTGATCGGCTGCGGCGTGCCCCAGCGCTGGTCGATTTGCTGGCGGGTGGAGAAGAAATAGACGTCACTCTTGAACGGCGACTCGAACAGCTTGTCCCAGTTGCGCAGGTAGGTCAGCACCGGGATGGTCTGCGTGGTGAGCTTGTACATCCCCGGGCCGAAGACGTCGGCCACCTTGCCCTCGTTCACGAACACGGCCATCTGCGACTCGCGCACCGTGAGCGAGGCGCCGTACTGGATCTCCATGTCCTGCATCGGGAAGCGCCAGGCGAGCACGCCGTCGCCCGCTTCGGTCCACTGGATGATGTCAATGAACTGCTTCTTGATGAAATCCATCAGTGCCATTGCGCCCGCTCCTCGCTTGGTTGGTACGGCTTGGTCGGCACATGATAAAGGCAGTAGGTGATGAGGACTACAATCCCAGCCCCATCTCGCGGCGCCAAGCTGACCGCAGCCCGCGCCCAAGGAGTACATAGCCAATGCCCCCGACCGAAGCGGCCAACGAGACCGAAAAACGCCACGAACTGCGGAAAGCCGCGCTGGAGTACCACGAGTTCCCGACGCCGGGGAAGGTGGCGATCCATGCCACCAAGCAGCTGATCAACCAGCACGACCTCGCGCTGGCCTATTCGCCCGGCGTGGCCGCACCCTGCGAGGAGATCGTCAAGGACTCGGCCAACGCCTTCCGCTACACCAACCGCGCCAACCTGGTGGGGGTGGTGACCAACGGCACCGCCGTGCTGGGGCTGGGCGACATCGGGCCGATGGCGGCCAAGCCGGTGATGGAGGGCAAGGGCGTGCTCTTCAAGAAGTTCGCCGGCATCGACGTGTTCGACATCGAGATCAACGAGAAGCAGGACCTCGACAAGCTGGTCGACATCATCGCGGCGCTGGAGCCCACCTTCGGCGGCATCAACCTGGAAGACATCAAGGCGCCCGACTGCTTCTACGTCGAGCGCAAGCTGCGCGAGCGTATGAAGATCCCGGTCTTCCATGACGACCAGCACGGCACCGCCATCGTGGTGGGCGCGGCCATCATCAACGGCCTGAAGATCGTCGGCAAGGACCTCGCCAAGGTCAAGCTCGTGACCTCCGGCGCCGGCGCCGCGGCGCTGGCCTGCCTGAACCTGCTGCTCAAGCTCGGCCTGCCGCGCGAAAACATCTACGCCACCGACCTGGCCGGCGTCGTGTACGAAGGGCGCAAGGAGCTGATGGACGAGGACAAGGTCCAGTTCGCGCAGAAGACCTCGGCGCGCACGCTGGCCGAAATCATCGAGGGCGCCGATGTGTTCCTGGGGCTGTCGGCCGCCGGCGTGCTCAAGCCGGAGATGGTGCGCACCATGGCGGCCCGGCCGCTGATCCTGGCGCTGGCCAATCCCAACCCGGAGATCTCGCCGGAAGAGGTGAAGGCGGTGCGCGACGACGCCATCATGGCCACCGGCCGCACCGACTACCCGAACCAGGTCAACAACGTCCTGTGCTTCCCCTACATCTTCCGCGGCGCGCTCGATTCGGGCGCGACCACCATCACCGTGGAGATGGAGATCGCCGCCGTGCATGCGATCGCCGATCTGGCGCAGGCCGAGCAGAGCGAGGTGGTGGCCGCGGCCTACGCCGGCCAGCAGCTGGCCTTCGGCCCCGAGTACCTGATCCCCAAGCCGTTCGACCCGCGCCTGATGATCAAGATCGCGCCGGCGGTGGCCAAGGCGGCGGCGGACAGCGGCGTGGCGCTGCGCCCGATCCGCGACTGGGACGCCTACCGCGACAAGCTGCAGAGCTTCGTGTATGCCTCCGGCACCACGATGAAGCCGATCTTCACCGCCGCCAAGTCGGCCCAGAAGAAGCGCGTGGCGCTGTGCGAAGGCGAGGAAGAGCGCGTTCTGCGCGCCGCCCAGATCGTGGTGGACGAGGGCATCGCGCGGCCGACCCTGATCGGGCGCCCGGCGGTGATCGCCCAGCGCATCGAGAAGTTCGGGCTGCGGCTGAAGGAAGAGCTCGACTACGACGTCGTCAACGTCGAGCACGACGACCGCTACCGCGATTTCTGGCAGACCTACCACCGCATGACCGAGCGCAAGGGCGTCACGGTCCAGATGGCCAAGATCGAGATGCGCCGCCGCCTCACGCTGATCGGCTCGATGCTGCTGTACAAGGACCAGGTGGACGGCATGATCTGCGGCACTTGGGGCACCACGCCGATCCACCTGGCGTACGTGGACCAGGTGATCGGCCGCCGCCCGGGCGTCAACACCTATGCCTGCATGAACGGGCTGATGCTGCCGGGCCGCCAGGTCTTCCTGGTGGACACGCACGTCAACTACGACCCCAGCGCGGCCCAGCTGGCCGAGATCACCCTGCTGGCGGCCGAGGAGATGGTGCGCTTCGGCATCCAGCCCAAGGTGGCGCTGCTGTCGCACTCGAACTTCGGCTCCAGCGGCCAGCCCAGCGCGCTGAAGATGCGCGAGACGCTGGGCTTGCTGCGCGAACAGGCGCCCTGGCTCGATGTTGACGGCGAGATGCACGGCGATGTCGCGCTCGACAGCGCGGCACGCCGGCGCATCATGCCCAACGGCACGCTGTCAGGCGACGCCAACCTGCTGGTGTTGCCCAATATCGACGCAGCCAATATTTCTTACAACCTGCTCAAGACCGCGGCCGGCGGCAACATCGCGGTCGGCCCGGTGCTGCTGGGTGCGGGCAAGCCTGTCCACATCCTGACGGCCAGCGCGACCGTACGGCGCATTGTCAACATGGTCGCCCTCACGGTGGCCGACGCCAATGCGGCGCGATAAGCGCTCGGCGCGTAGCTGGCGCTAACTTAAAAGTCAAGATCCGGGGCCGGAAAGGCCATGGCGGCTGCTCAAAATTTGGGCAGCCGCTTGCCTTTTGGGGTCTGATCGGTCACACTAGCGCCCGAAATGTTTCCGGGTTTACCCGAGGTGTCTGCAGCCTCCATGGCCCGGGAAGCGCTCCCCCTAGGTACTCGAAGAAGATCCGTCATGACGCGCATCGCCGCGGTCAAGTTTGCGCTAACTAGCGTCTTCCTGGCAGCAGCGATCAGTGGGCCCCCGGCGCAAGCCAGGAAGCCGTCGGACCGTCCCGAAGCCAGCAGCGCAGCCGTCATCCGTGTGGCTGAACTGCCGGCACCAGGCCGCCAGACCTATGCGCTCATCTTCCAGGGTGGACCGTTTCCCTACGACAAGGATGGCGTGGTGTTTGGCAACCGCGAGCGTTTGCTTCCGGCCGCCCAGCGCGGGTTCTACCGCGAGTACACCGTGCCGACGCCGGGGTCGCGCGACCGTGGAGCACGGCGCATCGTGTGTGGAGGTCCGGCGAAAACGCCGCAGGCTTGTTATTACACCGCTGACCATTACGCCAGTTTTCGAATGATCGTGGAGTGAAGTTCCAATGAAACGGGACGATTTTTTGACTGAAAGAGACGCGGAGATGGATAGGCCACTTCGTACGGAATCCCCCGAGTCGGCGCTCAAGGGCGTGCGGCCCAACATCGTGCAGTCGATCCGCGCGTTCCGGGTGCAGGATCTGCAGGATGCGGCGCGCTCCATGGGCCAGCACTTCCTCTACGCCAACCTGGCCACCGCCCAGAGCAAGCAGGACGTGCTGGACCTGCTGGCCCAGCAGTTCATCCTGCCGGCGCACTTCGGCAAGAACTTCGACGCGCTGTACGACTGCATGACGGACCCCGTGCATAAATCGGGCCCGCAACCGGGCTTCATCGTGGTGCTCGAGCAGATCCCGGCCAACGCCAAGTTCGACAAGGAAGCGCGCGAGCAGCTGCTGGACATTTTCCGCGACACCGCCGACTACTGGGCGGAGCGAAAAGTCCCCTTCCGATGCTTCTATTCTTTTCTGTAGCCCGTTCCGCGCAAAATGGCCAAGCGGAACGGGCGAATGAGGCCCAAGGCACCGAAGCCCCGGCGGCGGTGACCACCACCGACAACGGCGAGAAGATGCCCACCGACAAGCTGGTGGACGTGTCGCCGCTCGCACTGCGCATGAGCAGCCCGTTCAACGCGGGGTACTGGCTGGCGGCGGCCTGAACGCCGACAGCGCTTCGCGCACAAAGAAGGCCGGATGCCCATCCGGCCTTTTTTTTATGGGCGGGTCGCTGCCGCGAGGGCGAGGTACTCGTCCACCGGCACCTCTTCGGCGCGCCGCTGCAGGTCGAACTCGCCGCCGAAGCCCTGCCCCTCCAGCCACTTGCCCAGGGTGTGCCGCAGCAGCTTGCGGCGCTGGCTGAATGCCACCTGCACCAGTTCGGACAGCCGCTTCTCATCGACCGCCGCAGGCCGGGCGCGCGGCAGCATGCGCACCACGGCGCTGTCCACCTTGGGCGGCGGATCGAAGGCGGTGGGCGGGACGAACAGCACCTCTTCCATCTCGTAGCGCCACTGCAGCATGACCGACAGGCGCCCGTAGTCCGCCGTGGCCGGCGCGGCGACCATGCGGTCCACCACTTCCTTTTGCAGCATGAAGTGCTGGTCGGCGATGCCGGCGGCGATCCGCGCTCCCACGCTCGGCACTGGCGTGTCCTCGCTGCCCCCCGAGGGGGCTGTTTCGCCTTGGGGCGGCCCGGCGGCGAAACGCAGCAGGTGGAACAGGATGGGCGTGGAGATGTTGTAGGGCAGGTTGCCGACCACCCGCAGCGCACCGGCACCGGACGCCAGGGCGGCGAAGTCCACGGTCAGCACGTCGGCCTCGATCACCGTCAGCTGCGGATGGCGGCGCAGCCGTGCCGCCAGGTCGCGGTCGAGTTCGATGACCGACAGGCGTCCGAGCCGCTCGACCAGCGGCTGGGTGAGCGCCGCCAGCCCCGGGCCGATCTCCACCATGGCCTGCCCCGGCTGCGGGGAGATCGCCCGCACGATGGCGTCGATGATGGCCGGGTCGGACAGGAAATGCTGGCCGAAGCGCTTGCGCGGGATGTGCTTCACGTCACGCGAGGTGGGTAACCGTAGGAATGTGGCCAGAACCGCGCCAATCCAGGGGCGCGACGACGCCAAGGCTGGCCGCCTTGGCTAGGAGTGCAACGACGAGTGGCGCGGTTCTGGCCACATTCAGCGCGGGGGCTCGCGGTATTCGACCCAGGCGCGACCGCGCACTTCCTGCGCCCAGGTCGTGTAGGCCTCGTCGATCTTCTTCTCGCGCACCAGGCTGCGGGCCACCTCCCGCTGCTCCTTGGCGCTGAGCGTGGCCTGACGCCGCTCCAGCAACTGGATCAGGTGCACGCCGTAGCGCGAGATCAGCGGATCCGACAGCTGGCCGGGCGCCAGGGCGTTCATCACCTCCTCGAACTCGGGCACGTACAGCCCCGGATTGGCCCAGCCCAGGTCGCCGCCGTTGCGCGCGCTGGCGTCCTGCGAGAACTCGCGCGCGACCTGCGCGAAGTCGGCGTTGCCCGACTGGATGCGGCGCTTGAATTCGGCGATCCGCTGCACCGCCTGGTTCTCGCTCAGCTGCGGGCCGGGGCGCAGCAGGATGTGCCGCGCGTGGCTCTGGGTGACGCTGGCGCCCGGCATGCCGCCCTTGCGCCGTTCATAGACCTTGACCACATGGAAGCCGGCGCCCGAGCGCACCAGTTCGCTGATGCCGCCCTCGGGCACGTTCTGCACCGCCTGCACGAAGAGCGGCGGCAGCCGGTCGAGGGAGCGCGCGCCCACCGGCAGGCCGTTGGCGCCGATCTCCCGGCCCTGCGGGAACTCCTGGGCCAGCTTGGCGAAGTCCTCGCCGCCGCGGGCCCGCTGCAGCAGCCGCTGCGCCCGCGCCTGGGCCTCGGCCACCTGGGCGTCGGTCGCGCGCTCGGGCACCACCACCAGGATGTGCCCAAGGTTGAACTCCTGCCGCGAGGGATCGGCCGAGGCCTGCTCCTGCTCGCGCAGGTACTGGTCGATCTCGAGCTCGCTCACGCGCGTGCGGTTGTCGAACTCCCGTTCGCGCAGGCGCTGCAGGGTCAGCTGCTCGCGCAGTTCCTCGCGGAAGGTGCTGGTGGACATGCCCTCGGCCTCCAGCCGCTTGCGGAACTCGGCCACCGTCATCTGATTGCTGCGGGCCACGTTCTGCTCGGCCTGGTCGACCTGCGCGTCGCCGATCTTGATGCCGTTCTCGCGCGCCAGCTGCAGCTGCGCCTTCTCGCTGATCAGGCGCTCCAGCACTTGGCGCGCGAACTCGGCGCGCGGCGGCACGCCCTGGCCCTGCTGCGCGAGCTGCTGCTCGAAGCGGGCCATGCGCGAGCGCACCTCGTTGTTGGTGATCGGCTCGGAGTTGACCACCGCCACGATGTAGTCGGCCGCCCGCGGACCGGTGTCGGCGGCGCGTGGCAGCAGCTGCCCCGGGGCGCGCAGGCCCTGCGCGGCGGCGGGAAGGTGAAGGGCCAGGGCCTGCGCGGCGCAAGCGAGCCACAGGGCGTAGGCACGTCGGTTCATAGCGGGGTCAATCGTAATTGCTGAAGCGGCTGGGCTGCGTGATCTGCTCGCGCAGGAACTGGTAACGGGGGATATTTTCCCTGAGTGTCTGCAGGGCGTTCGAGCCGATGCGGGTGAAGCCGACGAACTCGAGCTGGAACAGGACCCGCTTGTTGGCCGTGGAGGTGCCGCTTTGCAGGCGCTCGAACACGATGCGGCCCAGCCAGCAGCCGGCGTCGTACTCCAGGCCGACGATGGTGTCGACCAGCTTCTTGTCCGCCAGGCTCCAGTTCAGGCGCCCCACGCTGTACCAGCGGCCCTCACCCAGGCCCCGGCCGGGCCCCAGCCTGTCGTCCGGCTGGCGCCACAGGTCGTTGAGCGGCCATTGCCAGCCGAGATCGAGTTGCTCGCTCGCGGGCTGGGCGCGCTGCAGGCGGTAGGCAGCGCTCAGCACGCGGTACGGGGCCGGGCTGTAGCGCCCGCCGAGGGTGGAGCGGATCGAGCGGCCAGTCTGCGGGTCGTATTGCACCATCGCATCAGTGCTCCAGGACGCCACCCAATTGACGGACGCGCCGAACAGGATGTCCGACAGGCGATCGCTGGCCGGAACGGCCCCCGGCAGCGTCACCAGTTGGTCCTCGAAGCGGGAGCGCAGCGCCACGCCGAAACGCGCGGCTTCGGCGCCGCTGTCGGGATCGAGCAGGCGCGTGCTCACCCCCAGCGTGAGCTTGTTGTTGTCGGCGATGCGGTCGTTGCCGCTGAATTCGTTCTCCGTGTAGATGGTCGCGAAGTTGAAGTCCTTCTGCGCCGAGTCGTAGTTCGGCAGGAAGTTCTGGTCGCGAAACGGCGTGTACACGTAGAAGGCGCGCGGCTCCAGGGTCTGGCGGAAGTTGCGCCCGAAGTAGGTGGCGTCGCGTTCCAGGACCAGGCCGCCGTCCAGGCTGAAGGTGGGCAGCGCCCGCGAGGCCGATTCGGCGCCGGTGGACAGCGGCGCGGCGAACTGGTACTGGGTCGCGTGCAGTTGCAGCTTGGGGATGACGAACCAGCCCGGCTTCTGCCAGGGGCGCGAGATCTGCGCCAGCGCGTAGGTGCGCTGCCCGTTCGGCTGATTGTTCAGCACCGGGTCGGACTGGAAGTTGCTGTAGTCCGCTTCCAGGAAGCTTTCGAAGCCACCGGGCAGGTCGTTGCGCACATGCCGCCCGACGATCTGCGGCAGGCGGTCGTACGGCGGCACGATGGGGGCGGTCACGTCCTGCAGGGTCTGCCACTTGAGCGCGCGCGCGGTCAGCGTGAAGTTGCCGCGTCCCCAGTACAGCGCGCCGTCGTTGGCCAGCAGGCGCTGCGTGAGCGAGGCGGTGGTGCGCGAGAAGTCCTTCCAGTAGTTGTCGTCGCTCACCCGGTTCAGGTTCAGGTTGAGCGCGACCGGGCCGGCGGCGGTGGAGAAGGCGCCGGAGTGCAGCATCGCGAAGCCCCAGCGGTCGTCTTCGCGCAGCGGGTCATTGGGCAGGTAGTTGCCCCGGATGCGGCCCTGGTAGTTGGTTTCCAGGTAGCGGAACTCCGCGCCCAGGTCCAGGCCGCGCTTGGTCATGAGCGTCGGGTAGATCGTGGCGTCGCGGTTGGGCGCGATGTTCCAGTAGTACGGCAAGGTCACTTCCAGGCCGCTCAGGTTGTCCAGGCCGATGGTGGGCGGCAGCAGGCCGGACTTGCGCTTGTCCGTCAGCGGGAAACTGACCGAGGGCACCGGCAGCACCGGCACCCCCATGAAACTGAGCACCGCGCCGCCGGCCTGGCCGGTTTCGTCTTCCTCGTCGATGCGGATACTGTCCGCGCGCAGGATCCAGTCCGGCATCCAGCTGGGCCCGGGCTTGCGCCGGCAGGTGGTGTAGGTGGCGTTGCGCACGATGCTGCGCTTGTCGTCGAGGAAGTCGACCCGGTCGGCCTGGCCATAGGCGTCGTTGCGCAGCAGGCGGTAGCGCGTCTCGTCGAAGAAGCCTTCGAAGGACTCCACCTTCAGCTGCAGGCGCTCGCCCTCGAAGACGTTGCCGGCGCGGTTGATGTGGACGTTGCCCTGGGCCTTGGCCAGGTCGTCCGGCGCGTAGTACTCGAGCCGGTCGGCCATGATGACCATGTCGCCGCGGCGAAGCTGCGCATTGCCCTCGGCCACCGCGTTCAGGTCGGGGGTGCCGTGCACCTCGCGGCCCGAAAGAAAGGTCGGCAGGCGGTTGCGCGTGGTGGCGGGGATGTCCTCACGCAGCTGCGGGCTCGGCTTGAGCACCAATGGCGGCTCGGCCTGCGCATGCGCCACACCGCCGTGGAGCATTGCGAAAGCGACGAGCGCGAGCGGAGTGGGAGCGAAGCGAACGCGGGACATTCGATTTGTAGAATGGATTATCCATGAGCGAATCCTTGAACCCGGCCGGCGCCGGCGGCGCGCCGGTCAGCTGGAATGACCCCCGCCGCGAGACTGCCTTCGGCCACTGGCTTGCCGCCGTCGCCCCCGCGCACGGCCTGATCCCCGCCAGCGTGCGGCCCGCCTCGGCCGACGCGAGCTTCCGCCGCTACCTGCGCATCGACGGCCGCCAGGGCAGCCGCATCATCATGGACGCCCCGCCCGACAAGGAAGACTGCCGGCCGTTCGTGAAGGTCGCGCAGCTGATGGCGCAGGCCGGCCTGCATGTGCCGCGCGTGCTCGCCTGGGACGAGGCGCAGGGCTTCATGCTGCTGGACGACCTCGGCACGCACACCATGATCGAGGCGGTCGACCCGGCCCATGCCGACGCCAACCGCGGGCTGTACCTGCAGGCGCTGGACCAGCTGCTGGCCTGGCAGCTGGCCTCCCGGCCGGGCGTGCTGCCGCCCTACGACGCGGCGCTGCTGGGGCGCGAGCTGGCGCTGTTTCCCGACTGGTACGTGACGCGCCACCGCGGCATCGCCGTCGAGGGCCAACTGCGCGAGGCGCTGGACGCCGTGTTCCGGCTGATCGTCGAGCGCAACCTCGCGTCACCCAGCGTCTACGTGCACCGCGACTTCATGCCGCGCAACCTGATGATGCCCCCCACCGAAGTGGATGTGGCCCCCACGCTCGGCACTGGCGTGTCCTCGCTGCCCCCCGAGGGGGCTGTTTCGCCTTGGGGCGGCCCGGCAGCGAAACGCGGCGAGCCGCGGCTGGGCGTGCTCGACTTCCAGGACGCGGTGTACGGGCCCATCACCTACGACATCGCCAGCCTGATGCGCGACGCCTTCCTCAGCTGGGACGAGGAGTTCGTGCTGGACATCACCGTGCGCTACTGGCAGAAGGCGCAGAAGGCCGGCCTGCCGGTCGATGCCGACTTCGGCGAGTTCTACCGCGCGGTCGAGTGGATGGGCCTGCAGCGCCACCTGAAGGTGGCCGGCATCTTCGCGCGCCTGACGCTGCGCGACGGCAAGCCCAAGTACCTGGCCGACACGCCGCGCTTCATCGGCTACATCCGCCAGACCGCCGCCCGCTACCGCGAGCTCGCGCCGCTGCTGCGCGTGCTCGACCAGGTCGAGGGCACCGACGCGCAGACCGCCTATTCCTTCGGGCGGCTGTAGCCGGACCCGGTCGCCGCGATGCCCCGCCTCCATTGCCCCGCGCCGCTGGTGACCGGACAGTCGCTGGCGCTGCCGGCCGGCGCCGCCCGCCACGTGCAGGTGCTGCGCCTGCAGCCCGGCGACGCCGTCACGCTGTTCAACGGCGAGGGCGGCGAGTGGCAGGCGCGGATCGAGCGTATGGGCCGCGCCGAGGTGCAGGTGCTGGTCGAGGACCACCAACCGGTGGAGCGCGAGGCCGGCCGGGAGATCCACCTGGCGGTGGGCGTCCCGGCCAACGAGCGCATGGACTGGCTGGTGGAGAAGGCGACCGAACTGGGCGCCGCGTCGATCCAGCCGCTGGCCACCTCGCGCAGCGTGCTGCGGCTGTCCGGCGAGCGCGCCCGCAAGAAGCGCGAGCACTGGCAGGCGATCGCGGTCGCTGCCTGCGAGCAGTGCGGACGCAACCGCGTGCCCGAAGTGCGGGAACTGGTGGACTACCCGGCCTGGCTGGCGGCCAGCGGCGACGGCCGGCTGCGCCTGACCCTGTCGCTCGCGAGCGATGCCCGGACCCTGGCGGATGTCGGCGGCGGCGAACCGGTGCTGGCGCTCTCCGGTCCGGAAGGCGGCCTCACGCCCGAAGAGCAGCAGGCCGCCTTCGCACGGGGCTTTCTTCCCGTGACCCTGGGGCCGCGCGTGCTGCGCGCCGAAACCGCTCCGCTCGCCCTGCTGGCCGCGCTGGCCCTGATCGCATGAACACCCGTCACGTCAAGCGCAACCTCGGGCTGCTGGCGATCTGCCAGGGCCTGTTCCTGACCAACAACGTCATCTTCATCGCGATCAACGGGCTGGTCGGTCTGGCGCTGGCGCCGCTGGGCTGGATGGCGACGCTGCCGGTGATGGGCTATGTGGTGGGCGGCGCGCTGTCCACCGGCTTCGTGGCGCGGACCCAGGCGCGCTGGGGCCGCCAGCGCTCGTTCCAGTTCGGCCTGCTGGTGGCCTTCGCCTCGGCGCTGGTGTGCGCCTGGGCGGCGGCGAACCGGCAGTTCTGGCTGCTGTGCGCGGCCACCGTGGTCGCCGGCTACTACAACGCCAACGCCAGCCTGTACCGCTTCGCCGCCGCCGAGCTGTGCCCGCCGGAGATGCGCGAGCGGGCGGTCTCGATCGTGATGGCCGGCGGCCTGCTGGGCGCGGTCATCGGGCCGGCCCTGGCCAGCCGCACGCGCGACCTGCTGCCCACGCCGTTTGCCGCCGCCTATCTGGCACTGGCGCTGGTGGCCCTGGTGAGCATGCTGCTGCTGGCTTTCATCGACTTCGCGCCGACGGCGCGCCCGGCCGAGGGCGCGGCCGCCGGTCGTCCCCTGGCCGAGATCATGCGGCAGCCGGTCTTCATCGTGTCGGCCGCTGCCGGCGCGCTGGGATTCGGCGTGATGAACCTGCTGATGGCGGCCACGCCGATCGCCATGCAGCAGTGCTCGCTGCCCTTCGGCGATGCGGCGCTGGTGCTGCAGTGGCATGTCATCGGCATGTTCGCGCCCGGCTTCTTCACCGGGCACCTGATCAAGCGCTTCGGCGCGCTGCCGGTGATGGGCGTGGGCGTGGCGCTCAACTTCGCCTGCATCCTGGTGGCGCTGTCGGGGGTGGAGTTGCACCACTTCACGGTGGCGCTGTTCATGCTGGGCGTGGGCTGGAACTTCCTGTTCACCGGCAGCACCACGCTGTCGCTGACGGCGTACACCCCGGAGGAAAAGGACCGCGCGCAGGGCGCCCTGAACTTCTTCGTGTTCGCCACGCTGGCCCTGAGCTCCTTCGCCTCCGGCGTGCTGGTCACCACACGCGGCTGGACGCTCCTGAACTACGGCTCGCTGGTGCCGGTGGCGGCCACCGGGGCGGCCCTGCTGTGGCTCAGCTATCGAAGTGCGAGTCGAGCCAGAGCCTGAGGGTCGAGAACACCGGCTCCTTGTCGGGCTCGTTGAAGATCTCGTGGTAGTGGCCGGCGAAGCAGTGGGTGCTGACCACCTGGGGCGGCGCCGCCTGCGCGAAGGCCTCGCTGCCGGCCGGGTCGACCAGGCGGTCGCCGCCCGCGTACATCAGCAGCGTGGGCACCGTCCATTCGGGCGCGTGCTCGACCACCATGGGACCGGCCTCGGCGATGAAGCGCGCCAGCCGGGCCGAGACCCGGTTGTGCACCCGCGCGTCGGTCCGGTAGGCAGCCACCACGTCCGGGTCGCGCGAGATGAAGTTGGGATCGACGCCGTTCGACACCGTCATGGTGGGCGCCACGCGCGGCAAGGTCGCGACCAGGAACCGCTGGAACGCGCTCAGGCCGGGGTCGAACAGGGGTGAGGACAGCACCAGCCCGTCGATGCGCACCTGCCCGATGGCCGCGAGGCAGGCCGCGACCAGCCCGCCCATGCTGTGGCCGAGCAAGATCAGCGGCTGCTGCGGCTCCATGCGCTTGCGGGTGCTCTCGATGACGTCGGCCAGGTCGTCGATCAGCCGGGCCTCGTCCGGCAGCGCGCCGCGCTCGCCCCCGGACTCCCCATGGCCGTACTGGTCGTAGCCGCGCACGGCGAAACCCCAGCTGTTGAGGCGCCGCGCGACGTGCTCGTAGCGGCCGGCATGCTCGCCCAGCCCATGCACCAGCAGCACCGTGCCACGCGCGGCGAGACCCTCGGGCGCCGGCCAGTCCTGCATCGCCAGGTTGTCGCCATCGCTTGCGGTGAACGTCGAGAGCGTGCTTTCGCTGTGCGCAATGCTCATAGCGCAGCGATGATCGCCCGCCCTCCCGGCGAGCGCAACCGTTTCAGCTTATGGATGAGTTGCTTTGTGAATGCCTGGCCAGGTTTCCTGTGCAGCAATTCACACTTTTCACGGCATGCTGGCCATGACCTGCGCCACCGCCGCAGTGAGTTTCTTGGCGTAGGGCACGTGCAGGAACTCGTTCGGGCCGTGGGCGTTGCTGCGCGGCCCGAGCACCCCGCACACCATCATCTGCGCGGCCGGGAAGCCGGCGCTCAGCATGTTCATCAGCGGGATGGTGCCGCCCTGGCCGATGAAGCCGCAGGGCGCGCCGAAATGCGCCTGCGAGGCGGCATCCAGCGCCTGCTGGAACCATGGCGCCATGCCCGGCGCGTTCCAGCCTGGCGAGGCCGGGCGCGGGTCGAAGGTCACCTTGGCCTGGTAGGGCGCGTTGTCTTCCAGCAGCTGCTTGAGCTCCTGCGTCGCGGCCGCAGCGTCGATCAGGGGCGGCAGCCGCAGCGACAGCTTGAAGGCGGTGTAGGGCCGCAGCACGTTGCCGGCATCCTGCAGCGCCGGGAAGCCTTCCGCGCCCGTCACGGACAGCGCAGGCGTCCAGGTGCGCTTGATCAGCGCCTCCACCGGGTCGGTGGTGGTCGGCAGCGCGACCACGGGGCTGGAGCCGCCGCAGTCGTGGTGGGCCCAGGGGAAGCGCCGGTAGACCTCTTCACCCAGGATCGCGGCCGTGGCCTGCGCCTGGCGCAGGCGCTCGGGCGGCACTTCGCAGTGGAAGCTGGCGGGCAGCAGGCGCCCGGTGGCGCTGTCCTCCAGGCGGTCGAGCACCTGGCGCATGATGCGGAAACTCGAAGGCACCAGGCCCGAGGCGTCGCCCGAGTGCACGCCCTCGGTGAGGATCTCCACTTTCAGCGTGCCGACGGTCAGGCCGCGCAGCGAGGTGGTCAACCACAGCTGGTCGTAGTTGCCGGCGCCGGAGTCGAGGCAGATCACCAGGCCGACGTCGCCCAGCCGCGGCCGCAGCGCCTCGACGTAGGGCAGCAGGTCGTAGGAGCCCGACTCCTCGCAGGTCTCGATCAGGCCGACGATGCGCGGGTGCGGCACCTGCTGCGCCTTCAGCGCCTGCACCGCCGCGATCGATGCGTACGCCGCGTAGCCATCGTCGGCGCCGCCGCGGCCATACAGCTTGCCGTCCTCGTACTTGGGTGTCCACGGGCCCAGGTCGGCGCGCCAGCCGGTGAACTCCGGCTGCTTGTCCAGGTGCCCGTACATCAGCACGGTCTGCGCCGCGTCCGGCCGGGTGGCCGCGATCTCGAAAAAGATCACCGGCGTGCGGCCGGGCAGGCGCACCACCTCCAGCCGCAGGCCCTCGACCTTCTGCGCCTCGATCCAGGCGGCGGCGTTGCGCACCACGGCGTCGATGAAACCGTGCTGCAGCCAATCCTTGTCGAAGCCCGGCGACTTCGCCGGAATGGCGATGTAGTCGGTCAGCTGCCGGAGGATGTCGCGGTCCCATTGCTCGGTGGCATGGGCCAGGGCCGCGTTGCTGTCGAGCAGCGAGGCGGGCATTTCGCGGTGCAGGGGTGCGTTCATGGCGGAGTTGAGGGGTGATGCTTCAGCCCTGCAACTGTACGCCCGCCCCCACTCGTCCGCGTAACGGTGCTGCAAAGCCCCCGCATGAATGCGGCCGCCCGCCTAATATGTCCGCCATGCAGGACAGCGATCGCATCCGGGTGGGCATCGGCGGCTGGACCTACGAGCCCTGGCGTGACAACTTCTATCCGAAGGGATTGGCGCACGCCAGGGAGCTGGAATACGCGAGCCGCCAGCTGACCGCCATCGAGGTCAATGGCACCTACTACAGCACCATGAAGCCGTCCACGTTCGCCAAGTGGCGGGATGAAACGCCCGAGGGCTTCGTGTTCTCCCTCAAGGCCCACCGCTTCGCCACCACGCGCAAGCAGCTGGCCACCGCCGGCGAGCCGATCCAGCGCTTCGTCGGCAGCGGCATCACCGAGCTCGGCCCCAAGCTCGGGCCGATCCTGTGGCAACTGATGCCGACCCACCGCTTCGACGCGGCCGACCTGGAAGAGTTCCTCAAGCAGCTGCCGCGCGAGGCCGGCGGCTTGCCACTGCGGCATGTGATGGACGTGCGGCACGAGAGCTTCGCGTCGGAAGAGTACCTGGCGCTGGCGCGGCGCTACGGCTGCGCGACCGTGCACACCGATTCGGAAAAGTTCCCCGCCATTGCCGACGCCGACGGCGAACTGGCCTACCTGCGCCTGATGCGCAGCGAGGCGGCGTGCCCGACCGGCTATCCCACCCCGGTGCTGGACCAGTGGTCGCAGGGCGCGCGCGCCTGGGTTGCCAAGGGACCACGGCGCGAAGTGTTCGCCTTCTTCATCAACGGCGCCAAGGAGCGCGCCCCCGCCGCCGCCATGGAACTCATCCGCCTGCTGCGCTGATCCCCGCGCCGCGCGCCGGGATGAGCGCTATCAATTTGCTAGCAGGCGGTAGGATGCGGATTACAGGCTATTTCGCTGCTGGCGGTCATGTGCTGCGCCGCAAACAAGCGCCCAATTCTCTCGTCTGCCAAAACACAAACGGGAGTGACAGCCATGGCATACGTTTTCGAAACCATTCCTGCCGACCGCGGCCTGATCGACTTGAATGATCCGCGCGAAGTGAGCTGGTGGCGGAAACAGTTCGAATGCAGCGAAGAGCAGCTGCGCAAGGCGGTGGAGCAGGTCGGCAACTCCTCTGCGACGGTCGAGCAATGGCTCGACGGCCGGAAGATCGTGACGATCTGATCCCCTCGTCGGCCCCATTCCACCGTGATGCCGCCGGAGCACGCCGAATGACCCCGGTGATGAGCCTGTTCCTGCGTTGCCTGCTCGCCTTGCTGCTGGTCGTGTTCCTGCTGTTCCTCGGCGACTACACCGACGCGGCCGTCTTCGTTCCCTGACCCGCGCCTCAGTCCAGCCACGCGAGCGCGCCCTGGCCCGATTCATTGAGTCGTTCCACGAGCGCCGGCGCTTCAACATCGACGACGGTGAAAGCGATCTCCACGCGCGCGCCATGCGTGACTTCGCGCAGCTGCGCGCCGGCCTGCTGCAGTTCGCGCCGCACCACGCCTTCCAGCGCATAGGGCAGCGCGCAGCGCAGCGCCAGGGTCTTGCGCAGCGGAATCTTTTCGGCCTGCAGCAAGGCCTGCGCCACGGCGTCGGTGTAGGCGCGCACCAGTCCCCCCGCGCCCAGCTTGACGCCGCCGAAGTAGCGCACCACCGTGGCCAGCACGCCCTCAAGCTCCTGGCGCCGCAGCACTTCGAGCATCGGCCGCCCGGCGGTGCCGCCGGGCTCGCCGTCGTCATTCGCCGCCGACTGGCCTCCGGCCAGCAAGGCCCAGCACACGTGGGCGGCGCCGGGATGCTGCTCGCGCCGCTGGACGACGATGGCCTGCGCCTGCGCGCGGCCCTCCACCGCCTGCACGCAGCCGATGAAGCGGCTCTTCTTGATGATCAGGTCGCTGTGGACCGGGCTGGCGAGCGTGAGGGGCACCCGCCCATCCTCAAGCGGGACGATTGAGCCAGCCCAGGCCGGCGCTGGTGCCGCCGGCCAGCGCGCCGCGCGCAGGCCGGTATTCGCAGCCGATCCAGCCGTCCCAGCCGCATTGCGCCGACACCTCGTCGATCACGCCGAACAGGTAGGCGTAATTGAGCTCGCCGATGTCGGGCTCGTGCCGCTCGGGCACGCCGGCGATCTGCAGGTGCCCCACGCGGCCGGTCGGCAGGTAGTGGCGGATCTTCATCGCGACGTCGCCTTCGACGATCTGGCAGTGATAGAGGTCCATCTGCACCTTCACGTTGGGCGCGCCGACCTGCGCCAGCAGCTGGTGCGCCTGGTCCTGCCGGTTCAGGAAGAAGCCCGGGATGTCGCGCGTGTTGATCGGCTCGATCATCAGCGCCACGTTCTGGCGGGCCGCTTCGGCCGCCGCCCAGCGCAGGTTCGCCACATAGGTGGGCTGCACCGCCGCGCGGTCCAGGCCCTGCGGCAGCAGTCCCGCCATCACATGCACGCGCGGACAGCCGAGCGCCTCCGCGTAGCGCAGCGCCGAGCCGATGGCGGCGCGGAACTCCGGCTCGCGCCCGGGCAGGCAGGCCAGGCCCTTCTCGCCGCCGTCCCAGTTGCCCGGCGGCGCGTTGAACAGCACCTGCTGCAGGCCGTGGGCCGCCAGCCGCGCCGCCAGCTCGCGCGGCTCGTAGGCGTAGGGAAACAGGTACTCCACGGCGGCAAAGCCGTCGCGCGCGGCGGCCTCGAAGCGGTCCAGGAAGTCCAGCTCGGGATAGAGCATGGACAGGTTGGCGGCGAAACGCGGCATTTTGGGGAGGCCCTAGTTCACCGGCAGCTTGACCGCTTGCGGGTTCTCGCGGATGTACTCGCGCACGATCGCATCGAAGTCGGTGTCGGCCGAAAGCCCCAGCGCCTGGGCGCGCGCCGCCGCCACGTTGCCGGGCCAGGTGTCGACCAGCTTGCGGATCGCCGGGTCGGGCGTCCAATCGAGCAGTCCCACCGCCTGCGGACCGGCCGCGCGTTCCAGCGCCGCCGCCATCTCGCCCACCGTGGTGCGCAGTGCCGGCAGGTTCATGCCGGTCAGCGGGCCCCATTGCTCGTCGGTGGCTTCGGCGGCGCGGATGATGCCTTCGATGGTGCGCGCCGGCGAGGACAGGGCCACCACCGTGTCGGGCTCGACCGGGCAGGCGGCCTGCAGGCCCGCCAGCGGCTCGCGGATCATCCCGGACAGGAAACCCGAGGCCGCGCCGTTGGGCCGTCCGGGGCGCACGCTGACGGTCATCAGGCGCACGCTGCGGCCGCGGATGAAGCCCTTGCGCGTCATGTCCGCCACCAGCAGCTCGCCCACGTACTTCTGGGTGCCGTAGCTGCTTTGCGGGGTCGGCAGCGTGAAGTCCTCGATCACGGCCGGCATCGGCTGGCCCGGCAGCTTGCCGAACACCGCCAGCGAACTGGCGAAGACGACCGTGGGCCGGCTGCCGAGCGCGCGGCAGGCTTCCAGCAGCGCGTGCGTCGCGTCGAAATTGCTGCGCATGCCGAGGTCGAAGTCGGCCTCGCATTCGCCGCTGACGGCGGCGGCGAGGTGGAACACGGCATCGGTGGCGGCGGCCGGCAACTGGCCCGCCGCGATCTGCTCGTTGAGGTCGCCGCCCACGAAGCGCACGCGCGCATCGCCGGCCAGCTCGGCGGGCGGGGGCGCCCGGTCGGCCAGGGTGATCGAGCTGATGTCGCGCGGCGCCGCGCCGGCCAGGCCCAGGCTGCCCTTCGCGAGCAAGGCGCCGGCAAGCCGCGCCCCGAGAAAACCACTGCCGCCGGTGATCAGGATGTTCATGCGATGGCTGTCGAAGTGAGCAGACCATGATACGGCGAGCCGCCGGATTCAGAACCAGTGCAAGCCCAGCCCGGCCAGGGCGCAGCTGACGATGACCGGGATCACGCCCACCTTGAAGCGCAGCAGCGCGGTGGCTGCGACGGCCGCGATCGCCAGCGCCGCCCAGTCGACCTGCGCGGCGCCGGCCGGCCGCGCGATATGGACCAGGAAGAACAGCGCCAGGCTCGCGATCACGCCCACCACCGCGGCCGTGATGCCGGTCAGCGGCGCGGTGAATTTCAGCTGGCCGTGCGTCGCCTCCACCAGCGGCCCGCCCGCCAGGATGAACAGGAAGGAGGGCAGGAAGGTGAACCAGGTGACCACCGTGGCCGCCAGCGCCGCGCCGGCGAAAAGCATGTCGGGCCCCAGCACCTGGCGTGTCCAGCCGCCGACGAAGCCGACGAAGGCCACCACCATGATCAGGGGCCCCGGCGTGGTCTCGCCCAGCGCCAGGCCGTCGATCATCTGCGCCGGCGTGAGCCACTGGAAATGCTCGACTGCGCCCTGGTAGACGTAGGGCAGCACCGCGTAGGCGCCGCCGAAGGTCATCAGCGCGGCCTTGGTGAAGAACCAGGCCATCTGCGCCAGCGTGCCCTGCCAGCCATGCCAGGCCAGCAGCGCCACCATCGGCAGCAGCCAGAGCAACGCGCCCGCGGCCACGATCCCGGCCAGCCGTGCGCGGCTGAATCGCGCGTGCGGCGGCGGCGGGGTGTCGTCGTCGATCACATAGCGTTCCGCCCCGTGCGGGTCGGCATCGCCCCCGTGGCCGGCGGCGCCGGGGAACTGGTCCGGCAGGTAGCGGCCGCCGAGCGCGCCGGCGAGCGCCGCCGCCAGCACCAGCCAGGGAAAGGGCACGTCCAGCCAGGCGATGCCGATGAAGCTCAGCACCGCGATGGCCCACAACAACGGCACCCGGCGCGGACTGCGCAGCGTGCGGCTGCCGATGCGCCACACCGCATGCAGCACGATGGCCGCCACCGCCGGCTTGATGCCGTAGAACAGCGCCGCCACCCAGGGCACCTGGCCATGCACCACGTAGACCCAGCTCAGGCCGATGAGGATGAACAGCGAGGGCAGCACGAACAGGCCGCCCGCCACCACGCCGCCCCAGGTGCGGTGCAGCAGCCAGCCGATGTAGGTGGCCAGCTGCTGCGCCTCGGGACCGGGCAGCAGCATGCAGTAGTTCAGCGCGTGCAGGAAGCGCCGCTCGGAGATCCAGCGCCGGCGCTCGACCAGCTCGCGGTGCATCACCGCGATCTGCCCGGCCGGGCCGCCGAAGCTGATGAAACCGAGCTTGAGCCAGAAGCGGGAGGCTTGCGCGAAGGTCACCTCCGCTTCGTTCATACAAAAACCTCCGCCCTGCGGGCTGCGGGCTGCGGTGCCATGAGCCTTCGGAGCGGCCGTGCGGCTCATGCGGCGGCTTTCATTGACTGTGGATTCCAGTTGTGGACCTCGCCCTGCGCGCGGCGGCACCAGGCCAAGAGCGCATCGTAGACCGGCAGCATCGCTTCCAGCATCGCGTGGTCATCCGCGTGCAGCGCCGACATGCCGAGCGACACGGCGAGCAGGCCGCGGCATGGCGGCGCCAGCTCCGGGCGGTCGGTGTCGGCGCCGCGAACGATGCGCGCGAGCCCCTCGAGCGCCGCATCGCGCAGGTCGACCGCCGCCAGCAAGGTGTCGAAGCTGCACTGCCCGCCCTCGTGCTCGATCGGTGCGCCCGGGATGTCGTAAGGGACGGCCTGCAGGCGCCTCGCTTCAGCGAACACCTGCCCGGTCGGGACGTAGAAGAACTGCGCCTGCGGGTCAATGAAGCGGCGGATCAGCCAGGGGCAGGCGATGCGGTCGATCTTGGGCCGCGCGCGCGTGATCCAGCGCGAAGGCTGCCCGCTGGCCAGGCCCAGGTCCGGCCGCTTGCGCAGCGTCGGCAAGCCGGCGGCAACCAGGCCTTCGAAGCCGCCTTCGAGCCAGCGCGCGCGCCAGCCGGCGGCATTCAACTGCGCGGCGGCGTCCTGGCCGACCTCGTGCCCGTGCACGCAGTACACGACCACCTCGCGAGCCGCGTGTTCCCGCGCGAGGCGCGCGAGGTCCTGCGGGGCGCAGCGCTGCGCGCGCGGCGCCATGCGGTCGCTTTCGGCGAAGCGCTCGTCGCGGCGCACGTCGAGCACCCACGGGGCCTCGGGCGTGCCGAGCCGGTCGATGAAGTCCTGGGGAGAAATGGAAGAAGGCAGGGCGGTGTCCACGGTCAAACTCCATGTGCGAGTTGCCAGCGCTTGGACGGGACACCGTCTATCCCTTGCGGGGCCGGGAGGCTGCTTTCCCGATACGCCAAATTCTAGTCCAGGCCTTCAGGGCCAGGGGCGCCTCGCAGCGCGGCCCCGGCGCTGGGCAGCAAGCTCATGCGCGGCCGTCGGGAAGCGCCGGTGCCCGCAGCAGCGTCGGCCGGGGCAGCGGCGGCGTCTCGGCGGCCCCGCGCGGCGCAGCCTGCATCGCAGCCTGGTAGTCGCTGATGGCCTGCTCGGGATCGGCGGCCGCCGTGATGCCGCTGATCACCGCGACGCCAGCGGCGCCGCACTGCCGCGCTTGCGCCGCGCGCGCCGGGTCCATGCCGGCGATGGCGACCACCGGCAGCGGCAGCACGCCGCACCAGTACGCCAGGTTGGCATTGCCCTGCGGGATCCAGGGCATTTTCTTGGCCGCCGTCGGATGCACCGGCCCGCAGGCGATGTAGCTCGGGCGCAGCGCCCAGGCGCGACACACCTCCCAGCAGGAGTGCGTGCTGATCCCCAGCCGAAGTCCGGCGCGCGCGATGGCGCCGAGGTCAGCTTCGTCCAGGTCCTCCTGGCCGAGGTGCACGCCATAGGCCCCCTCCTCGAGGGCGATCCGCCAGTGGTCGTTGACGAACAGCTGCGCGCCGGCGCGCTCGCAGGCCGCGACGGCGCGCCGCACCTCCTCGCGCAGGCGCGGATGCGAGCGGTCCTTGATGCGCAACTGCACGGTCTTCACGCCGGCGGCCGTGACGCGCGCGATCCAGTCCGCGCTGTCGGCGATCGCGTACAGGCCGAGGTCGGCGCTGCGCAGCGGCGCGAAGCCCGGCTGCACCTGCTGCGGGTCGCGGACGAACTCGGGCAGGTGCGCCATGCGCCGGGCGAACCCGGGCGCGGGGTGCCCCGGCACCGCGCCGCCGCCGGCCGGGAACGGCTCGCGCAGGGCCTGCGCGTTCGCCATCGTGGCGAACACCACGGCTTCGATCTCGACGAAGCCCAGTGCGAGCGCGGCGGTCGCGCTCGCGGCGAAGACGCTGCCCGTGGCTTCGGGGCGCGGCATGGCCTGCACCTGCGGCAGGCGCAGCCAGCCGGCGGCCCACGGCGCATCGACGAAGTCGGCGGCGACGCCCTCCGCCGCGTCGCCGCCGGCGATCGCGACGGCCGCCGCGCCCGCCGCACGCAGGCGGCGCGCGGCTTGCTCGACCTGGTGGCGACCGCGCAAGGGCGGCAGGCCCAGCAGCGCCGCGGCCGCCGCGCGATCGGGCGTGAGCAGCGTGGCGCGCGGCAGCAGCCGTTCGCAATAGGCGCGCGGCCAGGCCTCGCCGCCGAAGGCCGCGCCCGGGCCGGCGTCCAGCACCGGGTCGACCACCACGGCCAGCGCGGGATTCGACTCGCGCAGCCGGTCGATCCAGCGCACCACCACGTCGAGGTTGGCCACCGAGCCCAGCAGGCCAGTCTTGATGGCCACCGGCGGCATGTCGCGCGCCAGCGCCGCGAGCTGCGCATCGAGCATGGCGGCGGCCACCGGCTCGACCGCCTCGACGCCGACGGCGTTCTGCGCGGTCAGCGCCGCGACGGCGCTGCAGCCGTGCGCGCCGAACGCCTCGAGCGCGCGCCGGTCCGCCTGCAGGCCGGCGCCGCTGCCCGAAACGGTCCAGACGATCGGCCTCATGGGTGCCCCCACGCTTGACACTTCGTGTCCTGCGCCGGCCGTGCGGCGCTCATAGAACGAACGGCCGGCCCGTGACCGGCGTCGTCGGCACCGCCATCTCCTGCTTGGCCATCACGCCGGCTTCGTAGGCCAGGCGGCCCGATTCGATCGCCAGCCGGAACGCCCGCGCCATCGTGACAGGGTCGTCGGCCAGCGCCACCGCCGAGTTGAGCAGCACGGCGTCGTAGCCGAGTTCCATCGCCTGCACCGCGTCCTTGGGCGAGCCGATGCCGGCGTCGACCACCAGCGGCACGCCCGGCAGGCGCGCGCGCAGCGTGCGCAGCGCCGTCGGGTTGAGCAGGCCCTGGCCCGAGCCGATCGGCGCGCCCCAGGGCATGAGCACGCGGCAGCCGGCGTCGAGCAGGCGCTGGCAGGCCACCAGGTCGTCCGTGCAGTAGGGAAAGACCTCGAAGCCGTCCTTCACCAGCTCCTTGGCGGCGGCGAGCAGCTCGAAGGGATCCGGCTGCAGGGTGTACTCGTCGCCGATCACCTCGAGCTTGATCCAGTTCGTCTCGTACAGCTCGCGCGCCATGCGAGCGATGTTCACGGCCTCGCGTGCCGTGTGGCAGCCGGCGGTGTTGGGCAAGACGTGCACACCGCTGTCGCGGATCAGCTGGAGGTCGTTGGGCGTGCCGCCAGCGGCCAGTTGGCGCCGCAGGCCGACGGTGACGACTTGCGCGCCCGAGGCGGCAATCGCCTGCTCCAGCACGGCGGGCGAAGGGTAGCGTGCGGTGCCGAGGAAGAAGCGGCTCTCGAGCTCGACCCCGGCGATCTGGAATGCCATGGTCAGCCTCCGGTGATGGGTTGGAAAGTGAGGACGGCGTCGCCGTCGCGCAGCGGCCGCTGCGCGCGCGACGCGCGCGGGACGAATTCGCCGTTAACGGCGGTGGCCAGCCACTGCGGCGGCTGGGCCAGGCCGGCGATCAGGTCGGCGAGCGTGGCGCCTGCGGGCAGCACGCGCGCCTCGCCGTTCAGGGTGACTTGCATCATGCCAAGGCCTCCAGCGCCTGCTCGACCATCGCCGGCGCGATCAGCCAGCCGTGCCGGTACAGGCCGTTGAGGCGCGTGATGCCCGGCTGCGCCTCGACGCGCGGCAGGTTGTCGGGCAGGGCCGGGCGCAGGTTGGTGTCGGCCAGCACGATGCGCGCCTCGCCGAGCTCGGGCACCAGGCTGTGCGCCGCGGCCAGCAGTTCGACGGTGGTGCGCAGCGACACCGGCGAGCGGTCCTCGCTCTCGATCGAGCTGGCGCCGACCACCACCTGGTCACCGCCGCGCGGCACCAGGTACACCGCGTGGCGCGGGTGCAGCAGGCGCAGCGGACGGCGCAGCGCCACCCCGGGCGCGTGCAGCGTGAACACTTCGCCGCGCACGCCGCGCACCGGCAGCTCCGGCCGGGCACCGGCGCCGCGCGCATCGAACACCCAGTCGAACGCATGGCGCTCGCCCCGGCTCCACAGTGCGCCGCGCTCCAGCCGCTCGACGCTGCGGCCCCAGTGCCAGCGCGCGCCGGCGCGCGTCGCCGCCGCCGCCAGCGCCTGCATCGCCTGCACCGTGTGCAGGCTGCCTTCCCCGGGCAGCAGCCAGGCATGCGCCGGGCCCTGCACCGCCGGCTCCAGCTCGCGCGCCTGGGCCATCGTCATCGGCTGCGGCTCGAAGCCCGGCGGCGCCTTGCGCGTCAGGAAGTCGATGGTGCGCGCGGCCGCGCCTTCGTCGCCCCGATGGGCGAACAGCAGGCTGCCCTCGCGCCGCACTTCGAGATCGACGTCGAGCTGCGCCGCGATCTCGGGCCACAGCTCCAGCGAGCGCAGCCCGAGCGCGAACACGTGCTCGTCCGCGCATTGCAGTTCCGCCACCGGGCACAGCATGCCCGCGGCGGTCCAGCCGGCGGCGCCGCGCGCCTGCGCGTCGGCGGCGGGGTCGAACACCTCGACCGCGTGGCCGGCGCGCGCCAGCCGGAAGGCGAGCAGCCGGCCCACCAGGCCTGCCCCTGCGATACCGATCTTCATGGGGCTACTCCTGGCGGACAGGGATGTAGATCTCGCCGCCGGCGGCCTTGAATTCCGCGCTCTTGGCCGCCATGCCTTCCTGCGCCGCCGCGAACTCGCGCACGTCCTGCGTGATCTTCATCGAGCAGAACTTCGGCCCGCACATCGAGCAGAAGTGCGCGACCTTCGCGCCGTCGGCCGGCAGGGTCTCGTCATGGAAGTCCTTCGCCGTCTCCGGGTCGAGCGACAGGTTGAACTGGTCCTGCCAGCGGAACTCGAAGCGCGCCTTCGACAGCGCCTCGTCCCAGGCGCGCGCGCCAGGGTGGCCCTTGGCGACGTCGGCCGCATGCGCGGCGATCTTGTAGGCGATGATCCCCTGCTTGACGTCGTTGCGGTCGGGCAGGCCGAGGTGCTCCTTCGGCGTGACGTAGCACAGCATCGCGGTGCCGAACCAGCCGATCATCGCGGCGCCGATGGCCGAGGCGATGTGGTCGTAGCCGGGCGAGATGTCGACCGTCAGCGGACCCAGGGTGTAGAAGGGCGCCTCGCCGCAGTGGCGCAGCTGCTCGGTCATGTTGGCCTGGATCATGTGCATCGGCACATGGCCCGGGCCTTCGATCATCACCTGCACGTCGTGCTTCCAGGCGAGCTGCGTGAGCTCGCCCAGGGTGCGCAGCTCGGCGAACTGCGCCTCGTCGTTGGCATCCGCGCCCGAGCCCGGGCGCAGGCCGTCGCCGAGCGAGAAGCTGACGTCGTACGCCTTCATGATCTCGCAGATCTCCTCGAAGTGGGTGTAGAGGAAGTTCTCCTTGTGGTGCGAGATGCACCACTTCGCGAGGATCGAGCCGCCGCGCGAGACGATGCCGGTGCGGCGTTTCGCGGTGAGGGGGATGAAGGGCAGCCGCACGCCGGCGTGGATGGTGAAGTAGTCCACGCCCTGCTCGGCCTGCTCGATCAGCGTGTCACGGAAGATCTCCCAGCTCAGGTCCTCGGCGACGCCGCCGACCTTCTCCAGCGCCTGATAGATCGGCACGGTGCCGATCGGCACCGGCGAGTTGCGGACGATCCAGTCGCGCGTGGTGTGGATGTTCCTGCCGGTCGACAGGTCCATCACCGTGTCGGCGCCCCAGCGGATCGCCCACACCAGCTTTTCCACTTCCTCCTCGATCGACGAGGTCACGGCGGAGTTGCCGATGTTGGCGTTGATCTTCACCAGGAAGTTGCGCCCGATCGCCATCGGCTCGGTCTCGGGATGGTTGATGTTGGCGGGGATGATCGCTCGGCCGCGCGCCACCTCGTCGCGCACGAACTCGGGCGTGATGATGTCGGGGATCGCCGCACCCATCGGGTTGCCGGCCAGGCGCGCATTCTTCTGCGCATCCGCCAGGTATTCGCGCATCCACTCGCGCCGGCCGTTCTCGCGCAACGCGACGAACTCCATCTCCGGCGTGACGATGCCCTTGCGCGCATAGTGCATCTGCGTGACGTTCGCGCCCGCCCTGGCGCGGCGCGGCGTGCGCTGCAGGGCCGCCGCCTGGGCGCGCAGCGCGGCGATGCGCTCGCCCTCGCGCGCCTCGTTCTTCGTGCCGTCGTCCAGCGCCTGCCGCAAGCGGCCTTCGTAGCTTTCCGTGTCGCCGCGCGCGGCGATCCACGCATCGCGCAGGCCCGCCAGCCCGCGCCGCACGTCGATCTGCGCGCCCGGCTCGGTGTACGGGCCCGAGGTGTCGTAGAGCGTGACCGCCTCACCGTTGGTGAGCTGGACCTCGCGCATCGGCACCCGCACGCCCGGGTGCAGCTGCCCGGGCATGTGGACCTTGGTCGAGGCGGGGAAGGGCTCGCGCGTGAGGGCGAGCAACTGGACGAGTTTGTCGGGTGCGTTCATGGGCCAATCCTTGGAGCAAGTGATCGTTTGCTCCAGGGATGGCAGGACGCGGGGCCCGCGAGGGCCAGGGACACTGTCAGCTCTTCTTACGCCGGTACGAACCGGTTCAAGTTCACGGGTTTGGACTCACCATCTCAGCGATACCGGCCTTCTTTCGAAGGGCCGCTCGCACCCCGGAGCAGCGGCAGTATAGCGGCGCGTGCCGACCGCGCGCCAGTCCCATTCGGGACCGGCCGTGGCATCTGTGGCTAAAGCGCCATGTCGAGCGCGACGCGCATCGCGTCGACCTCGGAGCCCTTCAGGGGATCGAACTCGAACTTCGCGCCCACATCGAGCGCGCGCGCGAGCGAGGGGCTCGGCGGCTTGCTCTTGAGGCCGTCGAACAGCGCCAGCGTGCGCGCCGCGACGTCGGCCGGGGTGTCGTGCCGCACATAGATGCCGTAGCCCCAGCTGGTTTGCTTGGTGGGGATGACGAACAGGCGCGCGTGGTGGATCTTCGGATCGGCGCCGATCTGGTTGTGCATCGAAGCCGAACGCGCGCCCTGAACGCGCGTGATCACCCCGACCCAGCGGTCCGGGCGCCACTCGAACGCGGCTTTCGTCGGCAGGTAGCTCTGGCCGAGCCCGATCTTCGGCGGCACGTCGGCCACCTTGCCGCAGCGCTTCTCGGCCTTCACCAGCGCCGTGGTCACGCCGCTTTGCATGCCGAAGCAGGTCGCCTGCCTCAGCCGGTCGAGCACCTGGGCCTGTTCATCCGGCTTCAGCTGCGAGAGCTCCACGGGTTTCGGGTCCTTCTCGCTGCCGAGGTCACCGAGCAACAGGATCGCGGCCTTGATCTCTTCGGTGTTCACCGCGATCGGCTTGTAGCCGGAGGCCAGCCCCACCACCGGGTTGCCGTAGACCCAGCAGGGCGGCCGGGGCCCCTTGACGGCCGCCACGGCCTCCTCGAGGCTGCTGACGTTGACCACCGGCGAGGCCGACAGGCCGCCGCGGCCGATGAACTCGGACAGTTCCTGCGCCGCCCGGGCGACCTGCGGCGTGCCTTCGCCGCGGATCACTTGCGGGTTGAGATACACGCCGCCCTCGCAGGTTTGGGCCGAGGCGGCCAGGCAGCAGGATGCGAGCGCACCGGCGGCCAGTAGCAATCTGTACTTCCTCATGACCGTTGTCTCCTTCGTCGTTATCTGAACTTCTGGGCCCGGGCAGCCGAAACGCCTGCACGGCGATCACGGTTTACGCCTGTGAATATTTGCGCTGATTGACCGCGGTCAAGAACTCGGGTTTTCCCGTTGAGCTGAAAACAGACACGCGTTGCGCGCGAGCTTTTTTTGAATCTTGACCCCGGTCAACGGCCCGCCGTCGCCGCCTCCCGCACAGTGCACTCAAGCGAAGGGGGCTCCACGCCGCGCTGCATCCATCACGAGGAGTCAATGGCGACCATGACGATCGATCACGAAGAGTTGATCCAGGCCATCGGCGACGCCGTTGTCGTCGCCGGCACCGACGGGAACATCGCGTACTGGAATCCGGCGGCCACGCGCATCTTCGGCTTCACCGAGGACGAGGCCATGGGCCGGGCGCTGGACCTGATCATTCCCGAACGCCAGCGCGCGCGCCACAACGAGGGCTATGCCAAGACGGTGGCCACGGGGACGACGCGCTACGGCACCTCGCTGCTGCGCGTGCCGGCGCTGCACAAGGACGGCCGCCGGCTGTCGATCGCCTTCACGGTGGCCCTGCTCCAGGGCGAGGACGGCGGCGTCAGCGGCGTGGCCGCGGTCATCCGCGACGAGACCGAGCGCTTCGAGCAGGACCAGCAGCTGCGCAAGCGCCTGACCGAACTGGAAATGGCCGCGCGCGCCTAGCGCCTGTTACCCGGCCCGCAACACGATTTGAAACTTCGGAGATAGAGAGATGGACGACAAGGCCTTGAGCGGCGTGCGCATCCTGGACTTCACGCACGTGCAGTCCGGCCCCACCTGCACCCAATTGCTGGCGTGGTTCGGCGCCGACGTGATCAAAGTCGAGCGACCGGGCGAAGGCGACGCCACGCGCGGGCAACTGCGCGACATTCCCGGCGTGGACAGCCTGTACTTCACGATGCTGAACCACAACAAGCGTTCGGTCACGCTGAACGCGAAATCGCGCGGGGGCAAGCAGCTGCTGGAGTCGCTGATCAAGCACTGCGACGTGCTGGTGGAGAACTTCGCGCCCGGCGCGATGGAGCGCATGGGACTGACGTGGGAGCGCATCCACGAGCTCAACCCGCGCATGATCGTCGGATCGGTCAAGGGTTTCGGCCCCGGACGCTACGAGGACTGCAAGGTCTACGAGAACGTCGCGCAGTGCGCCGGCGGCGCCGCCTCGACCACCGGTTTCGACGATGGCCCGCCGGTCGTGTCCGGCGCGCAGATCGGCGACAGCGGCACCGGCCTGCACCTGGCGCTGGGCATCGTGACGGCGCTGTATCACCGCACGCGCTCCGGCCGCGGCCAGAAGGTGCTGGCGCCCATGCAGGACGCGGTGCTGAACCTGTGCCGCGTCAAGCTGCGCGACCAGCAGCGCCTGGAGCGCGCGCACTCGCTGCACGAATACCCGCAGTACCCGGATGGCAAGTTCGGCGACGCCGTGCCGCGCGCCGGCAACGCCTCCGGCGGCGGCCAGCCGGGCTGGATCCTGCGCTGCAAGGGCTGGGAGACCGATCCCAATGCCTACATCTACTTCATCACGCAGGCGGCCGTGTGGCCGGCGGTGTGCAAGGTGATCGGCGAGGAAGAGTGGATCACCGACGAGGCCTACGCGACGCCGCAGGCGCGCCTGCTGCACCTGAAGCCCATCTTCGCGCGCATCGAGCAGTGGACCATGAGCAAGACCAAGTTCGAGGCCATGGAGATCCTGAACCAGTACGACATCCCGTGCGGGCCGATCCTGTCGATGAAGGAGATCGCCGAGGACCCGTGGCTGCGCCAGAGCGGCACCGTGGTCGAGGTGGAGCATCCGACGCGCGGGCGGCACCTGACCGTCGGCAACCCGATCAAGCTGTCCGACAGCCCGACCGAAGTCACCCGCGCGCCGCTGCTCGGCGAGCACACCGAGGAGGTGCTGCTCGAGCTGGGCTACACCGCGGGCGACATGAAGGCCTTGCGCGACGAAGGCGCGATCTGAAGCGAAGCATCACGTGGCGCTGATGGTCTGGATAAAAACAATTGACTGTTATTTATCGTGGCCGATTTCTACAGTCACTTCATTCCTTCCTTCGAGGAGACGATGATGATGAACGACCTGCCACCGGTCCTGACCAGCACCGAAACCGCGCTCGACGCCTACCACGCAGCCTTCTACGAACTCGGCCTGCGCTGGCACTGGGACCGCGCGACCTACGACGCGCTGCTGCGCCACAGCCCCGATCCGCAGGCGCGCATCCGCCACTACATCGAGACGCGGCAGCCGCACTTGCTTAAGGCCTACGACGCCGCCTTCCTGGCCACGGCGATCCACGAGCGCGTGCTGCGCTACAAGCCCTGCGCGCACCGCCGTTTCGATTGGGCGCAGGCCACGGCCTGCGAGGTCGGCGTCTGATGGAGCCTGGCCGCATCGGCATCGTCACGGGGGAGCCCGCGCTCGCGCGCGACGTCGAACGCCAGCTGCCGATGTTCGGCCTGGGCGCCTCGAAGGTCGTGTGCCTGCCCGCGCCGGGCCGCACGCACCTCGGGTCGCTCCAGATGTTCAAGGATCACTGGGGAACCGACGCCGTGGTGCTCCTGGGCGCGATCGACAGCGCCGAGGAAGACGCCTGCACGGACTGGATCGCCCGCCACATGGACAAGCCCGTCGTCGGCTTCATCGACCCCGCCGATCCGGCCCTCCCGCAGCAGGCGCGGCTGCGCGCCAGCGGCGTGCGCATGAGCCGAGATGCCGCAGGCATCGGCGAGCTCACCGCCTCGCTGGTGGAGCTGCCCTGGCTGCCTTTTGATTGAGACCACAAATGAAACACACCCGCTGGGTCCGCTACCGGATCGACGGCGCCGAGGCCTCATTCGGCACCTTGCACGACGACATCGTGGTCGAGCACCGCGGCCAGATGTTCGGCCACAACGAGCCGACCGGCCGCACGGCGCTGCTCAGCCAGGTGCAGCTGCTTGCCCCCGTCGAGCCGACCAAGGTGATCGCGCTGTGGAACAACTTCGGCGAGCTGCGCGCCAAGCTGAGCCTGGCGCACCCGGAGGAGCCGCTGTACCTGCTGAAGTCGCCCAATTCCTGGAGCGCCCACGGCGAGCCGATCCCGCTGCCGCGCGGCGGCGGCAAGGTGGCCTTCGAGGGCGAGCTCGGCATCGTCATCGGCAAGCGCTGCAGCGCGGCCACCGAGAGCGAAGCCCTGTCCTTCGTGTTCGGCTACACCTGCGCCAACGACGTGACGGTGGCGGACATCCTGTTCCGCGACGCCTCGTTCGCGCAATGGACGCGCTCCAAGGGCCTGGACGGCTTCTGCCCGATCGGCCCGGTGGTCGCCACCGGGCTCGATCCGTCCACCCTCACGGTGAAGACGGTGCTGGACGGCCAGGTGCGCCAGCAGTACCCGATCAGCGACATGACATTCTCGGTGGCCCAGCTCGTGAGCCGCATCTCCCTGGACATGACCCTGCTGCCTGGCGACGTGATCCTGTGCGGCACGTCGGTCGGCGTCGGCTCGATGAAGCCGGGCAGCCTGGTCGAGGTGGAGATCGACGGCATCGGCCGGCTGGCCAACCGATACGGTTTTCCAACTTGAAGGACTCAACATGAAAATCGCCATCATCGGAGCCGGGGCCATCGGTGGCCTGGTCGGCGCCAAGCTCGCCCTGGCGGGCGAGGACGTCACGTTCATCGTGCGCGGCCGCAACCTGGAGGCGATCCGCGAGCGCGGCATCAAGCTCGTCACCGCCGACGGCTGGGAGCACACCGCCCGCGACGTCCACGCCACCGACAGCTACGCGCTGGCCGGGCCGCAGGACGTCGTGATCCTCGCGATGAAGGCGCACCAGGTCGAGGGCGTGCTCGACCAGCTGCCGCACCTGCTCGCGCCGCACACGGTCATCGTGCCGATGCAGAACGGCATTCCCTACTGGTATTTCCAGAAGCACGGCGGGCCGCACGAGGGCCAGGGCGTCAGCAGCGTGGACCCGCAGGGCCGCATCGCCGCCAGCATCGACCCGCAGCGCGTGATCGGCTGCGTCGTCTACCCCGCCTCGGAGCTGATCGCGCCGGGCGTGATCCGCCACATCGAAGGCGACCGCTTCCCGCTGGGCGAGCTCGACGGCAGCTCCAGCGAGCGCGTGCACATGCTCGCCGCCTGCTTCGTCAACGCCGGCTTCAAGGCGCCGGTGCTGGAGGACATCCGCAGCGAGATCTGGCTCAAGCTGTGGGGCAACGCCACCTTCAACCCGATCAGCAGCCTGTCGCACTCGACCCTGGTCGACATCTGCCAGTACCCGCTTTCGCGCGAGCTGGCCGCGGCGATGATGCGTGAAGCGCAGGAGGTGGCGCAGAAGCTGGGCATCAGCTTCCGCGTGCCGCTGGAAAAGCGCATCGCCGGCGCCGAGAAGGTCGGCAAGCACAAGACCTCGATGCTGCAGGACGTGGAAGCGGGACGCGAGCCCGAGATCGACGCCCTGGTCGGCTCGGTGATCGAGCTGGCGCGCCTGACCGAAACACCCACCCCGCACATCGACACGGTCTATGCGCTGGTCAAGTTGCTGGCGCGCACCATGCACGAGGAAAACGGCCATGTGCGGCTGAGCGGCGAGCCGCACCAGCAGCTTGAGGCGGTGGCTGCATGAGGCGGGCGCGCAACACCAAGATCGTCGCCACGCTCGGTCCGGCCAGCTCCGACGACGCCACGCTGGGCGCGCTGTTCGAGCGCGGGGTGGACGTGTTCCGCTTCAACTTCAGCCACGGCACGCACGAGGACCACGCGCGGCGCCTGCGTGCCGTGCGTGCGCTTGAGGCGCGCTACGGCCGCCCGATCGGCGTGCTGCTCGACCTGCAGGGACCCAAGCTGCGCGTGGGCCAGCTCGCCGGCGGCAAGGCGCTGCTGGAAAACGGCGCTGCCTTCCGGCTCGACATGGACCCGACGCCCGGCGATGCGACGCGGGCGCCGCTGCCGCACCCGGAGATCTTCGCGGCCCTGCGCGAGGGCACCGAGCTGCTGCTCGACGACGGCAAGCTGCGCCTGCGCGTCGAGCGCCATGGCGCCGACTTCGCGGAGACGCGGGTGCTCACCGGCGGCGTGCTGTCGGACCGCAAGGGCGTGAACGTGCCCAGCGTGGTGCTGCCGCTGTCGCCGCTGACGCCCAAGGACCGCGAGGACCTGGCCTTCGGGCTGGAGCTGGGCGTGGACTGGGTGGCGCTGTCCTTCGTGCAACGGCCCGAGGACATCGAGGAGGCGCGCGCCATCATCGGCAAGCGCGCCTGGATCATGGCCAAGATCGAGAAGCCCGCCGCGATGGAGCGGCTGGATGCGATCGTCGACCTGTGCGATGGCCTGATGGTGGCGCGCGGCGACCTCGGCGTCGAGCTGCCGCCCGAACACGTGCCGGAGATGCAGCGGCGCATCGTGCAGGCCTGTCGGCGAACCGGCAAGCCGGTCGTCGTCGCCACCCAGATGCTCGAATCGATGATCAGCTCGCCTTCGCCGACCCGGGCCGAGGTTTCCGACGTCGCCAACGCCGTGTACGAAGGCGTCGACGCGGTGATGCTGTCGGCCGAATCGGCCTCAGGCCGCTTTCCGGTCGAGGCGGTGGCGATGATGGACCGCATCATCAACCGCGTCGAGAACAGCCCCTCCTACCGCGCCGGCATCGAGGCGGCGCACCAACCGGCGCAGGCCACGACGGCGGACGCCGTCTGCGCGTCGCTGCGGGAAGTCGCCGCGCTGCTGCATCCGGCGGCCACCATCACCTACACCGCCTCCGGCTTCAGCGCCTTGCGTGCGGCGCGCGAGCGCCCCGACGTCCCCCTGCTCAGCCTCACGCCCTCGCTGGACACCGCGCGGCGCCTGGCGATGGCCTGGGGCGTGCACGCCGTGCGCGTCGACGACGACGTGCACCACGTCGGCGAGATGCTGCAGCGCGCCGGCCAGGCCGCGCAGACCGAGGGCTTCGCCGGGCCGGGCGACCATATCGCCGTGGTGGCGGGGTTGCCGTTCGGCCACGCGGGCAGCACCAACCTGCTGCACGTGCATCGGCTGACGCCATGCTGATCGGCATTCCCCGCGAGCGGCTGGCCGGTGAAACCCGGGTGGCCGTCACCCCCGAAACCGCGAAGAAGCTGAAAGCCCAGGGCCACACGCTGCGGCTGGAGTCCGGCGCCGGCGCCGTGGCCAGCGCGCCCGACGAGGCCTATCGCGGCGTCGGCGTCGAGATCACCGACCAGGCCGGCGCGCTCGCTTGCGAACTGGTCCTGAAGGTGCGCGCGCCGCAGGCCGACGAGCTGGCCGGCTTCAGGCCGGGCGCGACGCTGGTCGGCATGCTCAACCCCTTCGACGGCGACGGGCTGCAGCGCCTGGCCGGCGCCGGGGTGACGGGCTTCGCGCTGGAAGCGGCGCCGCGAACCACCCGCGCGCAGAGCATGGACGTGCTGTCCTCGCAGGCCAACATCGCCGGCTACAAGGCGGTGATGATCGCGGCCAACAGCTACCAGCGCTTCTTCCCGATGCTGATGACCGCCGCCGGCACCGTCAAGGCCGCCCGCATGGTGATCCTGGGCGTGGGCGTGGCCGGCCTGCAGGCGATCGCCACCGCCAAGCGGCTGGGCGCCGTCATCGAGGCCTCCGACGTGCGGCCCTCGGTGAAGGAGCAGGTCGAGTCGCTGGGCGCGAAGTTCATCGACGTGCCCTGCGAGACCCAGGAAGAGAAGGACGCGGCCGAAGGCGTGGGCGGCTACGCGCGGCCGATGCCGCAAAGCTGGCTGGAACGGCAGAAGGCGGAAGTGGCCAAGCGCGTGGCGCAGGCCGACGTGGTGATCACCACCGCGCTGATCCCGGGCCGGCCGGCGCCGGTGCTGGTCACCGAAGACATGGTCAAGGCCATGAAGCCGGGCGCGGTGATCGTCGACCTGGCGGCGGCGCAGGGCGGCAACTGCCCGCTGACGGAAGCGGGCAAGACCGTGGTCAAGCACGGCGTTCAGATCGTGGGCGAGACCAACCTGCCGGCGCTGGTGGCGGCCGACGCCTCGGCGCTGTACGCGCGCAACGTGCTGGACTTCCTGAAACTGATCGTGACCGGCGAAGGCCAGCTGAACATCGACATGAACGACGACATCGTCGCCGCCTGCCTGATGACCCAGAACGGCGCAGTAAGGAGGCCCTGATGGAAGTCAGCCCCACCATCGTCAACCTGATCATCTTCGTGCTGGCGATCTACGTCGGCTACCACGTGGTATGGACTGTCACGCCGGCGCTGCACACGCCGCTGATGGCGGTGACCAATGCGATCTCGGCCATCGTGATCGTGGGCGCCATGCTGGCGGCGGCGCTGACCGTGACCGACCTGGGCAAGACCATGGGCGTGCTGGCGGTGGCGCTGGCCGCCGTGAACATCTTCGGCGGCTTCCTGGTCACGCGCCGGATGCTCGAGATGTTCAGGAAGAAGGACAAGAAGGCTTGATGCCATGTCGATGAACATCGTCACCCTGCTGTACCTGGCGGCCTCGGTCTGCTTCATCCAGTCGCTCAAGGGCCTGTCGCACCCCACGACCTCGATCCGCGGCAACATCTTCGGCATGGCGGGCATGGCGATCGCCGCGCTCACCACCGCCGCGCTGATCGTGGAGATCTCCAGCGATGCCGGCCGCGGCATGGGCTGGGTGCTGCTCGGGCTGGTGGCCGGCGGCGGCTACGGCGCCTGGCGCGCCAAGACCGTCGAGATGACCAAGATGCCCGAGCTGGTCGCCTTCTTCCACTCGATGATCGGCCTGGCCGCGGTATTCATCGCCGTCGCCGCGGTGGCCGAGCCGCAGGCCTTCGGCATCGTGCGCGCGGGCGAGCCCATCCCGATGGGCAACCGGCTCGAGCTGTTCCTGGGCGCGGCCATCGGCGCGATCACCTTCTCCGGATCGGTGATCGCCTTCGGCAAGCTCTCGGGCACCTACAAGTTCCGCCTGTTCCAGGGCGCGCCGGTGGTGTTTGCCGGCCAGCACCTGCTGAACCTGGCGCTGGGGCTGCTCACCCTCGGGCTGGGCCTGGCGTTCATGGTCACCGGCAACTGGACGGCGTTCTTCGCGATGCTGGCGCTGTCCTTCGTGATGGGCGTGCTGATCATCATCCCGATCGGCGGCGCCGACATGCCGGTGGTGGTTTCGATGCTCAACTCGTACTCGGGCTGGGCCGCGGCGGGCATCGGCTTCTCGCTGAACAACGCCATGCTGATCATCGCCGGCTCGCTGGTCGGCAGCTCCGGGGCGATCCTGAGCTACATCATGTGCAAGGCGATGAACCGCTCGTTCTTCAACGTGATCCTGGGCGGCTTCGGGCAGGAAGGCGCGCAGGCCACGCAGGGGGCGGTGCAGCGCAACGTGCGCAGCGGCAGCGCCGACGATGCCGCCTTCATCCTGTCCAATGCCGAAACGGTGGTGATCGTGCCCGGCTACGGGCTGGCGGTGGCGCGCGCCCAGCACGCGGTGAAGGAACTGGCGGAAAAGCTCACGCACAAGGGCGTGACGGTGAAGTACGCGATCCATCCGGTGGCCGGCCGCATGCCCGGGCACATGAACGTGCTGCTGGCCGAGGCCGAAGTGCCCTACGACCAGGTGTTCGAGATGGAGGACATCAACGCCGAGTTCGGCCAGGCCGACGTGGCGGTGATCCTGGGCGCCAACGACGTGGTGAATCCCGCCGCGCTGCAAAAAGGCAGCCCGATCTACGGCATGCCGATCCTGGAAGCCTACAAGGCCAAGACGGTGATCGTGAACAAGCGCTCCATGGCTGCCGGCTACGCCGGGCTGGACAACGAGCTGTTCTACATGGACAAGACCATGATGGTGTTCGGCGACGCCAAGAAGGTGGTGGAGGACGCGGTGAAGGCCGTCGAGTGATGCCGTGAAGCACGCCACCCTGCGCCAGCTCAAGGTGTTCGAGTCCGTGGCCCGGCACCTGAGCTTCTCGCGCGCCGCCGAGGAGCTGCACCTGACGCAGCCCGCGGTGTCCACGCAGATCGGCAAGCTGGAGGATCACGCCGGCAACGCGCTGTTCGAGCAGTTCGGCAAGAAGGTCTACCTGACGGCGGCGGGCGCGGAGCTGCTGCAGATCAGCCGCGCGATCATCCAGCAGTTCGAGCAGGCCGAGATCGCGATGGCGCAGTTCAGGGGCGTGCGCGGCGGGCGCCTCAACGTCGGCGTGATCAGCGCCGGCGACTACTTCTTTCCGCGCCTGCTGGTCGAATTCATCGGCCGCCACAGCGGCGTGACGCTGAACTTCACGGTGCACAACCGCGAGGAGCTGCTGGCGCACATCGCCGAGAACCTCACCGACCTGGCGATCATGGTGCGCCCGCCCTCCGACCTGGACACGCTGAACGAGCCGTTCGCATCGCACCCCTATATCGTCGTCGCCCCGCCGGCGCACCCGATGGTGCAGCGGCGCGGCATCCCGCCGGCCGAAGTGATGCGCCAGCCCTTCGTGGTGCGCGAACGCGGCTCGGACACCTGGCGCTCGATGCGTGAAGCCTTCGGCGGCGACCTGTCGGGCCTGAACGTGGCGATGGAGATCCGCAGCACCGAGACCATCAAGCAGGCAGTGATCGCGGGACTGGGCCTGAGCTTCCTGTCGGCCCATACCGTGAGCCGCGAGCTGCAGTCGGGGGCCCTGAAGGTGCTCGACGTGCAGGGCTTCCCGCTGCAGCTGCACTGGTGGGTGGTGCACCGGCGCACCAAGCGGCTGCCGCCGGTGGCGCAGGCCTTCCGGTCTTTCCTGCTGAGCGAAGGCGCCGCGCTGATCGCCCAGGCCGTGCCGTGGCAGGTGGAGGCCGGCGCGGCCGCGCCGGAGGGCTTCGGGCAGGTGGTCACGCTGCCCAAGCGCGCCTAGCGCGCTCACCGCGCTCAAGCGGCCGCGTCCACCAGCAGCGCGCGGAAGTCATTGACGTTGGTGCGCGTCGGCCCGGTGCTGACCGACAGCCCCAGTGCGCCGAAGAAACCATGGGCGTCGTTGCCGGCCAGCGCTTCCTGCGCCTTCAGGCCCAGCGCCGCCGCGTGCGCCAGCGTGCCGGGCCCGATCCAGGCCCCGGCGACGTCCACGCTGCCGTCGACGCCGTCGGTATCGCCCGCCAGCGCGTGGATGCGCGGGTGGCCCTGGAGCGCCAGCAGCATGGCGAGCAGGCATTCCACGTTGCGCCCGCCGCGGCCCGCACCGCGCACGGTCACCGTGGTCTCGCCGCCGGACAGCAGCACGCAGGGCGGCGCGAAGGGCTGGGCGCGCTCCGCGGCCTGGCGCGCGATGCCGGCGAGCACCGTGCCCACATGGCGCGCCTCGCCCTCGATCGCGTCGCCGAGGATGTGGGCCGCGTAGCCGGCGGCGCGCGCGACCCGGGCGGCCGCCTCCAGCGCCAGTTGCGGCGCGGCGACCAGCCGGTACTCGGCGCGCGCCAGCCGCGGGTCGTCCGGCTTGACCGATTCACCGAGGCCGCCTTCCAGCACCGCGCGCATCGCCTGCGGCAACGCGATGCCGTAGCGCCGCACGATGGCAATGGCGTCCTCGCAGCGGCTCGGGTCCGCCACCGTGGGGCCCGATGCGATCTCGTGCGGGCAGTCGCCCGGCACGTCCGAGATGGCCAGCGTCAGCACCTGCGCCGGATGGCAGGCCGCCGCCAGCCGGCCGCCCTTGATGGCCGAGAGGTGACGGCGCACGCAGTTGATCTCGGAGATGGTGGCGCCGCAGGCCAGCAGCGAGCGGCTGAGCGCCTGCTTGTCTTCCAGCGTGATGCCCGGCAGCGGCAGCGGCAGCAACGCCGAGCCGCCGCCGGAGATCAGGCACAGCACCAGGTCGTCGGCCGTCAGTCCGCGGACCCGGTCGAGCATGCGCTGCGCCGCGGCCAGCCCCGCGGCGTCCGGCACCGGATGCGAGGCCTCCACGATCTCGATGCGCTCGCAGGGCACGTTGTAGCCGTAGCGCGTCACGACCAGGCCGGACAGCGGCCCCGTCCAGTGTCGCTCGACGGCGCGCGCCATCGCCGCCGACGCCTTGCCGGCGCCGATCACCACCAGGCGCCCGCGCGGCGGCGCCGGCAGGTGCGGCGGGATGCAGAGCTCGGGCTGCGCCGAGGCGATCGCCGCGTCGAACATGCGCCGCAGCAGCTCGGACTGCGGGGCGGCGCCGTGCGCCTGGCTCACGAGGCGCTTTGTCCGATCTCGAAGTTCGCCAGCTTCTCCAGCGCGCGCACCATGGCCGAATGGTCCCAGCCCTTGCCGCCGTGCGCCACGCAGGCGTTGAACAGCTCCTGGGCGGTCGCCGTGTTGGGCAGCGACAGGCCGAGCGCGCGCGCGCTGGACAGGGCGAGGTTCAGGTCCTTCTGGTGCAACTCGATGCGAAAGCCCGGGTCGAAGGTGCGCTTGACCATGCGCTCGCCGTGCACTTCGAGGATCTTCGACGAGGCGAAGCCGCCCATCAGCGCCTGGCGCACCTTGGCCGGATCGGCGCCGGCGCGGGCGGCGAACAGCAGGGCCTCGCCCACCGCTTCGATGGTCAGCGCGACGATGATCTGGTTGGCGACCTTGGCGGTCTGGCCGTCGCCGTTGCCGCCGACCAGGTTGATGTTCTTGCCCATCAGCTCGAACAGCGGGCGCACCCGCTCGAACACCGCGGGCTCGCCGCCCACCATGATGGACAGCGTGGCGTTCTTGGCGCCGACCTCGCCGCCGGACACCGGCGCGTCCAGGTAGTCGCAGCCGCGCTCGCCGATCCGCTTGGCGAACTCCTTGGTGGCAATCGGCGAGATCGAGCTCATGTCGACCACCACCTTGCCCTTGGACAGGCCCGCCGCGACGCCGTTCTCGGCGAACAGCGCCCGCTCCACGTCGGGCGTGTCGGGCACCATGACGAAGATGATGTCGGCCCGCTCGGCGACGCCGCGCGCGCTGGTGCACTGGGTGGCGCGGCTCTCGGCGATCGCCGCCGGCATCTTGGCCAGGGTGTAGACGAAGAGCTGGTGGCCGGCGGCGAGCAGGTGGCCCGCCATCGGGGTGCCCATGATGCCCAGGCCGATGAAACCGACTTTCAGGGGTTCGGTCATGCCGCGATCCTTTCTTGAGAGATGTACTTTTCGAGCCAGCCCAGGCCCGCTTCGGTGCCGGCGGCGGGCTTGTACTCGCAGCCGATCCATCCGTCGTAGCCCAGCCGGTCGATGTGGCGGAACAGGAAGTCGTAGTTGATCTCGCCGCTGCCCGGTTCGTGGCGGCCGGGGTTGTCCGCGAGCTGGATGTGGGCGATGCGCGGCAGGTGCCGCTCGATCGTCGCGGCGAGCTCGCCTTCCATGCGCTGCGCGTGGTAGATGTCGTACTGCAGGAAGACGTTGTCCGCATCGACGTCGTCGAGCAGTTGCAGCGCCTCGTCGGTGCGGCTGACGAAGAAGCCGGGGATGTCGTAGGTGTTGATCGGCTCGACCAGCAGTTTCAGGCCGGCGCGCTTGAGCTCGCCGGCGGCGAAGCGCAGGTTGGCCACCATGGTGCGGCGCGCGGTGGTGCGGTCGATTGCCGCGGGCGCCTTGCCGACCAGGCAATTGAGCTGCCGGACGTCCAGCGCCTGCGCGTAGTCGATCGCGCGCGCGATCCCGGCATGGAACTCGACCACGCGGTCCGGGTGGCAGGCGATGCCGCGCTCGCCCGCGTCCCAGTTGCCCGCCGGCAGGTTGTGCAGCACCAGCTGCAGGCCGTTGGCCGCCAGCCGGGCGCGGATCTCGTGCGCCGGGTAGGGGTAGGGGAACAGGAATTCCACCGCCTCGAAGCCCGCGCGCGCCGCGGCGTCGAAGCGGTCGAGAAACGGCACCTCGTTGAACATCATCGTCAGGTTGGCGGCAAAGCGCGGCATGGGGTTCTCCTCTGGGGGGCGGATGTCAATCAGTCCAGCAGGCCGGCCAGCTCCAGGCCCTTCAGGCCCTCGGGGTGGCGGCAGTCGATGTCCTCGAATTCGGTGATCTTGTCGATCTCGGTGCCCATCGCGATGTTGGTCACCTTCTCCAGCATCACTTCGACCACGACCGGCACCCGGTGCTCGCGCGCCAGCGCCTGCGCCTTGCGCAGCGAGTCGTACAGGTCGTCAGGGTGGCTCACGCGCAGCCCCTTGCAACCGAGGCCCTCGACGACCTTGAGGTGGTCGACGCCGTAGTTCTGCAGCGCCGGGTCGCTGACGTTCTGGTTCTCGAAACCGAGCTGGACGCAGTAGTCCATGTCGAAGTTGCGCTGCGCCTGCCGGATCAGGCCGAGGTAGCTGTTGTTGACCAGCACCTGCACGTAGGGCAGCCGGAACTGCGCGCCGACGGCGAGCTCCTCGACCAGGAACTGGAAGTCGTAGTCGCCCGACAGGCCGACCACCGTGCGCATCGGGTCGGCGGCGACGACGCCGAGCGCCGCCGGGATGGTCCAGCCCAGCGGCCCGGCCTGGCCGCAGTTGATCCACTGGCGCGGACCGTAGACATGCAGGAACTGGGCGCCGGCGATCTGCGACAGGCCGATGGTGGACACGTAGACCGTGTCGCGCGGGAAGGCCTCGTTCATTTCCTGATACACGCGCTGCGGCTTGATCGGCACGGTGTCGTAGTTGGTGCGCCGGTGCATCAGGCGCTTGCGCTCCAGGCAGCGCTGGCCCCAGTCGGTGTAGTCGGGCAGGCGCCCCTGGGCCTTGCGTTCGCGCGCGACCTGCACGAACAGCTCGAGCGCCGCCTTGGCGTCGGACACGATGCCGAAGTCGGGGTTGAACACGCGGCCGATCTGGGTCGGCTCGATGTCCACGTGCACGAACTTGCGGCCCTTGGTGTAGGTGTCGATGCCGCCGGTGTGCCGGTTGGCCCAGCGGTTGCCGATGCCCAGCACGAAGTCGCTGGCCAGCATGGTCGCGTTGCCGTAGCGATGCGAAGTCTGCAGGCCGCACATGCCGGCCATCAGCGGATGGTCGTCGGGAATGGTGCCCCAGCCCATCAAGGTGGGCACCACCGGCACGTTCAGGGTCTCCGCCAGTTCCACCAGCAGCGCCGACGCATCGGCGTTGATGATGCCGCCGCCGGCGACGATCAGCGGCTTGTGCGCCGCGCACAGCATGTCGATCGCCTTCTCGGCCTGGGCCCGCGTGGCGGCGGGCTTGTACACCGGCAGCGGCTCGTAGGTGTCGATGTCGAATTCGATCTCGGCCATCTGCACGTCGAACGGCAGGTCGATCAGCACCGGCCCCGGCCGGCCCGAGCGCATCAAGTGGAAGGCCTGCTGGAACACGCGCGGCACCAGCGCCGGCTCGCGTACGGTGACGGCCCACTTGGTCACGGGCTTGGCGATCGACTCGATGTCCACCGCCTGGAAGTCCTCCTTGTACAGGCGCGCACGCGGCGCCTGGCCGGTGATGCACAGGATCGGGATCGAGTCGGCGCTGGCCGAATACAGGCCGGTGATCATGTCGGTGCCCGCGGGCCCCGAGGTGCCGATGCACACGCCGATGTTGCCGGCGCGCGCCCGGGTGTAGCCCTCGGCCATGTGCGATGCACCCTCGACGTGCCGGGCCAGCACATGCGCGATCGACTGCCGCTCGCGCAGTGCGGAATACAGCGGATTGATCGCGGCGCCGGGGACGCCGAAGGCCTGCGTCACGCCTTCCTTCTCCATCACCAGCACCGCGGCCATCACGGCTTTCATCATCGCCATTGGGTTCTCCTGCCGGCCCATCGGGACCGAGGCGCGAATGGTCGCGGACCCGCTCGTGTCGCGCAGTTGACTGCGGTCAAGAGTCCGGAAAAAGGATGCGGCGCCTGCTCGGCAGGCATTTGCTTTTTTCGAATCTTGACTGCGGTCAATGGCGCACGCCGATGGCGCCCCCGATAGTCGGCCGCAGTTCGAACGCTCCTGGAAGAAGAGAGAGGGCCTGTGCCTCATCGGTTTCGCGCGGCAACGACCGGGCGCCTACAGCGGCACCAAGCGCCTGATTCTGGAACCCACCCACCATGAATGACCAGCAGCTGATCCGGATGGCCAACAGCATCGGCGACTTCTTCGCCGCCGTGCCCGACGCCGACGAGGCGCGCCACGACCTTGCCGCGCACATCGGCCGCTTCTGGGCGCCGCGCATGCGGCGCGGCATCCTCGAGCACATCGATCGCACCGGCGGCGATGGCCTGCAGGTCATGGTGCTGCAGGCACTGCTCGAACACCGCGGGCAATTGACCTGATGCAGACGCCGCCGGCTACCGACACGGCGCGCCCGGCCGCGGCGCCGGCGCCGCGATGGCGCGACTGGCTGCCGGCCGCGATGGCGGTCGACGGGCGCGAACGGCTGCGCGTTGTCCTTGGCGCGCTGCTGGGCATCCTGGCGGCCGGGCTGCTGGCCCATGCGCTGCTGCCTGCCGGCGGCAGCCTGCCCTGGCTGGTGGCGCCGATCGGCGCGAGCGCGGTGCTGGTGTTCGGGGCGCCGTCGAGTCCCTTCGCCCATCCCTGGGCGGTGCTCGGCGGCAACACGCTGTCGGCGCTGGCGGGCATGGCCTGCGTGCAGTTGCTGGGCGAAGGGCCGGCGACGGCGGCGGTCGCGGTCGCGCTGGCGATCGCCGTGATGTTCAGCGCACGCTGCCTGCATCCGCCCGGCGGCGCCTGCGCGCTGCTGGTCGCGCTCGGCGGCGTGGCCCAGCCCGAGTTCGCGCTGCCGGTGCTGCTCGACTCGCTGCTGCTGGTGGCGGCGGGAATCGCCTACAACCGCGCGACGGGGCGCCTCTATCCCCCGCGACCGGCGCCGGCGCCGGCCGCGCAGCTCGCCCGGCGCTCGTTCACCGACGCCGACCTCGATGCCGTGCTGGGCCGTTACAACCAGGTGCTGGACGTCAGCCGCGAGGAACTGGCCGAGCTGCTGGAGCAGGCCCAGGTCCAGGCCTGGCGCCGCCGCGCCGGCCAGCTGCGCTGCGTCGACGTGATGTCCACCGAGCCGGTGAGCGTGAGCTTCGGCACACCGCTGCAGGAGGCCTGGGCGCTGCTGCGCCGCCATCGCGTCAAGTCGCTGCCGGTGGTCGACCGGGCGCGCCGCATCGCCGGCATCGTGACGCTCGCCGATTTCATGCGCGAAGCGGGCGTCGATGCGCAGCACGGCTGGGCCCAGAGGCTGCGGGACTGGCTGCGGCCGACGCCCACCAGCCACAGCGACAAGCCCGAGACGGTGGGCCAGATCATGACCCGCCAAGTGCGCGTGGTCAGCGCCGAGCGGCCGATCGGTGAGCTGCTGCCGCTGTTCGCCGGCACCGGCCACCACCACGTGCCGGTGATCGACCACGAACGCCGGCTGGTGGGCATCATCACCCAGTCGGACGTGGTGCGGGCGCTCGCGCGGCTGGAATAGGGCGGGGGAATAGGGCGGGGCGCGGCCGTCTGATCCGCGCATCCCCGGATGGACAAGGCGCCGGGAACAGGCACCATCGGCAGCGCAGATGTTCCGCTATTTCCGCGCCCTGGATCCGGGCCGCAGTCTCGCCACCGCCGTCGCCTGGCTGGCCGTCGCGCTCTCGCTGGCGGTCGCGCTGGCGTTGGTCGCCGTCGGCGACTACGCCGAGAACAGCATGTTGGCGCAGCGCGACGCGCACATGAAGCGCTTCGCGGAGCAGTTCGCCGGCGACCTGGAACGGGCCCTGTCGAACCGCACCGGCGCCGCGGCCACGCTGCCGCCGCGCGAACGCCTGGAGACACTGGCCGTCGCCGCGCGCGCGCTGACCAAGCCCGACCCGGGGGCGCGGGTGCTGCTGTTCGACGAAAGCCATGGCGTCGTGTTCGAGCATCCCGCCGGCGCGCCGGCCAAGCGCCTGCCGGGCGTGCTGCCCGGCGTCGCGATCCTGCCGGACGGCGATGCGGGCCGCACCGTCGTCGTCACCGCGCCCGACGAAACCGCACCCGGCCTCACCGCGCTGGGCCTGCACGTGGCCGTCTTGCAGCCCTCCGACGAACGCGGCCACGGCGGCGTCAGCCTCCACGAGAAGCTGACCGCGATCTCCATCCTGCTCAGCATGACGGCGGCGCTGGTCGGCGCGGCTTTCGCGCAACGCCTGACGCGCCGGCTGGCGAACCTGACGGCGCAGGTGCGGCGGGTGGCGCGCCAGGAGGCCGACGGCATCGTGGAGCCCACCGGGCGCGACGAAGTGGCGGTGCTGGGCCGCGCCTTCAGCCGGGTGCTGCAGGCGCTGCGGCAGGAACACCAGGACCTGGACCAGCTCACCCAGGAACTCGAGCAGCGCGTCGAAGCGCGCACGCGCGAGGTCGAGCGGCTGGCGGCCGACAACCGCTACGCCGCCGTGCTGCGCGAGCGGCTGCGGCTGGCGCGCGACATGCACGACACCCTGGCGCATTCGATGATGGAAATGCTGGTGGAGGTGCGCACGCTGCGGGTGCTGCACGAGCACGACCCGCGCCGCCTGGGCGCCGAACTCGAACGCGCCGAGCAGGTCGCGCGGCATGGCCTGAAGGAGGCGCGCGAAGCCGTGAGCCACATGCGGCTGAACGCGGTGCGCGACCTCGGGCTCGGCGCTGCGCTCGCCAGCGCGGTGAACCGCTTCGCCGAGCGCACCGGGCTGGACGTGCGCTTCGCGGCCGACCCGCTGGCGGGCAGCTTCGCCGACGAACGCGCCGAGACCATGTTCCGCATCGCCGAAGAGGCGCTGCGCAACATCGGCCAGCACGCCAACGCCTCGCACGTCGACGTCGCGCTGATCGACGCCGGCAACGACGCCATCGAGCTGGCCATCGTCGACGACGGCGTCGGTTTCGATCCGGTCGCGCCGCACCCCGGGCACTACGGCGTGGTCGGCATCCGCGAGCAGGCGGAGCTGATCGGGGCTGAACTTGAACTGCGCAGCGCGCCGGGCGCGGGGGCGAGCGTGCAGCTGCGGCTGCGGGTCGGGCCCGAAATGCGTGCCAATGCGATGGAGAAACAATGAACGACGCCGACCCTCACGCGCTGCCCCGGCGCCCTGCCGCGCTCGCGCCCTGGCCGGACGACCTGGAGGACGATGCGCCGCCGGGTCCGCTGTTCCGCTGGGGCCAGCTCGCCATGGCGATGGTCTGCATGGCGACCATCGCCAACCTGCAATACGGCTGGACGCTGTTCGTCGACCCCTTCGCCGAACAGTTCGGCTGGAGCTACACGGCGATCCAGACGGCCTTCGCAATCTTCGTCCTGACGCAGACCTGGTCGGTGCCGATCGAGGGCTACCTGGTCGACCGCTTCGGGCCGCGCCCGGTGGTGCTGGGCGGGGGCCTGCTGTGCGCCATCGGCTGGGTGATGAATGCCTTCGTCGATTCGCTGCCGCAGCTCTATGTGGCGGCGGCGATCACCGGCGTCGGCGCCGGCGCGGTGTACGGCACCTGCGTCGGCAGTGCCTTGAAGTGGTTCCCCTACCGGCGCGGCCTCGCCGTCGGCCTGGTGGTCGCCGCGTTCGGGGCGGGCTCGGCGCTCACCGTGATCCCGATTTCCTCGGTGATCGCCTCGCGCGGCCACGAGGCGGCGTTCCTGTACTTCGGACTGGCCCAGGGCCTGATCGTGATGGCGCTCGCCCTGGGCCTGGAAGACCCGAACAAGCTGCTCAAGCACCTGGACATCCGGCGGCCCGCCTCGTCCAGGCTGCCGCAGTCGCGGCGCGAGTACACGCCGGCCGAAGCGCTGCGCCAACCCGTGTTCTGGGTCATGTACCTGGTGTTCGTGCTGGTGGCCGCCGGCGGGCTGATCGCCACCGCGCAGCTCGCGCCCATGGCGCGCGACTTCAAGATCCACGATGTGCCGGTGCAGCTGGCCGGCATCGTGCTGCCCGCGCTGACCTTCGCCCTGGCCCTGGACCGCGCGCTCAACGGCATCACGCGCCTGTTCTTCGGCTGGGTCTCCGACCGCATCGGCCGCGAGGAGACCATGGTGATCGCCTTCCTGCTGGAGGCCGTGGTCATCCTCTCCATGTACGAACTGGGCCCGCACCCGCTCGGCTTCGTGCTGCTCACCGCCGCGCTGTTCTTCTTCTGGGGCGAGATCTACAGCCTGTTCCCCTCCACCTGCGCCGACACCTTCGGCTCGCGCTACGCCGCGGCCAATGCGGGCTTGCTCTACACCGCCAAGGGGGTGGCCTCGCTCGCCGTGCCGCTGTCGAGCATGGTGGTCGCGGCGACGCGCGACTGGCATGCGGTGTTCCTGGCGGCCGGCGTGATGAACCTGGTGGCGGCCGGGCTCGCCTGGTTCGTGCTCAGGCCGAAGCGGCTGCAGCTGCTGGATTCGCAGCCACAGCCCTGAGGCTCACTCGAGGCGGCGGCGCCGCAGCGCGATCACGGCGAGCTCGGTCCGGCTGCTGGCGTGCAGCTTGTCCATGATGCGGCTCACGTAGTTCTTCACCGTTCCCTCGGCCAGGAACAGCATGGCGCCGATCTGCTTGTTGCTCTTGCCCTCGGCGATGAGCAGCAGCACCTTGCTTTCCTTGTCGGTCAGCGCGGCCGTGTCGTCCTCGGGCTCGTCGGCGGACGAGGCCGGCGGCGCGGACTCGCCGATGCGGCGGAACTCGTCGAGCACCTTGCGCGCGATCTGCGGCGTCAGGCGCGACTCGCCGCGGTGCACCGCGCGCACCGTGTCCACCACTTCCTGCTCGGTGGCATCCTTGAGCAGGTAGGCCATGGCGCCGGCGCGCACCGCGTCGAACACCGACTGCTCGGCCTCCATGGTGGTGAGCACCAGGACGTTGGTATGCGGCAGCGACGCGGTGATCTCGCGCGTGGCGCCCACGCCGCCCTTGCGCGGCATGTGCAGGTCCATCAGCACCACGTCGGGACGCAGGCGCTTGGCCTGTTCGATCGCCTCGATGCCGTCGCCGGCCTCGCCCACGACCTCCAGGTCGGACTCCATCGACAGCATCAGCGCGAGCCCGCGCCGCACCAGCGGCTGGTCGTCAACGACGAGCAGGCGAATGCGGTGGGGAGGGGCGGCGCGTTCCGCGGTCATGGGCGCCAATATACAGACCTGCGACATCACGCCGCCATCGCCGAGCGCTGCCGGCGCGTCAGCCGGCACAGCGTCTCCGCCGAAAGGTTGAGGTGCGAGGCCACGTCCTTCTGCGGCAGGCGGTCCAGCAACTCGGGATGCTTGTCGGAGAACTGGTGCACGCGGCCGGGCGCGTCGAGCAGCAGCAGCCCGACCGCATGCTCGACGATCGCCGCGCCGAGCAGCACCAGCCGTTCGTGGAACTGCCGCCGCAGCGCGGGATGGCGCTCCAGGAAGGCGTACCAGGCGTCCATCGGCAGCGCGGCCACCACCGTGCGGCGGGCGCAGACGATCGCGAAGCCGGCCCCGGTGTTGCGGCGCCAGGCGTCGAAGCAGGTCTCCATCTCGCCCTCGCCCGCGAAGTGCAGCGTCACCTCGCGCCCCTCGGGGCTATTGACGACGCGCTTGAGCACGCCTTCCACGATGAAGAAGTGCTGCAGGTCCTGGCTGCCCTGCTCGACCAGCCGCTCGCCGCGCGCGCCTTCCTGCACGCTCAGCAGCGCGGCCAGTTCGGCGTAGGCGGCCTCATCCAGGCCCGCCAGCAGCGGATGCCTGCGCAGTTGCAGGCGGATGGTGTTGCGAAGGGGGTGGCTCGACAACGGACATTTCATGCGACCAACTGTAGGCAGGCCGCCGTCGGCGGTGCGCTGAAGAACGTCATTGCGCAAGGCCGTCTTCAGTCACAACCGCATGATGCCGAAAGTCATACAGCGAGTAGGGGTAAACCGCAAGCTCCCGACGGGCCGCCCGATCAGATCTTGCCTTTGTGGCGCAGGCGGCTCAGCGTCTCGGGCGTCAGGTTCAGGTAGGAGGCCAGCTCCTTCTGCGGGATGCGGTCCACCAGGTCCGGGTGCTTGCGCACGAAACGGTGCACGCGGCCGGGCGAGTCCAGCAGGTGCAGGGTGATGGTGTGCGCCATGATCTCGCTCATCACGCCCATCACGCAGAACTCGAAGGCGGCTTTCGCGCGCGGCCGCGACTCGAGGAACGAGGCCCATTCCGCCAGCGGCATGCGCGCGACCCGCGTCTTGGTGACGCACACGATGCCGTAGGGCGTCGGCGTGCCCAGGCGCCATGCCGCGTAGCTGGTGTCCATGTCGCGTTCGGCGGCGAAGCGCAGGATCATCTCCTTGCCCTCCTGGTTGGCGACCACGCGCTTGAGGATGCCGTCGATGATGAAGTACTGCTCCATCTCGTGCACGCCCTGGTAAAGCAGGAACTCGCCCTTCTGCCCGTCGAAGATCGACAGGTGCTTCTCGAGCTCGGTGCGGTCCTGGTCATCGAGCTCTCTCAGGATCTCGTTCTGCTTCAACTGCAGGCGGATCACGTTGCGCTCGGGATGCTGGGCAAGGGTCGTCATGTCAGTCCCGTTTTTATCGAATCTTGACCGCGGTCAACGGGGAATGGGCGAGGCCCGAATCATAGTCGCCCCACGCTGAGCAGACCCATCCCCCAGAAGGAGATCCATGTCTTCCGTCCTCGACACACCCGCCGCGACCCTCCAGAAGATTGCCGCCGAACCGGCCGAACTCACGGACGGTTTTCATCTCGTCATTGATGCGCTGAAGCTCAATGGCATCGACACCATCTACGGCCTGCCCGGCATCCCGATCACCGACCTGACGCGGATGGCGCAGGCCGAGGGGATGCGTGTCATCGCCTTCCGCCACGAACAGAACGCGGGCAACGCCGCGGCCGCGGCCGGCTTCCTGACGCAAAAGCCCGGCATCTGCCTCACGGTGTCGGCGCCCGGCTTCCTCAATGGCCTGACGGCCCTGGCCAACGCCACCGTCAACTGCTTCCCGATGATCCTGATCAGCGGCTCGAGCGAGCGCGAGATCGTCGACCTGGCGCAGGGCGACTATGAGGAAATGGACCAGCTCAACGTCGCCAAGCCGTTCTGCAAGGCCGCCTTCCGCATCACCTACGCGCACGACATCGGCATCGGCATCGCACGGGCGATCCGCGCCGCCGTGTCCGGCCGCCCGGGCGGCGTCTACCTCGACCTGCCGGCCAAGCTGTTCTCGCAGACCATGGAAGCGCTGGCCGGCAGGAACTCGCTGGTCAAGGTGGTCGACCCCGCGCCGCGCCAGCTGCCCGCGCCCGACACCGTGAAGCGCGCGCTCGACGTGATCAAGGGCGCCAAGCGCCCGCTGATCCTGCTCGGCAAGGGCGCTGCCTATGCGCAGGCCGACGCCGAGATCCGCGCCTTCGTCGAGAAATCCGGCATTCCCTACCTGCCGATGTCGATGGCCAAGGGCCTGCTGCCCGACACCCATCCGCAGTCGGCGGCCGCCGCACGCTCCTACGTGCTGCAGGAGGCCGACGTGGTGGTGCTGGTCGGCGCGCGCCTGAACTGGCTGCTGTCGCACGGCAAGGGCAAGACCTGGGGGGCCGACAAGGGCCCGAAGAAGTTCGTGCAGATCGACATCGCGGCCACCGAGATGGACAGCAACGTGCCGATCGACGCACCGCTGGTGGGCGACATCGGCTCCTGCGTGTCGGCCCTGGTCGCCGGCATCGGCGCGGGCTGGGCCAAGCCGCCGGCCGACTGGCTGGCCACGATCGCCGAACGAAAGGACAAGAACCTGTCGAAGATGGCCGCGCAGCTGGCGCAGAGCCCGTCGCCGATGAACTTCCACAGCGCGCTCGGCGCGATCCGCGAGATCGTCAAGCAGAACCCGGACGCCATGGTGGTGAACGAAGGCGCCAACACGCTGGACTTCGCGCGCAGCATCGTCGACATGTACCAGCCGCGCAAACGCCTGGACTGCGGCACCTGGGGCATCATGGGCATCGGCATGGGCTTCGCCGTCGCCGCCGCCGTCGAGACGGGCAAGCCGGTGATCGCGATCGAAGGCGACAGCGCCTTCGGCTTCTCCGGCATGGAGGTGGAAACGATCTGCCGCTACAACCTGCCGGTCTGCATCGTCGTGTTCAACAACAACGGCGTCTACAAGGGCACCGACAAGAACCCCAGCGGCACCGCCGACCCGGCGCCCACCGTGTTCGTCAAGGACTCGCGCTACGACCTGATGATGGAGGCCTTCGGCGGCAAGGGCGTCACCGCCCGCACGCCGCAGGAGCTCACCCGCGCGATGGAGGAGGCGATCGCCAGTGGCCGCCCGACCCTCATCAACGCCGTCATCGACGAGACCGCCGGCACCGAAAGCGGACGCATCACGAACCTCAATCCCGCCAAGGCGGCGACCAAGAAGTAAGCCAAGAACGACAAGCGCAGGGACAAGCGACCAGAAAAAGAGGAAAGCGCCCGGAACGCAAGGTTCTGGGCGCTTTTTCCATATTCATAACAGAGCTGGAGTCACTACCTCATGGAAATGCTGCAAACGCCCGACTTCTGGATCGGGCTGGTCAAGATCATCTGGATCAACATCATCTTGTCGGGCGACAACGCCGTGGTGATCGCCATGGCGGCGCGCTCGCTGCCGCCGCACCAACAGCGCCAGGCCGTCCTCTGGGGCTCGGGCGCTGCCGTGGTCATGCGCATCGTGCTCACGGTGGTGGCGGTCCAGCTGCTGGCGCTGCCCTACCTGCAGATCGTCGGCGGCCTGCTGCTGCTGTGGATCGGGGTGCAACTGCTGGGTGAGGAGGACGACGACGATGAGGGCGAGGCCAAGAGCTACGGCTCGCTCAGCGCCGCCGTGCGCACCATCCTGATCGCCGACCTGGTGATGAGCCTGGACAACGTGATCGCGGTGGCCGCCGCGGCCCAGGGCAGCACCACGCTGCTCATCATCGGCCTGGCGATCAGCATCCCGCTGGTGATCTTCGGCAGCACGCTGATGATCAAGCTGATGGAGCGCTTCCCGGTCATCGTCGTGCTGGGTGCCGCCCTGATCGGCTGGGTGGGCGGCGAAACCATCGTCAGCGACGCCATCCTGAAAGACTACGCCACGGCCAACGGCTGGCTGCACTATGCCGGCGCGGTGGCTGGGGCCGTGTGCGTGGTGGCGATCGGGAAGATGCTGAAGGCGCGTGCCCATGCCGCCCGCGCCGGGTTGCAGCAGAAGTTCTCGACGAAATCGCTGTGATCTCCCGTGGTCACCGTCGTGGATAAGGCTGCCTGATCCACGACAAAGGGCCAAGGGTTTACCCTAGTAAAATGACTCCCAGTTCATCCATTGACTGGGAGTCATCTTGCATACGTTCCATGCCCTGTACGAAGCCGCCCGATCGCCGCGCACGCGCCGCGTGCTCGACCGGCTGGCGCGGGAAGCTTCGGCCCTGATCGCCGCACTGCTGCGCCCCGGCAAGCTCGTCGCCGAGGTCGAGGCCATGCGCAAGCTGCACGTCGAGGCCAGCCGCATCGAAGCGACGCGGCCTGCGCGCGCGGCCGTGCTGCGCCACCAGGCTGCCAGGGTCGGGCTGAGCTGATCCCAAACGCCGTCCACCGCGACGGCGTTTTCATTCTGCACCGCGCGAAGGGCGCGGGAGAGGCAACTCTCCCGCGCCCTTTCTCATTGCTGCATTGCAGCTCCCCGGCCATGGGCCGCTGCGCGATTCACGTTCTTGACAGCGGTCAACGGCCAAAAAAATGCGCCGGCACGCGATTTCGAATTCTTGACTGCGGTCAACGGCGTTTTGAAAACGTCGGCTTGACCATCTGCCCACTCCACGATGCCCGCATGTCGCGTGGTCGTTTCAATCGGAGCACTTCAGGAGACATCGCAATGAAAGCAGCAAAAATCTCGCGCGCAATCATGGCAGCGTTCGGCTTCACCCTGGCAGCCGCCTCGCCCGCCTGGGCCTGGGAACCGAGCAAGCCCGTGGAGTTCGTCGTCCCCGCCGGCACCGGCGGCGGCGCCGACCAGATGGCGCGGCTCATCCAGGGGATCATCGTCAAGCACAAGCTGATGAAGGAGTCGATGGTCGTCGTCAACAAGTCGGGCGGCGCCGGTGCGGAAGGCTTCCTCGACATCAAGAACGCCAAGGGCGACCCGCACAAGATCGTCATCACGCTGTCCAACCTGTTCACCACGCCCATGGCCACCGGTGTGCCCTTCAGCTGGAAGGACATGACGCCGGTGTCGATGATGGCGCTCGACCAGTTCGTGCTGTGGGTGAACTCCAGCACGCCGTACAAGAACGCGGGCGAGTACGTCGCCGCCGTCAAGGCCGCCGGCCCGAACAAGTTCAAGATGGGCGGCACCGGTTCCAAGCAGGAAGACCAGATCATCACCGTCGGCCTCGAGAAGGCCACCGGCACCAAGTTCATCTACGTGCCCTACAAGGGCGGCGGCGAAGTCGCGGTGCAGCTGGTGGGCAACCACATCAACTCCACGGTGAACAACCCGATCGAGGCCGTGGCCCAGTGGCGCTCCGGTTCGCTGCGGCCGCTGTGCGTGTTCGATGACGAGCGCATGCCCTACAAGGCCAAGGTCACCGACACCCAGTCCTGGAACGACATCCCCACCTGCAAGGAAGCGGGCGTGTCCACCGACTACGTGATGCTGCGCGGCATCTTCATGGCGCCCGGCGTGACGCCCGACCAGCTGAGCTACTACGTGGACCTGATGAAGAAGGTGCGCGAGACGCCCGACTGGAAGGAATACATGGAAAAGGGCGCCTTCAACACCACGGCCATGTCGGGCGCGGATTTCGGCAAGTGGCTCACCGCCGCCGAGGCCCAGCACCGCACGCTGATGACCGAAGCCGGCTTCATCGCACCCAAGCAATAACCCAGAGGCAAACCTGAAAATGGCTAATGAAGATCCGCACGGCGAGGAGGGCGCCGCCCTCGCCACCAATGCGAGTGTCGACGCCGTCGTCGCTGCCCTGCTCACCATCGTGGGCATGGTCGTCATGTTCGAGGCGCGTCGGCTCGGCGCGTCGTGGACCACCGACGGCCCGGGCCCGGGCTACTTTCCCTTCTACATCGGCGCCATCCTGACGATCGGCGGCCTGGGCATCCTGTACCAGGCGCTGCTGTCAAAGAACGCCGACAAGGGCAGCTTCGTCGACAAGGAGCAGCTGGGACGCGTGCTGTCCGTGCTGCTGCCCTCCATGGTGTACGTCGGGGCGATCATGGTGCTCGGGCAGTACGTCGCCTCGGCGATCTTCATTGCCGTCTTCATGGTGTGGCTCGGCAAGTATTCGATCGTCAAGAGCGTGCTGTTGGGCGTCATCGTCAACGCCTTCTTCTTCGCGATGTTCGAGGTCTGGTTCAAGGTGCCCCTGTTCAAGGGCGCGCTGAACCCGCTGGCCTTCCTCGGCTACTGAAGCCGCGCGCACATACCTTCCGGAGTCAAACAAAATGGAAGAACTCTCAGCCCTGTTCCAGGGATTCGCGGTGGTGCTGACGCCCATGAACATCGGCCTGATGTTCGTGGGCATCACCCTCGGCGTGCTGATCGGCGTGCTGCCCGGCCTGGGCGGCGCCAACGGCGTGGCCATCCTGCTGCCGCTGACCTTCACGATGTCGCCGACCTCGGCGATCGTGATGCTCTCCTGCATCTACTGGGGGGCGCTGTTCGGCGGCGCCATCACCTCGGTGCTGTTCAACATACCGGGCGAGCCCTGGTCGGTGGCCACCACTTTCGACGGCTATCCGCTGGCACAGAAGGGCAAGGCGGGCGAGGCGCTGACGGCGGCCTTCACCTCCTCCTTCATCGGCGCCTTCGTCGCGGTGCTGATGATCACCTTCCTCGCGCCGCTGGTCGCCAAGTTCGCGCTGAAGTTCGGTGCGCCCGAGTTCTTCTCGGTGTACCTCCTCACCTTCTGCAGCTTCGTCGGCATGGGCAAGGGCTCGCCGTTCAAGGTGCTGGTGTCCATGGCGCTGGGCTTTGCGCTGGCAGCGGTGGGCATGGACACGGTGACCGGCCAGCTTCGCCTGACCTTCGGCATCCCTGACCTGATGCGCGGCTTCGACTTCCTGATCGCGGTGATCGGCCTGTTCGGCATCGGCGAAATCCTGCAGTCGATGGAAGAAGGCCTGAGCTTCTCGGGCAAGTCCGCGCGCATCAACGCCAAGGTGGTGTGGGAGACCTGGAAGCAGCTGCCGCGCTACTGGGTGACCTCGGTGCGCAGCTCGCTGGTCGGCATGTGGATGGGCATCACCCCCGGCGGTGCCACCCCTGCGTCCTTCATGAGCTACGGGCTGGCCAAGAAGATGTCCAAGAACGGCGCGAACTTCGGCAAGGGCGAAGTCGAGGGCGTCGTGGCGCCCGAGACCGCCGCCCACGCGGCCGGCACCAGCGCGCTGCTGCCGATGCTGGCGCTGGGCATCCCGGGCTCGCCGACGGCGGCGGTGCTGCTGGGCGGCCTGCTGATCTGGGGCCTGCAGCCCGGACCGCTGCTGTTCGTCGAGCAGAAGGAGTTCGTCTGGGGCCTGATCGCCAGCATGTACCTGGGCAACCTGGCCGGCCTGTTCGTGGTGCTGTCGACGGTGCCGCTGTTCGCCTCGATCCTGCGCATCCCGTTCTCGATCATCGCGCCGGTGATCATCGTGATCTGCGCGATCGGCGCCTTCACGGTGCACAACGCGATGCTGGACATCTGGCTGATGCTGGCGTTCGGCGTGATCGGCTACGTGTTCAAGAAGCTGGACTACCCGCTGGCGCCGCTGGTGCTCGCACTGGTGCTGGGCGACAAGGCCGAGGACTCGTTCCGGCAGGCGATGCTGGTCTCGCAAGGCGACGTGATGATCATGTGGGCCAACCCGCTGGTCGGCTCGATCACCACGCTGGCCCTGCTGATGCTGGCCTGGCCGCTGATCTCGAAGCTGGTCGCCCTGGTGCGTCGCGGCGGCAGCAAGGCGGCGTTCCCCGAGGAACAGCCGGTCGACTGAGCCCCACCCAGTTTTTTTGGAAATTGACCGCGGTCAACAGCGATCCGGGAACCCGGTTCCTACCATGGGTTTCCGGCGCTGCAGGGCCGATGCATTAACAAGGAGATTTTTACCGTGAGCAAACCACTGGCGGGCATCCGCATCATCGACTTCACCCACGTGCAGGCCGGGCCGGCCTGCACCCAACTGCTGGCATGGTTCGGCGCCGACGTGATCAAGGTGGAGCGCCCCGGCGCGGGCGACGTCACGCGCTCGCAGCTGCGTGACATCCCCGACGTCGACGCGCTGTACTTCACCATGCTCAACAGCAACAAGCGCTCGATCACGCTGGACACCAAGACGCAAGACGGCAAGCGGGTGCTCGAGAAGATGATCAGCGAGTTCGACGTGCTGGTCGAGAACTTCGGCCCCGGCGCGCTGGACCGCATGGGCTTCACCTGGGAACGCATCCAGCAGCTCAATCCGAAGCTGATCCACGCGTCGGTCAAGGGCTTCAGTGAAGGCCACCACTACGAGGACCTGAAGGTCTACGAAAACGTGGCGCAGTGCGCCGGCGGCGCCGCCTCGACCACCGGCTGGTGGAAGGGCGAGAACTCCCCGCCGACCATTTCGGCGGCGGCGCTCGGCGACACCAACACCGGCATGCACCTGGCGATCGGCATCCTCACCGCGATCATCGGCCGCAACCAGACCGGCAAGGGCCAGAAGGTTGCCGTCTCGATGCAGGACGCCGTGCTGAACCTGTGCCGCGTGAAGATGCGCGACCAGCAGCGCCTGGAGAAGATCGGCTACCTCGAGGAGTACCCGCAGTACCCGCACGAGATGGAAGCCTTCGCCGACAAGGTGACGCCGCGCGGCGGCAACGCCGGCGGCGGCGGCCAGCCGGGCTGGATCCTGAAGTGCAAGGGCTGGGAAACCGACCCCAACGCCTACATCTACTTCACGGTGCAGGGCCACGCCTGGGAACCGATCTGCGACGCGCTGGGCAAGCCCGAGTGGAAGACCGACCCGGCCTACACCACGCCGCGCGCCCGCCAGCCGCACATCGACGAAATCTTCGCCACCATCGAGAATTTCATCAAGGACAAGACCAAGTTCGAGGCGGTCGACATCTTCCGCAAGTACGACATCCCGTGCGCGCCGGTGCTCAGCATGAAGGAACTGCTGCGCGACGAGTCGCTGCGCAAGAGCGGCTCGATCGTCGAAGTGCCGCACAAGACGCGCGGCAGCTACTACACGATCGGCAGCCCGATCAAGTTCTCGGACCTCAAGCCCGAAGTCACCGCCTCGCCGCTGCTCGGTGAGCACACCGACGAGGTGCTGGGCGAACTGGGCTATTCGAAGGACCAGATCGCCACCTTCCACGCCGTCGGCGTGGTCTGACCCCGGCGTCACCCGCGCCCGCGGTGCCTGCAGCTCACGCAGGCGCCGCGGGCTTTTTCTTTTGGCGCGGCGGCTCACGGCCGGCCGCCTCCCGCCCGATACTGAAGGCATGAAACGCATAGCACTTCCCTGCGGCGAGAGCGTGCCCGCCCTGGGCCAGGGCACCTGGCACGTCGGCGACGACCCGAGCCGGCGCCAGGAGGAGATCGCCACCCTCCAGCACGGCATAGCCCTGGGCCTGGCGCTGGTGGACACGGCCGAGATGTACGGTGACGGCCGCTCCGAGCAGTTGGTGGGCGAGGCCCTCGCCGGCCGGCGCGACCAGGTGTTCCTGGTCAGCAAGGTCTACCCGCACCACGCCTCGCGCCAGGCGATGCGCCGGGCCTGCGAGGCCAGCCTGCGGCGCCTGCGCGTGGAGGCGATCGACCTGTACCTGCTGCACTGGCCCGGCGCGGTGCCGCTGGCCGAGACCGTGCAGGCCTTCGAGGCGCTGCAAGGCGCCGGCAAGATCCGGCACTGGGGCATCAGCAACTTCGACCTCGAGGGCATGCAGGCGCTGTGGCGCACGCCCGGCGGCCCGGCGGCGCAGACCAACCAGGTGCTCTACCACCTGGGCGAACGCGGCATCGAATGGGACCTCCGGCCCCGGCTGGGCGAGCGCCGGCTCCCGGTCATGGCCTATTCGCCCTTCGACGAAGGGCGGCTGCTGAAGAATCGCGCGCTGGTGGCGTTCGCCCGCCGGCACGGCAGCACGCCGGCCCAGGTGGCGCTGGCCTGGCTGCTGGCGCAAGACGGCGTCATCGCCATTCCCAAGACCGGCAGCCGCGCGCGCGTCGAGGAGAACGCCGGCGCGCTGGCGCGTCCCTTGTCGGCGGCGCAGCTGGAGGAACTGGGACGGCATTTCCCCGCGCCGCAAGGGCCCACGCCGCTCTCGATGATCTGACGTCGCCCCCCTCCCAGCCTCCCCCCGGAAGGGGGAGGAGCGGGATCCCTCCTCCGGTGGGAATCGCCCCCTCCCCCTTCGGGGGAGGGCAGGGGTGGGGGCGCTGCGCGCCGATCAACCGCGCTCGAACTTGAACACCGCCGTCGAGGCGCGCACGTTCGGCAGCCGGCGCACCTCACGCCCTTCCTGCAGCCCGAAGGCGTCCAGGATCGACAGCTGGTTCTTGGTGGCCAGCACCTCGAAATCCTTGAAGGTGCCGACGCGGATGTTCGGCGTGTCGTACCACTGGTAGGGCAGCCGCTTGGTCACCGGCATGCGGCCGCGCAGGATCGCCAGGCGGTTGGGCCAGTGGGCGAAGTTCGGGAAAGCGACGATGCCGATGCGCCCCACGCGGGCGGTTTCCACCAGCATGGTCTCGGCGTTGCGCAGGTGCTGCAGCGTGTCCACCTGCAGCACCACGTCGAAGGAGCTGTCGTCGAACATCGACAGGCCCTCGTCGAGGTTGAGCTGGATGACGTCGACCCCGCGCTTGACGCAGGCCAGCACGTTGTCGTCGGCGATCTCCACGCCATAGCCGGAGCAGCCGCGCTCGCGCTGCAGGTGGTCCAGCAGCGCGCCGTCGCCGCAGCCCAGGTCCAGCACGCGCGAGCCTTCGGGCACCAGGCGGGCGATGGAGAGCATGGTCGCTCGATCGCTCATGTGGCCTCCACGACAGGGGCCGCGGGCGCCGTTGCGGCTTCGGACTGGGCGCCAGCAGCCGGCGGCGCCGCGTTCTCGGCCGCGATCCGATCGAAGTACGAGCGCACCACCCCTAGGTAGCGCGCATCCTCCAGCAGGAAGGCATCGTGCCCGTGCGGCGCGTCGATCTCGGCGTAGCTGACGTCGCGCCGGTTGTCCAGCAGCGCCTTGACGATCTCGCGGCTGCGCTGCGGGGAGAAGCGCCAGTCGGTGGTGAAGCTCACCAGCAGGAACTTGGCGCGCGCCACCGCCAGCGCCTTGGCCAGCTTGCCGTCGTGCTCGCGCGCCGGGTCGAAGTAGTCCAGCGCCCGGGTGATCAGCAGGTAGGTGTTGGCGTCGAAGTACTCGCTGAACTTGTCGCCCTGGTAGCGCAGGTAGCTCTCGATCTGGAACTCGATGTCCTGGGTGCTGTATTTGTAGGCCCCCACGCTCCTCGCTGTGCGTAGGTCGCTGCCCCCCGAGGGGGCTGCGCCGCCTTGGGACGGCCCGGCGGCGGCGCGCAGATCAATCCCATCACGCAGCTGCCGTCCGAACTTCTCGTTCATCACGTCGTCCGAGAGGTACGTGATATGGCCGATCATGCGGGCGATGCGCAGGCCGCGCTTGGGCACCACGCCGTGCGCGTAGAAGTGGCCGCCGTGGAAGTCGGGGTCGGTGACGATCGCCCGGCGTGCCACTTCATTGAAGGCGATGTTCTCGGCGGTGAGGTTGGGGGCGCTGGCCACCACCACCGCGTGCCGCACCCGCTCCGGGTGCTGCAGCGTCCAGGACAGCGCCTGCATGCCGCCGAGGCTGCCGCCCATCACCGCCGCCAGCCGGCGGATGCCCAGGGCGTCGAGCAGCCGGGCCTGGGCGTCGACCCAGTCTTCCACCGTGACCACCGGGAAGTCGGCGCCCCACACCTTGCCGGTGTCGGGATTGAGGTGCATCGGCCCGGTCGAGCCGAAGCAGGAGCCCAGGTTGTTGACGCCGATGACGAAGAAGCGGTCGGTGTCCACCGGCTTGCCCGGGCCGATCATGGTGTCCCACCAGCCTTCGGAGCCGGGCTGGTCCTCGTACACGCCGGCCACGTGGTGCGAGGCGTTCAGCGCGTGGCAGATCAGCACCGCATTGCTGCGCTCGGCGTTGAGGCTGCCGTAGGTCTCGTAGGCCAGCGAATAGCCGCGGATCGACGCGCCGCAGCGCAGCGGCAAGGGCGCGTCGAACTGCATGGCCTGGGGCTTGGCGATCAGCATAAGAAACAAAAAACCCGGCATCGCTAAACACGAGGCCGGGTTGCCGGGGCTTCGTCTTTAGCTGAACTTGTTGAGCGCCCGCAAGCGGAAGCAAATCGGCGCTATGGGCGGCAGTATATCAATCCGCCGTCACGCCGTCAGGAACGCACCGGCCCCGAGCGCGGCGAAGATCACCGCCGACACCAGGTGCACCAGCCGGATCGGCACGCGCCGCGTGACCCGCTCGCCGAACCACACCACCGGCACGTTGGCGATCATCATGCCCAGCGTGGTGCCCAGCACCACCGGCGCCCACACCGAGTAGCGCGCCGCCAGCATCACCGTGGCGATCTGCGTCTTGTCGCCCATCTCGGCCAGGAAGAACGCCAGCAGCGTGGTGCCGAACACGCCGAAGCGCGGCGCCTTGGCGTCGCCATCCTCGTCGAGCTTGTCGGGAATCATCATCCAGCCCGCCATCAGGAGGAAGGAAGCGCCCAGCACCCAGCGCAGCACCTGCGGCCCGAGCACGCTGGTGACCCAGGCGCCGGCGGCACCCGCCAGCGCGTGGTTGGCCAGGGTGGCGGCCAGGATGCCCAGCACGATCGGCCAGGGCTTGCGGAACCGGGCGGCCAGCACCAGCGACAGCAGCTGCGTCTTGTCGCCCATTTCGGCCAGGGCGACGATGCCGGTGGAGACGAGGAAAGCTTCCATGGAAAAGAGGGTTCCGGGCCGGCGATCGAGTACGCATTGACTGCGCCGCTCCCCCGGCCAAAAACGGAAGCGGCACAGTCAAAGGTCTCGCCAAGCGGGTCCACGGGTGTGGACGATGCCCCTGCGCCATGGGCAGCGATGCCCAAGTCTGTTGACGCGAAAGCCCTCTCGAATGAAGGGAGGCTACTCCCCAATGACTGCCTCGATTGTAGCCGACGCTCCGCCCTCGCACAGTTCTGGCGCAGTTATTGCTTCGTTGTGGTGCGAGTGCGGCGCAAAGGGTGCGCACGCACCAAGACAACACAGTCAATCTCCAAAGAGGGGCGAATGGAAGCACTAAAGCAGGGATCGGACGCCCTGTTCATTCTCCTGGGCGGCATCATGGTGCTGGCGATGCATGCCGGCTTTGCCTTCCTGGAACTCGGCACCGTGCGCAAGAAGAACCAGGTCAACGCGCTGGTCAAGATCCTGGCGGACTTCTCGGTGTCCACGGTGGCCTACTTCCTGGTCGGCTACCTGATCGCCTACGGCACCAGCTTCTTCGTCAGCGGCGAACAGCTTGCCGCGCGCAACGGCTACGACCTGGTCAAGTTCTTCTTCCTGCTCACGTTCGCCGCGGCCATCCCCGCGATCATCTCCGGCGGCATCGCCGAGCGCGCGCGCTTCGGCCCGCAGCTGGTGGCCACCGCCGTCGTGGTGGGCGTGATCTATCCGCTGTTCGAAAGCGTGGCCTGGAACCAGGCCTTCGGCGTGCAGGCCTGGCTCAAGTCCGCGACCGGGGCCGAGTTCCACGATTTCGCCGGCTCGGTGGTGGTCCATGCGATGGGCGGCTGGCTCGCGCTGCCGGCGGTGCTGCTGCTGGGCGCACGCAGCAACCGCTATCGCAAGGACGGCGCCATCTCGGCGCATCCGCCTTCCAACATCCCGTTCCTCGCGCTGGGCGCGTGGATCCTCACCGTGGGATGGTTCGGCTTCAACGTGATGAGCGCGCAGACCATCGACAAGATCTCGGGACTGGTCGCGGTCAATTCGCTGATGGCCATGGTCGGCGGCACGCTGGCCGCGCTGGCGCTGGGCAGGAACGACCCGGGCTTCGTTCACAACGGGCCGCTGGCCGGGCTGGTGGCGGTGTGCGCGGGCTCGGACCTGATGCATCCGGTCGGCGCCCTGGCCGTGGGCGCGATCGCCGGTGCGATCTTCGTCTTCATGTTCACCCTGACGCAGAACCGCTGGAAGATCGACGACGTACTGGGCGTGTGGCCGCTGCACGGGCTGTGCGGCGCCTGGGGCGGCATCGCCGCCGGCATCTTCGGCGCGCGCGCCCTCGGCGGCCTGGGCGGCGTCAGCCTGGGCGCACAGGTGATCGGCACCCTGATCGGCGTGGCCTGGGCGCTGGCCGGCGGCTTCGCCGTCTACGGCGCGCTCAAGGCGTCCTGCGGGCTGCGCCTGTCGGCCGAGGAGGAGCACGAGGGCGCGGACCTGGCCATCCACCGGATCGGCGCGACCCCCGAACGCGAGGCGAATTGGTAGGACTTTCTTGATGAGTTAAGCCGAAAAAATGCGCCCGGATGAGCGCCGGAGCGGCCACGGAAGCCGTTCACTTTCGGGCACCGGCTTGTTGTGCATCCGCAAAATGCGGCAAATCAGCCACAACTCACTTGTGCGCGAGGCACGGTTAAGGGTTTACGACGCTACCCGACAGTCCCTTCCGCGTGCACGGATGTCAAATTCCTGTTCATAATGGAAAAGCGTGCCAGCAGCAGGCACCAAGGATTGCGGTGAATAGGTCAGTTTTCGCGTCGCTCGAGATTCCAGTGAAATGCGTTTTCGGGACTCCATCGCTCAAGTCATCGTCATTTCAGGAGTCCCTCGATGGGCAATAAACTTTACGTCGGCAACCTGCCTTACTCCGTTCGCGACAGCGATCTGGAGCAGGCGTTCGGCCAGTTCGGCTCCGTCACCAGCGCCAAGGTGATGATGGAGCGCGACACCGGCCGCTCCAAGGGTTTCGGCTTTGTGGAAATGGGCAGCGACGCGGAAGCGCAAGCGGCCATCAACGGCATGAACGGCCAGTCCCTCGGCGGCCGCAGCGTCGTCGTGAATGAAGCGCGCCCGATGGAATCGCGCCCGCGCAGCGGCGGCTACGGCGGCGGCGGTGGTGGCGGCGGCTACGGCGGCGGCGGTGGTGGTGGTGGCGGCTACGGCGGCGGCGGTGGCCGTCGTGAAGGCGGCGGCGGTGGCGGCGGCTACGGCGGTCGTGGCGGCGGCGACGGCGGCTTCCGCAGCCCCTATGGCTCCGGCCCGCGCGGCGGTGGCGGCGGTGGCAACCGCGGCGGCTACTAAGCCCTGCGCCCTTTAGCGCGAATGACAAGGCCCTCGGATCGAGGGCCTTTTTCATTGCGCGTAGTGTCCTGTGGGACAGGACACTAAGCCGCCGTCTGCCGGTGCTTGCGCGGCCGGTTGGCCAGCAGGCGGTCGTACACCGCGTTGGGCAGCAGGCGCAGCAGCTTGGCGACCACGCCCATCTGCCAGGGAATGACGCGATAGCTCGCGCCCGCCTCGATGGCCTGGAACGCGCGTTCGGCGAATTCCTCCGGCTGCAGCAGGAAGGGCATGGCGTAGCGGTTCGATCGGGTCAGCGGCGTGTCGACGTAGCCGGGGCTGATCGTCACCACCTTCACGCCGGCCGGGCGCAGCTCGCCGCGCAGGCTCTCGCAGTAGCTCACCACCGCGGCCTTGCTGGCGCAGTACGCGCCGTGCCCCGGCAGCCCGCGGATCGCCGCCACGCTGCCGATGCCCACCAGCGCGCCCGAGCCGCGCTGCACCATCGCCGCGATGAAGGGATGGAAGGTCGCAGCCAGGCCGGTGTTGTTGATGGCGAAGGTGCGGGCCATGACGTCCAGGTCCTCGCGGATGGCCGTGTCCATCCCGATGCTGATACCGGCATTGGCGATGATCGCATCGGGCACGCCCTGGCGCGCGATGCAGTCGCGGCCGGCGGCGACGATGCTGTGCGGGTCCGCGACATCGGCCCCGTACACCGCGAAGCGGCCGGCCTCCAGTCCCCGGGCCTGCGCCCACTGCTCGATCTCGCCGGTGCGCCGCGCCACCAGCGCCAGCCGCCAGCCGGCCTGGTAGTAGCGCCAGGCGAGCGCCTGGCCGATGCCGCTGGACGCCCCGGTGATGAAGACCAGTTTGTCCATGGGCGACTCAGGGCTGCTGGGCGTTGCGCGGCGTGATGACGCCGCGGACCCGCCCCTTCAACTCCAGCACCTGGTCGGTGTGGTCGTAGTCCAGGCCGTCCGAGGTGAAGTGGTCGTCGCCGCGAATCAGTTCCACCGGCTTGTTCGACTTCACCTTCTCGGCATCGAGGAAGGCATGCAGGAATTCGCCGCGGATCTCCAGGCGGGCGCGCTGCTCGCCGCCGGCGCCGGTGCCCGGCTCGCGCCGGACGACCGCCGAGCCCACCAGTTGCACCTCCGAGCCGTCGGCGTTGCTGATGGCCAGGCGCGCGCTGGCCACCGTGAGCTCGCCGCGCGCGCTGAACGAGCGGATGCGCGGCTGGTCGATCTCCAGCGTGTCGGTGTCCGGATAGTGCCGGCCTTCGGTGCCGTGGATCTCGCTTTTCAGGCGGCCGTTCATGTCGAAGGTCCGCACCGAGAAGCGGCGCATGAAGTTGTCCGGCTCGTGCGTGGGCGCCGCCGGGGTCGGCACGTCGGCCAGCGTCGGGGCGTTGCGCACCAGCCAGTAGCTCCCCAGTGCGATCGCGCCCATGAGGATCGCCGGCAGGTACACCGCGATGCGGTCCCAGCCGGCACGAATCAGCTTGCCCGGGGAAGGGCGTCCCGCCGCGGCCACGGTGCTCACCGCGCAATCCGCTTCACGCGTAGGCCTCCAGCAAGGCGGCATAGCGCCCGCCGGCCACCAGCAGCAAGTCGCAGAACTCGCGCGCCGCGCCGTGGCCGCCGCCCGCCTGCGTGACATAGCGCGCGGCGGCCTTGACCTCGGCATGCGCGTTGGCCGGGGCGCAGGCGAAGGCGCAGCGGCGCAGCACCGGCAGGTCGGGCCAGTCGTCGCCCATGCCCGCGGCCTGCGTCCAGTCCAGGCCGAGCTGCGTCAGCGACTGCTCGGCGGCCGCCAGCTTGGCCTCGGTGCCGAAATGCGCGTGCGTCACGCCCAGCGCCTTCAGGCGCGCGCGCAGGGCCGGCGAATCGCGCCCGGTGATCACCACCGGGGTAATGCCGGCCTGCTGGATCAGCTTGAGGCCCAGGCCGTCGAGGATGTGGAACCGTTTCAGCGGCTCGCCCTGGTCCGACAGGTACAGCCCGCCGTCGGTGAGCACGCCGTCCACGTCGAAGAAGGCCAGCCGCACGCCCTGGGCGGCCAGCAGCAGTTCGGGCGCGAATTGCAGGGCGGGGGTCATCGACGAACGTGATCAGAACCCACGCCAATCCAGGCGCGCGACGACGCCAAGGCTGGACGCCTTGGCTAGGAATGCAACAACGAGTGGCGCGGTCATGGTCACGTTCAAATGACCTTGGCGCGCATCAGGTCGTTGCTGTTGACTGCGCCGCACAGGCGGCCGTCGCCGTCGACCACCAGCACGCTGGTGATGCGGTGCTGCTCCATCAGCTGGGCGGCCTCGACTGCCAGCGCGTCGGGGTGGATGGTCCGCGGCTGGGTATGCATCACGTCGGCGGCGGTGCTGGTGCGCAGGTCCGCGCCCTTCTCGATCAGGCGGCGCAGGTCGCCGTCGGTGAAGATGCCCAGCACCTTGCCCTGCGCATCGACGATCGCCGACGCGCCCAGGCCCTTGGCGCTCATCTCGCGCATCAGGTCGGTGAAGGAGGTATCGGGCGACACCTGCGGCACCGCCTCGCCGGTGCGCATGACGTCGCTCAGGTGGGTCAGCAGCTTGCGCCCGAGCGAGCCGCCCGGGTGCGAGCGGGCGAAGTCCTCGCTGCGGAAGCCGCGAGCGTCCAGCAGGGCGACGGCCAGCGCGTCGCCGAGCGCGAGCTGGGCCGTGGTGCTGGCGGTGGGCGCCAGCTGCAGCGGGCAGGCCTCCTTCTCGACGCCGCTGTCGAGCACGATGTCGGCATGGCTCGCCAGGGTCGACCCGGGCTTGCCGGTCATCGCGATCAGGGTCGAACCCTGCCGCTTGATCACCGGCAGCAGCGAGGTCACCTCGTCGACCTCGCCGCTGTTGGAGACGGCCAGCACCAGGTCGATCGGCTTGATCATGCCGAGGTCGCCGTGGCTGGCCTCGGCCGGGTGGACGAACATCGCCGGGGTGCCGGTGGAAGCCAGGGTGGCGGCGATCTTGCGGGCGATGTGGCCGCTCTTGCCGATGCCCATGACCACCACCCGCCCGCGCACGGCGAGCATCTTCTCGACCGCCCGGGCGAAGGCCTCGCCGGTGCGCTGCTTCAGGCCCTGCACCGCGGCGGCCTCGATGTCGAAGGTTTCCTGGGCGAGCCGCAGTGCCCGCTCGCGGTCCAATGTCATGGCGTTGGATTCTATAGAGCCTTGCTGCCTCTGCTTGGTAGCATCCCAGGGGTGAACCCACTTGGAATCGCCCTCATCTACCTGGCAGCCGCGGTGCTCGGTGTGGTGGCGTTCCGCACCCTGAAGCTGCCGCCCATCCTCGGCTACCTGCTGGCGGGGGTCATGATCGGCCCGCACGCGCTCGGCCTCGACGACCGGCCCGAAGAGGTGCGGCACCTCGGCGAATTCGGGGTGGTGTTCCTGATGTTCGTGATCGGGCTGGAATTCAACCTGCCCAAGCTGCGCGCGATGCGCACCCATGTGTTCGGCCTGGGCCTGTTCCAGGTCGTGCTGACCATCCTGCTCGGCACCGGCGGCTCGCTGCTGCTGGGCGCGCTGGCGCCAGCCTGGTGGAAGATGCCCTGGACGACGGCGGTGGCGCTGTCGGGCGCGCTGGCGATGAGCAGCACGGCGATCGTCGTCAAGCTCATGGCTGACCGGCTGGAGATGGAGTCCGAGCACGGTAAGCGGGTGATGGGGGTGCTGCTGCTGCAGGACCTGGCGGTGGTGCCCTTGCTGGTGCTGATCCCGGCGCTGGGCAGCCCGCCCGAGCGCCTGCTGATGGCCCTGGGGATCGCGGCGCTCAAGGCCGCGGCCGTGATCACCCTGCTGCTCACCGGCGGCCAGCGCCTGATGCGCTGGTGGCTCACCCTGGTGGCGCGCCGCAAGAGCGAAGAGCTGTTCGTGATGAACCTGCTGCTGGTCACGCTGGGCCTGGCCTGGCTGACCGAATGGGCGGGCCTGTCGCTGGCGCTGGGCGCCTTCATCGCGGGCATGCTGATCTCCGAGACCGAGTTCAAACACCAGGTGGAAACCGACATCCGGCCCTTTCACGACGTGCTGCTGGGCCTGTTCTTCATCTCCATCGGCATGATGCTCGACCTGCGCCTGGTGGCCCAGCACTGGGCCCTGGTGCTGCTCATGACCTCGGTGCCGGTCTTGTTCAAGCTGGCACTGGTCACGGCGCTGGCGCGCGGACTGGGCGCGGCCATGGGGGTGTCGCTGCGCACCGGCCTGTACCTGGCCCAGGCCGGCGAATTCGGCTTCGTGCTGCTGACCCTGGCGCAACAGGGCCACCTGGTGCCGGCTTCGCTGCTCAACCCCATCCTGGCCAGCATGGTGCTGTCGATGCTGGCCACGCCCTTCGTCATCATGTATTCCAACCGGATCGTGATGAAGCTGGTGTCCAGCGACTGGATGATGCAGTCGCTGCAGATGACGACCATCGCGCGCAAGTCGATCAACGCCAACAAGCACGTGATCATCTGCGGCTACGGGCGCTGCGGCCAGAACCTGGCCCGGATGCTGGAGGGCGAGGGCATCCCCTACATGGCGCTGGACCTCGATCCGGACCGGGTGCGCCAGGCCGCCGCGGCCGGCGACTCGGTGGTGTTCGGCGATGCGGCCCGGCTGCAGGCGCTGGTGGCCTCGGGCCTGGCGCGCGCCAGCGCGGTGGTGGTGACCTATATCGACGTTGCCAGCGCGATGAAGGTGCTGGCCAACGTGCGCGGCCACGCGCCGCAGGTGCCGGTGATCGTGCGCACCCAGGACGACCGCGACCTCGAGCGGCTGCAGGCCGCCGGCGCCACCGAAGTCGTGCCCGAGCTCATCGAAGGCTCGCTGATGCTGGCCAGCCATGCGCTGGCGCTGGTGGGGGTGCCGATGCGGCGCGTAATCCGCATCGTGCAGGACCAGCGCGACGCCCGCTACAACCTGCTGCGCGGGTATTTCCATGGCGCAGACGACGACACCTCGGAGGACTTCGAGCACGAGCGGCTGTCCACCGTCACCTTGCCGCTGGATGCGGCCTCGCTGGGGCGCCAGGTGGCGGAGATGGCGCTGCACACCCTGGGCGTACGCCTGGTGAGCCTGCGCCGCGTCAGCGGCAAGGCGGTGGACCCGGACGGCAATCCCTGCCTGGAGGAGGGCGACACGCTGGTGCTGTCGGGCCGCCCCGACCGCCTGGCCTTCGCCGAGGAACGGCTGCTGAAAGGTTCCTAGGGCGACGGCCTAGCTGAGCGCGCCGTACTGCGTGCCGCTCAGCTCCTGGCCGTCGGCCTCGCTCAGCTCGGTGTCCTCGAAGCCCGTGAGCAGGGTGTAGCTGTGCGGGCCTTGCTTGTCGGCGGCGGCGGCGCCGTGCGCCACGCCGACCGCCGCCGCGGCGACTGCGGCGGGATTGGCCACCCCGGTGGCCATGGCGCGCTTGAAGGCGGCGACCTCGTCCTCGCGGATGGGCTCGTACTTGGAGCGCGTCACCGCCTGGGGCTCCAGCGGCGCCGGGGCCGACTCGACCACCGGCGGCTGCGGCTCGACCGCTGCCTTGGGATCGCCGACGGCCACGTGTTCGTTGGTGCGCCAGTACACGGCGGTGACCAGGATGTTGTGGCGGGCCTTGGCCGCCTGCGCGATCATGGCCTCGGTCTCGGCGAACAGGTGGGTCTCCATGCCGCTCTCGCGCGTCAGGTCCATCATCACCAGGAACTGGCGCCCGCGGCCGTCGAGCGACAGCACCTTGAACTTGTAACTGGCCGACAGCACGCCGGCGCGCATCATGGCCTCGCGCACCACGCCGTACAGCAGCTCGCGGCGCGCCATGCGCTCGCCCTTGCGGTTGGCCGCCTGGGCGTTACTGGCGGGGAGCTCGCGCCCGCGCATCACCGGGCGGGTGGGGTCGATGTTCGAGATGCCGGAGCTTTCCGGGGCAGCGGCGGGCTTGGCCGGGCTTTTGGCGGGGAACATCCAGCTGAGCAGGGACATGTCAGGCTTTCAGGCGAGGCAATGCGAGATGGCGCGGCACGGGGTGGCCACGCAGCCAGTGTAGCCGCCGAGCAGAAAAAGTGCTCAGGAAGGCAGTCCTTTGACCACGGTTGAGCGAGATTTGCGGCGCTTTCCGTGAAGTTTTCGAGCTTCAGGCTTGCGAAGGGGCGTGCTCAGACCACCGCGATGCGGCGCGGCTTGTTGGCGAGGCGGCGCGCCACCAGCCCGCCCAGCGCCATGGCGATTTCCAGCGCAATCTGCGGGTTGCGGTTGCTCAGCTCGGTAAAGCGCATGGAGGTCAGGCACCAGACCTTGCTGGCCAGAGCCGCCTGCACGGTCGCGGTGCGCGGCTGGCGGCTGAAGAAGCCGCCTTCGCCCACGGCCGAGCCGGGGCCGACCATGGCCATGCGCACCCGGCCCTTGCTGTCTTCGTAGTGCACGCTGAGGTTGCCCGACTCCACCAGGTAGAGCGTGCGGTCCGTCCCGTTCTGCGCGATCAGTACCTGCCCGCGGTTGAAGGCGAAGGGTTGCAGGTAGCTGCCCAGGATGTCCCACTGGGCGGCCGTCAGCGTCGGTGCAAAGCTGTCTCCCGAGTGATTGTGGGTGATGGCCTGCACCAGGCTCTGGACTTCAAACTTGATCGGGTTGCGCAGCGGGGCATTCATGCCCGGTGAACATAAGCTCCCGCTGAGCTTGAGGCAATAAAGCTCACGCGCTTTTACACCTGATACGACCTTGGCGAACTTGTAACCAGCTGCTCCGTCGCCTGGGCGACTACTGGGGGCCCGCCTTCCCCATTTGCCACAGCAGGAAGCTGTAGATGTCCGCCCACAGCGCGTTGCGCTGGGTGGCGGTGCTGCCCACGCCGTGGCCGGCCTGGCCGTCCAGGCGCAGCAGGACCGGCTTGCCGCTGCTGCTGGCAGCCTGCAGGCGCGCCGCCGCCTTGGCGCTGTGCCAGACGTCCACCCGCGGGTCGTTCATGCCGTGAACCAGCAGCACCGCCGGGTAGGGCACCCCGTCGCGGATCTGGTGGTAGGTGCTCATTTCCAGCAGCGCAGGGAATTCGCGCGGGTTGCGATAGCTGCCGAACTCGGAGATGTTGGTGATGCCGTTGGCGCTGTCTTCGGCCCGCACCGCGTCCATCACGCCGACATTGAAGATGGCCGCCGCGAAGAGTTGCGGCGCCGTGGTCACCGAGCGGCCGACGAAGATGCCGCCCGCGCTGGTGCCCATGGCGGCCAGGGTCCTGGGCGAGGCGTAGCCTTGCGCGATCAGGTACTGGGCGCAGGCGACGCCGTCCTTCCAGGTGTTGGGCTTGCTGGCCTTGAAGCCGGCCATGCGCCAGGGCTCGCCGTAGACGCCGCTGCCGCGCACGTTGGCGATCGCCAGCACGCCGCCGCGCTCCAGCCAGGCCAGCCGGGCCGGATTGAAGTTGGCCGTCTCGGACAGGCCGTAGGAGCCGTAGGCGGTGAGCAGCGTCGGGTTGCCGCCATCGCGCTTGAGGCCCTTCTTGTAGATCAGGGTCATGGGGACCAGCGCGCCGTCGTGGCTGGGCACCTTCACATCGACGATCTCGATCGCCGGCCCCGCCGCCAGCTTGGCGGGCGGGCGCAGGCCGGCATCGGTGGACACGCCGCCGGCCAGGCGCAGGGTCTGCGGTGGCCGGGTCCAGCCCGACAGCGTGTAGAGCCAGTCGCCGTAGGCATGCGCCGGATCGTCGTGCAGCCGCGCGGCACCGACGAACGGCAGCTTGACCGCCTGGCCCCGGCGATCGCCGGCGCCGTACAGGCGCAGCTTGATCGCGGTGCCATCGCGCACCGAGGCCATCAGCGTTTCGCCACGGCCCATCGCGAAGCTCTCGATCACGCCGCCCTCGGGCGGCACGGCCAGTTCCTGTGCGCGCGCCAGCTCGGGCGCGCGCAGGTCCAGCTTCATGATGCGATAGCGCGGCGCCCCCTGCCGGGTGCGGTAGTACAGGTGCTCGCCCTGCAGCTCGATCTCGACGATCTTGTCGTCGAAGGCGGCGATGCGCTTCCAGGCCGGCGTGCCCCGCCCGAGTTCTTCCACCCGGGCGATGAACAGCGAGCTCTCGCGCTGGGTGGTGTCGGTGGTGCGCGCCACCATCCAGCGGCTGCCGGGGGCGAACACGATGCCGCCGACGTCCAGCCGGTCCAGGCCGAGCTGCTTCGTGACCGTGGGGCCAAACACCGCGCGCGCCTGCGACGCCGGCTCGCCCAGCTTGAGCCACATCACGCTGGAGTCGAGGTAGGTCTCGGTGTCGGCGTCCTCGGGGCCGAGCGCGCGCAGCTGGTTGTAGGTGATCGAGCGGCTGTCCGGCAGCCAGCTCACGTTGGGCTCGCGCACGCGCGGGATCGGATCGCCGACGCGCCGGCCGCTGGCCACTTCCATGATGTGCAGCGAGGCATCCTCCGAGCCGCCGGCCGACAGGCCGTAGGCCACGTGCCGGCCGTCCCAGGACGGCACGAAGTAGTTGATCGCGTGGGCGATGCCGGTGCGGTCGGCCTCGGCCTGCGGATTCACCAGCACCCGCTCGTGCCCGCCCTCGCGCAGCACCAGCTTGTACTGCCGCTCGCCGCGCGCGCGCTTCAGGTAGAAGGTCTTGCCGCCGGGCATGCGCACGATCTCGCCCAGGCTGTCGCCGCTGCCGGCCGACAGTTCGGCGATGCGCTTTTCCATCGCCTCGCGCCCCGGAATCTGGTCCAGCGCCTGGCGGGCCCGCAGGCCCTCGGCCTTGAGCCAGTCCTGCACCTGCGGGTCCTTGATGTTCTCCAGGTAGCGATAGGGGTCGTGCACCGTGACGCCGTGCAGGGTCTCGGGCACGTCGCGCGCCGGCAGCGGCGCGGAGAAGGCGGTGCAGGCGAGGGCGAAGAGGGTGAAAGCTGCCGCGGATCGCGCGGCGCCGAACGCTGGGGTCATGCTGCTGGATGAAGCCTTTGTGAGGTGGGGCGGATTCTAGTGGCCCCCACGCAACTCACTAGTCCACTGAATCACTGAAATCGCCCCCCGCTGTCCACGCGACACGGGCGCGCTGCGGTGTTGCGAATGCTCGCGATGCCACCGGGCATCGCTTCGCTTCGCGCCTTGCATCGCATCCCGTCTCGCGCGTCCCTGGGGTGCCATTTCAATGATCCAGCGGACTGGGTGTTCACTTGCCGATGCAGAAGGACGAGAAGATCACGCCGAGCAGTTCGTCGGCGCCGAACTCGCCGGTGATCTCGTTGAGCGCGTTCTGCGCCAGCCGCAGTTCCTCGGCCAGCAGGTCCAGCGCCTGCGCCTGCTGCGCCATCCGCGCCGCGGCCTCGCGCAGGTGCTCGTCGACCCGGCGCAGCGCCTGCACATGGCGCTCGCGCGCGATGTACACGCCCTCGGGCGCGGCCTGCCAGCCGGCCACCTCGAGCAGCTGGCGCCGCAGGGCATCCAGGCCCTGGCCGGTCTTGGCGGAGATGGCGACCACATGGTCGCCGCGCCCAGTGTGCGCCTCGCCCCCCAGCGCATCGACCTTGTTCCACACCTCGAACACCGGCACCGACGGCGGCACCTTGCCGGCCAGCAGCTTGCGGATGGCGGCGTCGGCGTCCTTGTAGTCGCGCGTGTCGGCGCGGGTCAGGTCGTGCAGGAACAGCACCGCATCGGCGCTTGCGATCTGGCCCCAGGCCCGTTCGATGCCGATGCGCTCCACATGGTCGGCGCTCTCGCGCAGGCCCGCGGTGTCGATCACGTGCAGCGGCACGCCCTCGATCTGGATGGTCTGGCTCACCAGGTCGCGGGTGGTGCCCGGGATCGGGGTGACGATGGCCAGCTCGGCGCCGGCCAGGGCGTTGAGCAGCGAGCTCTTGCCCGCGTTCGGCTGGCCGGCGATCACCACTTTGATGCCTTCGCGCAGCAGTGCGCCCTGGCGCGCCCGCCGCATCACGCCGGCCAGCGTCTCGCGCAGGCGGGTGAGCTGGCCCTCGGCGTCGGCCTGCTGCAGGAAGTCGATCTCTTCCTCGGGGAAGTCCAGCGTTGCCTCCACCAGCATGCGCAGGTGGATCAGCGCGTCGCGCAGGGCGTGGATCTCGCGCGAGAACTCGCCGGCCAGCGAGCGGCTGGCCGAGCGCGCGGCCGCTTCGGTGCTGGCCTCGATCAGGTCGGCGATGGCCTCGGCCTGCGCCAGGTCGATCTTGTCGTTGAGGAAGGCGCGCCGGGTGAACTCGCCCGGCTGCGCCACGCGCAGGCCCATGGCGGCGCCGACTTCGATGCAGCGCGCCAGCAGCAGCTGCAGCACCACCGTGCCGCCATGCGCCTGCAGCTCCAGCACGTCCTCGCCGGTGTAGGAGTTGGGCGCCGGAAAGTGGATCGCCAGCCCCTGGTCGATCGCGCTGCCGTCGGCGGCCAGGAAAGGCAGGTAGGTGGCCTCGCGGGCTTTGAGCGAACGGCCGCACACCGCCTCGATGACGGGCGCGATGCTTGTGGCCGAGACGCGCACGATGCCGACGGCACCGCGACCGGGTGCGGTGGCGATGGCGACGATGGGGTCGTTGTGGCCGGCGAACATGGGGGGATGCTAGCGCGTGCGAACGGGTGCTCGCGATGGAGCGCCCCCTGCCTGCTCGCGACGGAGCGCCCCCCTCCCTGCCTCCCCCCGGAGGGGGAGGAGCTTTCGGGGTTAGCGGGCGAACCCGGGGGTCTCGGCGCGCACCGCCGAGGCCGCGCCGCCGCCCATCATCGCCAGCGCGATGCAGACGATGGCCCAGAACAGCGGGAATTCGTAGCCGCCGCCCTTGTTGGAGAACACCCAGCCGTTGCCGATGTGGACGAAGAAGGTGATGACCAGCAGGTGTACGGCGAAAAACAGCGCCACCCAGCGCGTGTAGATGCCCAGGATCAGCGCAATGCCGCCAATCGTTTCATACAGCATGACGGTCCAGGCGAGCCATTCCGGCAGGCCCAGCGACGCGAAGAACTTGGTCGTGCCCGCCATGGTGAAGACGAAGAACTTGAGGTACGCGCCGTGCAGCACGAACAGCACGCCGCAGGTCACGCGCAGCAGCAAGGCTGCATAGGGCGTCTTTTCGACATCGATCATGGGACCTCCCTGTTCAATGCGTACTGCTGACAGTGGAACAAAGCTGCGGCCGCGTCAAGGCCTCGGAACCCCTGTCGCCAACTCTGCCGTTGCATTTTTGGGGCGTGCCAAAACAAAGGGCCGCTTGCGCGGCCCTTTGTTTCGGATCAGTTGTTGGATCAGCTGATGGATCAGCTCGTGGATCAGCTGGTGCTCTTGCCGAACTTCGGCAGGTTGAATTCCGGCGGCACACCCATGCGCTTGTTGATCAGCCACTGCTGGGCGATCGACAGCACGTTGTTGGTGATCCAGTACAGCACCAGGCCGGCCGGGAAGAAGAAGAACATCACGCTGAAGGCCAGCGGCATGAACCACATCATCTTGGCCTGCATCGGATCTGGCGGTGCCGGGTTGAGCGCCGTCTGCAGCAGCGTCGTCAGCGTCATCACCACGGGCAGGATGAAGAAGGGGTCGGGCGTGGACAGGTCGCGGATCCAGCCGATCCATGGCGCCCCGCGCATCTCGACCGAAGACAGCAGCACCCAGTACAGCGCGATGAACACCGGGATCTGGATCATGATCGGGAAGCAGCCGCCCATCGGGTTGACTTTCTCTTCCTTGTAGATGCGCATCATCTCCTGCTGCATCTGCTGCGGGTTGTCCTTGTAGCGCTCGCGCAGCGCCATCACCTTGGGGTTGATGGCCTTCATCTTGGCCATGCTCTCGTAGCCCTTGGCTTGCAGCCAGTAGAAGGCGATCTTGATGATCAGCACCAGCGCCATGATGGCCCAGCCCCAGTTGCCGATGATGCCGTGCAGCTTGGCCAGCAGCCAATACAGGGGTTTGGCAAGGATGGTGAAGATGCCGTAGTCCTTGACCAGGTCCAGGTCGTGCGCCACGCCCTCGAGCATCTTCTCTTCCTGCGGGCCGGCGAACAGCTTGGCGTGCACCGCCTGCGACGCGCCTGGCGCGACCGGCTGGAGCGGCGCGATCATGCCCACGGAATACAGGTTGTTGTCCAGCTTCCGCACGAAGTTCTCGCGCTTGACACCGTCCGGCATGACCCAGGCACTCACGAAGTAGTGCTGCACCATGGCCACCCAGCCGCTGGTGGCGTCCTTCTGGAAGTCGAGCTTGTCCTTGTCGATGGCGCTGAACTCGACCTTCTGGTACTTCTTGGCGTCGGTGTAGACCGCCGGCCCGGTGAACGTGCCGGTGGGATTGGTGATGAAGGAGCCGCCCGAGGTGGTGGCACCGCGCACGAGCTGCACATACAGCTGCGGGCTGAGCGGTGCCGTGCCTGTATTGACAATCTCGTGCGTCACGGCGATGGCGTACGAGCCGCGCTGGAGCGTGTAGGTCTTGACCAGCTTGACGCCGCTCTTCTCAGGCGACTCGAAACGCACCGTCAGTTCGTTGGCGCCGGCCTTGAGCTCCTTGTCGCCGCTGACGGCCATGACCGTCTTGTGATTCGGGAAGTCGCCGCCGATCAGGCCCGACTCGGCAACGTACCTGTGCCCAGGGTTGTCGTCGAGCAGCACGAACGTCGGTGCCTTGTCCTCGCCCGCGTACTTCAGGAATTCGGTGCGCACCAGCGAGCCGCCTTCGGTATCGAAGGTCAGGCGCATCACGTCGGTGGCCACAGTGATCTTCTCGCCCTTGACGGCCGGTTCTGCGCCGGTCGCGGGCAGCGTGCTGCCGGCGGCAGCGGGCGCGGAACTGCTGGCCGACGGCAGGCTCGAGGTGCCGGCCGGGCCGGTGGCGGGCGCGCTGGCGGTGGTCTGCGGGCCCCGCGGGAAGAAAGTGGCTTGGCGGCCGTTATGGACCTGCCACTGGTCCCACAGCATCACCAGCGAGAAACCAAAGATCACCCACAGGATGGTGCGGCGAATGTCGTTCATGAGTTCTTCTTCGGGAGAGTCCGGGAGAAAGGTCTGAGATGGGTGAACAGGCGCGGCTTTTCAACGGGCACCGGATCATCGCCGCCCGCGCACCAGGGCCCGCAGCGCACGATACGCGCTGCGGCGAGGTAGCTGCCGGTGCCGGCGCCATGGCGCCGCAGCGCCTCGATGGCGTAACCCGAGCAGCTCGGATGGAAGCGGCAGGACGAGCGCATCCAGCTGCCGATCAGCAGCTGGTAGCCGCGCACCAGGCCGACGAGGAGTTCGCGCATCATGCGCCCGCCCGCTGGAATAGCTGCAGCAGTTCGGCTCGCACCGCGCGCTTGAGCGCATCGGAGCTTGCGCTGGGGAACTGCTTGCGCTCGAAGCCCGAGCGCAGGCGCACCACATGCGCGGCGACGGGAAGCGGCGGCTGCTGGGCTTCGCTCACGGCGTAGACCTGCCGTTTGATGGCATTGCGGGTGACGGCCCGCTTGGCCCAGCGCTTGGGAAGGACGACTCCCATCCACGCGCCGACGACAGGAAACAGGGCTTGCGGTCCGTCGGACCCAAGCCCTGTGGAAGTCGGCGAGTGGAGCGGCATGCGGTGCAACGCGAAGTGGGCGGTGCGGGCGACGATGCCGGCGGCCATCACGGCCTGGAATTGCGCCCGCGTCTTCAGCCGCTGCACGGGACCGGCTGGCGGGCAGCGCCGGGCCTCAGACGGCCAGGCGCTTGCGGCCCTTGGCGCGGCGGGCGTTGATCACGGCGCGGCCACCGCGGGTCTTCATGCGGACCAGGAAGCCGTGGGTACGTGCGCGCCGCACTTTGGAGGGTTGGTAGGTGCGTTTCATGATTCGTTCTCAGGGAAACCCATGATTATCCCGGAAAAAGGGACGAGTCGCCAAGCGGTTGGGCTTGGGGCCGGTGGTGCTGAATACCCGGGTATCCCAGGCCCGTGAATTTGCGGCAAACTGTGTGTAACAGCTGGGCTACATGGCCAAATCGTCTTTGTGGATAAGGCTTTGACAATCTAGAATCGGCCGCTTTCCGCGAAACACAATATCCACAGGGGCGACTGCGAAGTATGAGCGAGGGGCAACACAACGGCCTGGCGGCCGGAGCGGCCGATGGCGCAGGCGACAGCCTGTGGCAAGCGTGCATCGACCAGCTGGCCCAGGAGCTGCCGCAGCAGCAGTTCAACACCTGGATCAAGCCCCTTACTGCCCAGGTCACCGACGACTTTTCCCGGGTCACCTTGTTCGTGGCCAACCGCTTCAAGCTCGACTGGATCCGGGCCCAATTCGCCAGCCGCATCGCGGCCACGCTGGAGAAGCTCTATGGCCAGCCGATCCAGCTTGAGTTAGTGCTCGCTCTGCGTGAAGTGCCCGCCAGGCCTTTGTCCACGGCCAGCAGCCCCGAGCTGGGGCCGGCGCCGGAACCGGCCGAGATGGCCGACGATGCCGCCCCGTCGGGCTTCAAGAACCGGCTCAACACGGCGCTGACTTTCGACAACCTGGTCGAGGGCACGGCCAACCGCATGGCGCGGGCCGCGGCCATGCACGTGTCCGGCACGCCGGGCCATCTCTACAACCCGTTGTTCATCTACGGCGGGGTGGGCCTGGGCAAGACCCACCTGGTGCATGCGGTGGGCAACAAGCTGCTGGCCGACCGTCCGGGGGCCAAAGTTCTCTACATCCACGCAGAGCAGTTCGTCTCGGATGTGGTCAAAGCGTATCAGCGCAAGACCTTCGACGAGTTCAAGGACAAGTACCACTCGCTCGACCTGCTGCTGATCGACGACGTGCAGTTCTTCGCCAACAAGGACCGCACCCAGGAGGAGTTCTTCAACGCCTTCGAGGCGCTGCTGGCCAAGAAGAGCCACATCGTCATGACCTCGGACACCTATCCCAAGGGCCTGACCGACATCCACGAGCGGCTGGTGTCGCGCTTCGACTCGGGCCTGACGGTGGCCATCGAGCCGCCCGAGCTGGAGATGCGGGTGGCCATCCTGATCAACAAGTCCCGCCAGGAAGGCGCCGAGATGCCCGAGGAAGTGGCCTTCTTCGTCGCCAAGAACGTGCGCTCCAACGTGCGCGAGCTCGAAGGGGCGCTGCGCAAGATCCTGGCTTATTCGCGCTTCAACCAGAAGGAGATCTCGATCCAGCTGGCGCGCGAGGCGCTGCGCGACCTGCTGTCGATCCAGAACCGCCAGATCAGCGTGGAGAACATCCAGAAGACGGTGGCCGACTACTACAAGATCAAGGTCGCCGACATGTACTCCAAGAAGCGGCCAGCCTCGATCGCCCGCCCGCGCCAGATCGCCATGTACCTGGCCAAGGAGCTGACGCAGAAAAGCCTGCCCGAGATCGGCGAGCTGTTCGGCGGCCGCGACCACACCACCGTGCTGCACGCGGTGCGCAAGATCGCCGCGGAGCGCCAGAACGTGACCGAGTTGAACCAGCAGCTGCACGTGCTGGAACAGACGCTCAAGGGCTGACCGGAATTGCGCCAGACCGCCCCTGGAGCGCCCCGGCCCGAGTCCCGGCAAGTGCCTGCCGAAAAAGGGGAAAATAGCGCTTGTCCACAGAGGGGCCGCTCCTAGCCGCTACCACCCATCCGGTATAGAGAATTCGAACGAGAGAAGAGGAAGACATGATCGTCCTGAAGGCAACCCAAGAAAAAGTGCTGTCGGTCCTGCAGTCGGTGGCAGGTATCGTGGAACGGCGGCACACCTTGCCGATCCTGGCGAACGTGTTGATCCGCAAGACCGGCGGCGCGGTGCAATTGACCACCAGCGACCTGGAGATCCAGATCCGCACCACGGCCGAACTGGCCGGCGACGGCGGCAGCTTCACCACCACCGTGGGCGCGCGCAAGCTGATCGACATCCTGCGCACCATGCCCAGCGACCAGACCGTCAGCCTGGAAAGCAGCCAGAACAAGCTGGTGCTCAAGGGCGGCAAGAGCCGCTTCACGCTGCAGACCCTGCCGGCCGAGGACTTCCCGCTGGTGCAGGAAGCCGCCAGCTTCGGCCCGGTGTTCAGCGTGCCGCAAAAGACCCTGAAGGACCTGCTGCAGCAGGTGTCCTTCGCGATGGCGGTGCACGACATCCGCTACTACCTGAACGGCATCCTGTTCGTGGCCGAAGGCAAGCAGCTGAGCCTGGTGGCCACCGACGGCCACCGCCTGGCCTTCGCCAACGCCAGCCTCGAAGTGGAAGTGCCGCGCCAGGAAGTGATCCTGCCGCGCAAGACCGTGCTGGAAATGCAGCGCCTGCTGTCCGACGCCGAAGGCGCGATCGAGATGCAGTTCGCGAACAACCAGGCCAAGTTCAGCTTCGGCGGCATGGAGTTCGTCACCAAGCTGGTCGAAGGCAAGTTCCCCGACTACAACCGCGTCATCCCCAAGAACCACAAGAACGCGGTGACGCTGGGCCGGGTGCCGCTGCTGGCCAGCCTGCAGCGCACCGCCATCCTGACCAGCGAGAAGTTCAAGGGCGTGCGCCTGAACATCGAGCCCGGCACGCTGCGGGTGGCCAGCAACAACGCCGAGCAGGAAGAAGCGGTCGACGAGCTCGACATCGACTACGGCGGCGACCGCATCGAGATCGGCTTCAACGTCACCTACCTGATCGACGCGCTGGCCAACATGGACCAGGACATGGTCAAGCTCGAGCTGCAGGACGCCAACAGCTCCGCGCTGATCACGATTCCGGAGAACGACACGTTCAAGTACGTGGTGATGCCGATGCGCATTTGAGGGCCCGAGTCGCCCGGTTCCGTCGGCCCGAAACAGCGCAACGGGGCTTGACGGAGATCAAGACGGACCCGCCTCTTTCGGCGGGTTCGCCCATTCAAGAGATTGCTGAAAGTGCTTTGATGTCCGAAGAAAACAAGCCCACCACCGGCGCTCCGGGAGAGGAAAGCTCCAATTTCCAGCCCAAGATCGACGCCCACCAGGCCGGCGCCAGCGAGGGCTACGGCGAAGGCGCGATCCAGATCCTGGAAGGGCTGGAGGCGGTGCGCAAGCGCCCCGGCATGTACATCGGCGACACCTCGGACGGCACCGGGCTGCACCACCTGGTGTTCGAGGTGGTCGACAACTCCATCGACGAGGCGCTGGCCGGCCACTGCGACGACATCGTGGTGACCATCCACACCGACAACTCGATCAGCGTGGTGGACAACGGCCGCGGCATCCCGACCGGCATCAAGATGGACGACAAGCACGAGCCCAAGCGCTCGGCTGCCGAGATCGCCCTGACCGAGTTGCACGCCGGCGGCAAGTTCAACCAGAACAGCTACAAGGTCTCGGGCGGCCTGCACGGCGTGGGCGTGAGCTGCGTGAACGCGCTGTCGAAGTTCCTACGCCTGACGGTGCGGCGCGACGGCAAGGTCCACACCATGGAGTTCAGCCGCGGCTTCGTGCAGAACCCGCAGATCGAAATGCGCGAGGGCGTCGAGGTGCGCCCCATGCAGATCCTGGGCGACACCGACAAGCGCGGCACCGAGGTGCACTTCCTGCCGGACACCGAGATCTTCAAGGAGAACAGCGACTTCCACTACGAGATCCTGTCCAAGCGGCTGCGCGAGCTCTCCTTCCTGAACAACGGCGTCAACATCAAGCTGCACGACGAGCGCTCGGGCAAGAGCGACGACTTCTCCGGTGCCGGCGGTGTCAAGGGCTTCGTCGAGTTCATCAACAAGGGCAAGACCGTCCTGCACCCGAACATCTTCCACGCGACGGGCGACCGCCAGAGCGACCAGGGCACCAACATCGGCGTCGAAGTCGCGATGCAGTGGAACAGCGGCTACAACGAGCAGGTGCTTTGCTTCACCAACAACATCCCGCAGCGCGACGGCGGCACCCACCTGACCGGCCTGCGCGCGGCGATGACGCGGGTGATCAACAAGTACATCGAAGAAACCGAGGCCGCCAAGAAGGCCAAGGTGGAAGTCACCGGCGACGACATGCGCGAAGGCCTGACCTGCGTGCTGAGCGTCAAGGTGCCCGAGCCCAAGTTCTCCAGCCAGACCAAGGACAAGCTGGTCTCCAGCGAGGTGCGCGGCCCGGTCGAAGACATCATCGCCCGCCTGCTCAACGACTTCCTGCAGGAGCGGCCGAACGACGCCAAGATCATCGTCGGCAAGATCATCGAGGCCGCGCGCGCCCGCGAGGCCGCCCGCAAGGCACGCGAGATGACGCGCCGCAAGGGCGTGCTGGACGGCATGGGCCTGCCCGGAAAGCTGGCCGACTGCCAGGAGAAAGATCCGGCCCTGTGCGAGATCTACATCGTGGAGGGCGACTCCGCCGGCGGCAGCGCCAAGCAGGGGCGCGACCGGAAGTTCCAGGCCATCCTGCCGCTTCGCGGCAAGATCCTGAACGTGGAGAAGGCGCGCTACGAGAAGCTGCTGACCAGCAATGAAATCCTGACGCTGATCACCGCCTTGGGCACCGGCATCGGCAAGGCCGGCACCAGCAACAGCAACGGCAAGGGCGACTCGGACGACTTCAACGTCGCCAAGCTGCGCTACCACCGCATCATCATCATGACCGACGCCGACGTGGACGGCGCGCACATCCGCACGTTGCTGCTCACGTTCTTCTACCGCCAGATGCCCGAGCTGTGCGAGCGCGGCCACATCTACATCGCGCAGCCGCCGCTGTACAAGGTGAAGGCCGGCAAGGAGGAGCTGTACCTGAAGGACGGCACCGAGCTGGACAAGTTCCTGCTGCGGATCGCGCTGAACGGCGCGCGCGTGCAGACCGGCGGCGAAGGCTCGCCGATGATCGAAGGCGAGACCCTGGCCGAACTGGCGCGCAAGCACCAGGCGGCCGAAGCCGTGATCAACCGCCTGTCAGGCTTCATGGACGCCGAAGCGCTGCGCGCCATCGCCGACGGCGTGAGCCTGAGCCTGGACACAGTGCAGGACGCCGAGGCCAGCGCCGTGGCGCTGCAGGCCAAGCTGCATGAAATCGACAAGGTGACCAACGCCGCGCCGGCTGAAGTGGCGGGCGAGTTCGATGCCCGTACCGACAAGCCGATCCTGCGCATCAGCCGGCGGCACCACGGGAACATCAAGAGCAGCGTGATCACGCAGGACTTCGTGCATGGGGCCGACTATGCGGCGCTGGCGGAAGCCGCGAACACCTTCCGCGGGCTGCTACATGACGGGGCCAAGGTGATTCGCGGGGAAGGGGAACGGCAGAAGGAAGAGAAGGTGGGGGACTTCCGGACTGCGATGCGCTGGTTGATTTTGGAAGCGGAACGTGCGACCTCGAGGCAACGCTACAAGGGTCTGGGGGAGATGAATCCGGAGCAGTTGTGGGAGACCACGATGGACCCGAATGTGCGGCGGCTCTTGAAGGTGCAGATCGATGATGCGATTGAGGCGGATCGGGTGTTCACGATGCTGATGGGGGATGAAGTGGAGCCGCGGCGGGACTTCATCGAGACGAATGCGTTGAGGGCGGCGAACATCGACGTTTAGGTGAGTGAGTGAGTTCCTTCCCGGCCTCAACAACCTTGAAAGCAACATGTGCCCCTCGCTACCCCAAGCTCGTTGGCACTCAGGTCGAAGTGAGCTAAGTGCAGGCTTTGGAGATTTCCGCTGAGTATGGGTCGAAAACAACTTCCTGACTCAGTCACGGACGACCTCGAAGCGTCAATGTGAGTTCGTGCCCGCGAAGCCAGTTCGCTAACGTCGATGTCACATCTTCCATAGGCAGCCGATCACGCCCGCGCAGTGCACATTCCCAGACCACTGCGACGCGCCAGCCGAGCTTTTGAAGGCTTTCGAGCGTCTTTGCGTCCCGCGCCACATTCGCCTCCAGCTTGGCTCGCCAGAAGTCACGCCGCTCACGTGGCATCTTGAAAGTTGGGCAGTCGTGCTGGTGCCAGAAGCAGCCGTGAACAAAAACCACTGCCCTGTACCTAGTCAGCGTTAGGTCTGGTCTGCCAGGCAGTCGCTTTGACTGGAGACGGTACCGGAATCCCGCGGCGTGCAGAGCCTTTCGAACCGCGCGCTCAGGAGCGGTGTCCTTGCTCCTTATGGCCCGCATGTTTCGGCTGCGGACCTCAGTATTGTGGACGTCAGGCAAATTTCAGAAGACGCTCCTTTGCAGGTGCAGTTGCAGCAAGGATTCGCGGCCTCATCAGCTTGGCCACTGCAGCGAACACTGGAACGACAACAGAGTTTCCGAACTGCTTATACGCCTGTGTATCAGAAACCGGGATGCGGAAATTTGACTCTCCTGGCCCATCAAATCCCATCAGTCGAGCGCACTCCCGTGGGGTAAGGCGCCTCGGCCGGTTCTTCTGGTTCATCCGACTGTCGAGTGGCCGGTTCGGATTGAAGCCGCGGTCAATGAGAATCTCAGAGCCATCCTTGTAGTACCGCGCGGACAGTGTCCGAGCCACTGAGTCCGCAGATACCAAGCCATACCCAAAGCCGTTTCCTTTGGCCTTGTGCTTGATCGCATAGTTGAATAAGTATTCCCACAACTTCTGGGTGAGGATGTATTTGGGGTCAACCTCTGTGTCAAGGATGTCACCCAGTGCAGGAAGTTTTTGGGGCCGGTGCTTAAAGATGTCTGCAAGGGTGAACCCCTCATGCACATTCAGGTCTTTCCTAAAGCCCACCAGAATGACACGCTCCCGATGCTGAGGAACGAAATGGCGGCCATCAATGATCTTCGGGTCAGCGCCGTCGCCAGCATCCATGTCCGCGACCCAGTAACCTAGCTCATCCAGCGTTTCGGCAATCACTTTGAATGTTCGTCCACGGTCATGGCTCTTGAGGTTCTTCACGTTCTCCAGCAGGAATGCAGCCGGCTTCTTGACGGCAAGAACCCGCGCGACATCGAAGAAAAGTGTGCCTTGCGTCTTGCACTCGAAGCCGTGAGCCCGTCCCAGTGCATTCTTCTTGGACACGCCAGCAATCGAGAATGGCTGGCACGGGAACCCTGCTAGCAGGACATCGTGATCTGGGACGCTGACAGCAATATGCCGATAGGCAGCCTCCTCCGAAATGCCGTCATCGTTTGACAACGTAATTTCACGAATGTCTTTGTTGAAGACATGGTGTGACGAGTCGCAGTAGTAATTGGCCTTGTAGGTCTTCACGGCTTCCGCGTTCCATTCGCTCGTGAACACGCAACGCCCGCCAATCCCTTCGAACCCCCGCCGGATGCCACCAATCCCGGCAAATAGGTCCACGAAGTCAAACTCGTGGTGAGACGCAGCAGGCGGCTTTGGTAGCAGTTGCTCCAACGCTCTGTATTCGGCGTACCTGAGGCGCGGAGCCGCCTTGCCCTTCGCCCAGCGGTTAACTGTTTCACGGCACCAAGAGCCTGGACTCATTTGGTTGAGGTACTGACCAACGAACTTCTGGTCATAGACCTCAAGCACTCGGTTAAGCAGCGCCAACTCTTCGAGTTCAGGGTTCATATGTGCTTTTTTACAGTGAACGAAGTTGTGGCACTGTATCACTCGTTTCACCCAGCGAATACGTCCAGCTGTTCCATCCAAACAACAACCCCAGCCTTGACCTACATTTGGATACCAGCTAGTCTGTCTTTTTGCTGTAACGAGAATGTGAACTGTGGCTACTGACTGGAGCAAGATTTTCGACAACTTTGGCGTCAAAACGGTCACGAAGACGGACAAAGGAAAGGGCGCGTATGTTCCCAATGCGGCGCAACGAGATGCTCTTCATGCGGCCGGGATAGCGCCCTCGTCCAAGAGGCCTGCTCCTGGCTTCCCGGTCCCTGTGCTGGGCGACCACAAGGTAAGTGAGGTCGAAAGTTCGTACTACCACGCGGAGCGCTCGGATGCGGCCGATCGCAGTCCCGAGCCGCGGATGGGCCACAGCATCATCAGCTCTTCTTGGTTGGATCAAGGGGACCAACTCCTCATTGGGAATATCGGATCGCAGGTCTTCGCTGCAAAGGTGACTGCCGCGTCCACAGATGAGGCCACTGCGCGCGAACTGGCGAAACGAGCTGATCCGAAAACGATCATGAAGAAGGCGAAGGAGGCGAAGGGCAAGCCTCCTAAGCAACTGGTTCAGCGCGAGGATTTTGTGCGCAACCCCTTTGTCGTTGCTGGTGCACTCATGCGAGCCAATGATCAGTGCGAGATGCCGGGCTGCGAAACGCCACTGTTCGAGAGGGATGATGGCGGCCTATATTTGGAGGTCCACCACATCACACCTCTAAGTGAGGGGGGTGAAGACACATTGGTGAATGCCGCCGCCGTTTGCCCCCGTTGTCACCGGGAAATGCACTTCGGTAAGGTTCGCCTCGTCCGCCGGAAGACGCTTAAAGATCACATTGACAGCCTGTGACACCTAGGTTCTTCCTGCCGACGCGTGACTTGACAAAGCTGTTCTCTGCGCCGGACTCCAGAGCGCCGCTAGAGATGCAAAAGTGAAAGTTGAACTGGAGCTTGGCGGCGCAAGCAAGATTTCCTTGTTCACGTCAATGGTTAAGGCGTGATACACGCGTGTTTCATGGCTTGAAGTAAGAGATAGGTAGGCTTCCTCGCGGTCTCGCGGCATTGACACTCAGAGCAGCAGTTTGGACTTAGCAGTAAGCCATAGCCACCACGCAGCACGCGAACACTGTTCAAACAGCGCCGTGTTCCAGTCGACGCCCAGCGGGCGTCGACCGAGCTACTGTTCCCGTGCTCGCCTCAAAGACCGAGCATGAAGGAACTCCTCCATCCGCCAGACGCCCCAGCGCTGCTGGAATCCATGCGCTCCATGGGGTACACATCGGGATCGGCGCTTGCCGACCTCATCGACAACAGCATCGCCGCGCAGGCGAAGCTCGTTGAGATCGAATTCCGGTCGACACCGCGCGCATATGTCGCCATCCTGGATGACGGGGAAGGGATGTCTGCCGATGTGCTCGAAAGGTCGATGCGGCATGGCAGTACCAATCCAGTGCTTCGGCGGGACCTCCAAGACCTCGGCCGATACGGACTCGGCTTGAAAACGGCATCCCTTTCCCAATGCCGAAAACTGACAGTAGTTTCCATCAGGGACCGTGTCATCTCTGGGTACTGTTGGGACCTCGATCTCGTGTCCACGCGCAAGGCTTGGGTGCTGATCCAGCTGGATCCAGAAGAACTCCTAAGGTTGCCGCATGTTGGGGAACTCACACAACGCAAGTCAGGAACACTGGTGCTCTGGGAGGAACTGGACCGCCTGGCTGCGGGCTATGAAACTGTAGACGCCGCATTGGGGCAACAAATGTCAACGGTTCGCAGTCACCTAGCTCTCGTTTTTCATCGCTATCTGAGTGGTGAACATGGTTTGAAGCGGCTGCGAATCTGTATTAACAAGAATGAACTCGAGCCAGTAGATCCGTTTCTGGAGTCTCACCGTTCTACCCAGCGTCTTGCTGACGATAGCTTTGCGGTAGAAGGATCGCGCGTTTCCGTCAAGCCTTTCATCCTCCCTCACTTGAACAAACTGTCCCGACCTGAGATCGAGCGAGCAGGAGGTAGTGAAGGTTTGCGGCATCAGCAAGGGTTCTACGTTTATCGGAACCGTCGCCTAATTGTTTGGGGCACATGGTTTGGTCTGGCTAGAAAAGATGAACTGAGCAAGCTTGCGCGGGTTCGGGTCGATATTTCTAATAGTCTCGATCATTTGTGGACTGTTGACATCAAGAAGTCCACGGCAGTCCCGCCCGAGGCCGTGCGGCGGAACCTGAGACGAACCATTGAAAGGATTCGAGGAGCAAGTGGAAGAACATTGACGTTTCGCGGACGGCAAGCAAATCTCGAATTGATAACGCCGGGATGGACAGAAATGGTGGATCGGGATGGTGTCCGCTTTGATATCAATCGAGAACACCCCGCCATTCGTTCATTGCGCGCGCACTTGGAGAGCACTGAAGAGCGGTTGCTCGACAACCTGCTCCGGATCCTGGAAAGTTCTTTCCCGGTACAAGTGCTTTACTCTCGGCTCGCCGGTGACAGTCGTCACCACGACGCCACCCATCTCGGCGAGGCTGCATTTCGCGAGATGGTTGAGACCGTGCTGGACGGGTGGGCGCCTGGCGACCCCGCGCGCCTCGCTTTCCTGACAAATCTACATCTGATTGAACCCTTCAGCAGTCGACCAGATCTGGCCAAGCGAATTGGGCTGGAAAAACTCGAAAAGAGTGAGGATGCATGACCCTTACAGAAAACGCGCGCCGACTTGAAGCCGCTACCGTCACGACCTTGTCCGAAACAGGTATTCCGAACGAGCAGGACATCCTGTCTCTGGCAAGTCAACTACGGAAGATTCCCGTCTACTCCGTCACTGACGAAGAGTTTGATCTTGTTATTCGGCGCCTTCACCAAGCACTAAGAATTGACATGGGGCTGGGCACCAGGATCGTGAACGAGTACACGCCTTGGCTGCAAGCGCGCAAGCCCTCCATTGACCCTTTCTACTGGCGGCGCTATCAACTGAGTCTGAAGGCTCAAGGCTTGGCGCCCAAGGTCGTGAACGCCTTGGATAACGTCACGGATGAAATACTTGACTTGTCGGGGGATCCCTCTAGCCACAACGGCTGGCCGCGGCGCGGACTGGTCATGGGCGATGTTCAGTCCGGTAAGACATCTAACTACACAGCGCTGATCTCGAAAGCAGCCGACGCCGGATACAGACTCGTGATCCTGTTGACCGGAACGCTTGAAAGCCTGCGCAGGCAAACGCAAGGGCGGCTAGACGCAGGGTTCGTCGGGTTGGACAGTTCTGGTGTTGTCACCAGAAACAGGAAGCGTCGTGAAATCGGCGTCGGCCTTATTGACGGCCGTCGAGCAGCGGGGGTATTCACATCCACGCTCACTGACTTTAGGGTCAGCACTGTTAATCAGTTGGGGTTCAGGCTGGATGCTTTCAACGAGCCCGTACTGTTGGTCGTGAAGAAGAACGCGCGCATTCTGGCCAATCTGACGGAATGGCTTCGCAACTACAACGCCAATTCGGAGGGGCTCATCGACTTGCCGCTTCTGTTGGTAGATGACGAGGCCGACAATGCATCCGTAAACACCAATCCGGAAAAGGCAACGGCTATCAACGCCGCGATACGCAGTGTGCTCAAGGTCTTTCCGCGCTCGACATACATCGGCTTCACAGCGACGCCTTTCGCCAATGTATTCATACACCCCGAGTCTACTGAGGATATGTTGGGGGACGACCTTTTCCCAAGAGACTTCGTATATGCCTTGGATTCGCCTAGCAACTATATTGGCGCCTCGAAGCTATTCGGAAATGTTGATAGATCTCCAAGCCTGCGACTTGTCGAAGATGGCGAAGCAATTTTTCCGAGGGGACACACAGCTGCGCTCCACGTGTCCAAACTGCCCACCTCGCTCCTGGAAAGCATTCGGACTTTTGTGATCGCCAACGCGATCATGGATTTGCGCGGCAACTGCCCGCGACATCGCTCCATGTTGATAAACGTGAGTCATTTCACGGCTGTCCAAGAGCAAGTTCGGGATATCGTCGACGAATTCATGCGAAAGCTCCAGGAGGATGTGCGGAACTATTCAGCGCTTCCAGAGGATGAGGCGCTGCAAAATCTGACCATTGCCGACCTCCTTTCCACATACAGGTCGGAGTTTGCGGTATGCGAATTCAGTTGGACGGAAGTCCAAGCCGCCCTCTCCCGTGCGGCTCTTCCGATCAGCGTTCGATCCGTAAATCAGCGCTCGGGCGCTGCCTCTGTTTCGTACGTTGGTTATGAACAAGATGGATTGCGGTTGATTGCTGTGGGCGGCAACAGCTTGTCGAGAGGGCTAACGCTGGAAGGTCTTTGCGTCAGCTATTTCCTGCGATACACCCAGATGTACGACAGCCTTCTTCAGATGGGCAGATGGTTTGGCTACCGCCCGAACTATGAAGACCTTATGCGCTTGTGGATGACGGAACAGGCCGCCAACTGGTATTCGCACATCGCCGAAGCCTCCGAGGAGCTTCGTGATCAAGTGCGCCATATGCAGACGTCGAGGCTACGCCCGATCGACTTCGGGATAAAAGTGCGATCCCATCCTGATGCCTTGGTGATTACTGCGAGAAATAAAATGCGGCACTCCTCCGAGGTCACAAGGATCATGAGTGTCAGCGAAGAAGCCCTTGAGACTCCTCGGCTGCTCATCGATAAAGCGATCATCACCGGCAACTACAGAGCCATGATGCAGGCAATTGACCGCATCCCAAGTGAATCTCATTTGGAGGGAGCGAGCGCGGTCTGGACTGGAGTCCCCAAGGAAATCGTTGTCGAACTATTGCGCGCCTTCGTCGCGCATCCACTCAACGTCACCTTTCATCCAGAGGACCTCGCGAGTTTCGTACATCGCTCAAGCGAGCCAAAACTCCAGTGGTGGGACGTCGTTGTTCCGAGCGGTTCGGGGAAAGACCATCCGATACGCAAGGGGGTCGCCGTTCGACTGCAGCAACGCAAATTGGCCATCGACGAGCGAAGCCGCTCCATTCTCGTTAACGAGCAAAAGCTCCGTGTCGGTTCCCGCGGTCTAGAGCGGGCCGGCATGAGTGACGCTCAAATAGCAGAGGCGGAGCGGACTTTCCGCGAAGATCCCGAGAATTCCGAAAAACAGAACGTGCCAGACAGGGCATATCGAGCATATCGGAAGCGTCCCTTGTTGGCGCTGCACTTTCTGGAAGGCAAGGTGGGAGAAGCAGACTTTGCTGTTGCGGAAGGTACGGTGTTGGGCGCATTGGGTCTGAGCTTCCCCAGATTAAGTAGTGAAAGCGAACGTGTCATTTACAGAATCAACCTCGTTGAGATTCGGAATTTGCTTTCTGGCACTGAGGCAGGTGAGGAGTCTGATGACGCTGAGGAGGAGCTAATTGAAGATTGAGTCGCGCTTCCAGTTACTGACTCCTGACGTGGACAGGCCAGTTTTCCAGCTGGTGGACGCGGCTCACCCTCTCCGCTTTTATCTTGGAAAGAACATGTCGGGAGAGTGCTCGCTTTTGCTAATCGATGCTAAGCAGCCGCCCCAAGCCAGGGACTTCAGTTCGTTTCGTGTCGAATCATTTTCTCGGGCGGAGGGAGACTGGGGGCTGATTATTGAGTTGGATCAACCCAGACTGCTCGGCCTCTTCTCGTTGTTGTGCGAAGACCTGATAACTTCGACGGCCGACTTCGATCGTGGCACATCGGGCACGGAGTTCGTGGTCCGCAGATTGGAAGACTGGCGACGGCTGCTCGAGCGGGGAACACCTGGTACTTTGGGCCTGTCTGAGATCAGGGGGCTCTTCGGCGAACTTTGTGTGCTTGATCGGCTGATTGCGAAGCTCGGTACGGACATGGCTGTTTCGGCGTGGACCGGCCCTGCCGGGGCAGATCAGGATTTCATCTTTGGTTCATGCTGCCTGGAGGTCAAGGCCGTTCAACCGGCAGCGTCGTCAGTGCGTATTGCTTCAGAGCGGCAGCTCGAGCCTGGCACGCGGAGTTTGGATTTGATAGTCATGGAACTGACAGAGGGCATCGCTGCAGGAAAAAGCCTGACTCTCTTGATTGAGGAACTGCGAACGCACATAGGACACGGTGATGCGCGAGATCACTTCGAAAGCCGCATTCGGGAGGCAGGGTACTTTGCCAGGCCGGAGTACGACGCACCCAAGTTCACAGTCAGTTCAAGCAAAGTGTTCCGGGTGGGGGCGGATTTTCCCAGAATCGTCCCATGTGACTTGTCACCTGGGGTGCATGACGTTTCTTATCAAATCAAGCTGGCCGCTTGCGCCGCGGCGAGTGAGCCCAAGACGTTGGACGAGCTGTGATGGAGCTGGAAGACTTTCACGAAGATCTAATTGCAACTGTTCGTCTTCAGTCCGAGGCATCGAGTGATTTCGTCCGAGCATCCTTTGTGCGAGAGGTGGGAACTCGCCTAGCGGATGCCGAAGAATTCTCAGACTTCGAGCTCTGCCACTTCGAGGGAGTCGGCCTGAGGAATCGCCGATTGGCAGTCGATGGCTATGCCGTGGACGACGTAGACGGATCGCTGGCACTGGTTTGCGCCGAGTTCTTCAATGCGGACGGGGTCGTTGGATTCGGTGCCACCGAATGCAGGCGAAGTTTCGGTGCCCTCAAAGCGTTTCTCGAGGACGCCCTAGCGGGTGCTCTCACGGATGGATCCATGGACGAATCCCATCCGGCTTTTGGATTGGCAAGTGAAATTGTGCGTTTGCGAGATCAGACGTCGCGGTTCCGGTTTTACTTGATTAGCGACGGAAAACTCAGCACGCGAATTCAGGAGTGGCCTGAGGAGGAGCTTGCCGGAATACCGGTGGAGTTTCACATCTGGGACATTGAGCGTCTGTTTCGAGCACATGAATCTGTGAGCGGGCGAGATGCACTGGAAGTTGATTTCAGGGTCAACGGCCAATCCGGCGTCTCATGCGTGGCTGCCGGTCTGACCGATGGCGGATATCAAGCCTACCTTGGCATAGTCTCCGGCTTTGCTATCGCGGCGCTCTATGAGAGGCACGGCAGTCGACTTTTGGAGGGAAATGTCCGCGCCTTCTTGAGCACCAAAGGCAAAGTGAATTCCGGTATTCAAACAACAATTCGTGAGAAGCCCGAAATGTTCTTTGCATACAACAACGGTATTGCGGCGACGGCGGAGGCGATCACCCTTTCAGACGGAGTCTTGGTCAGTGCTAAGAATCTTCAAATAGTCAACGGCGGTCAGACGACAGCGTCGCTTGCTGCCGCTCTGCGAGAAGGCTTGGATCTAAGCAAAATTTGGGTGCCGATGAAGCTTTCCGTCCTTCACCCCGAGAAGGCAGGCGAAATGATCCCGCAGATAGCCCGTTTCGCCAACAGTCAAAACAAGGTCAGCGACGCGGACTTTTTTGCGAATCATCCTTATCACATCAGGGTGGAAGATCTTTCGCGACGCAGTTGGACCCCTGTCAAACCAGGGAGCCAACACGGCAGCCATTGGTTCTACGAACGCGCGCGCGGGCAATATCTGAATGAACAGCTAGGTTTGACCAAAGCTCAGAAAGTCCAGTTTCAGTTGATGAATCCGAAGGCGCAGTTGCTAACGAAAACGGACGTTGCGAAGCTTGAGAATACTTGGCGAGGGTTGCCGCACAAGGTTAGCTTAGGTTCACAGAAGAATTTTCTGCAGTTCGCTGAATGGGTGTCAAGGGAATGGAACTCCGGCAACGAGCAGTTTGATGAAGGCTACTTCCGCTACTTGGTGGCACTGGCGATTCTTTTCCGGCACACCGAGGCACTAGTTTCGAGGCAGGCGTGGTACCAAGGAGGGTATCGAGCGAACATTGTTACCTACGCATTGGCGAAGCTGCAATACACGGTCTTGAAGTTTGCCAAAGGGCGTAAAGTTGATCTTGAGAAAATCTGGAATCAGCAATCAGTTTCGAGCGAACTAAGTGCGCAGATCGAGTTAATCGCTTACTCTGTTTTTCAGGTACTGACCGATCCGTCCAGACCAAAAGATAACGTAACCGAGTGGGCCAAGTCGCCCACGTGTTGGGCCAAGGTGCAGGCGGTGGAGTTGCCGATGAACGACCTCATACTGACGCGTGCACCAGACCCGGTGCTTGACCGCGCTATGCAGGATTTGGCGAACGGCGTACAGCCTCCGGGGTTCGGATTGTTTGCGCGCGCCTCGGTAATGTCGATTGACGGAACCGAATGGGCTCGGCTGCGCAAATGGGGGCTGCATCAGGGTCTACTGGAGGATCGAGAATCCTCGTTGCTTCATTCAGCGTCCCGGATTCCCAGATTTGCACCCAGCGCCAAAGACTGTGAGCGAATATTGCGAATCAGGCATAAGTTGATTTCTAGCGGCTACGACGGACATGTGTGAGCGCTACGCCTCACGCGTGAGCGCGCGAGTGTTTAGTGACTCACTCCTGTGAGTTGGGAATTTGCTCCGACAAACTGCAGCGCACTCAGTTCGAGCATGCAACAGACTCCAAAGTGGTGCCCCTGCAAGAACAATCGGGTCCTCGAAACCCTGCGGCAGGGTCGACGCTTCCCATGCGGCTTCGGCCACGTAAGCCGCGCTTAGTCCGGCGCCTGCCGCCTTCGATAGAGCTGCGCCGGTCTGTGTGCAGCGACTCGAAACTCGCCTTCGACCGGTTCCACGTAGTCACGCTCTGCTAAACGGCGGCGGAAGCTGGACTTGTCAAGCGCCCGGCCGAGGATAGCCTCGCACTCGCGCTGCAGCTCTGCCAGCGAAAACTGCACTGGCAGCAGTTCGAACGGGATATTGAGGTCCTGGATCTCGGCGCGGATGTCCGCCACGGCATCGCGGATGACACGCGCGTGGTCGAAGGCGAGCCGGCCGTCGGCGACGGCTGCATCGGCAGCCGACCAGCGCAGAGCCTCGATGCGCTTGCCCGGCACCGCTTCCAGCGACCCCGTGCGTGTCATCGCCCGATAGGCGATGCTCAGGGTCCAGGGCGCTCGCGGGTCCCTGAGCTTTCCCCCGGTCACCGTCTGCAGTCGCAGGTACGGCACCCGCGTGCCGATCCGCTCCTGGGCGACCCGTTGCACGGCGCTTTCCAGGTCGTCATCCAGATCGATGCGCAGCACCCCGCCGGGGAGCGCCCACTTTCCCTTCTCGGGGGCCTGCTCGCGACGGGCAAGCAGCACTTCCAGCCCTGTTTCAGAAAGACGGATCACGCACAGCTCCACGCGCGTGAAGGGCATTGGGTAGGGCGTGGTGTTCATTTTTCTGTCGCAGCGAAGACTTAGTTGCAGTTTACTCCGAACAGGCATACACTTCGTGGCATGGTGCTACTAAGTGCCATTTGGATGCCGGGCTCCGTACAAGTCTCGGCGCCGCGGCCGACAGGCCAGCGACCGGCGGTCCCGGCTTCGCAGCGGCAGACGGAACGGCCCCGTATACGGTCGGGCCCCCGGCGGTCACTCAATGGGTGGGGTCTCGAAAGAGACCGTTCTTTTATGCGTCCTACCCGGGCGCATCGATGAACCAACCACTTAGGAGGATCTGCATGAACTACGACGTGATCGGCGATATCCATGGGCACGCAGGAAAGCTGTCGGCCCTGCTGCGCAAACTCGGCTACCGCGAGCGCGCGGGCAGCTGGGTTCCTCCGGAAGGCGCCATGGCGATCTTCGTGGGCGACCTGATCGACCGCGGTCCGGACCAGCTGGCCACGCTTGACATTGTTCGGGGCATGGTCGACGGCGGACACGCCCGTTGCGTGATGGGCAACCACGAGTTCAATGCCATCGCCTATGCCACCCGGCGCCAGGGGACCGATGACTTCCTGCGGCCGCACAGCGACAAAAACAACAGGCAGCACGACGCCTTCCTGCGGGCCGTCGAGGGCGACTCGCGGAAATACCGCGAGCTCATTGACTGGTTCCGCACGCTGCCGGTCGCGCTCGATCTCGGCGGGATCCGCGCGGTGCACGCGTGGTGGAACCTCGATTTCGTTAGGCGGGTGGATGAAGCGCGCGGCGGCAAGCCGCTGGACGACGCCTTCATGCACCAGGCATGCACCAAGGGCACAGAGCTCTACGCCGCGATGGATGGCCTCACCAAAGGGTGCGAGGTCGAGCTTCCTGGCGGGCACGACTTCGTCGACCACGACGGCACGACGCGGCACGAAGTCCGGGTGCGGTGGTGGATGGCTGAGCCCACCAGCTACCGTGACTACGCCGCCATGGACAGTAAGCAGCAAGCGGCGCTGCCTGACCTGCCGGTCGAGGCGCAGCACCGGCTTGCCGCGATCGACGGCGCACCGGTCTTCGTCGGCCACTACTGGTTCGACGGTCCGCAGCGGCTGGACTCCACCCGCCTCGCCTGTGTCGACTACTCGGCCGCGAAGGAGGGCCAGCCGCTAGTGGCCTACCGCTGGCAGGGCGAGCCGGAGCTCACCGACAAGCACTTTGTCTCGGCCGGCGCTTGAGCCGGGCCGGTCACCACAAGGAGGTCATCATGGGATTTCAGGTCACCTACATCGACAACTTCAGTGCGCCCGGCGAAGGCGCCTCGTGGGCCGGTGGCAGCTTCGCCTCCTACGAGGAAGCCGTGGCGCACTGCAAGGGCGTTGTCGACTCTTTCCTCGAGCAGGAGCACAAGCCGGGCATGCGTTCGGAAGAACTGTGGGACCGGTATGCGATGTTCGGCGAGGACGCCACGGTGCGTTCCGGCACCGGTGATCAGTTCAGCGGCTGGGACTACGCCAGGCACCGCTGTCAGGTGCTGTGTGGCGGGCGGGAGGCGGCATGAGCGAGGATGGGGAAGCCGAGAAGCTGCCGGCGCTGTCCTTCCGCTACGAGCCCGGCGGGCTCCAGGCGCGCTTCTATCACAGCACCGCCGACTACATCGAGCTGGACCTCCGAATGGGCGGGGAAACCACCTGGGTGCAGGCGGTGGAGGCGGGCACGGGCCGGTCCATCGGTGACGAGCACCGGGGGGCAAAACCGAGCGTCGAACACACGGTCTACTTCTCATCGCTCTGGTGCGCCTTCCCGGCATTCATCCGGTTCCTCGAGGCAATCACCATCGGCGTGCAGGAGTGCGCCTTCTCGTGGGACCCGGAAGGTCCGTACGGCCGGATGAAGTGGTATTCGTCGGGAGGCGCCGAAGGTTCGTTCCGGTTGCAGTGGAGCTCGGGAAAATACACGATCGACCAGTCCACACGCGTGCCCACGCGCGACGTCGTGGAGACACTCTACACGGCCTTCAGGGCATTCGCGGAGTCTGACTATGAGCCGTTCCGCTATGAGACTCTGCCCGAGTGGGACGCCTACTCGCTCATCTTGGCGGACGCAACCTTGGGTGACTTCGCGCGGGCCCTCGCCACGCTGTCGGCCGCCGAAGCAACCGCGGTGCTGATGCGAGCGGGTCAGGCGATGCACGATCGAGGTGGAGATGAACGCGTGCTGCCTGCACGGTGTCATTCCCTCGAGTGGTTCCTGCTGGCGCGGCACGACGCCAATGCAGGCGACTCAGAGCTGCCGGCGGCCTGGGACGAGTGGGGCGAAGCGCGGCGCAGGCACTATCTCGGCAGCCTCTGGGGACGCAGCACCCTGGGCTGCTGGAGTGGCTCGGATCTTCGGCGCCTGCGCTCGGCGCGGATCGAGGAGTGGCTGGCGCGCAAGAGTCCCAAGCGCCGGTGAAGCAGATGGCCTGCGGACACCGCTTGGCCAAAGCCTGGCTAGCCGAGCAGGCAACGCATGGCGGGGCGTTCCCGCTTCACAAGGATTCCCCCAATGACGAACGAGAACAAGACGGACCTCTACATCGAGTTCCCGCGGAAAGAAGAAGCCCTGAAGCTGACCGGCAGGCAGATGGAACAACGGCTGGACACCTGCATTGCCATCCGCGACGAATCGAGCAAGACAGCCTGGTTCTGGCACCCGGGCCGCGACCTCAGCGCCGCCATTCACTGGTGGGTGCGCGAAGCGGGACCGCGGCTGATCGGCGATGTCATCCGTGTGCAGGACAGATATGCCAAGTACCTGCACGATGAGTTCTTTTCCTGCGCTTTCTTCCCCGTCATCCTGATCGACGCCAACCGGATCAGCTCGCTGGTCCTCCCTTATATTTATTGCGCGACCCTGGTGCCGTATTTCGCCAGACGCACCGCCACACCGGAGGGCCGCGACAGGGTGAGGGGCATGCCGAACAAGAAGGATGAGGCGGGGTTCATCAGGTATTTTCACGACGACCTGGTTGCCAAATGGCTCATCGCCGACATCGTCGCTGCGCGGTCGGATCCCGGGGAGTTCTTGAAGGACTTGCGGGTGGCCTACCAGGAAGCCGCCCGATCGTCCTTCCGCGGCTACTGGCTGAAGCACTACCTGGCCGACATCAATCGCAGATCCACGCCTTGAGTCACGCGTTCAGCAAGCGCAAGAAGGCTGTTCCTCTCATTGCCGTGGATTGAACTATTCATCTTCGCGCTCCGCCGACTCTTGCAGCCAGAGATCCATGCGCGACCGCACCAGCGACCCAAACTCGGGATAGAAGTCCGAGCTGGCCTCCAGCACAAATCCGTGCACGTCCTCGGGTGAGTCACGCCCGAGGTCAAAGTTCGACCCAAGGCAGCCTTTCAAATTCCACGCCCGCAAGAAGAATTCTGTGAGTCCGCCCAGTGACAAGGGCTGCAGGGACGTTCTTGAGCTGGGCTGTTCCAGCGTGTCGCCTCCATATTCATCGACCACGCGATAGAAAAGCCGGCCTTTCCCTTTCCGGACGTACACGCACGTCACATCCTGGGTGGTGGAGTTGATGGCGATCCTGGCGATCTCGACCTCGCCACCCGCACGGTCCGGAAGATACTCGCCGCCCATGAGCTGCGGGTGAATCCATCCCCAAGCATTCCTCTCCTTGTCCGAGAGCTTCGGCTGCATCAAGCCTGGCGGCGCGGGCTCGCCTTCCGCAATGCTTTGCTCATAGAGCCGCTTGCGGCTTGCCCCCTTGATGCTCGAGGCCAGGTTCACGCCCAGATCCGACGCCCAGAAATAGGACCGCGGGCGGTAAGTCAGGTCGATGTCGCCGATGAAGTCTTTCATCGTGATCTCCGGTTTAGCCGTTTTCTGCGACGCGCAGGGGTAGGCAATCAGGCAAATCACCCTGGCCCAATGCGCGCCTGCGCTGGTGGACCAAAACCAGCATCGAAAGAGGGGAAGAAAGCAGATGTCCGGCTTGGTTGCCAAAGTGGCCACATCCGCTTTCGCGATCCACCTTGCCCCGGGGGCAGGTTGGCTCGGGTTACCCCGACTCTCAATGCGCCTTGAAGTGTACGTCGATGAACCTCAGGCGTCTACCCCTGTGACTTGCCGTTCTTCTCCGGGGGATCAGGCTTACCAGCGCGCGCCGATTTGCCGCCGCAGTTCGTCGATCTCCGTCTCGGACTGCGGCACCGCCCGAGTCGTCAAGTCGGGCGCGCCATTTCCTCCAGTTCCTCGAGTCCAAGTTTGGGGTCGTAAGTCGCCTGACGTTCAGCCGAATTTCCCGGTTGCTGCCGTCGAGTGGATACCAGCAGAATCTCCGCCATGGTCCCCTGTCGAATTCGTAGAGTTCTGCGAGGACCTGCGAAAGGAAGTCCATGATCCATCCAGAACTCAAAGAACGATCCATCGAAAGCATCTGGCGCGCGTACCGAGATCAGGTGCTGCTTGCCGACGGCATGCCGCCCAGCAAGGTGCAACTGACGGAGGCACGCCGCGCGATTTACCTAGGCTGCTACGCGCTGCTGGTGATGATGCGCGATGACGTGTCCAACGAAACCGAAGAGGCTGGCATGCGGATCATGCAGGGCATGGTGGAAGAGGCCACGCTGTTCGCAACCACGGCGTTGGCACAGGGGCGGGGTGGTGAGTGATTAGTCTCAGCTCGCACAGCCACAGCTCAATGACTCCCATGACGACAAACATCACTCTCTACGGCATTCCGAATTGCGATACCGTGAAGAAGGCGCGGCGCTGGCTGCAGCTGCGCGGCATCGAGCATCGATTCGTCGACTTCAAGAAGCAGGCTCCCAGCGCCGCGCAACTCGAGCACTGGGCCGCCGACCTCGGCTGGGAGCGGCTGCTGAACCGGCAGGGCAGCACGTGGCGTGGACTCGACGCGCACCTGCGCGAAGGCGTCACCGATGCGAGCAGCGCCTGCAAGGTGATGCTGGCGCACCCGAGCACGATCAAACGTCCGGTCGTCGAGGTCGGCGAGCGACGGATGGTGGGGTTTGATGAACAGGCTTTTGAAGACCTGCTTGCTCCGTGATCCCGGCCGGTGTAGCGGCGTCGACCGCCGGCATAGCTTTCCTCTCGAAAGCAGCATGTCGCGAGTTCGATGACAAGCAAAGGTAGACTTCGTCCCACCTTGCCCCTCACCGCCGTCATCGACTTCGAAACCACCGGCCTCTCCCCCGCCATGGGTGACCGCGCCACCGAGGTCGCCATCGTCCTGATGGAAGACGGCAAGGTCGTCGATCGCTTCCAGTCGCTGATGAACGCGGGCGTCCGCATCTCGCCGTTCATCGAAGCCTATACCGGCATCAGCAACGAGATGATCGCGGACGCGCCGCCCGCCGAGGAGGTGATGGCGCAGGCCAGCCGCTTCGTGGGCGACGCGCCGATGGTGGCGCACAACGCCTCGTTCGACCGGCGCTTTTGGTCGTTGGAGCTGGAGCGCCTGGGCTGCGACGCGGCGCCCGGCAACATGCACGCACCCTTCGCCTGCACCTTGCTGCTCTCGCGGCGGCTGTACCCGGAGGCGCGCAGCTTCCGGCTCGGGTCGCTGGCAGCGTTTCATGACCTGCCTGCTGCCGGGCGCGCGCACCGGGCGATGGCGGATGCGGAGGTGACCGCGGCGCTGCTGGCCCGCATCCAGCGGGACCTGGAGCGACGCTATGAGGTGTTCGACTGCCAGCACGAGTTGCTGGTGAACCTGGGCAAAGCGCCGAAGACGAAGGTGCCGGAGACGATCCGCAAGTACTTCGAGGGCTTGCCAAAGGCGGCAGAGACTTTGGATTGCGGATCAAGCCCGCAATGATCGAGGTCTCCTGATCAGCTCGAACAGCTGACGCGCGCGGCTTCGGCCGACAAACCGACTCGGCGGCGGCATATCCAGGCCTATCTCGGAATCGCTGCTGCCGTGAAGCTGCGATACCCCTGGCCCCTCAACTCACACGCCGGACACACGCCGCACCCATAACCCCACTCGTGCCGCGTGCCGTGGTCGCCCACGTAGCAGGTGTGCGTGTCTTCCTTGATCAATTCCACCAGCGCATCACCGCCCAGATCCCTGGCCAGCCGCCAAGTGGCGGCCTTGTCGATCCGCATCAGCGGCGTGTCGATCACCATGCGCGTGTCCAGGCCCAGCCCCAGCGTGACCTGCAGGGCCTTGAGGGTGTCGTCGCGGCAATCGGGGTAGCCGCTGTAGTCGGTCTCGCACATGCCGCCCACCAGCACGCTGATGTCACGCCGGTAGGCGAGGGCGGCCGCGAAGGTGAAGAAGATCAGGTTGCGCCCGGGCACGAAGGTGTTGGGTAGGCCGCTGGTGTCAAACGCGATGGCCTTGTCGGCGGTGAGGGCGGTGTCGCTCACCTGGCCGAGAAGGCCCAGGTCCAGCAGGTGATCGGGGCCGAGCTTGGGGACCCATGGCGGAAACTGTGCCTTCAGCTTGCGCAGGAAGGTCTGGCGGCTTTCCAACTCCACGCGATGGCGCTGGCCGTAGTCGAAGCCGATGGTCTCCACATGCGCGTAGCGCGCCAGCGCCCAGGCCAGGCAGGTAGCCGAGTCCTGGCCGCCGGAGAAGAGGACGAGGGCGCGGGTGTGTAGATGCGGCATTCAAGCCCGCCTGGTCTTGGCCTGCCGTTGGGTGGCAGCACTAGCCGATCCAGTCATTGCCTTCGTATTTTGCGCCGAACCCCGGTCTGGCTGTTTCTCCCTCTCCCTCCGGGAGGGAGGGGGTGAGGGCATCAGGCTCTTGCGCCCCAACCGTCGCATTCAAGCCACGCCGCACCGCTGCACGCGAAACTGGGCACAGCATGTTGGCAACTGTGGGCAGGCTTGTGGACCGCGGATGTTCGTCGCGCGCGCATGTTCCACCGCAATTCACAGACTTGTTCCGCAGCCAGGTCCTTGATATCCAAGGAAGAACGGGCGTTGTCCACAGCGACCCGGAACCACCAGGGTGTGCAAATTTCCTAAGGGCCATGCCCGTCGCTTCCTGAACAACTTCCGTGGCGAAAATTTTTTTCGGGCACAAGCCTGTGGATCGTTTCAGCACAACTGCTGGGTTTTCCACAGCTGAGGAGGGCGGGCTCTGTTTATCCAGTATTCGCGTGCACCAAAAAACCGCCGGGGTCCACAGTCGTCTACAGCACCCAGGCTCTTGATCCGCAAGGGAAATTTCGGCTTGTCCACACGCGCGGCGGGCCCTTACCTACTACGACTAACTTAGAAAAATAAATCCAATAGAAACAGCCAGGAGAACCCTGCGACCCCCGCCTCCGCCCCCTCTGGCGCAGCCGTTCCGCCCCGCGTACAGTGCAACCACTGGATCAACGGGGAGGAAGTTCCATGCTCCTGCTTACTACTGGATGTGTGTTGTCGCTGTCGCTGCTGGCGGCTTGGCGCGTTTCGCGGGCCAAGGCCAAGCGCGTGCGCGCTGAAATTCGCGACTAAAGCGATTCAAGGCAAGGCGTCTCGAGCGCGAGCGGCGCGCTCACTTGTTCGCGTGCTTGCGGTCCCGGGTTTCGACCTTCTGACCGCTCGGCCCACCCGGCTTGGGGTCGTCGGGCTTTTCGACCTTCCGGCCAAGCTTGGTGTTGCGGCCGGTGCTGGGCGGCAGGTCGAGTTCTGCGGGCTGGGTCTTGAGGTGCTTGCCGTGCCGCTGTTCGTCGGGCGACAGCGGCGCGACTTTGCGGGCGGCGGGTTGGGCCATGGTGCGCGTCTCCTGGAGTTGCGTCCCTACTCTGCGCCTCTGCTGCAAAAGCGCGTGTAGGCGGGAATGCCGTCACTGAGCCATGTGGAGTTGGCAAGGCGGGTAAGCTTCGGGTGCTCAACTGGAAGTTCTAAGGTGGATGTGGCTGGAGCGCCCCCACCCCGGCCCTCCCCCGGTGGGGGAGGGAGTAAGAAAGATCACGATGAAACTGACTCGCAGAACCTTCGCTCTTCAAACTCTGGCTGGCGCCGCCGCGCTGACCGGCCTGCCGGCCCTGGCGCAGGCGCGCACCATCCGACTGCTGGTGGGCTTTCCGCCGGGCGGCGGCACCGATGCGGTGGCGCGCCTGCTGGGCGAGCACCTGAAGGACGCGCTGAACGCCACAGTGGTGGTCGACAACAAGCCCGGGGCCGGTGGCCAGCTGGCGGCGCAGGCGCTCAAGGCTGCGGCGCCGGACGGCAACACGCTGTTCCTGTCGCACGACCACACGATCTCGATCCTGCCGCAGGTCACCAAGAACCCCGGCTTCGAGCCGGCGCAGGACTTCGTGCCGGTGGCGGGCTTCGCCACCTTCGTCAATGCCTTCGCGGTGTCGGGCGGCACGCCGGCCAAGAGCTTCAACGACTACGTGAAGTGGATCCAGGAGGGCAACGACAAGACGGGCGGCAACGCCACCAAGGGCCGCGGCACGGTGGGCGTGCCGGCGCCGGCTTCCACGCCCGAATTCCTGGTCAAGCTGATTGGCGAGAAGTACAAGCTCGACCTGGCGCCGGCGCCCTACCGTGGCAGCGCGCCCATGATGGCCGACATGCTGGGCAACCAGATCGCGGCGGGCGTCGGCTCGGTGCCGGACTTCATGGAGAACCACCGCGCGGGCAAGCTGCACATCGTCGGCGTGCTCGGCAAGGAGCGCCAGGCAACGCTGCCGGACGTGCCCACCTTCCACGAACTGGGCCTCACCGGCTTCGAAGACGTGCCCTACTACGGCGTGTTCGCGCCCAAGGGTGTGAGCCCCGCCTTCGTCAGCGAATTCGGCGCGGCGATGTCCAAGGTGCTGGCGATGCCGGCGGTGCGCGAGCAGATGCAGCGCATGGGCCTGGCGCCCGAGTACATGACGGCGCAGAAGCTCGGTGAGCGCGAGCGCGCCTACACCGCGACCTGGGCCAAGATCATCAAGGCCAAGGGCTTCGCGCCGGCGCAGTAAGGCCGCGCAGTACCGCCCCGGGGCCGGGGCGGCGCGACATAATCGGCCCAAGCAAGAAAGGGCTCGCCATGGCGCTGATGGTTCTGGGTCTGCTGCTCTTCCTGGGCGTGCACTCCACGCGCGTCTTCGCCGACGACTGGCGCAGCGCGATGGTCCAGCGCCTGGGCCTGCTGCAGTGGAAGGGCCTGTACTCGCTGCTGTCCATTCTGGGCTTCGTGCTGATCGTGATCGGCTTCAAGCAGGCGCGGCAAGAGTCGCTGGTGCTGTGGACCTCGCCGGGCTGGATGCGGCACGTGACGGCGCTGCTGATGATCCTGGCCATGGTGCTGTTCGTCGCCGCCTACATCCCGGGCAACTGGTTCAAGGCGCGTTTCCACCATCCGCAGGCGCTGAGCGTGAAGACCTGGGCGGTCGCGCACCTGCTGGCGGTGGGCGTGCTGGCCGACGTGGTGCTGTTCGGCGCCTTCCTGGCCTGGGCGGTGGTGGTCTTCATCGCCGCGCGCCGCCGCGATCGCGCCAACCACACGGTGTATGCGCCGGCCAACCCGATCGGCACGACCGCGGCCCTGGCCACCGGGCTGGCGGCCTGGTCGATCTTCGCGCTGCTGCTGCACGGTCCGCTGATCGGCGTGCGGCCACTGGGGTACTGATGTCGCTGCAAGTGCAGGTCCTGCGCCTGGCGCCTGGCGAGGACTTGCGGGCTGCGCTCGAAGCGCAAGAGATCGCCGCCGGCTGCATCCTGTCGGCGGTGGGCAGTTTCTCGCGCGTGGTGCTGCGATACGCGCAGCGGACCGAGGGCAGCGCCATCGAGGGGCCCACCGAGCTGCTCACGCTCTCGGGCACCTTGGGTCGCGACGGCGTGCACCTGCATGCGAGCGTGTCCGATGCTGACGGCCGTGTGAAGGGCGGTCACGTGATGCCGGGCTGCATCGTCCGCACCACCGCGGAGATCGTGATTGCGCTGCTGCCGCAGTGGGAGTTGGGCCGGGCGTTCGACCCGGCGACGGGGTTCAAGGAACTGCAGGCCCGGCGCCTGCCTTGAGGGCCGCATCCCGGGCTTCAGTGCGCCGGGTTTCTTCAGCTCATCGATTTGCAGCTTCCCGATGGCTGACGGCTTGATGCGCCTGTGTCTGCTTGTCGGTCTAGCCGATCTCCTGTACTGTGTTTTTCAACATCGAATATCCAACTTTGACGAGGAACACCATGCCGCTTCCCGTTCTGTCACATGTTTCGCTGGGCACCAACGACTATCCGCGCGCCAAGGCCTTCTACGACGGGGTGCTGGCCACGCTGCAGATCCAATGCGTGATGGACTTTCCGGGCGGGGCCGGTTATGGCCGGCACTTTCCCGAGTTCTGGATCCAGGCGCCGCATGACGGCGGCCGCGCTTCAGCCGGCAACGGGGTTCATATCTGCTTCTTCGCCAGCTCGCAGGAGGAAGTGAAGGCCTTCCATGCGATGGCGCTGGAACTGGGCGGCACCGACGAGGGCGCGCCGGGCCTGCGGCCCGAATACTCGGACGACTACTACGCCGCCTTTGTGCGCGACCCCGACGGCAACAAGATCGAGGCGATGGTCGCGCCGCCGAAGAAGGGTAGCTGAGGCGCTTGGGCCGCCGCCTCCTTGGACGCGTTCGGGTGGTGCGGGGGGCGCGGGGGGCGGACAGGGGAGGGGCAAGGGCGGGGGTTAGTTAGACCCCTGATGCTCTTGCCCCCGGGCCTCTCCTAGTGGGAGAGGGAATTCATTCGGAATTCATTCGCTTCGGAGCGCCCCCACCCCAACCCTCCCCCGGAGGGGGAGGGAGTGAAGGGGTTAGTGTCTTTGGGGGCGCAGGGCGGGCTCGCACAGTTCGGAGAACTGGAAGCCGCGGGCCAGGCCGTATTCCCAGCCCTGGGGGCGGTAGCTGCCGTCGCTTTGTTTGATGAAAATCTGCTTGCCCGCTAGCAGGCGGCGCAGCAGGGGTTCCAGTTCTTCCAGCGCGCCGGGGCTGAGCCAGGCCGCGATGACGGTGCCGGTGTCGAACGAATCTTGGACGTACTGCATTTGTCGGTTCGTCGAGAGATGTACTGGAATCATTGTGCGCAGCAGCAGTGCCGGGCGCCAGTGCGTTTTGGCACTGTGGTGAGACTTTAGAGATGTTTCCCGGGCGCAGCGTTGCGCGGATCTCACGCGACGGTTTTGAAGCCCCAGCTGCGCGTGCTCAGGATCTTTTCCAATTGTTCCAGCATGCGCGTCCAGCCCTGGCGCGTGCGTTCGGCATAGGCCCTGGCTTCGGCGCCCTCGCCCAGCTGATGGGTCAGGACCAGCTCGCAGATGCTGATGCCCATGGGCACGAAGTCCAGCGTCACCCGCGTCGGCGGACTCAGGAAGGGTTCGACGCCGAAGTCGAACACCAGGCGGCTGGGCCGGTCGATCTCGACATAGGTGCCGCGGTGCTCGGCGTCGAAGAAGCTTTCCTCGCCGTCACCGATGGGCCGGCGGTCGGTCACGGTGAAGCCGCCGCCCACCTCGGGCTTGATCTGGCATTGCAGGACGTTGCCGGTGCGGGTGGCGAACAGGAAACGCGCGGCCTGCGCCGGCGTGAGCCAGGCGTCGAAGACGCGCTCGACAGACACGTTGTAACGGTGCGTGACGCGCACCAAAACAGGATCCGGCATGGAAGGCGTTTATCGTTGGGTCACTCTGCAGTGTCAAGACCACGAAAGGATGCTTTCGCTATCGATGCGACACCGCGATGACACCGCAGAGTTTATTTCCCTTCGGGCAGTTCGATCTTGACTTCGAGCACCTCGAGGTTGTCCTGCCGCTGCAGGTCGACCTTGATGTCGTGCGGATCGATCTTGATGTACTTGCTGATCACCGCGACCAGGTCGCGCTGCAGGGCCGGCAGGTAGTCGGGCTGGCTGCCGTGGCGGCCGGAGCGCTCGTGCGCCAGGATGATCTGCAGCCGCTCCTTGGCGACGGCGGCGGTTTTCTTCTTCTCGCCGAGCAGGAATGAGAGCAGGGAGGCCATCGCCGCTTACCTCGCCGCGAACAGGCGCTTGAAGAAGCCGGCCTTCTGCGCGTCGATGAAGCGCAGCGGCTTGTCGGCCCCGAGGAAGCGGTCGACCACGTCCCGGTAGGACTCCGAGACGTCGCTGCCCTTCATGTGGACGGCGGGCAGGCCCTGGTTGGAAGCCTGCAGCACGGTCTCGCTCTCGGGGATCACGCCGATCAGCTTGATGCGCAGGATGTCCTGGATGTCCTCCAGCGACAGCATCTGGCCCTGGTCGACGCGGTTCGGGTTGTAGCGGGTGATCAGCAGGTGCTCCTTCACCGGCTCCTTGCCGTCGATCGCGCGCTTGGTCTTGGACGACAGCATGCCCAGGATGCGGTCGGAGTCGCGCACCGAGGAGACTTCCGGGTTGGTCACCACCAGCGCTTCGTCGGCGAAATGCATGGCCATCAGCGCGCCGGTCTCGATGCCGGCGGGCGAGTCGCAGACGATGTACTCGAAGCCCATCTCGGCCAGGTCCTTCAGCACCTTCTCGACGCCGTCCTTGGTCAGGGCTTCCTTGTCGCGGGTCTGCGAGGCCGCCAGGATGAACAGGTTGTCGCACTGCTTGTCCTTGATCAGGGCCTGGTGCAGGTTGGCCTCGCCGTGGATCACGTTGATCAGGTCGTACACCACGCGGCGCTCGCAACCCATGATCAGGTCCAGGTTGCGCAGGCCGACGTCGAAGTCGATCACGGCGGTCTTGTGGCCGGCCAGGGCCAGGCCGGAGGCGAAGCTGGCGCTGGTGGTGGTCTTGCCCACCCCGCCTTTGCCGGAGGTGATGACGATGATTCTTGCCATGAGGAGTGACTTCCTTGGTTGGTTCAGGCTGCTGCTATCGGGTCCATCACCAGCTTGCCCTCGGCGCCGCCGACCAGGCGCACCTGGGTCGGGCGCGACAGCACGCCGGCGGGCAGGGGCACATCGCTCGTGCGGTACACGCCGGCGATGGAAATGAGTTCAGGCTCGAGGCAGGTCGAGAAGATGCGGGCCTCGGTGTTGCCGCGCGCGCCGGCGATCGCCTTGCCGCGCAGCGGTGCATAGACGTGGATGTGGCCGTCGGCGATGACTTCGGCGCCGGGGTTGACCATGGACAGCACCACCAGGTCGCGGCCGCGCGCGTACACCTGCTGGCCCGAGCGCAGCGGCTTGTCGACAACCAGTGCCGCGACCGGGCTGGCTTCCACGACGGCCGGCGCGGCCGCCACGGGTCCGGCAGGCGCGGGCGCGGAGACCGACGCCGGCACGGCCACCAGCGCATCGGGTGCGGCGGCCAGGCCGGCCGACAGCGCCGCGGCCATCTGCGCCGCGCTGCCGCCGCGCGCGGCCACCGGCAGCACGCGGTAGCCCCGCAAGAGATGCAACAACTCGCCGAAATCGATCTCGCCCTTGCCTTTCAGGGGCGACAGGTCGAGCACCAGCGGGTCGTGGTCGAAGAAATCCGGGATGTCGCCGAAGCGGGCGTTGAGCTCCTGCGCCAGCGCGCAGAGGTCGGCCGACTTCAGCAGCAGTGACACCAGGGGGAGATTTGCGCTCTTGATCTCGAACGTGGCAGGGGCGCGGCCTGCGGAGGCAACGGTCATCAAACTGCTACTACTGCTCTGGCTGGGGCTCTGCGAATGCATGAGCCTGATTGGCGGCGCATCTTAGCAGTGGCCGGAAGGCGGCGTCCTACACATTCTGTTGCCAAATGCACATGGTGGGCCCGAACGCGCGGATCACACTGGACTGTCCAGCGTGCCACAGCACAGGAGCACCCCATGAAAAGCCAGCATTCGCCACATCACTGGATTGCCGTGGCGGTGGTGTTGGCGCTCGCGCTGTTGACCTTGTCCAACCTGTACGGCCAACGCAGCGACGGGTCCGCCACCTACCGCGGCCGCCCGGCCATGGCCGGGGCGCAGAGCGGCACCGGCGCGCAGGCCGGGCTGCCGCAAGGCGGGCTGGGCCAGCAGGGCACGGAGGGCGCCGAGCGGACCATCGTCACCTGGCCGGCGGCGCCGTCATCGGACAACAACGCGCTGCAGCCCGACAACATCCTGAAGGCCGACGTCGAGCCGCCGCCGGACATCACCGGCCAGCCGCGCGAAGTGCCGCGCAAGGGCGACGAACCCGCGCGCGACAAGGACAAGGGCGTGACGCCACCCAAGCCGGACAGCGGTGTTGCACCTGCCAAGGACAGCGGCATCGCGCCCAGCAAGGACAGCGGCATGGCCAAGGACGAAAGCAGCGCCGCCAAGAAGGCCAGGAAGGCCGCCAAGGACACGGCGGACAAGGCCCGCTTCGGCGTCAGCCCGATCGGATCGACCGCTCCGACTGTGGGGCCCACCGGCAACTAAGCCACCAGCTCGCCATCGCCATCGCCTTCAGGGCAGGGGATCGGCGGCGGCGTCGTTGACCGCGATCGCGCGCTCGCCGAACACACGGTGGTAGACCGCCAGCCACAGCGCGTCGCCGGCGCCAGATGGCGGCACTGCGGCGCGCGGCAGGCCGAGGCCGAAGTGAAGCTTGCGGCCGTCGAACTCCACCGAGCGCTCGGGCGTGAAGATCACCCAGCGCGACTGCGCCAGGTGCTTGGCGAACCAGGGCGCGATCGCTTCGACGATGTGGTGCGTCGGCTCGTGCCAGGCCAGCATCAGCGGCTGCGCCGCGATGTCGTGCACGGCGCGGAACTGCACGAAGCCCTTCATCTTGTGCAGGTCGCGCCGCACCGCCTGGCCCATCTGGTGGGCATGCAGCATGTCGCTGTCCCCGGGGTTGTTGCGCAGCCCCGGCTCGTGCACCAGCCGCCACAGCAGCCGGTACAGCAGCGCGAAACGTTCCGGGTCGTTGTGCAGCACGACCATCTCGCACAGGCGCAGGAACGAAGCCGGCACGATCGCCGAGGCGGCCTTGGGCACGCCGCGCACGCGCTCGGGGCCTTCGCTGGGATCCATGAAGAAGTCGCTGTTCTGCGCCTGCGCGGTTTCCCAGTGCACCGCGTCGGGCGGGACCTGGTGCGCCAGCAGCGCCCGGGCCTCCTCGCGGAAACCCGCCAGGTCGATTTCGCTGGCCAGCCGCGCGTCCATCAGCTGCCCCTCGCGTGCAAGCGCCGGCCTTCGACGTGGTGCTTGTCCTTGCCGTGCACCTCCATGTAGAGGTACAGCAGCGCGGCCACCACCAGCGGCACGATGTAGTAGATCGCCCGGTAGCCGAGCAGCGCGCCGATGAGGCGGCCCTCGGACACCAGGTGCGACAGCAGTGTCACGAACACGAACTCGAGGACGCCCAGGCCCGCCGGCACATGCGTCACCACACCGGCGATCGCGCCGATCAGCAGCACGGTGAGCACGTCGGCATAGTGGATCTGCCGGCCCAGCAGGAACCAGACCACGCCCGCCATCAGGCTCCAGTTGGTGCACGACACCGCCAGCTGCACCAGCGCGACGCGCCAGGGGGGCAGGTAAACCTCATGGCCGCGCCAGTCCCATACATGGTCGCCAAACCGCAAGCAGGCGAAGGCGTAGCCGCAGGCGACCAGCAGCAGCGCCGCGCCGGCCCACTGCAGCCCGTAGTTGCCCATGTGCCAGCTCGGCGGCAGCTGCAGCGGATGGAACAGGAACAACAGCCCGCCCAGCAGCATGTAGCCCAGCCAGTTCGTCAGCATGCTCATCGAAACGATGCGGGTGATATCGCCGTTCTTCAGGCCCAGCCGCGAGTACAGCCGATAGCGGAAGGCGATGCCGCCAACCAACGAGCCCAGGCACAGGTTGAAGGCATAGCTGATGAAGGTCACCGCCATCACCGCCCGCGTTTGCAGCGCATGGCCGGTGTAGTGGCGTCCGATCAGGTCGAAGCAGCTGTAAAGAAGATGACTGCAGAGAGCGAGGCCGGCGGCGGCCGCCAGTGTGGCGGCCGGCGTCTGCTTCAGCGAATCGAGGACCTCGTCCCAGTCAAGCCGCTGGGCATAGCGCGCCAGCAGGAAGAAGACCAGCGCGAAGAAGGCCAGCGTGAGCGCGCGTTTGGCCCAGGTCCACCATGCGCTGTCGCGCCAGCGCTGCAGGCGGCCACCATGCTCTGCGCGATGGCCGCGCGGGCGCGGCTTGACCAGCGCGTTGCGGGGCAGGGTGCGCGCGGCCATGCGTCTATTCCTTCCGGCCCGGCTCGGCATAGGCCGGCGCAGGCGACAGGCGCGGCACATGGCGCGGTTGCCACAGCGCCCAGGCCGGGTACATGCGCGTGAAGTGGTAGGCCACGACGTGGCGCAGCCAGGTGAAGCCGCGCAGCTCGCCGAGCTCCTTCTCGTCGATCGGCCGGCAGTGCCGCGTCAGGTGCTGCAGGCGCTCGTACAGCTGCTGGTTGAAGGCGCGGTCGCGGATGATGACGTTGGCTTCGAGGTTGAGCGCCAGGCTCAGGGGGTCGAGGTTGCTCGAACCCGCGGTGGCCCACTCGTCGTCCATCAGCGCCACCTTGCCGTGCAGCGGCCGCTCGCAGTACTCGAGGATCTTCACGCCCGCGCGCAGCAGCTGGTGGTACAGCATGCGGGCGGCGGTCTTGACGATCGCCATGTCGGGCTCGCCTTGCAGGATCAGGCGCACGTCCACCCCGCGCCGCGCCGCCCGCCGCAGCTCCTGCATGAAGCGGTAGCCGGGGAAGAAGTAGGCGTTAGCGATGATGATGCGGTCGCGCGCCGCGCGGATCGCGATGCGGTAGTGCCGCTCGATGTCGCTGAGGTGCTCGCCGTTGTCGCGCACCACCAGCATGGCGGCGGCGCTGCCCGCATGCGGCAGGTTCCTGGGCTGGGTGCGCAGGCGGCTGCGCCAGCGCCACCACGCGCGCTGGCGCTGGTAGCGTTGTCCCTGGGCCAGCGCCGCATGGCTGAAGCGGTGGATCTCCGCCACCAGCGGCCCGTGGATCTCCACCGCGTAGTCCTGCTTGGCCTGCGGGCCGAAGTCCTGCAGGTGGTCGGCCGAGTAGTTGATGCCGCCCACGAAGGCCACGGTGCCGTCGACCACCACGATCTTGCGGTGCATGCGGCGCAGCGCGTTCATGCGAAAGCCGCGTCCCAGCAGCCGCGTGCCCGGGTCGAACACATGCAGCCGCACGCCGGCGTCGGTGAGCGAGCGGATGAAGTCGTCAGACAGGTCGGGCGAGCCGAAGCCGTCGATGGTCAGGTCCACCTGCACGCCGCGGCGCGCCGCCTCGACCAGGACTCCATGCAGTTGCACGCCGACCTTGTCCTCGAACAGGATGAAGGTCTCGATCACCACTTCCTGCCGCGCGTTGGCGATGCAGTCGAACACGCGCGGGAAGAACTCCTCCCCGTTCTCGAGGAGCCGGATGTCGTTGCCTTCGATCCACCGCGGGCTCATTGGACAACCTCCGCCCTGCGGGCTGTGGTGCCATGCGCCTTCGGAACGGCCGTGCGTCTCATGGCGAGTTCCTAGAGGTGGATCTCCGCGGCCAGCGGCGCGTGGTCGGACAGGTGCGACCAGGGCCGCCGGGGCAGCACCACCGGCAGGTGCACCGAGGCGTTGCGCACGTAGATGCGGTCCAGGCACAGCAGCGGCAGGCGCGCCGGGAAGGTCCGGGCGGCTTCGCCGTAGGCATGCACGAACACTTCGCGCAGGCCCACTTCGCGCTCCAGCAGCACATGCGCGCGCCGGCGCCAATCGTTGAAGTCGCCCGCCACCACCAGCGGCGCGTCGTCGGGCACCTCGCCGCGCACCATGTGGCACAGCAGCTCCAGCTGCTGTTGGCGATGCGCTTCGGCCAGGCCCAGGTGCACGCAGATCACATGCACATCGACCGTGTGGCCCGGCACGCGCAGCACGCAATGCAGCAGCCCGCGCTTTTCCGGGCCGGCCACCGACACGTCATGGTTCTGGTAGTGGACGATGGGGAACTTGGACATCACCGCATTGCCGTGGTGGTGCCCCTTGGGGTAGACCATGTTCCGTCCATAGGCGTACTGCGGCCAGATCTCGTCGGCGAGAAATTCGTAATGAGGCTCTTCCACGGTACTACTGGCCTTGCGGTGCTGCCCGTTCATGCCCATGACCTCTTGCAGGAACACCACGTCTGCGCCCACCTTGCGCACCGCGTCACGCAATTCGGGCAGGATGAACTTCCGGTTGAAGGTCGTGAAGCCCTTGTGGATGTTGACCGTCATCACGGTCAGCGCAATGGCATGGGCCGCTGTATCGGTCATCGGCAAAGGATCGGGACGTCGGAGAGGTTGTTGTACTGCCGGGCTGATTGCGGATGTGTAGGACGCCAAGCTGACTTGATGTCGCTGCGCAGAGCAGCAAGTGGGAAGACGCCTGGCACGCGCGAGCGCGCGCAGCGCTCGCCGGCGCCGCGTCGCGATGCCCCTGCGACCGCGCGAGTCGTGGTGCGTGCCATCGAACGGATGCATGACATCATGGTGCGGCGGACCGGCGCCGGCAGGCGGGGTCGATGTAGGACGCAACCTTGCCACGGCGCAGGGCCGCGGGCACTCACTGCGCAGTCCAATCACACTTTTTACGATCCGTCGAGTTCAAGCTCGACGCACGTCCCCGTGCGGCTTGGCGAAACTGTGGCGATGGAAATCAAGCGCGTCGCCATCGCCTGCATGCTGGCGCTGTGCGCGTGTGCCGCGTCGGCCGCCGAGGGAGACGGCGGCGTCGCGCTCTTGCTCGAGGGCGGCGCCGCCGGCACGGGCCGCTACATCGCGAGCGTGGGGCTGGCGTGGCCTTGGTCCTGGCGGCGCGCGGTGGAGGGCGGCGAATGGACAGGCGTGACCGAGCTGTTCGTGAGCCACCTGAGCTCGCGCGTGGAAGGCGGGCGCGAGTCGCGCACGCTGGTGGGCCTGCTGCCGCTGGTGCGTTACCGCTTCAACGGCGCCCACTCGAACTGGTTCGGGGAAGCCGGGATCGGCCTGACCTACATGGACGCGCTGTATCGCACCGAGAACAAGCAGTTCAGCACGCAGTTCAACTTCATGAGCACCCTCGGTGTCGGCCGCAGCTTCGGCGCCAAGCGCGAGCAGGAACTGAGCCTGCGCATCGTCCACATCTCGAACGCCGGCATCAAGAACCCGAACCCGGGCGAGAACTTCCTGCAGCTGCGCTGGTCGCACGCGCTGTAGCGGCCACTGGCCGGCGCCGCTATTTGCTTCGCGGCGGCACCAGCGCGCGGTCGGGGCGCTGCAGCCGCCCGGCACGCAGCTCGCCCACCGCATGCACCAGGGCGCGCGCGACGTTGCGCACTTCCTCCTGCACGCCGGAGTCGCGGTCCAGCGCTTCGTGGCTGGTGGCATAGGGCTCGTAGTAGCCGATGTAGCGATCCAGCCGCGCCTGGAAGCCGGCATCGATCAGTCCCATCCAATCGAGCCAGTCGGTGAGTGCGCGTCGCACCGAGTCGATGCCGGCGACGTCGCCATGCACCACGACGCCGTAGGCGCGCCCGGCCAGGTGCTTGGGATAGTCCCAGCCGGCCATCTCCAGTGCCTTGGCCTCTTCCGGCCGCTTGCCGTGGGTGCTGGTGGGATCGGGGTTGCCGCCGTCGGCGCAGACCAGGCGGTCGATCATCAGCTTCATCGGGCTGGCCGCCTGGTACCAGTACACCGGCGTGACCAGCAGCACGCCGTGCGCGCTGACCCAGCGCTCGTAGATCTCGGCCATCCAGTCGCCGGTCTGCCGCAAGGCATGATTGGGATAGCAGCTGCAGGGCCAGTGGCACAGCGGCATCGCCGTGGATAGGCAGCCCTTGCACGGATGGATATGGTGGCTGTAGCCCGAGGTGAGCTCGCTCAGGTCGAGCAAGTCCGCTTCGATGCCTTGCGCCGCGACGGTCTCGCGCGCGATCTGCGCCAGCCGGAAGGTCTTGGACATCTCGCCGGGACAGCTGCCGTCGTTGCGGGAGCCGCCGGCCACCAGCAGCACGCGCGAGGGCGTCTGCGGCTGCGACCAGCGGGCCTGCGCGGCGGCGAGCCGGTCGCGTGTGGCCCGCCACTCCACCGACAGCTGGTAGTCCGGGTCGGCGAAGCCGGGACCGGCCTTGGCCGTGCGCGGGGCCTTGCGGCCCGCCTGGTAGGCCTGCCAGGCGATCTCCTCCAGCCGGGACAGGGCGGGCGCCTCGGCCTGGAAGGCCGGGTCCACGAAGTCCTGCATGAAGCGAGCGTGGAAGGCATCGCGCGCCAGCATCGGCGGCGCCTGCCCTTTGCGGATGGTCATCGGCCCAGTGTAGGGCGCTGGCGCGCCGCGGTGGGCTCAGGGGAAGGCTGAACAAGCCCCTCGCGGGGGACTTGTCCAGCGGTCATCCAGCGGTTGCCTTAGCCGTGGTGATGGCGGTGATGGCCGCCTGCGCCGCCGGGGCCGCGCAGCGTTTCGCTGTCGAACACCTTTTGCTGCTCGGGCGTGAGCGAGGCGTAGAAGGCCTTGGTGGCCTCGCCGCGCCGGTCCATCTCGGCCGCGCGCTGCGCCCGCAGCTGGCGCATGCGGTCGATGCGCTGCGGCGTGGTCAGCTGCGCGAACTCATCGCGGTTGGGCCGCTGCATCTGCTGCGAGGGCTGCAGGGCGCCGGTGTAGGCGGTCCAGGCGCCTTCCTGCCCAGGCATGAGCTGCAGCTTCTGCTTGAGGTCGGCCAGGCGCTGCTGCATGCGTTGCTGCATGCGCGCCGGGTCGTGGTGACCGCGGCTGTCGCTCGCCGCGGGCGGCGTGCCGGCCGGCGGCGCGGCAGCAGGCGTCTGGGCCGTGGCGGCCAGGCCCAGACTGGCCAGAAGCGCGGCAGCGAACATGTGACGGGCTGATTTCATCGAGCTTCCTTTCGTCGGTTGATGCGCCCCGGGCACGAAGAGAGCCCGTGGGTTGGTTGTGACTGTGATGCGCACAAGTGTCGCGGCGATGCCTGCATCGTCGCTGTCGTGTAAAGCCAAGCGGGTCCGCGGATGTGGGAGGCTTCCTACCGCACAAGCCGGCAATGACCCTAGGCCGCCCGCTCGCGCAGGCGCAGCATGGATGCATGCACGTGTTCTGAAGAGGTGCAAGCATGAGTTATTGCCGTCCGATGAGAACTGCCGCGCTGCTGGCTGCGCTGGTGGCCGGCGGCGCGCTGGCCCAGACCAGTGACAAGCCGGCCGCGCCCGAAGTGGGTCAACCGCCGGTGAGCGACGTCGGCCCGGCGCCCGCGCACGAGCGCGACAGCGTCGGCGCCGTGGTGATGGAAAACTCGCCGGTGCGCGCGCAGCGCCAGGTGATGATGGGCGCACCGCCCGATGGCTTGGTCCGGGTGCGCGAGGTCACGAACAATTCGAACCGCGCGCAGACCCAGGTGGATTTGGCGCGGCAGCGTGAGGCCGAAAAGATGAACCTGCAGCTGCGCGGCGCCGGCGGCCAGGTCGTCAAGTGAGTCGCGGGTAGTCGGTGTAGCCCCGGGCACCGCCGCCATAGAAGGTGCTGCGGTCGGGTGCGTTGAGCGGGGCCTTGACGCGGAAACGGTCGACCAGGTCCGGGTTGGCGATGTACAGCTTGCCGAAGGCGATCAGGTCGGCGCCGCCGTCCAGCGCCTGCTGGGCGCTGTCTTGGTCGTAGTTGTTGTTCACCATCCAGGCCCCGCTGCCGCCGGCCAGCTGATAGGCGCGGCGCATCGCACCGTAGTCGAACGGACGCTCGGCGATCTCGCGCGTGCCGCCGGTGGCGCCTTCGATCACGTGGATGTAGGCCAGGCCCAGCCGCGCGAGCTGCCGCATCACGTGGTTGAACAGCGGCTGCGGGTTGTCGTCCACGATGTCGTTGGCCGGCGTCACCGGTGACAGGCGGACACCGACGCGATCACCGCCCACTTCATCGGCGATGGCACGCATCACTTCGAGCAGCAGACGCGCGCGGTTCTCGATGGAGCCGCCGTAGTCGTCGCTGCGCTGGTTGGCGCCGGTCTTGAGGAACTGGTCGAGCAGGTAGCCGTTGGCCGCATGGACCTCCACGCCGTCGAAGCCGGCGCTGTGGATCGCGTGGCGCGCGGCCTGGCGGTAGTCGTGCACGATGCTCGGCAGTTCCGAGGCGTCGAGCGCGCGCGGCTCGGACGTGGGCACGAAGGCGCCGGTCCCGTCCGGACGGATCAGGAAGGTCTTGGTGCGGGCGGCGATGGCCGAGGGCGCAACCGGGCGCTGGCCGCCCGGCTGCAGGTCCACATGCGAGACCCGGCCCACGTGCCACAACTGCACCACGAGGCGGCCGTGGCGATGGTGCACGGCCTGCGTCACCTGCCGCCAGGCATCGAGTTGTTCGGTGCTGTACAGGCCGGGCACGTCGGCGTAGCCCTGGGCCTGCGCGCTGATCGCCGTGGCTTCGCTGACCAGCAGGCCGGCGCTGGCGCGCTGGGTGTAGTACTCGGCCATCAGCGGCGTGGGCACCGCGCCGGGCGCGCGGTTGCGGGTGAGCGGCGCCATCACGATGCGATTGGGCAGCTGCCAGCGGCCGACGTGGAGGGGATCGAACAGTGTGGGCAAGTGCGGGGTTCCTTCTTTCGTTGCCTGTCGTCGTGTGTCGTGGTCTGTTTGCGAGCCGCAAGCGTAGCGCGCAGCGCCTTGCCCCTGCGCGATACCCGACAATGGGTTTCATGCACGAGCCTGAGCCCGCACCCGCCATGCTGCTGCGCCTGGCGCTGGCCCTGTCGCTCGGGGCCGCGGTGTCCTTGGGCGTGACGCGGTTTGCCTACGGGCTGCTGCTGCCGCCGATGCGCGCCGACCTCGGCTGGTCGTACACGCTGGCCGGAGCGATGAACACCGCCAACGCGCTCGGCTACCTGCTGGGCGCGCTGGCGACGCCGCGGCTGATGCGGACCCTGGGCCCCGCGCGCCTGGTGCTGGGCGGCGCCGCGCTGTCGAGTCTGTTCATGGGCCTGAGCGGCTTCTTCACCGATGCCGGCGCCTTGCTGGCGCAGCGCGTGCTCGCGGGCGTGGCCAGTGCTTTCCTCTTCATCGCCGGCGGACTGCTGGCGGCGCGGCTGGGAACGCTGCAACCGGCGCGCGCCGGCTTGCTGCTGGGCCTGTATTACGGCGGCACCGGCTTCGGCATCGTGCTGTCGGCGCTGCTGGTGCCGGCCGCGCTCGAGGCGGCGAGCGCGCGTCCCCATGGCTGGGCCTGGTCCTGGTGGCTGCTGTCGCTGGCGTGCTTCCTGGCCTCCGCAGTTCTGGCCTGGCCGTCCCGTGTGCTGTCGGCGCTGCACCAGGACAGCGGGCCCGCAGCGGCGCAGGCCGCGGCAGCGCCGCTGCGCTGGCAGGTGTTCGGCGCGGCCTTGGCAGGCTACGCGATGTTCGGCGTCGGCTACATCGGCTACATGACGTTCGTGATCGCGCTGTTGCGCGAGCAGGGCACCAGCCAGGGCGGCATCACGCTGTTCTACGCGCTGCTCGGCGCCGCGGTGGTCGCCTCGTCGCGGATCTGGGCCGGCCTGCTCGATCGCTACCGCGGCGGGCAGGCGCTGGCGATCCTGAACGCTTTGCTGGGCGCGGCCACCCTGCTGCCCGCACTCAGCACGGCGTGGCCGCTGGTGCTGCTCTCGGGCCTGGTGTTCGGCGGCGTATTCCTGTCGGTGGTGGCGTCCACCACCGCGCTGGTGCGCCACAACCTGCCGTCCGCCCAATGGGCGGCCGGCATCAGCGCCTTCACCATCGTGTTCGCGGCCGGCCAGATCGTCGGCCCCACCATCGTCGGCTGGATCGCCGACGGCACGGGCGGGCTGGCGCGCGGGCTGGTGTTCTCCGCCGTCGCGCTGTGGCTGGGCGCGCTGCTGGCCTGGCGGCAGAAGCCGCTGGCGAGTCCACTGAAACACTGAAATCGGGCGCCGCTTTCCACGCAATACGCGGCGCGCTTCTGCGTTGCAAATGCTCGCGATGCCGCCGGGCATCGCTGTGCTTTGCGCCTTGCATCGCATCGCGTCTTGCGCGTCTCTCGGCACCCATTTCAATGTTTCAGCGGACTACTTGAGCAGGCCTTCGAGCTTCATCGCCTCCTGCACCGCCATCACGCGCTCGTCTGGAAGATCGTGTTCCCGGCATGAGGACAGGCGGGTTTCGCGATAAGGAGACAGGCCCGAGGGGGGCGCCCTGCGCGGCACCCCCCGAGGTATTGAATTGTCCAGCTACGCGGCGACAATGCCTGCATGGGACGGGCATTGAAGTGGTTGTTCGGCATCTTGCTGCTGGCCGTGCTGGCCTTGGCCGGGGTCGCGGTCAGCCTGCAGTTCTGGATCAACAGCGCTGATTTCCGATCGCGTGCCGCGCGCGAAATTTCGCAGGCCGCCGGTGTCGCCGTCGAACTGGGCGCGTTGTCAGTGGACGTGTGGCCCTTGCCGGCGGTGGCCGCCGAGCGCGTGCAAGTCAGGAGCCAGCCGCCGCTGACGCTGGAACGCATCGAGGCGCGGCCGGCGCTGGCGGCGCTGCTGCGCGGAAAACTGGAAGTGTCCACGCTGGTCGTCCGCCGGGCCGTGGTGCCGCAAGCGGCGATCGCCGGCATCGCGGCGGCCTACCGCAAGGCGCACCCGGAGAAGCCCGCACCGGCGAAGAAAGGCGCGTCGGCGATGGCGCTGCCGCGCCGCATCGTGTTGGACCAGGTGACCTGGATCGATGCCAAGGGCCAGCGGCATGTGGTGGACGCGCAGGCCAGGCTCGATGACGACGGCTTGCCGGGCACGCTGGACGTCGAGGTGTCGCAGGGCCGCTGGCAGGGTGTGCAGCTCAAGTTGCGACGCGAGCCGCAGGACCAGTGGCAGCTGCACGCCAAAGTAGGCGGCGGCACGATGGTGGGCGCGTTCAGCACGGTGAAATCGCCCAAGGGCACGCCCATGCTCGAAGGCCGGCTCGACACCCAGGACGTCGAGGTCGCCACCTTCACCGCGCCGAGCCGTACGCTGACCGGCCGGCTGGAGGCGCACACCAGCTTGCGCGCCGACCTGCGCGACCCGGGCGCGCTCGCCGACGTGATGCAGACCCAGACGAAATTCACGGTGCACAACGCGGTGGTGCATGGCCTCGACCTGGCGCAGGCGGTGAAAACGGTGGGCCTGAGCCGCGGCGGCGAGACGCGCCTGGACACGCTGGCGGGCAATCTCATCACGCGCGGCCGCGCCGCCGAATTGAGCAACCTGGTGGCGAGCTCCGGCGTGCTGTCGGCGCAGGGCGCGGTCGCCATGGCGGCCGACCAGCGCCTGAGCGGCCATGTGAATGTGAACCTGGTGGCACAGGCCACCGGAGGGGCGCTCGGCGTGCCGCTGGTGGTGGGCGGCACGCTGGATGCGCCGAGCGTGACCTTGAGCCGCGCCGCGCTGGCTGGCGCGGCGATCGGCACGATGATCGCCCCGGGCGTGGGCACCGGTGCCGGTGCCAGCGTGGGCGACCGGCTCGGCCAGGGGCTGCGGGATATGTTCTCGAAGTAGCGCGAAGTGGCGCGAAGTGGCGCGAAATAGCGGCCGTCCTACAGCGCGCCGCGCCGCGGGCTGATCGCGCAGCCCATCCCTGTGCCTAGCATGGTCGGGGCGGGCGCTGTGCCCGCGCCAGCCGTGCCTTCATGCATCTTTCCACCGTCGAAACGACCCTCGAGTACGAGGTCAAGACACCGACGCACTTCTGCTTCAACATCCAGGCCGCCCACTGGCCGACCCAGAAGGTCCTCAAGGAGCGGCTCGCCGTCTCCTCCAGGGTGTCGCTGCACTCATTCACCGATGCGCGCAGTGGCAACCGCTTCTTCCGCTTCGATGCGCCGCCCGGCCACCTGCTGGTGAACTACAAGGCCGAGGTCGAAGTACAGACCGCGCCGGTCGACGAACACCTGCCCGAAACGCCGCTGGGACAGGTGCCCGATTCGGTCTTCCGCTACCTGATGGCCACGCGCTATTGCGAGTCCGACCTGCTGGCGAGCGCCGCGCACCAGCTGTTCGGGCAGGAGCCGCCCGGCATCTCGCGCGTGCGCCGGATCGTGCAGTGGATCCACGATTCGATCGAGTACCGTGTGGGCAGCACGAATTCGATGACCACCGCGCAAGATGTGTTCGCGCAGCGCGTGGGCGTGTGCCGCGACTTCGCCCACCTGGGCATCACGCTGTGCCGCGCGCTGAACATCCCGGCGCGGCTGGTGGTTGGCTATGTCTGGTTCGACGAGCCGCCGCAGGACTTCCATGCGACCTTCGAGGCCTGGATCGGCGGCCGCTGGGTGATGTTCGACCCCACGGGGATGGCGCCGGTGGACCGGCTGGTGCGCATCGGCACCGGCCTCGATGCCAAGGACGTGGCCTTCAGCACCTTCTTCGGCGCGGTCGAGATGACGCGCATGGAACTGCACGTGCTGGAGCACGAACCGCGCTTGACGGCGAACAGGGGGGAGGAAGTGCTGGGGCTGGCGGTGACCTCGCCCTGAGGCGAGGGGCGGCCGGCCACCCTGGCCCTCCCCGGAGGGGAGGGAGACAAACCTCAGGTCTTGTAGCTGGGGTCGATGCGGTCCAGGCGCCGCAGCAGCGCGGGCCAGGCGATGTTGGCGCCCTGGCCGGCGGTGACGGTCTTCATCACCTGCGCCATGCCTTGCATGATCTTCGGGTTCACCTGCACCAGCTCGCCACCGGCCTGCGCATCGATCTGGATGCGGCAGGTGTTCTCGAAGGTGTACATGGACAGGAAGGCCTCGGGGATCGACCGGCCCACCACCAGCAAGCCGTGGTTGCGCAGCATGAGGTGGGTCTTGTCGCCCAGGTCGGCCTGCAGGCGCGGCTTCTCGTCGTCGCGCAGCGCCACGCCTTCGTAGTCGTGGTAGGCCAGCGAGGCCAGCACGAAGGTGCTTTGCTGGCTGATCGGCAGCACGCCGCATTTCTGCGCGCTGACCGCGACGCCGGCGCGGCTGTGGGTGTGCAGCACGCAGCCCGCGTCTTCGCGCACCTGGTGGATGCAGCTGTGGATGACGAAGCCCGCCGGGTTCACCGGGAAGGGCGAGTCGATCAGCTTGTTGCAGTCCTGGTCCACCTTCACCAGCGAGGACGCGGTGATCTCGTCGAACATCAGGCCGTAGGGATTGATCAGGAAGTGGTGCTCGGGACCGGGCAGGCGCGCGCTGATGTGCGTGAACACGAGGTCGCTCCATCCGTACAGGGCAACCAGGCGGTAGGCGGCGGCCAGCTGCACGCGCAGCTCCCATTCCTCGGCGCTGACCACCTGCTTGAGCGATGCGATTTCCATTGACGTCTCCTTTGCTGTCCGGTGCGGCGCCATTCTTGGCCCGGACCGGGGATTTTGATTGTCAAGAAAATGACAGCGGGCCGCTGCCCAGCCGTTTCAGGAAAACGAAGCTCAGGGCGCGAGCCGCGCGCCTGCCCACAGCACCTGGTCGATCACGGCCTGCACCTTGTCGCGAGAGCCCTCGCTCACCAGCTGCCCCTGCTCGTCGAAGGCAGTGGCGGCGCGCGCCAGCCCGAAGGTGCGCGGGGCAACCCAGCAGTGCAGGTTGAACAGCAGCGGCACGAGGTGGCTTTGCGAGCGCAGGCCGCCCAGGGCGCCGTTCGAGGCGCTGAGCACGCCCACCACCTTGCCGCGGGTGGAGCGGAAGTCGTCGTTCCACACCGGGTCCGATTTCACCGGGCTGGAGATCCAGTCCAGCGTGTTCTTCAGCAGCGCGGGGTAGCTGGCGTTGTACTCGGGCGCGCAGATGATCCAGGCCGGGTGCTCGTAGAAGATCTGCTTGAGCCGCATGACATCGGCCGGCGTGCCGCGCGCCTCGAGGTCGGCGTTGTACATGGGCACATCGAAGTCGCCGAGCTCGAGGTGCGTGACCTCGGCGCCGGAGGCCTGGGCCATCCCGGCCGCCACTTTGGCGAGCCGGCGATTGAAGGAGCCGATGCGGGTGCTGCCGGCGAAGACGAGGAGTTTCATGGCGGCGCGCGTGGTGTTACGCCCGGCCGCCCGACAGCCGGCGCTCGAAGCTCTGGATGGTCGCGGCCAGGCCTTCGCGCAACTGGATGCGCGGCTCCCATTGCAGGCGTTCGCGTGCCAGCCGGATGTCCGGCTGGCGCTGCGTGGGATCGTCGGCCGGCAGCGGCTCGAACTTCAGCTTGGAGCTGGAACCGGTCATCGAGATCACCAGTTCGGCCAGCTGCCGTATGGTGAACTCGTTCGGGTTGCCCAGGTTCACCGGGCCGGGGAAATCGGTGCCGGTGTCCATGAACTTGAGGAAACCGTCGATCAGGTCGTCGACGTAGCAGAACGAGCGGGTCTGGCTGCCGTCGCCATAGATGGTGATGTCGGTGCCGTTCAGCGCCTGCATGATGAAGTTGCTCACCACCCGGCCGTCGTTCGGGTGCATGCGCGGGCCGTAGGTGTTGAAGATGCGCGCGACCTTGATGTCCAGCGCGTGCTGGCGGTAGTAGTCGAAGAACAGCGTCTCGGCGCAGCGCTTGCCTTCGTCGTAGCAGCTTCGCGGGCCGATGGGGTTGACGTGACCCCAGTACTCCTCGGGTTGCGGATGCACGGCCGGGTCGCCGTACACCTCGCTGGTGGAGGCCTGGAAGATGCGCGCGCGCAGGCGCTTGGCCAGCCCCAGCATGTTGATCGCGCCGTGCACGCTGGTCTTGGTGGTCTGCACCGGGTCGTGCTGGTAGTGCACGGGAGAGGCCGGGCAGGCCAGGTTGTAGATCTGGTCGACCTCGACGTACAGCGGCCAAGTCACGTCGTGCCGCAACAGCTCGAAGCGCGGGTGGCCGAGCAGGTGGGCGATGTTGTCCTTGGTGCCGGTGAAGAAGTTGTCGACGCACAGGACGTCGTGGCCGGCGGTGATCAGGCGGTCGCACAGGTGGCTGCCGAGGAAGCCGGCGCCGCCGGTGACCATGATCCGCTGGGTGGGGTGATAGCTGCGCATGAACCTTATTCTGTTGACGCCCGGGTGCCCCGGCCGATGCCGACGTAGGTGAACCCGGCCTGCTGCATGTCCTGCGGCTCGTAGAGATTGCGGCCGTCGAAGATCAGCGGCTCGCGCATGGCGGCCTTGATCAGTCCGAAGTTCGGGCTGCGGTAGGCCTTCCACTCGGTGACGATGACCAGGGCATCGGCGTCCTTCACCGCGTCCATCGGGTGCCGCACGAATTCAACGCGCTGGAGCAGGGCCGGCTCGGCGCGAAAGTCTTCCGCCAGCGCGGCGCGCGCCTGCTCCATGGCCACCGGGTCGTGGGCGCGGATCCGGGCGCCGGCGCGCGCCAGCGCCGCGATCACGCCTCGGCTGGGCGCTTCGCGCATGTCGTCGGTGTTGGGCTTGAAGGCCAGGCCCCACAGGGCAAAGGTGCGGCCCTCAAGCCGCTCGCCGTAGCGCTCGAACACCTTGCGCGCGATGACGGACTTTTGCTCGTCGTTGACCGACTCGACCGCTTCCAGCACGCGCAGCTTCTGGCCGTGGCTGCGCGCGGTGTGGGCCAGTGCCTGCACGTCCTTGGGAAAGCAGCTGCCGCCGTAGCCGGTGCCCGCGTACAGGAAGCTGTAGCCGATGCGCGGATCCGAGCCGATGCCCTGGCGCACCGATTCGATGTCGGCGCCGACCCGGTCGGCCAGGTTGGCCAGCTCGTTCATGAAGCTGATGCGCGTGGCGAGCATCGCGTTGGCGGCGTACTTGGTGAATTCCGCGCTCTTGACGTCCATCACGCGGGTGCGCTCGTGGTGCCGGTTGAAGGGCGCGTACAGGCGCCGCATCAGCGCCAGTGCGCGCTGGCCTTCGGGGGTGTCGTCCGCGCCGAGCACGATCCGGTCGGGCCGCATGAAGTCGGCGATGGCCGCGCCTTCCTTGAGGAACTCCGGGTTGCTGACGACGGCGAAGGACGCGGTGACGCCGCGCTGGGCGATCTCCTCGCGCAGGATGCCGGCCACTTGCTCGCCGGTGCCGATCGGCACCGTGGACTTGTTGACCACGACCTTGAAGTCGGTCATGTGGCGGCCGATGTTGCGTGCGGCCTGCAGCACCTGCGACAGGTCGGCGCTGCCGTCCGCCGCGGCGGGGGTGCCCACGGCGATGAACTGGATCTCGCCGAATGCCACGCCGGCGGCCACGTCGGTGGTGAAGGCGAGCCGGCCGGCGGCCACGTTGTCCTGGATCAGTTCCTTGAGCCCGGGCTCGTAGATCGGCACTTCGCCGCGCTCGAGCAAGGCGATCTTGGCGGGATCGACGTCCACGCACAGGACGCGGTTGCCCAGGTCGGCCAGGCAGGTGCCGGTCACCAATCCCACATAGCCCGTGCCTACGACCGTGATTTGCATGCTTGTCTTCTTATTGAGGCCTTCGGCGCCACGCCGGCGATTGTAGTTGGCGGGTCAGACCCCCAATCGCCTGGCGCGCGCCGGGTCTCGCCGCGCGCCAGCCACCCATTGCGGGGCAATGCGCGAAAATTCGGGTTGAAAGCGACCCCAAAATGCTCTACCCGGAAGAATTCGATGTCATCGTCGTCGGTGGCGGCCATGCCGGCACCGAGGCTGCGCTCGCGTCCGCCCGCATGGGCTGCACGACGCTGCTGCTCACGCACAACATCGAGACCCTGGGGCAGATGAGCTGCAACCCGTCGATCGGCGGCATCGGCAAGGGGCACCTGGTCAAGGAGGTCGACGCCCTAGGCGGGGCGATGGCCATCGCCACCGACGAGGCGGGCATCCAGTTCCGCATCCTCAACAGCTCCAAGGGGCCGGCGGTGCGGGCGACCCGGGCCCAGGCCGACCGCATTCTCTACAAGGCGGCGATCCGGCGACGGCTGGAAAACCAGCCCCACCTGACGCTGTTCCAGCAGGCGGTCGACGACCTCATGGTCGAAGGTGACCGGGTGGTGGGAGCTGTCACGCAAGTGGGTATTCGCTTTCGGGCGCGGGCGGTGGTGCTGACGGCCGGCACCTTCCTTGACGGCCGCATCCATGTTGGGCTGAACAATTACCAGGCCGGCCGGGCGGGGGATCCGCCGGCGGTGTCGCTGTCGGCGCGATTGAAGGAACTGAAGCTGCCGCAGGGCCGCCTGAAGACCGGCACGCCGCCGCGGCTCGACGGCCGCACCATCGACTTCTCCATGTGCGAAGAGCAGCCGGGCGATCTGGATCCGGTGCCGGTGTTCAGCTTCATGGGCCGCGCCGCCATGCACCCGCAGCAGATGCCGTGCTGGATCACCCACACCAACGAGCGCACCCACGAGATCATCCGCTCCGGCTTCGACCGCAGCCCGATGTTCACCGGCAAGATCGAAGGGGTGGGGCCGCGCTACTGCCCGAGCGTGGAAGACAAGATCAACCGCTTCGCCGGCAAGGAAAGTCACCAGATCTTCCTCGAGCCCGAGGGGTTGACCACCAACGAGTTCTACCCGAACGGCATTTCGACCAGCTTGCCCTTCGACGTGCAGTACGGGCTGGTGCGGTCCATCCCGGGCTTGGAGAACGCCCACATCCTGCGGCCGGGCTATGCGATCGAGTACGACTACTTCGACCCGCGCGGGCTCAAGAGCAGCTTCGAGACCCGCGCGATCGCCGGGCTGTTCTTTGCCGGCCAGATCAACGGCACCACCGGCTACGAGGAGGCCGCCGCGCAAGGCCTGTTCGCCGGGCTCAATGCGGCGCGGTTCTGCCAGGGGAGCGAGGCCTGGGTACCCGGCCGCGAGGAGGCCTACCTGGGCGTGCTGGTCGACGACCTGATCACCAAGGGCGTGACCGAGCCCTACCGCATGTTCACCAGCCGCGCCGAATACCGGCTGCAGCTTCGCGAGGACAACGCCGACCTGCGGCTGACCGAAACCGGCCGCCACTTGGGCCTGGTGGACGATGCCCGCTGGGAGGCCTTCAGCCGCAAGCGCGAGGCGATCGAGCGGGAGCTGCAGCGGCTGCGCTCGGTCTGGGTCAATCCCCGCATCGTGCCGGCGGAGGAGGCCGAGCGGGTGCTCGGCAAGCAGATGGAGCACGAGCACAGCCTGGCCGACCTGCTGCGCCGCCCGGACGTGAGCTACGACAGCCTGATGTCCCTGATGGGCGGGGTGCATGCCACTGCCGAGGTTTCACGTGAAACATTGGGCGAGTTGCTGGCGCCGGTGGTCGAGCAGATCGAGATCGCCTCCAAGTACGCCGGCTACATCGCCCGCCAAAAGGACGAGATCGAGCGGGCCGCCCAGTACGAGCACCTGAAGCTTCCCGCCGAGCTGGACTACATGCAGGTGGCGGCGCTGTCGATCGAGGTGCGCCAGAAGCTGAGCAAGCACCGGCCGGAAACGCTGGGCATGGCCTCCCGCATTTCGGGTGTTACGCCGGCGGCCATCTCGCTGCTGCTGGTCCACCTCAAGCGCGGCAAGTTCAAGGGATTTGCCGAGCCGGCCAACCAGTCCGGCAAAGCGGCGGCCTGATGGACGCCGGGCTGGAGCCGGGGCTGCGGGACGGCCTGCGCCAACTCGGGCTTGCGCTCAGCGATGCGCAGGTCGCCCAACTGGTCGGCTACGCCGGCCTGATCCAGAAGTGGAGCCGGGTCTACAACCTGACCGCCGTCCGCGAGCCCGGCGAAATCCTCAGCCACCACCTGCTGGACTGCCTGACACTGATCGGCCCGTTGCGCCGCCATACGGCAGGGCGAGCCCTCAAGTTGCTGGACGTGGGGTCCGGCGCCGGCTTGCCGGGCGTCGTGATCGCCATCGTCTGTCCCGAGATCGAAGTGGATTGCGTGGATACCGTGGCCAAGAAGGCGGCTTTCATCCAGCAGGCGGCGGTCGCCCTGAAGCTGGCGAATCTGCGCGGGCTGCACAGCCGGGTGGAGCAGCTGGACGGCCAGTACGAGCTGGTGACCTCCCGCGCCTTCGCCTCGCTGGCGGACTTCGTGGCGCTCTCGGCCGCCGCGCTGGCGGAGCAGGGGGTCTGGCTGGCGATGAAGGGCAAGTACCCGGCCGAGGAGGTCGCCGCGCTGCCGCCCAAGGTGGAAATGTTTCACGTGGAACAGCTTGAGGTGCCGGGATTGGCCGCTCAACGCTGCCTCCTGTGGCTCAGGCCGTCGGCGCTCACGTAAACTCGGCCATAGTCATCCCGGGGGGTTTTCATGTTCGGCGTAGCGGACTACGGCGCATTCGTTGCCGCCATCATCCTGTTTCTGGCCCTGCCCGGTCCCGGGAACCTGGCCCTCATCACCTCCACCAGCAAAGGCGGGATCCGCGCCGGGCTGGCCGCCACTTTCGGTGTCATCGCCGGCGACCAGGTCTTGATGTGGGCGGCGGTGGCCGGCGTCGCCGCGCTGCTGCTGGCCTACCCGGCGGCTTTCCATGCGGTGCAGTGGCTGGGCGCCGCCTACCTGGCTTGGCTGGGGCTGAAGATGCTCCTGGCCAAGGCCGGGGCCAAGCCGATACTCAATATCCAGCCGCGCGACTATTTCCGCCAAGCCGCCCTGATCACGCTGCTCAACCCCAAGGCCATCGTCTTCTACATGGCCTTCTTCCCGCTGTTCGTCGATCCGGCGCGCCACCAGGGCTTTCTCACTTTCGGCGCCATGGCCGCGACCATTGCCGTGCTCACCTTCCTGTATGGCCTGGCCGTGGTGCTGCTGACGCATCACCTGGCAGAGCGCATGCGGACCAATCCGCTCATCGGCCGCATCCTGGAAAAGGTGGCCGGGGTGTTCCTGCTCGGCTTCGGTATCAAGCTCGCGCTCAGCAAATAAAAATGGCCAAGATTTTCTGCATCGCCAACCAAAAAGGTGGGGTTGGCAAGACCACCACCACCGTCAATCTCGCTGCCGGGCTGGCCAAGGTCGGCCAGCGGGTGCTGATGGTGGACCTGGATCCCCAGGGCAACGCCACCATGGGCTCGGGCGTGGACAAGCGCGAGCTGGCGCTCAGCGTGTATGACGTGCTGCTGGAGTCGGCCACGGTGGCCGAGGCCCGCGTGCGCAGCGACAAGTGCGGTTTCGACGTGCTGGGCGCCAACCGCGAGCTCGCCGGCGCCGAGGTCGAACTGGTCGAAGTGGAGCGGCGCGACCGCCGGCTCAAGGGCGCGCTGGAGGCCGTGGCCGACGACTACGACTTCATCCTGATCGACTGCCCGCCCTCGCTGTCCATGCTCACGCTCAATGGCCTGTGTTCGGCGCACGGCGTCGTCGTGCCCATGCAGTGCGAGTACTTCGCGCTGGAGGGCCTGACCGACCTGGTCAACACCATCAAGCAGGTCCACGCCAACATGAACAAGGACCTGCAGATCATCGGCCTGCTGCGCGTGATGTTCGACCCGCGCATCACGCTGCAGCAGCAGGTGAGCGACCAGCTGAAGGCGCACTTCGCCGAGAAGGTGTTCGACACCGTGATCCCGCGCAACGTGCGGCTGGCCGAAGCCCCGAGCTACGGCCTGCCGGGCGTGGTGTTCGACCCCAACGCCCGCGGCAGCCAGGCCTTCGTGGACTTCGCGCGCGAGATGGTGGAGCGCATCAAGAAGATGTGATGAGCCGCCAGCCCTGTAGAGGTAAGGCTTGTTAGCTACAAAATCAATAGCATGAAACCATCCAACGTGCTGATCCTGCCGGGCTGGGAAAGCAGTGGCGCGGGCCACTGGCAGACCCTGTGGGAGCAGCGCCATGGCTATGTGCGGGTCGAGCAGCACGACTGGATGAAGCCGCGGCGCGGTGACTGGCTGGCGCGGCTGGAGGACATGGTGCTGGCGCGCGACGAGCCGGCCGTGCTGGTGGCCCACAGCCTGGGATGCATGCTGGCGGCGGCGTGGTCGGCGCACTCGCGCAACACGCATCGGGTCAAGGGCGCGCTGCTGGTGGCGCCCGGCGACGTCGAGCGGCCCGAGATCCGCGAGCAGCTGCCCAGCTGGTCGCCAATCGAGCTGGGCGCGCTGGCCTTCCCCAGCGTGCTGGTGGCCAGCCGCAACGATCCGTACTGCGCCTTCGAGCGCGCCCGGCTGTTCGCCCAGGCCTGGGGCTCGCAGCTGATCGACTATGGCGACGGCGGCCACATCAACGCCGAATCGGGCCTGGCGAGCTGGCCGGAGGGCCATGTGCTGCTGCAGGACCTCATGAAAGATTGAGACAGGACACTAGCATGGTCACGAAGAAACCGAAGGGACTGGGCCGCGGGCTGGAGGCCCTGCTCGGTCCCACCGCCGCGCCGCCGGCCAGCGAAGAGGCCGGCGCGAGCAATCCGGGGCTGCCCGCGTCCCTGCTGCTGGCCGACATGGTGCCCGGGCAGTACCAGCCGCGCACGCGCATGGACGAAGGCGCGCTCTACGAGCTGGCCGAGTCGATCAAGGCGCAGGGCATCATGCAGCCGATCCTGGTGCGCAGGCTTGCCAGCGGCTTGCACGCCGGCAAGTACGAGATCATCGCCGGCGAGCGGCGCTTCCGCGCCGCCAAGCTCGCCGGGCTGGACAGCGTGCCGGTGCTGGTGCGCGACGTGCCCGACGAGTCGGCCGCCGCCATGGCGCTGATCGAGAACATCCAGCGCGAGGACCTCAACCCGCTGGAAGAGGCCCAGGGCCTGCAGCGCCTGACCAAGGAGTTCGGCCTGACGCACGAGCAGGCGGCGCAGGCGGTGGGCCGCTCGCGCAGCGCGGCCAGCAACCTGCTGCGCCTGCTCAACCTGCCCGACGTCGTGCAGGGCATGCTGATGGCGGGCGACATCGACATGGGCCATGCGCGGGCGCTGCTGGCGCTCGAACGCGCGTCGCAGGTCACGGCGGCGCACCAGATCTCGGCCAAGAAGCTGTCGGTGCGCGAGGCGGAATCGCTGGTCAAGAGGCTGGGCGCCGAGTTCAACCTGACTTCGCCCAAGCCCAAAGCCGAGAAGTCACGCGACCTGCGCCGCGTCGAGGAAGAGCTGTCGGACCTGCTCACCGCCGAAGTCGAGGTGCGTGTCAAGAAACGCGCCAAACGCAACGGGCGTATCGAGGAGATGGGCGAGATCGCCATTCAATTCAGTTCGCTCGAGGAGTTGAACGGGTTGATCGACCGGCTGCGCGCTTAGGGCCGCGAAGGCGCTGCCCGGGTTTCGCGGCGAGCTTGAACAGCGGCCAAGGCTGGCCCTACACTCGCTCCAACATCACTGGAGGGGGTCCCATGCTTGTTTCGATCCGGGTTCGTGCCACCGCGCTGACCCTCGCCTGCTGCGCTTTCGGCATCGCCCAGGCGCAAAACGTCAAGCCGCCCAAGGCGCAACTGTGGATGGACGTGTCCACCGGCACCATGGCAGGCATGCCCGAGATGGACAGCATGCCCGGCGCCGGCATGTTGGCGGGCATGATGGGCGGCGGTCGCGGCGCGGGCAATACCAGCTACGGTATGGCGCGCGGCATGAACATCATGCCCTCGCGCGTGCTGGACATCGCGCTGCACAACCGGCTCAAGCCCGGCGTCGAGGCCAGCCAGACCATTCCGGCGGGCATGCGCATGGGCGACAGCCTGCCGCTGGTTCCCCCGAAAGCCGAAGTGCGCGAGCCCGAGCCCGGTGAGATGCCGCGCGAGCACCAGATGGAAAGGCCCAAGGGCCGGATCCTGATCTACTGGGGCTGCGGCGAAGCCGTGCGCAGCGGCCAACCCAAGATCATCGACCTGAGCGGCAACCCGGCCGACTGGGGTACGGCCTTTGCCGGGCGCTACACGCCGGACCGCGGCGCCAAGGTGGGGCCAGCCTATGCGCTCTACCCGAACGAGAAGAACCGGGTGGCCTTGAGCCGTGACAGTTCGTTGGTCGGATCGCACCAGGTCGTGGGCGACGGCGTTCCCGCGTCGATGAAGTTCACGCTGGGACCCGCACAGGACATCATGCCCGCCATCGACCTGCAGACCAGCGGCAGCCTGAAGGACAGCATCGTCGCGAGCTGGGGCAACGTGGCCAATGCCCGCGCCTACTACCTGCACGCGATGGGCATGCTGGGCAACAACGACATGGTGATGTGGTCCAGTTCCGAAACCGGCGATACCAGCATGGGCCTGTTCGACTACCTGTCCAATGCCACCATCGAACGCTGGCTGAAGGAGCGGGTGCTGCTGCAGCCCGACACGACACGCTGCGCGATCCCCAAGGGCATCTTCACCACCGCCGACGGCAAGTCCGGCGAGGGTGGCATGCTGCGCATGATGGCGTATGGCGGCGAGAGCAATTTCGCCCATCCGCCGCGTCCCGCCGACCCCAAGGCCGTGTGGGAACCGGATTGGGCCGTGCGCGTGCGCGTGAAGTCGCAGACCATGGCGATGCTGGGCGCTGAAAGCAGCGGTCGCGGGCCTTCGGCCAGCCGCCCGAATCCGCAACCGGGACCCGCCCCGGAACAGGAACAGGGGTCCTCGGGATCGCTCATTCCGCTGCCCAATCCTGCGGGTGTGCTCAAGGGCCTCTTTGGCCGGTGAGCGCGCAGCGCGGCAACAAAAAAGCCCGGCGAGCCCGGGCTTTTTCTTGCGTGCGACGCGATCAGATCGAAAAGATCTTCCCCGGATTCATGATGTTCTTCGGATCGAGCGCGCGCTTGATCGACCGCATCATGTCCACCGCGCCGGCGCCGGTCTCGGTGACCAGGAAATCCATCTTGTGCAGGCCGACGCCGTGCTCGCCGGTGCAGGTGCCGCCCAGGGCGAGCGCGCGCGCCACCAGCTTGTGGTTCAGTCCCTCGGCCAGTTCGCGTTCCTTCGGGTCGTTGGGATCGAGCAGGTAGCCGAAGTGGAAGTTGCCGTCGCCCACATGGCCGACCAGGAAGTAGGGCAGGCCGCTGTCGTCGGCTTCCTCGACCGAATCGAGCAGGCAGTCGGCCAGGCGCGAGATCGGCACGCAGGTGTCGGTGGAGATCGCGCGGCAGCCGGGCCGCGACTGGATCGCCGCGAAGTAGGCGTTGTGCCGCGCGGTCCACAGCCGCGTGCGCTCCTCCGGCGTGGTGGCCCATTCGAAGGCCTCGCCGCCGTGCTCGCCGGCGATCTCCTGCACGGTCTCGGCCTGTTCCTTGACGCCGGCCGGCGAGCCGTGGAACTCCATCAACAGCATGGGCTGCTCGCGCAGCGCCAGCTTGCTGTGCGCGTTCACCATGCGCACCGTGTTGCTGTCGATCAATTCGACGCGGGCGATCGGCACACCAAGCTGGATGACCTGGATCACCGTGCGCACGGCGGCCTCGATGCTGGGGAAGGAGCAGATCGCCGCCGACACCGCCTCGGGCAGCGGGTACAGGCGCAGCGTCACTTCGGTGATCACGCCCAGCGTGCCCTCGCTGCCGACCAACAGGCGCGTGAGGTCGTAGCCGGCGGCGGACTTCTTGGCGCGGGTGCCGGTGCGAATCACCTCGCCACTGGCGGTGACGACTTCCAGCGCCAGCACGTTCTCGCGCATGGTGCCGTAGCGCACGGCGTTGGTACCGCTGGCGCGGGTGGCGCTCATGCCGCCGACGGTCGCGTCGGCGCCCGGGTCGATCGGGAAGAACAGGCCCGTGCTCTTGACCTCTTCGTTCAGCTGCTTGCGCGTGACACCCGGCTGCGCGGTCACCGTGAGGTCATCGGCGTCGACCGACAGCACCTTGTTCATGCGGCTGACGTCGATGCTGATGCCGCCCTGCACCGCCAGCAGATGGCCTTCCAGCGAAGTGCCCACGCCGAACGGGATCACCGGTGTGCCGTGTTGCGCCGCCAGCTTCACGGCGTCGGCAACGTCCTGCGTCGATTCGGCGAACACCACTGCTGCCGGCGGCGGCACCTGGAACGAGGACTCGTCGCGGCCGTGCTGCTCGCGGATCGCCATGGCCGTCGAGCATTGGGCCCCGAAGCGCCGCGCCAGCGCATCGAGCAAGGCGGCGGGTACCTCGCGCTGGTGGACTTCGGGCACAAGGTGGTTGAACTCGGTGGGCGCGTTCATGTTGCCTCCTGGAATCGTCCAGTGTAAGGCCTCCCGCGCAGCCAGGCGGGCTACCGTCCAGCACCGGACGTGGCCCCGCATTCGTTCGCTGAGAGCAGGCCGGCAGCGCGAGCGCGTAGCCTGCGGTGAGACCTCAGGTCATCGTGTCGCGTCTTCGTATTCGAAGCGCGTGATGATGCCGTCGTGGTTGCGGTCCATTTCCTCGAAGCTGTAGGGCGCGATGGTCAGTCGCTGCGCTTCGGCGCGTGTCAGCTCGCCGTCCCGGTTGCCGTCGGCCTGGATGAAAGAGCGCGCGACGTCGACCACGGAGTACGGATAGCCGCTGCCGGCCGACAGCCGCGGCGACGCCGGCGCGCCCACGGCGTAGCCGCCCGCGGCATAGGCGCCGCCCGGGGCCACCCCGCCATAGCCCGGTCCGCCGATCGGCCGGAAGCGACCGGGCGCGGTGGGCTGCGGCGTGCCCGGCGGGGGCAAGCCGGCCGGGAATGCCGACTGCAGGCCGGTGGGGTTCGGGCCGGCGAAGGCCTGGACCTGCGCGTTCGTCGGCGGTGGCGGAGCCGGCGTGACGCCGATCTGCAGCGGGCTCTTCGGCGTGGGAGCAGGCAGGTGCGCCGGACCCGCGGCACCGGCATGACCCGCCGCCAAGGCAAGCAAGGCGGCGCACAGGCAGATCACATGGACGCGTGGCTTCATGCGCCAGATGCTCGCGCGCGGCACACCGGAGGGGGGTCTGCAAATGCAAAACTTGTTGTGGCAGGGGTGAACGGCTGCAGCGCACAATCCAAGGATCAGGAGAGATCACCATGGGCAAGCGCCTCACGCAAATCGCCACCCGCACCGGCGACGATGGAACCACCGGCCTGGGGGACAACACCCGGGTGTCCAAGGACAGCCTGCGTGTGCACGCCATGGGCGATGTGGACGAGCTGAATTCGCACATCGGCCTGCTGCTCTGCGAGCAGTTGCCGGCGGACGTGCGCGAGCTGCTGGTGGATGTGCAGCACCAGCTCTTCAATCTCGGCGGTGAGCTGTCGATTCCCGGCTTCGAGCTGCTCAAGGCCGATGCGGTGCTGGCCCTGGATGCGGCGCTCGAACGCTACAACGCGCAGCTGCCCAGGCTGCAGGAGTTCATCCTGCCGGCCGGCAAGCGTGCCGCGGCGCAGGCCCATGTCTGCCGCACCGTGGCGCGGCGCGCCGAGCGCGCGGTGGTGGCGTTGGGCGCGGCCGAGACCCTGCGTGAGACGCCGCGCCAATACCTCAACCGTTTGAGCGACCTCCTGTTCGTGCTGGCCCGCGTGCTCAACCGCATGGACGGCGGCGACGACGTCTACTGGAAGAGCGAGCGGCTGGCCCGCTCGGCCGACTAGACCACTTTGCCGGCGGCCTGGGCCTGCGGCTCGCGATTCAGCAGCGCATACAGCAGGATGGCGCCGAAGGTGGCGGTGCCGATGCCGCCGAGCGCGAAGCCGCCGAACTTCAACGTGAAGTCGCCGGTGCCCAGCACCAGCGTGATGGCGGCGACGATCAGGTTGCGGTTCTGCGAGAAGTCCACCCGGTTGTCGACCCAGATCTTGGCGCCCGCCGCGGCGATCAGCCCGAACACCACGATGGACACGCCGCCCATCACCGGCAGCGGGATGGCCTGGATCACGGCGCCGAACTTCGGCGAGAAGCCCAGCACCACCGCGACCAGCGCGGCGAACACGAAGACCGCGGTGGAATAGATCTTGGTGGCCGCCATCACGCCGATGTTCTCGGCGTAGGTGGTGACGCCGGTGCCGCCGACGCCGCCGCTGATCACCGTGGCCACGCCGTCACCGATGAAGGCACGCCCCATGTACTGGTCGAGGTTGCGCCCGGTCATCGCCGTCACGGCCTTGATGTGGCCCAGGTTCTCGGCCACCAGGATCACCGCCACCGGCGCGATCAGCAGCATCGCGCCGGCATCGAACACCGGCGCGGCGAAGGAGGGCGCGCCGATCCAGGCGGCGTTGGCGATGCCCGAGAAGTCGATCGGCTTGCCTAGCCCCAGGCCGTTGGCGAGCACGGCGTAGATGACGCTGGCGATCAGCAGGCCCACCAGGATCAGCAGGCGCTGCAGCATGCCGCGGGTGAATACCGCCACCAGCCCCACGCTGGTGAAGGTGACCGCCTGCATCCACGAGTCGAAGTTGCTCGCGGCCATGTTTTTCACCGGGATGCTCGCCAGGTTCAGGCCGATCACCGCCACCACGGCGCCGGTGACCACCGGCGGCATCAGCCGCTCGATCCAGCCGGTGCCGACGGCGTGCACGATCGCGCCGATGATCGCGTACAGCACGCCGCAGGCGATGATGCCGCCCAGCGCGACGCCGATGTTGGCGTTCGGGCCCTTGCCCGCGTAGGCGGTGGCCGCGATCACCACGCCGATGAAGGCGAAGCTCGAGCCCAGGTAGCTGGGCACCTTGCCGCCGGTGATCAGGAAGAACACCAGGGTGCCGATGCCGCTCATGAGGATGGCGATGTTCGGATCGAACCCCATGAGGATGGGCGCGAGCACGGTGGCGCCGAACATCGCGATCACGTGCTGCACGCCCATCGCGGCGGTCTGCGGCCACGGCAGCCGCTCGTCCGGCGCGATCACGCCGCCTTGCTGCAGCACGTCCGCGGGCTTCTCCTGCCATTGGAACAGTCCCATCTCTCGCTCCTTTGTTGTTGGAAGGTGGAGCGATGCTAGGGGCTGCCCCGGGCGCGCGCAAGCGGCACGCCCGGGGGAGGGGGGAGGGGCCCCTCAGCTCACGCGAGAAAGATCGCCACCCGCCCGAGCACCTGGGCGTCCTTCAGGATCTTCCGGTGCCCCAGGCCCTCGGTGGCCAGCAACTGGGCGCCGCGCACCGCATGCGCGTAGGCCTGACCGTCGGCGAAACGGTTGATGCTGTCCTGGCGGTCGTGCACCACCAGCGTCGGCATGTGGATGCGCGGGCCGACGGCGTCCGGCTCGAACTGCGGCATCAGCAGGCCCTCGCGCGCCTCGATGCGGCGCTGCATCGCCGCGCGCGTCGCCTCGGTCAGCCCGAACACATGGGCGAACAGCCGCGTGTATTCCGGCGGCGAGGCCGGCGGCGCCAGCAGCACCAGCCGGTCGACCGGCAGGCCGCGGCTGGCGACCAGGGCGCCGGCGCTGGCGCCCAGCGAGTGCCCGACCAGCGCGCGCAGCTGGAAGCCCTGCTGCCGCAGGCGCGCGGCCACATAGTCGATGGCGCGGGTGAACTGCGGCAGCGTGCTGGTCGCGCCGGCGCTGCGGCCGTGCGCCGGCATCTCCACCAGCACCGGCCGCAGGCCCTGCGCGGCCAGCGTCTCGGCCAGGGGCAGCAGCTGGCCGGCATGGCCGCCCCAGCCGTGCACCAGCAGCACGACCGGGCCGTGCGGTGCCGCGGCCGGTGAATAGAGGGTGAGGCTGGCGTCCTCGAACGGCCAGCGTTCAATCCGCCACTGCGCATCCCAGCGTTTGCGCCGATGCATCCATTTCGGCGGCAGCGGCGTGAGGAACAGCCGGCAGGCGGCGCGCACGGCCAGCGCGGGCCAGACGCGCTGCGACGCCGTGATCGCCAGGCGGAACAGGCGCACGGCGGGACTGGCCTGGTAGAACTCGGAGGTGGCCTGGACAGCGGTGCGGGTCATCTCAACTCCCGGTTCAAAAAAACACCATGTCGTCGTTGCGGTGCGGCAGCGCGCGCCACGACGCGACGGCGGCGATGGCGCCGCGCACCAGCCCGTACAGGGCCGCGATCAGGACAAGGGTCAGCATGGCAGGATCCTTTCTTCGCACGACTGTGCGAAATATGGCCGGGTGAAATGAGCGAGGGACTGCATGTCTCCGTCTTCTAGGTCTTGTAGGTGGCGAGCAGGCGCTGCAGGGTCGCCTGCGTGCGCTCGAAGGCGCGGCCGTCGCGCATGAAGCGCACGTCGTGAATCATGCCCAGCATCAGCGAATACAACTCGCTGGCCAGCTGGTCGGGGTCGGTGTCGGGCTTGAGGTGGCGCGCATCCATCGCCTGCAGGATGGTGCGCCGCAGCGCCGCGCGCCAGCGGACCACCTCGCCGTGCAAGTGGTCGCGCAGCGGCCCCTCGCGGTCGTCGAGTTCGAAGGCGCCGGCCGAGAAGATGCAGCCGGTCTCTGCCTCGTCATCGCGGGTGCGCAGCAACCAGCGCTGCATGATCGCCTCCAGCCGCGGCAGCCCCTTGGGCTGCTGCATGGCCGGGACGAACACGTCGGCGATGAAGCGCCGGCTGAACTCGTCGATGACCGCCTTCTGCAGGGCCTCGCGCGAGCCCACCCGCGAGAAGACACCGCTCTTGGACAGCCCGATGCGGTCGGCCACTTCTTGCAGGCTGATCGCTTCCAGCCCGTCCGAAGCCGCGAGGTCCAGCGCCGCGCCGACGATGGCAGCGCGGGTGAGCTCGCTCTTCTGGGTCTTGGCATCCATGCGGCACATAATAGCACGCACGTGCGAAATAGCAAGACTGCGCCGGCCTTGGGGTCATGGCGCTCGTGCATCCCAAAGATCAGGCTTGGCAGGATTTGCGCCGTCCGGCGAGCCGCGCTGCATCAGTGACCGTGCGTAAAGCCGGCTACATGTCCGAACGCCGGCCAGGGAAACAAAGTCTAAACAGGCCTCGAGAGTTCAATGAGGGGACGTATGGGTTCACACAAGTGGACCTCGCGGCTCATCCCCGCGATGCTGCTGCTGGTGGGCGGCGGCGCCACCGCGCAAAGCTACAGGGTGGTCGACGTTGCCACGTTGGCGCAAGGCAACGCGGCGGTTGTCCGCGGACCCAACTTGAAGAACGAAGGTGTGGGAGGCGGCACGCTGGCGGGCACCGGCAGCAGCGCGGGCGGCCAGCGAAAAGGACTGCTGTTGGCCGCCGGGGCGGTGCGGCAGATTTCCGGGCTGGGCAACACCGACGACACGATCGTCTACGGGCAGAACGATGGCGGCGCTCTTGTGGGCAGCTCCAATACCGAATCAGCCCTTCGGGCGTTCGCCGGTACCCAGGCCGGGGCGGTCAGGGAACTGCCACCCCTCAGCGGCGACACCTCGAGCGCGGCCTATGGGGTCGACAAACAGGGCCAGGCCGTTGGCTTCTCCAGCGGGGCGGGCGGCCAGCGCGCCGTGGTGTGGGATGCCAGCGGCACGCCAAGCGCATTGCCCGGGGTACCGAATGTCTCAGGCACTCGCGCGATCGACATCAACGAGCGCGGCGATGTCGTGGGAAGCGCGAGCACTGCGGCAGGGCAACGGCCCATCTTGTGGCCCAAGGGCCAGCCGCCCACCGAGTTGCCACTGCTGGCGGGCGACGCCACCGGTGAAGCCAGCGCGATCAATGCGCGCGGTGATGTGGCCGGCTATTCGGCCAACGCGTCCGGCACGCGCCGCGCGACGGTGTGGCGTTCGAATGCCGCGGCCGTCGATCTCGGCACGCTGGCGGGCGGTGATTTCAGCCAGGCCTTCGGCATCAATGGCTCCGGGGACATCGTGGGTACCTCCAACAGCCGGGCCGTGCTGTGGCCGGGCAGCGGTGGCATCCAGGACCTGAACAGCCTCATCCCGCCATCGGCATTCAGGCTGACCAAGGCAGTCGGCATTAACAACAACGGCACGATCATCGCGACCGGGCACGACATCCCCGCCGGGCATGGAGCGGAACACGCGCACGAGGATGAGCATGATCTCCCCGTGCGGGTGTTCCTGCTCATTCGTTCGGGAGGCGGCCCGTGAACTCGCGCCATTGCCTCGTGGCCGCCCTGCCAGGCCTGCTGGTCGCAACCTGTTTCATGTCGCCGGGCGCCGCGAACGCACAGCCCAGCGTCACGGGCCAATGGACCAGACTGCAGAATCTTCCCGAGTCCGCCGTCCACAATGTCGTGCTGCCCAACGGCAGGGTCCTGATCTTCGGCCGCGACAGGGTCGAGCGGATTTGGGACCCGATCACCCAGGCGATCACCATCCCGCCCCATGCCGGCTACGACCTGTTCTGTGCAGGGCACACGCTCTTGCACGATGGACGGGTGCTCATCGCCGGCGGCCATATCGCGGACTTCGTCGGGCTGGCGAAGACCAGCATCTACAACCCGGCCACCAACAGCTGGACCGCGGTGCCCGACATGAATGCCGGTCGCTGGTACCCGACCTTGACCACTCTGCCAAACGGCGACGTGCTGGTGGTCTCCGGACAGATCGATACATCCATTGGCGTGAACCCGCTTCCGCAGGTGTACCAGGCGGCGACGAACACCTGGCGCAACCTGACTGGCGCGCAGCTGAACCAGGGGCTGTACCCCATGATGTTCCTCGCGCCGAACGGCAGGGTGATCGACGTCGGCCCGACCAACGTCACCCGCTGGCTGGACACGGCCGGCGCTGGCACATGGTCCTTGGTGGCCTTCCGCAATTTCGGCTGGCGCGACTACGGCACCGCCGCCATGTACGCGGACGGCAAGATCCTGGTGACGGGGGGAGCTTCCGATCCGCCGACGGCCACGGCGGAGGTCATCGACCTGAACGCGGCGTCGCCGTCGTGGCGTTCGGTGGCGCCCATGAGCATTCGCCGACGCCACCTGAACAGCACGCTCTTGCCCGATGGCACGGTGCTGGTGACCGGCGGCACATCCGGCTTCGGGCACAACGACGCGACATCACCCGTCTTCGCGGCGGAATTGTGGAACCCTGCCACCGAGACCTGGACCACGCTGGCCAGCGCATCGGTGCCACGGCTCTACCACTCTTCGGCCATGCTCCTGCCCGACGGCCGAGTGGTGACGAATGGTGGCGAGAGGACCAGCAGCGATCGCATGGCGGAGGTCGAAGTGTTCTCGCCGCCGTACCTGTTCAAGGGCGCACGCCCGACGATGAGTGGCGTGCCGGCGTCCATCGGCTGGGGCCAGCAATTCACGGTGCAGAGCCCGGATGCGGCCAGCATCGCCAAGGTGACGCTGATCCGGCTGGGGTCTCCCACCCACGCGTTCGACATGAACCAGCGCTTGAACGTGCTGCCGTTCACGCGTGGGGCGGGCACGGTGAGCGTCACCACCCCGGCCAATGCCAATCTGGCGCCGCCCGGGCACTACATGCTGTTCATCGTCAACGGCAGCGGCGTGCCGTCCGTCGGCAGCATTGTGCGGATCAGCGGCACGGCGCCACCGCCGCCACCACCTCCGCCGCCGCCGCCTGCTCCGCCACCGGGGCCTGGCACCGGCTGTGGGCCCGAATGGAATCCAAGCACGCGCTATGTGGGCGGCGAGAGGGTGACCAGGCTGGGCAAGACCTACATTGCCAGGGTGGTGAGTGACTCGGTGTGGAATGTGGGCTCGCCGCCGGAATGGACCCCTGCTTACTGGGACCCCGCGACTTGCACGACGCCCGCGCCGGCACCGGCACCTGCCCCTGCCCCTGCACCTGCACCTGCACCTGCACCTGCACCTGCACCTGCACCTGCACCGGGGCAGGCCTGTGTGCCCTATCCCAACTGGGACCCGAACAGGCGCTATGTGGGCGGCGAACGGGTGACGAGGCTGGGCAACTACTACATTGCCAGGGCGGTGGGTGCCTCGGTGTGGAACGTGGGCTCACCGCCGGAGTGGACACCCAGCTACTGGGACGTCACGACCTGCCCGCCGACCGGGCCGGCACCGGCACCGGCACCGGCACCAGCGCCAGCACCAGCACCAGCACCAGCACCAGCACCAGCACCGGGGCAGGCCTGTGTGCCTTATCCCAACTGGGACGCGAACCTGCGCTATGTGGGCGGCGAGAAAGTAACGAGGCTGGGCAACTACTACGTTGCGAAGGTGGTGGGGGCGTCGGTGTGGAATGTGAATTCGGCGCCCGAGTGGACCCCCAGCTACTGGGGACCCACGACCTGCCCTTGAGCGCGGGGAAGAAGTGCGACCAAGGCCCGCCCGGCCCGGGCACGTCCCGCGCTGCCCGAGTGCGCGTCCGTCAACCCGCGCAGTCCCGTTCACATCGCCGCTGGGCGTGACTTAAGCTTGGGGCATGGGCGCCCCTTACGTTCCACAGCTCAGGCTCTACCAACATTGGCTGCGCGAGCAGCGCGGCCTCGCGTTCGCTTCGTACGACGAGCTGTGGCGCTGGTCGACCTCGGACCTGTCCGCCTTCTGGCAATCGGTGTGGGACTATTTCGAGCTGCACTCGCCGACCCCCGCGCAGTCGGTACTGGCCGAGGAGAAGATGCCGGACACACGCTGGTTCGAGGGCGCAAGCTTCAACTACGTCCACCAGCTGCTGCGGCACGTGGACGCCGCGGATGCGGCGGGCCTGCCGGCCGTCGTGGCGCGCAACGAAGCCGGCGAGCAGCGCGAGGTCGGCTGGCGCGAGCTTCGCGCGCAGGTCGCCGCGCTGGCGCTGCACCTGCGGGCGCAGGGCGTGCAGCCGGGTGATCGCGTGGCGGCCTACCTGCCGAACGTCCCGGAAACCGTGGTGGCCTTCCTGGCGACCGTCAGCATCGGCGGCGTGTGGAGCCTGTGCGCCCCCGACATGGGAACGAACGCGGTGCTCGACCGCTTCAAGCAGATCGAGCCCAAGGTGCTGATCGCCTGCGACGGCGTGCGCTACGCCGGCAAGGCGATCGACCGGGTCGAGGTGGTGGCGCAGTTGCGCGCCGGCCTGCCCAGCGTCACGCACCTGGTGTTGCTCGAGGCCCTGGGCGCCGATGCCGCGGCGCTCGCGCCCTGCGCCGACTTCACCCAGGCCGCCGCGCAACGAGGCGCCGAGGTCGACGCCTTCGAGCCGGTCTGGCTGCCGTTCGACCATCCGCTGTGGATCGTGTATTCCAGCGGCACCACCGGATTGCCCGAGCCCATCGTGCACGGCCACGGCGGCACGGTGCTGGTCGCGCTCGTGCTGACGGTGCTGCATGACGACATCGGCTGCAGCTACCAGGCGAACAGCTTCGGCGAGCGCTACCACTGGTACAGCTCCACCGGCTGGGTGATGTGGAACGCCCAGGTCGCGGGCCTGCTCAACGGCACCACGATCTGCATCTACGACGGCAGCCCGAGCGGCCCCAAGGACAAGCCGGACTGGGGCGTGCTGTGGCGCTTCGCCGCCGAGGTGGGCGCCACCTTCTTCGGCGCCGGCGCCGCGTTCTTCGCCAACTGCATGAAGGCGGGCCTGGAGTTGGCGGCCTGCGGTGACCTGCGGCGCGTGCGCGCGCTCGGCACCACCGGCTCGCCGCTCAGTGCCGACGTGCAGCACTGGGGCAGCGCCCAGTTCCGCGGCCTCGGCACCCCCGACATCTGGTGGTGCAACATCTCCGGCGGCACCGACTTCGCCGGCGCGTTCATCGGCGGCAACCGCGAGCTGCCGCAGTTGCCCGGCGAGATGCAATGCCGCCTGCTCGGTTGCGCGGTCGAAGCCTGGAACGAGGCGGGCCAGCCGGTGGTCGATGAAGTGGGCGAGCTGGTGTGCACCAAGCCGATCCCCTCGATGCCGCTGTTCTTCTGGGGCGACGAGGGCGGCCGGCGCTACCTCGGCAGCTATTTCGACACCTACCCCGGCGTCTGGCGCCACGGCGACTGGCTCAAGGTCACGCCGGCCGGCGGCTGCATCATCTATGGCCGCAGCGACGCCACCATCAACCGCCACGGCCTGCGCATGGGCACCAGCGAGCTGTATCGGGCGGTCGAGGCGCTGCCCGAGGTGCTGGACTCGATGGTGGTCGACCTCGAGTACCTGGGACGCCCCAGCTGGATGCCGCTGTTCGTGGTGCTGCGCGAGGGCCAGGCCCTGGACGCGGCGATGAAAGCGAAGATCAACGGCGCGATCCGCGACGCGCTCTCGCCGCGCTTCCTGCCCGACCAGGTCTATGCGGTCGCCCAGATTCCGCGCACCCTGTCCGGCAAGAAGCAGGAGCTGCCGATCAAGAAGCTGCTGCTCGGCCAGCCGATCGAAAAGGTGCTCAACCAGGACGCGATGGCCAATCCGGAATGCCTGGCCTGGTATGTCGAGCTGGCGCGCGAGCGCAGCGCCAGCTGACACTAGCGCGTGGTGGCGGGCCGGCGGTTCACCAGCACGATGCCCAGCGCCACGCCCGCCAGCGCCAGCACCAGTTGCGCCGTCAGCGGCTCGCGCAGCAGGGCGACGCCGAACACCAGCGCGAACACCGGCGTGAGGAAGGTGAACGAGGACATCTGCGTGGCCGGGTAGTGCCGCAGCAGCCACATCCAGGCCAGGTAGCTGGCGAAGGCGCCGATCACGGTCTGCACCGCCAGCGAGCTCCAGGCGTAGGCCGAATACTGCAGCGACCAGCTTTCGCCCAGCGCCAGCGACAGCAGCGGCGCCACCGCCGCGGTCACCGCCACCTGGTAGAACAGGGTCTTCTCGGCGCTCGCCGTGGCCATGGCGCTCGCGCGGATCACCAGGGTCGTCAGGCCCCACAGCACGCCCGCCGCCAGCGCCAGCGCGTCGCCGCGCAGGTGGCGCGCCGTGGCGCCGCCGGCGAAGCCCTCGCTGAAGGCGACGGCGACGGCGGCGAATGCGATCAGCAGCCCCGTCCACTGCACTGCGCGCAAGGTCTCCGAAGGCACCAGCCGCGGCAGCAGCGCCGCCACCACGAAGGGCGAGGTGTAGAGGAAGACCGTCAGGCGCGAGGCGGTGGTCTCGCGCAGCCCCAGGTAGATGCAGCTGAATTCGGCGGCGAACAGCAGGCCGGCCAGCAGGCCGGGGCCCAGGGTGCCGTCGCGCGCGAACAGCGGGACCCGGCGCGCCAGGCACCAGAGCCACAGCAACAGGGTGGCGCCGGCGAAGCGGATCGCCGCCTGCCATAGCGGCGGCACTTCACCGACGGTGGTCTTGATCAGGATTTGCTGGAAGCCCCAGAACAGGCAGCACGCCAGCAGCAGTGAGATCGCGAGTGAATCGAGGTGCGCCTTTCTTGCGGTCATCGAGCGATGTTAGCGACGGCGCCCGAAACGCGCTGTCGGCTAGGAGTCTCCCGGACTCAGAGCGGGTGCTCGGTGTAGTAGCGTCCGCCGTGGAACAGCAGCGGCGAGGCCCCGGCGCGCCAGCTGCAGCGCTCCACTTCGCCGACGAAGATCACGTGGTCGCCTTCCTCATAGCGGCTGCGGTTGAAGCACTCGAAGGTCGCGGCCGCGCCTTCGAGCAGCGGCGCGCCGCCGTTGCCTTCGATGAAGCTCACGCCGCTCCAGCGGTCGTTGCCGCGCGAGGCAAAGCGCTCCGCCAGCGCCTTCTGCTCGCGGGCCAGCACGTTGATCGCGTAGTGCGAGCCGGCACGGAACACCGCCAGCGACGCCGCCGCCTGCGCCAGGCTCCAGAGCACCAGCGGCGGCGCGAGCGACACCGAATTGAAGGAGTTGGCGGTCAGGCCGATCACCTGGCCGTCGGCGGCGCGCGCGGTCACGATGGTCACCCCGGTGGCGAACATGCCGAGGGCGGTGCGGAACTCCAGCGCCGAGAAGCCGGGCGGCGTGGCTTTGATGGGCGGGCTCATGGCCATGCGGGGCCTCAGGCGGCCTGCGGCGACCACTTGTCGCCGGGCGCGCCGAAGCCGTAGAAATGGAAAGCCATCTGCGGCTGGCGGCCGCTGATGAGTTCGGCGATGGCCTTGCCGGAACCGGCGCCGTGCGTCCAGCCCAGCGTGCCGTGCCCCGCGTTGACCCACAGCCGCGCGACCCGCGTGCGCCCGATGTAGGGGATGTTGGTGGGCGTGGCCGGGCGCAGGCCCGCCCAGTAGCGCGGGTTGCCGCCCTCGCTCTCGCCGCGGGTGTCGCAGACGCCCGGCAACACTTTCTCGACGCGGTCGGCCAGCATGCGGCAGCGCGCCTTCGCCAGCGGCGTGTCCAGCGACAGGTCATAGCCCGACAGCTCGATGGTGCCGGCCACCCGCAATTCGTCGCCCAGCCGGCTGATCGCGCACTTCACCTCGTCGTCGATGGTGCTGACGTAAGGCGCGAGTTCCGGCTTGAGCAGCCGGAACGTCGCGCTGTAGCCCTTGCCCGGATAGATCGGCAGGTCGACGCCCGCGCCGCGCAGCAGCCCGGCGCTGTGGGAGCCGGAAGCCACTACGACCGCCTCGGCCGACAGGCGCTGCACCTCGCCGCTGCGGCGGTCGCGCGTCTCCACCGCGGCCAGCTCGCCGCCGCGCTGGTCCAGGCGCAGCACATCGTGTTCGTAGAGAAACTGCACCCCGCGCGCCGCGCACAGCCGGGCGAGCTGCTCGGTGAACAGGCGCGCGTCGCCGCTCTCGTCGCTGGCGGTGTAGGTGCCGCCGACGATCGCGTGCGCGAAGGGCCGGAAGGCCGGCTCGATGGCGAGCAGCTCCTCGCGCGTCACGACCTTGCGCTCCACGCCGAACTTCTGCATGAGCTGCGCCGCGCGGGCGGCGTCCTCGAACGAGCGCGGATCGGTGAAGTAGTGCGCGATGCCGCGCTCCAGGCGCTGGTACTCGATGCCGGTCGCGCGCACGATGTCCTTCAGCGCCGCGTGGCTGTAGGCGCCCAGCGCCACCAGCTGCCGCACGTTGCGCTCGAACGCGGTGTCGTTGCACTGGGCCAGGAACTTCAGGCCCCAGCGCCACTGCCGCCAGTCCAGGCGCGGCCGGAACAGCAGCGGCGCGTCGCTGCGAAACATCCACTTGAGCAGCTTGGCCGGCGCATGCCGGTTGGCCCAGGGCTCGCAATAGCTCACCGAGATCTGCGCTGCATTGGCGAAGCTGGTTTCGCGCGCGGCATCGGGCTGGCGGTCCACGACAGTGACGTCATGGCCGCGCTCCTGCAAGTGCCAGGCGCTGCTGATGCCGATGATGCCGGCGCCGAGGACAAGAACTCTCATGCGACAGGTAGGAACGCCCCAGGCCTCGTGGGCAGGGGCGACATCACACTGTAAGGCAAAACGCGGCGCCGGCGGCGCGGGCGCGGAGCGCCGCCCGAGGATCAGTCGTTGCGCGCGAGCAGCGTCTCGCGCAGGGCCTGCGCCTTGGCCTCGTCGTACTTGCCTTCGGCCCGCGCCAGCACCTTGCCCTGGCGATCCAGCACCAGGATCGAGGCGCGCTCGGTGCCGGAGATGCCGGCCGCGCGCGCGAAGGCCTGGCGGTCGGTGAAGACCGGCACCAGCCGCGAACGCTCGGACTCCGACGGATGGCGTGCGAGCAGTTTGTTCTCGATCGCAGTGCGCGCGCTCTCGCTGCCCGGGTCGTTCACCACCGACATCCGGAACCACGGGATGCTGGTGTCCTGATCCAGGCGCAGGCCCTGGATCCAGCTGTCGATCTCGGCGCGCTGGTGGCGCGTGAAGGCGACAAGCGCAAGCGTGCGCTCCGCCGGGAGCTGGTGCGGCAGCACCACCTGCTGCTGGTCCAGCCGCTTGGCGAAGAGCGTCGGCAGCCGCCCCATCACGTTGGTTTCGCTGGGCGCTGCCAGTGCCAGGGCCAGGGCCACACTCACGGCGGCCAGCCATGACAGCGTCGGGGTCCAGATCGTTCTTCTCATCGTGGCCTCCACGCAGTGCAGTGTTCCACACGGGGTTCAGCTGCATCTCATCGCTTGTGTAAAGACCACAAGGCAAGGTGTAGATGAAAGTAACCCGTACCGGGTGTGCTGCACGCAAGATGCGCGCCTTCGGTCAGCGATGAGGCGCGCCCAAGTCCAGTACGAGGTGGGGGCGAAAGCCGTCCTGCTCGCCCTTGGCGGCATACCCCAGCGTGTTGGCGACCACCCGGCACCCGGCTTCGATGTAGTTCTGCTGGCAGTGCAGATGGCCGTGCAGCCACCATTGCGCCTGGGCCAGGAACGCCGGCAGCGCATTGCAGAAGCCGGCCGTGCCGGGCGTCAGCCCATAACGGGGATCGGCGCTGCGCAGGCTCGGTGCAAAGTGCGTCACCACCACGGTGCAGCCGTCGAACGGTGCCACCAGCGCCTCGCGCAGCCAGTCCTGACACAGCAGGGCCTGTTCGCGCCAACCTTCGGCCAGCCAGGCTTCCCCCCGGCGCGTGGTGCCGGCCTTGCGCAGGTAGTAGTTGGCGGCCCGGAAGGCTTTCTCGCGCTTTCGCAGCAACTGCGCCGGGCTCTGGGCCGCCCGGTCCTCGGCCGTCGCCAGCGCATCGAAGTCGGTCCATAGCGTGGTGCCGATGAAGCGCACGCCGTCGAGCATCAGCGTCTCGCGCTCCAGCCAGATCATCCCCAGGCGCTCGCAGGTTTCGCGCAAGCGCGCATGCGCTTCGTCGAAATCGAAGCAGTCGTACTCGTGGTTGCCCGGCACGAACAGTACCGGCGTGGGCCAGCCGTGGCGCGGGGAAAAGCGCGCCAGGCCAAAGTCGTCGCCGCTCAGCCGGCTGCCGCCCTGGTAGGAGCCGATGTCCCCGGCCAGCACCAGCAGCTCGGCGCCGGGCGCCGGCGTAGGCCGCACGTCCGGCTGGACTTCGAGGTGCAGGTCGGACAGCAGCTGGATCTTCACGGCGCCTATTGTGCGAGGCGCCGCGGCAGAGCTCGCGGGGTGCCGATGTGGGCTGCGCAAGCCCTCATGCCGCAACGGCATCGGGCCGAGCCCGGTCGTGGCTTGCATTCCTAGGGAAAACCCTTATGCTTAAGTCATCCTGGACTAGCGCCAGACTTCCCCGAGAAAAACCTATGTACGCCCTGTTTGCCCAGATCTTCCGGCTGATGGCTCCCACGCGGGGTCGCCTCGGCCATGCCGCGATTCCCCGACTGCTGCTGGAGCGGGCCGAAGCCCGGGCCGGCAACAACCCGCGCCAGGCGGCCGAGCTGCGGGGGGCCGCGCTGGCCTACCTGCGCGTCGTGCGCTGACGCGTTTCAGGCGAAAGCCTTCCTGGAGGCGGCGGCCACGGCCAGCCGCAGCCAGGCGTGGTCGCTGCGCTGGCCCTGCCGCCGGTGCCACAGCGAATCCACGTGCACCGGCGGGACCTCGAACGGCAGTTCGCGCAGCATCAGCTGGTCGGCGATGCCAGTGACGTTGATGAAGTGGCTGGGCAGGACCGTCAGCAGGTCCGAGTTGGCGACCACCCGTCCCGCCGTGAAGAACTGATTCACCGTCAGCACCACGCGCCGCTTCTTGCCGAGCGAGGCCAGCGCCTCGTCCACCAGGCCGAATGGCCGCCCCGAGAAGCTCACCAGCAGGTGATGCGCCTTGCAGTAGCGCTCCACCGTGAGCGGCCCCCGGGCCAGCGGGTGGCCCTTGCGCATCACGCAGACATAACGGCCGTCGTACAGCCGCTCGTGAGCGAAGGGCGCCAGCCCGGCCTGCTGCTCCTGGGCGGTGAGGTCGGCCAGCACCGCAGGAAAAAACCCCGCCGCCAGATCCACCTGGCCCTCGTCGAGCAGGCGCCGCGGATCGCGGGTGGTGAGCGGCAACACGCGCACCGATACGCCGGGTGCGTCGCGCTCGATGATCTCGACCAGGCCCGGCATCAGCTCCGCGGCGGTCGCATCCGCCATCGCCAACACGAAGCTGGTGACGGCCTGCGAGGCCACGAACTGACCCGGCGTGAGCGAGGTCTCCAGCTGACGCAGCGCATCGGCGACCGCCGGCCACAGCGCCAGCGCGCGCGGGGTCGGCTCCACGCCGTAGCCGCTACGCACCACCAGCTTGTCGCCCAGGGTCTCGCGCAGGCGGTTGAGCGCGTTGCTGACCGCCGGCTGGGTCATGGCCAGGTTGCGCGCCGCCCGCGTCAGGTTGCGCTCGGCCATCACCTGGTCGAACACGCGCAGGAGGTTCAGGTCGAGGGTGCGGAAGTTGAGCACTTTCATCATTGCCATGAATGATATGCATCACCAATCTAAATTGGAAATATATCAGTGCAAACCCTAGTATTTGGACAAGCGGCGAGGCATCTTGCCCCGCGATACCAAGGAGAAAACCATGACCAGCTTTGCCCATGTCGACTATCCCGCCCAGCATCCGGGCGTCGAGCGTGCCGAACGTGTCGTGGGCAGCGTCAAGCAGCTCGCGCGCGGCTTCGACGGCGCACGCACCGCCGCCACCCTGCTGCTGTCGGCCATCGTGGCGGCGCTGCTGGTGGTCGCGAACCAGGTCGTGGACACCTGGACCGAGGGCCATCTGCTGGTGGCCTGGATCGCCATGTGGACGGTGGCCTTTGCCGCGCTGGCCCTGCTGGCCGCGCCGGCACGCCATGCGGCCGCCCTGGCGCGCGGCGCGGTGAAGGCGTGGAATGCGGCACGCCGCCAGGCCGCCGCGGACGCGCAGTACTGGCAAGCCGCGCTGGCCGATGCCCGCATCATGGCTGACATCAGCCGCGCGATGAGCGCCGCCGCGGTGCGCGACATCCGCGCCTACTACTGAGAGCATGCAATGGCCGCCCTCTTGCTGATGCGACTGGCGGGCGGCGCCGTCCGCCTGCTGCCGGGCCCCTTGCACCGGGCGCTTGACGCCTGGTCCCTGCGCGTGGCGCGCAGGCGCCGGGAGCGAAGGTTCCAGGCCAGCGCGCGCAGCGCCGCCCACGCCAAGTAGACAGCGACCCCGCCTGAACAAAAAGGCCGTTCCTCTTGCCGAGGAACGGCTTTTTCATTGGCCGTGGCGTCAGCGTCAGCGCTGGCGCCGCAACCCGCTGTCCTGGACCAGTTCGCCGTCCTCTTTTTTGAAGGGTGCCAGCTTCGGGACGGGCAGCAGCTCCAGCACGGCCTCGGAGGGCCGGCACAGCCGGGTGCCCAGCGGCGTGCGGACGATGGGGCGGTTCATCAGGATCGGGTGCTGCTGGATGAAGTCCAGCAATTGCTCGTCGGTCCATTTGGGATCCGACAGGCCCAGCTCGCCGTACGGCGTGCCCTTCTCGCGCAGCAGTTCGCGCGCACCGATCCCCATCTCGCTCAGCAGCGCCCGCAGCTCATCGCGGGACGGCGGGGTCTTCAGGTACTCCACCACCCGGGGTTCGATCCCGGCGTGCCGGATGAGGGCCAGCGTGTTGCGACTGGTGCCGCAGCTCGGGTTGTGAAAGATGGTGACGTCTGGCATTGTCTTGAGCTCGCAAAAGGCGCAGCCTAGGCGGTGAGCTTCAGGCCCACGATGCCGGCCACGATCAGGGCCACACAGCCGAGCCGGGCCAGGGTGGCCGGCTCGTTGAACAGCATAACCCCCAGAAGCACGGTCCCGGCCGCGCCGATCCCGGTCCACACGGCGTAGGCGGTACCCACCGGCAGGGTGCGCATCGTCCAGCCCAAAAGCACCACGCTGACCACCATGGCGGCCAGCGTGGCGGCGCTGGGCCAGAAGCGGGAAAAGCCGTCGGTGTATTTCAGCCCGATCGCCCAGGCCACTTCAAAGAGACCGGCGACCACCAGAACAATCCAGGCCATATCGAACTCCCGGGGCGAGCGAGCGCCCACTCAGCCGGGGTCGTCCCCGCAAGAAAAAAGCCGGGCAAGGTCGTCCTTACCCGGCGGTGCTGGACTCTGGGGTCCAGCCGATCAGTGCGGAAAGTCGTCAGGCGGCGAGACGGCGCTCGATCTCGGCCTTGGTGTCCTTCAGCTCCTGCGGCAGGCGGTGCTGCAGCTGCTGGAACAGCTCGTGATGTAACTGCAGCTCTTTCTCCCAGGCGGGCAGGTCGATGCCGATCACCTGCTGGAACTGCTCCTTGCTGAAGGGCAGGCCTTCCCAGTTCAGTTCCTCGTAGCTCGGGCTGATGCCGAAGGGGTGTTGGTTGCCTCGGGCCTGGCCTTCGACGCGGTCGATCATCCACTTCAGCACGCGCATGTTCTCGCCGTAGCCCGGCCAGACGAACTTGCCGTCCTCGCCCTTGCGGAACCAGTTGGTGGTGAAGATCCGGGGCAGCTTGGCGCCGGTGGCCTCCAGCTTGCGGCCCAGGTTGAGCCAGTGCTGGAAGTAGTCGCTCATGTTGTAGCCGGCGAAGGGCAGCATGGCGAACGGATCGCGGCGCACAACGCCCTGCTGGCCGATGATGGCGGCGGTGGTTTCCGAGCCCATGGTGGCGGCCATGTACACGCCTTCCACCCAGTCGTTGGCCTCGGTCACCAGCGGCACCGTGGTGGAGCGGCGGCCGCCGAAGATGAAGGCGTCGATCGGCACGCCGGCCGGATCGTCCCAGGCCGGGTCCAGCGCCGGGTTGTTGGTGGCAGCCACGGTGAAGCGGGCGTTCGGGTGCGCGGCCTTGGCGCCGGTCTCCTTGGCCAGTTGCGGCGTCCAGTCCTTGCCCTGCCAGTCGATGGCGTGGGCCGGGGCCTCACCGTCCATGCCTTCCCACCAGACGTCGCCGTCGTCGGTCAGCGCGACGTTGGTGTAGATCACGTCCCGCTTCAGCGAATCCATGCAGTTGGGATTCGTCTTGAAGTTGGTGCCGGGCGCCACGCCGAAATAGCCGGCTTCGGGGTTGATCGCGTACAGGCGGCCGTCGGTGCCGGGCTTGATCCAGGCGATGTCGTCGCCGATGGTCGTGACCTTCCAGCCCTCGAAGCCCTTGGGCGGGATCAGCATCGCGAAGTTGGTCTTGCCGCAGGCCGACGGGAAGGCGGCGGCGACGTGGTACTTGCGGCCCTTCGGGTTGGTCACGCCCAGGATGAGCATGTGCTCGGCCAGCCAGCCTTCGTCGCGGCCCATGGTCGAGGCGATGCGCAGCGCGAAGCACTTCTTGCCCAGCAGCGCATTGCCGCCGTAGCCCGAGCCGTACGACCAGATCTCGCGGGTTTCCGGGTAGTGGACGATGTACTTGGTCTTGTTGCAGGGCCAGGCGGTCTGGTCCTTCTCGCCCGGCTGCAGCGGCGCGCCCACGGTGTGGACGCAGGGCACGAACTCGCCGTTGACGCCGAGCACGTCGTACACCGCGCGGCCCATGCGGGTCATGATCTTCATGTTGACCGCGACGTAGGGGCTGTCGGACAGCTCGATGCCGATGTGGGCGATCGGCGAGCCCAGCGGGCCCATGGAGAAGGGCACCACGTACATGGTGCGGCCGCGCATGCAGCCATCGAACAGCGGCTGCAGCGTGGCGCGCATCTCGGCCGGAGCGACCCAGTTGTTGGTCGGGCCGGCGTCTTCCTTCTTGGCCGAGCAGATGAAGGTGCGGTCTTCGACCCGCGCCACGTCGCTCGGGTCGGACCAGGCCAGGTAGGAGTTCGGCCGCTTGGCCGCGTTGAGCTTCTTGAAGGTGCCGGCGTCCACCAGCTGCTGGCAGAGCGCGTCGTACTCTTCCTGGCTGCCGTCGCACCAATGGATGCGTTCGGGCTTGCACAGTGCCGCCATGTCGGCGACCCACGCGATCAGCTTCGCGTTCTTCACAAAGGCCGGGGTCTGCAAGTTCAAGCCTTGCATCACGGGAGAGTTCATCCAAAAGCTCCTGAAAATAAAACCTGATCTCAGAAAGGCGGAGCTCGGGAAGGTGACGAGCGCTGCCTTTTTGAAATCGGGCTCGGCTCAGTCAACGGGCGGGACTGCGGGGTCGGCAGTGGCTGGGCGCGAGGGGTGTCTCGCTTCCCGCGGGTCGGCTGGGAGGCCAATTTTAGGGAAGCAGCCGGGGCCTCGGCTGTCGCCCAATCTGATTTTCATGCAGAACTTGCATGAGGTTATGCGAGCTTGAAGCGCGACCATTCGTGCCAGCGCCGGGCGTGACAAAAGGCACGGCCGCGCGGCCTGCAAAGCTGCGCGGCGGAAGGGGAAAACGGGAAAAGCCGGGGGCGAACGCGCGACGCGCCGTCAGGCCATGTAGACGGCGATGAAGGCCAGCAGGAACATCAGCACGCCGCCCATGACGGGCAGCACCACGGGCATCAGGTGCACCACGGACTCGACGCCGTCATGCGCCGGGGTCTGCTCAGTCGTCGTTGTGGGGGTGGCCATGTGTGTCAGTTCCTGCTTGGATGTCGAGCTGGCGGGAATTCTAGCCCAGGGCTGCTGGCCCACCCTAGAGCAGCGCGTAGGTCACGCTGGCGCGGCACACGCTCTTGCCGTCGGCGGCGCCGCGCAGGTCGATCTCGCCGAACGCCAGCGACTTGCCGGCGCGCAGCACCCGCGCCTGCACCAGCGCATCCTGGTTGGACAGGGGCTTGAGGAAGCTGGTGTTCATCTGCACGGTGGTGCAGGGCCGGAACTCGCCGAAATGGTTGATCAGGGCCAGCACCATGGCGGTGTCGGCGGCCGCCATCATGGCCTGGCCGCACAGCATGCCGCCCACTCGCGACAGCCGCTCGCCTTGCGGCAACCTCAGCGTCACGCCGTCGCCGTCGAAGCTTTCGACCGCCAGCCCCAGCTCCTGCACCCAGGGGGCGAAGTACTCGGGCAGCGCCCCCTGCAGTTTTTCCTTGTCCATCATTGCTCCCTCGCCTGGAATCCGCCGCGGTGCAGCGCCTCGAGCACCGACTGGATGTGGTCGCGCCCGCGCGTCTGCAGCACCAGCTCGATCTCCACATTCTGGGCCGCCAGCAGCGTGAACGCGCGCTGGTGGTGCACCTCGTCGATGTTGGCACCGGCCTCGCCGACGATGGCGGTGATGCGCGCCAACGAGCCCGGCACGTCGCGCGCGCTCACCAGCACCCGCGCCAGCCGGCCGGCCCGCACCATGCCGCGCTCGATGATCGCCGCCAGCAGCATGGGGTCGATGTTGCCGCCGCCCAGCACCAGGCCGACGGTGCGGCCGCGGAAGCGCCCGGGCTCCTTGAGCAGGGCCGCCAGTCCGGCGGCGCCGGCGCCCTCGACCAGCGTCTTCTCGATCTCCAGCAGCATCACGATCGCCTGCTCGATGTCGCCCTCGTCCACCAGCAACAGGTCGTCGACATGGCGCTCGATCACCGCCCGCGTGATGTGCCCGGGCGTGCCGACGGCGATGCCTTCGGCGATGGTGCTGGCGCCCTGCGGCAGCGCCGCATGCTTGACCGCGTTGAACATGTTGGGAAAGCGCAGCGCCTGCACGCCCACCACCTCGATCGAGGGCTTGATCGCCTTGGCCGCCACCGCGATGCCCGAGATCAGGCCGCCGCCGCCGACCGCCACCACCAGCGTGTCCAGCTGCGGCACCGCCCGCAGCATCTCGATGCCCACCGTTCCCTGGCCGGCGACGATCGCCTCATCGTCATAGGGGTGCACGAAGGTGAGTTCCTGCGCCGCGGCCAGCTGCAAGGCATGGCTGCGCGCCTCGTCCAGGGTGTCGCCGTGCAGCAGCACCTCGGCGCCGAAGCTGCGGGTGCGCTCCACCTTCACGCCCGGCGTGAAGCGCGGCATCACGATCACGGCGCGCAGGCCGAGGCGCTGCGCATGGTAGGCCACGCCCTGGGCGTGGTTGCCGGCGCTCATCGCGATGACGCCGCGCCGCTTCTCCTCATCGCTCAGTTGCGCCAGCTTGTTGCAGGCGCCGCGCTCCTTGAAGGATGCAGTGAACTGCAGGTTCTCGAACTTCAGGAACACCTGCGCACCAGTGATGTGCGAGAGCGTGCGCGATTCCACGCAGGGCGTGTCCATCACCTGCCCGTGCAAGCGGGCGGCGGCGGCCTGGATGTCGGCGAGTTCGATCATGTCAGGGGCGATTGTCCACGGCAAACGAGCAGCCCCGCGCAGGGGCTTTGGCAGCGGCTTCCATTTAGGATGGACCCGCGTTATTGTCGGACACCCCCCAACGGGGCCTGGAGGCCTGGCCATGGTCAAGCGCGCGGCGGATGTGCAGCTGCTTCCCTCACCGGGATTGAAGGACGCGCCGGTGCTGGACCTGATGTGCTCACACTTCGTCCTGACGCTGGCCGCCAAGCAGGGCGGCAAGTTCAACGTGCGGCGGGACCTGAACGGGCTGCTCTCACTGGCCGGCCGCCACCTCGTGTGGCCGGCGCCGGCCCTGGTGCGGCTGCGCGAGTTCCTGGCGCGGCGCTGCAAGGACAACGAGTTCTGGCGCGGCCACGAAGAGCTGCCCACCCGCGAGTTCCTGGCGCGCCACGGCCTGTGGCGCGGGCCCTACGAGGAGGGCACGCTGTTCTTCTACCTCGACGAGTACGCCAAGGACCAGCCCAAGGACCTGTTGTCGGTGCTGGCGGTCACCGGCGACTGGCTCTCGCACGCCCTGAAGAAGCAGTCCACCCTGGTCGAAAAGAACATCGATGCGCTGTCCGGGCTGCTGCAGCTGAACAATGCAGAGCGGGCGCTGCTGCTGTACGGCACGCTGGCGCGCTACCAGCGCGACTTGCGCAGCCTGCTGGTCGAGTTCAAGGTCAACAATGCGCCGGAAGCCTATGCCGCCATTGCCGAGATCGCCGGCGTGAACGCCAGCGACGTGGGCGAGGCGCTGCGCAACGGCTCGCGCCTGGAGCGCATCGGGCTGGTGGAGAACCTGATCTCCGAGCACAACATCACCGACCTGGCCGACCTGATGAAGGTCAGCGAGAAGCTGCCGCCGGTGCTGATGCGCGAGTACCGCGACCAGAGCGAGCTGATGGCGGTGTTCACGCGGCCCTCGGCCAAGAGCGAGCTCAGGCTGTCGGACTTCAGCTTCGTGGCCGAGGACGCGCAGGTGATGTCGGCGCTGCTGCGCAATGCGGTGGCGCGCAAGGAGCCGGGCGTGAACGTGCTGCTGTACGGGCCGCCCGGCACCGGCAAGACCGAGCTGGCCAAGGTGGTGGCGCAGTCGGCCGGCCTGGACCTGTTCGAAGTCGAATACGCCGACCGCGACGGCAATTCGCTGTCCGGCCGCGACCGCTACCGCTCGCTGCAGATCGCGCAGGTGTTCCTCAAGGGCAGCGCGCAGGCGGCGCTGCTGTTCGACGAGGTGGAAGACGTGTTTCCGCCGATCTCCAGCGAGGCGGCGCAGTTGATGGCGCGCGCCGACCAGGTGGTGGCACCGGCCGGCGCCAGCGTCAACGGCAAGGCCTGGGTGAACCAGATTCTGGAGTCCAACACCGTGCCGACGATCTGGGTCACCAACCGCATCGAGCAGATCGACCCGGCGTTCCGGCGGCGCTTCGCCTACCACCTGGAACTGAAGTCGCCGCCGCCCGGCGCGCGCGAGGCGCTGGTGCGCAAGACGCTGGAGGGCGCGGTGGTGTCGGACGCCTTCGTGGCCAAGCTCACCGAGCGGCGGGGGCTGACGCCGGCGCAGATCCGCACCGCGGTGCGCTTCGCCGGCCTGGCCGGCTTCGAGGGCGCGACCATGGAAAGCCTGATCGAACGGCAGCTGCGCAACTCGGACCAGGCACTGGGCAGCCGCGACCCGGGCGGGGCGATGCGCCACAGCGTCACCCGCTACGACCTGGAGATGCTGAACATCGAATCGCGCTTCGAGGTGCCGCGCATCATCGCGGCGCTGAAGGCGCGCGGCCACGGCACGCTGTGCTTCCACGGCGCGCCCGGCACCGGCAAGACGGCGCTGGCCGAGCACCTCGCCCAAAGCCTGGAAATGCCGCTGCTGGTCAAGCAGGCCAGCGACCTCATGAGCAAGTTCGTGGGTGAGACCGAGCAGAACATGGCGGCGATGTTCCGCGAGGGCGAAAGCGAGAAGGCGATCCTGCTGCTCGACGAGGCCGACAGCTTCCTGCAGGACCGCCGCGGCGCGCAGCGCACCTACGAGGTGACTGAAGTCAACGAGATGCTGCAGGGCATGGAGCGCTTCCGCGGCATCTTCGTGTGCACCACCAACCTGATGGACCGCATCGACCAGGCGGCGCTGCGGCGCTTCACTTTCAAGATCCGCTTCAAGCCGCTCACGCCGGCGCAGCGCGAGCGCATGTTCGTCACCGAAGCCCTGGGCGGCGAGGCGGCGCAGCTGGATGCCGGGGCCCGCACGCGGCTGGCGCAGCTGGATCAGCTGTGCCTCGGCGACTTCGCGGCGGTCAAGCGCCAGGTCGATATCCTGGCGACGCAGTTCAGCGCCGAGGAATTCCTCGGCCAACTCGAGGCGGAGCACCGCATCAAGCCCGAAGTCCGTGAGGCGCGGCGCATCGGCTTCATGCCCTAGTGGCCAACTAGTTCTGGGACTGGGCAGGGCCGCCCCGGTTGCTGAGGCGATCGTTCAATTGCCGCACCAGCCGGCTGCCGGTGCGCTCGCACAGGAAGGGAAAGATCGCGTGCGCCAGGCACGCCAGTGTCGCCAGCGCGAGCACGCCCGCGAACGACAGCGCCATGCCCATGTGCTGCCAGTAGCTTTCGCCGACATTGCTTGGGTGGCGCGTGAACGCCTGCGTGATCGTGTTCATGGCGACCAAGTCTAGGGGGCGGGCCGCGCAAACGGGTTGCAAATCACTGGCGCAAAACAGCCGCTGAGTAGAAAATGCTTCCCATGGACAAGAAAGACAGGGAAATTCTTTCTATTCTCCAGCGCGATGGCACAACGCCGCTCGCCGTGCTCGCCAAAGCCGTGCACCTGTCGCCCACGCCGTGCTGGCGCCGGGTGCAGAAGCTGCAGGAGAGCGGCGTGATCCGCGGCCAGGTCGTGCTGTGCGACCCGGCTCGGCTGAACCTGCCGGTCACCGTGTTCGTCGCCATCCGCGCCAGCCAGCACAGCGATGCCTGGACCAAGCGCTTCGTGCAGGGCACGCGCGACATTCCCGAGATCGTGGAGATCTACCGCATGAGCGGGGACGTCGACTACCTGCTCAAGGTGGTGGCGCCCGACATCGCGGGCTACGACGCCGTCTACAAGCGCCTGATCCGCGCGGTGGAACTGCAGGACGTCAGCTCGAGCTTCGCGATGGAGGTGCTCAAGTCCACCACCGCTTTGCCGCTGGACTACGCGGACTGAACCACGCGCAGCACCTCGTCGCCGTAGGCCTCCAGCTTCTTCGCGCCGATGCCGCTGATGCCCTGCAGGTCGTCCAGCGTGCGCGGCGCGAGCGCCGCGATGGCGGCCAGCGTGGCGTCGTGGAAGATCACGTAGGCCGGCAGGTTGTGCTCGCGCGCGACTTCCGCGCGCCACGCCTTCAGCGCCGCGAAGCGCATCAGGCCGTCCTGGGTGAGGCCGGCGGCGGCCGCCGGCGGCGCGGTGACGGACTTGCGCTTGCGCGCGCGGCCGGCCTGCGACACCGCCTCGCGCAGCTGCACGTCCACTTCGCCGCGCAGCACCGCGCGCGAGCCTTCGGTCAGTTTGAGGGTGTTGAAGGCGGCGCTGTCGACGCTGAGCGCGCCCAGTGCGATCAGCTGGCGCAGCACGCCGCGCAGCTGCGCCTCGCTGAACTCGGCGCCGATGCCGAAGGTGCTCAGGCGCTCGTGCCCGTACTGCGCGACCTTCTCGGTCTGGCGCCCGCGCAGCACGTCCATGACGTGTCCGGCGCCGAAGCCGATGCCGCTGTGCTGCTGCACGCGATAGACGGTGGACAGCAGCTTGCGCGCCGCATCGGTGCCGTCCCACACCCGCGGCGGCGCCACGCAGTTGTCGCAGTTGCCACAAGAGTAGCGAGCCCCCACGCTCGGCACCTCGTGTCCTCGCTGCCCCCCGAGGGGGCCCTCGCCGCCTTGGGGCGGCCCGGCGTCGGCGAGATTCTCCCCAAAGTAGCGCAACAGCCGCACCCGCCGGCAGTCGGTCGCCTCGGCCAGCGCCAGCAGGGCGTCGAGCTTGCCGCGCATCACCTGCTTGAACTCCTCGGCCGAGGGGCTTTCGTCGATCATGCGGCGTTGGTTCACCACGTCCTGCAGGCCGTAAACCATCCACGCGGCGGCCGGCAGGCCGTCGCGCCCGGCGCGCCCGGTCTCCTGGTAGTAGCCCTCGATGTTCTTGGGCATGTCCAGGTGGGCCACGAAGCGCACGTCCGGCTTGTCGATGCCCATGCCGAAGGCGATGGTGGCCACCATCACGATGCCGTCCTCGCGCAGGAAGCGGTCCTGGTGCGCCTGGCGCACTTCGGCCTCCAGCCCGGCGTGGTAGGGCAGGGCATTTGCGCCGTGCTCGCGCAGCAGCGCCGCGATCTCCTCGACCCGCTTGCGCGACTGGCAGTAGACGATGCCGGCCTCCCCCTCGTGCTCGCCCTCGATGAAGCGCAGCAGCTGGGACGCGCCGTCCTTCTTTTCGACGATGGTGTAGGAGATGTTGGGCCGGTCGAAGCTGCTGATGAACTGGCGCGCCTCCTCCAGCTGCAGGCGCTGGGTGATGTCCTCGCGGGTGATCGCGTCGGCGGTGGCGGTGAGGGCGATCCGCGGCACCTGCGGGTAGCGCTCGTGCAGCACGGTGAGCGCACGGTACTCCGGGCGGAAGTCGTGGCCCCACTGGCTCACGCAATGCGCCTCGTCGATCGCGAACAGGCTGAGCTTGCCGCGCTCGCGCAGCTCGTCCAGCAGCGCCAGGAAGCGCGGCGTGGTGACGCGCTCCGGCGCCGCGTACAGCAGCGTGAGCTCGCCGCGCGCCAGGCGCTTCTCGATCGCCCAGGCCTCCTGGCTGGTCAGCGTGGAGTTCAGGAACGCCGCCTCGACCCCGGCCTCGTGCAGCGCGCCGACCTGGTCGTGCATCAGGGCGATCAGCGGCGAGACCACCACCGTCAGGCCCTGGCCGGCGCGCTCGCGCGCGATCGCCGGCACCTGGTAGCACAGCGACTTGCCGCCGCCGGTGGGCATCAGCACCAGCGCGTCGCCGCCGGCGATCACGTGGTCGACGATGTCCGCCTGGGGGCCACGAAACCGCTCGTAGCCAAAAACTTCCTGGAGAATGGATTGGGGTGAAGGCACAGGGCGCGTATTTTCCCGACAATTCCTACAATCAACGCACCATGAGACAAATCGCCTACACCCGCGGCCAGGCCCTGCCCGCCATCCTCGAGCAACGCATCGCGATCCTCGACGGCGCCATGGGCACCATGCTGCAGCGGTTCCGCCTCACGGAAGCCGACTACCGCGGCGAGCGCTTCAAGGACCACCCCAAGGACCTGCGCAACAACGGCGACCTGCTGTCGCTCACCAAGCCGGAGGTGGTACGCGACATCCACGAGGCCTACCTGGCCGCCGGCGTCGACATCATCGAGACCAACACCTTCGGCGCCACCCGCATCGCGCAGGACGACTACGGCCTGGGCGAACTGGCGCTGGAGATGAACCGTGAGTCGGCCAGGCTGGCGCGCGCCGCGGCCGACAAGTTCTCCACCACCGACAAGCCGCGCTTCGTCGCCGGTGCGCTCGGCCCGACGCCGCGCACCGCCAGCATCAGCCCCGACGTGAACGACCCCGGCGCGCGCAACGTCGACTTCGAGCAGCTGCGCCAGTCGTACTACGAGCAGGTGCAGGGGCTGACCGAAGGCGGCGCCGACCTGCTGCTGGTGGAAACCATCTTCGACACGCTCAACGCCAAGGCAGCGCTGTTCGCCATCGACGAGTACTTCGAGCACTCGGGCGAGCGCCTGCCGGTGATCATCAGCGGCACCGTGACCGATGCCTCCGGGCGCATCCTCAGCGGCCAGACCGTCACCGCCTTCTGGTACAGCGTGCGCCATGCCCGCCCGCTGGCGGTCGGCCTGAACTGCGCGCTCGGCGCCGCCCTGATGCGCCCCTACATCCAGGAACTGGCGCGCGTCGCCCCCGACACGTTCATCAGCTGCTACCCCAACGCCGGCCTGCCCAACCCGATGAGCGAGACCGGCTTCGACGAGACGCCCGAGGTCACGGCGCGCCTGCTGCGCGAGTTCGCGGCCGAGGGGCTGGTGAACATCGTCGGCGGCTGCTGTGGCACCACGCCGGACCACATCGCGGCGATCCGCGAGGCGGTGCAGCCGCTGGCGGCGCGCGGCCTCAAGCGCGAGTATTTCTACAAGGAAGCGGCCTAAAGCCTGAACCGGCCCGGGCGCCGAGCCGGCGCAGGCACGGGAAGTGCTTGGACCCTGCTGACATCTCCTCGGTTGGGCGTTGTTCGCAAGTTTCTTCCGCCCGACCCCTCGCATCCCCCGGAGCGCGGCCGTTCCGGGGGATTTTTTTGCGTCATTGGCCGCCGGGCCTCAAGCCTCGGCGACGAATTCCTTGAACTGACCGGCGATGGACCGGGCGGCGGCCTCCAGCAGCCGCTGACCGTGCTCCGGCCGGGCCAGCGACGGATCGGAGCCGATCCGGCCGTCCGGGAAGCGGCGCCTGAAATCGCGGGCGTCGTGGAAACCGCCGCCGGGCGCGACCTGCGGCGACATGCTGACGTGCTTGATGGCCTCGGGATAGGCGTACTGGGTCAAGGAGACTTCGGATGGCGTGGCGTGCGATCCCTCCACGCCGGGGAACAGCTCCTTGGACAGGCGGCCGACCGCTTCGTTCTCCCACCAGTTCGCCAGGGCGCAGCGCAAGTCCGGCGCGTTCCCGCCCCTGCAGGCGCGGTTCTCCGCATGGACCTCGTAAAACGCCGCGCGGATGCTGGGGATGTTGCCGCCGTGCCCGTTGATGAAGAAGAAGCGCTCGAACCCGTGCTCGGCCAGGGACATGACGCAGTCGCGGATCACCGCGATCAGCGTCGAGGGCCGCAGCGTCATGGAGCCGGCAAACTCCATGTGGTGCACAGCCATGCCGACCGCGATGGTCGGCGCGACCATCGCGCCGTCGGCGGCGCCGATCGCCTTCGCGATCACCTCCGCGCAAATGGCGTCGGTGCCGATGAGGCCATTGGGCCCGTGCTGCTCGGTCGAGCCGATCGGCATGAGGATGGCCTTCGGGCCTTTGTGGAGATAGGCCTCGACTTCGGCCCAGGTACACAGCTGCAGTTGCACGGTGTCGGTCCTTCGGCGTTCCGTTCGATGCCCGGGATGATAGGCATGCCGGCCGTTCGCCGAGCTCAACGGGGAGCAGCGATTAGAATCGGCCTTCCTCAAGGAGCGCTGCAGCGACCGGGCATGAGGCCCGGCGTCAGGCTTGAGATTTCCAACCGCGCTCACCTGCACGTATGAGGTGAGAGATGCGCGAAACCCCCGTTCCCTCCATGAAACTGTCCGGCCTGGAGCCCGTCGCGATCGGGTCCGGCAGCCTGTTCGTCAACATCGGCGAGCGCACCAACGTCACCGGCTCCAAGGCCTTCGCCCGCATGATCCTGGCCGGCCAGTTCGAGCAGGCGCTGGCCGTGGCGCGCCAGCAGGTCGAGAACGGCGCCCAGGTGATCGACGTCAACATGGACGAAGCCATGCTCGACAGCAAGGCCGCCATGGTGCGCTTCCTCAACCTGATGGCCGGCGAGCCCGACATCGCCAAGGTGCCGGTGATGGTCGATTCCTCCAAGTGGGAGGTGATCGAGGCGGGCCTGCGCTGCATCCAGGGCAAGGGCATCGTCAACTCGATCTCGCTCAAGGAAGGCGAGGCCGAGTTCAAGCGCCAGGCCGGGCTGGTGCGGCGCTACGGCGCCGCGGCGGTGGTGATGGCCTTCGACGAGAAGGGCCAGGCCGACAGCTACGAGCGCAAGACCGAGATCTGCGCGCGGGCCTACCGCATCCTGGTGGACGAGGTCGGCCTGCCGCCCGAGGACATCATCTTCGACCCCAACATCTTCGCGATCGCCACCGGCATCGAGGAGCACAACAACTACGCAGTGGACTTCATCGAGGCCACGCGCTGGATCAAGCAGAACCTGCCCGGCGCCAAGGTCTCCGGCGGCGTGTCCAACGTGAGCTTCTCGTTCCGCGGCAACGACCCGGTGCGCGAAGCGATCCACACCGTGTTCCTGTACCACGCGATCAAGGCCGGCATGGACATGGGCATCGTCAACGCCGGCATGGTCGGCGTCTACGACGAGGTCGAGCCGCAGCTGCGCGAGCGGGTCGAGGACGTGGTGCTCAACCGCCGGCCGGACGCCGGCGAGCGGCTGGTCGAGATCGCCGAGGATGCCAAGGGCGCGGCCAAGGACGATGCCAGGAAGAACGAGTGGCGCGCCGGCACCGTCGAGCAGCGCCTGTCGCACGCTTTGGTGGCGGGCATCACCGACTTCATCGTGCAGGACACGGAGGAAGCCTATCGCGCCATCCTGGCGCGCGGCGGCCGCCCGCTGCACGTGATCGAGGGCCCGCTGATGGACGGCATGAACGTCGTCGGCGAGCTGTTCGGGCAGGGCAAGATGTTCCTGCCGCAGGTGGTGAAGTCGGCGCGCGTGATGAAGCAGGCCGTTGCCCACCTGGTGCCCTACATCGAGGAAGAAAAGCGCCAGCAGGCGGCCGCCGGCGAGGAGGTCAAGGCCAAGGGCAAGATCGTGATCGCCACCGTCAAGGGCGACGTGCACGACATCGGCAAGAACATCGTCACCGTGGTCCTCCAGTGCAACAACTTCGAGGTCGTGAACATGGGCGTGATGGTGCCCTGCCACGAGATCCTGGCGAAGGCCAAGGTGGAGGGCGCGGACATCGTCGGCCTGTCGGGCCTGATCACGCCCTCGCTGGAGGAGATGCAGTACGTCGCCGGCGAGATGCAGAAGGACGAGCACTTCCGCATCCGCAAGATTCCGCTGCTGATCGGCGGCGCCACCACCAGCCGGGTGCACACGGCGGTGAAGATCGCGCCGCACTACGAGGGACCGGTGGTCTACGTGCCGGACGCCTCGCGCAGCGTCAGCGTGGCCCAGGGCCTGCTGTCGGACCAGGCGGCCCGCTACATCGCCGAAGTCGAAGCCGACTACGAGAAGGTGCGCCAGCTGCACGCCGGCAAGAAGCAGACTCCTCTGTGGCCGCTGGCGCAGGCGCGCGCCAACAAGACGCCGGTCGACTGGAGCCGCTACACGCCGCCGCAGCCCAAGTTCCTGGGCCGGCGGGTGTTCCGCAACTTCGACCTGGCGCAGCTGGCCCGCTACATCGACTGGGGCCCGTTCTTCCAGACCTGGGACCTGGCCGGGCCGTTCCCCGCCATCCTCAAGGATGAGGTGGTGGGCGCCGAGGCGGTGCGCGTCTATGGCGACGGCCAGCGCATGCTCAAGCGCCTGATCGAGGGTCGCTGGCTCACCGCCAACGCGGTGGTGGGCTTCTGGCCGGCCAACGCCGTGAACGACGACGACATCCAGCTCTACACCGACGAGTCGCGCCAGCAGGTGGCGCTGACCTGGTGGGGCTTGCGCCAGCAGACCGAGAAGCAGGCGGTGGAAGGCCGGATGCGGCCGAGCCGCGCGCTGGCCGATTTCGTCGCCCCGCGCGGGGCGGCCAAGGACTATGTCGGCGCCTTCGCGGTGACGGCCGGGCTCGGCGTCGAGCAGAAGGAAAAGTACTTCCTGGACGACCTGGACGACTACTCGGCGATCATGCTGAAGGCACTGGCCGACCGGCTGGCCGAGGCGCTGGCTGAAGCGATGCACGAGCGGGTACGCAAGGACCTTTGGGGCTATGCCGGCGGCGAGTCGCTGGACAACGAGGCGCTGATCGCCGAGAAATACCGCGGCATCCGGCCGGCCCCCGGCTACCCGGCCTGCCCGGACCACAGCGTCAAGCGCGCGCTGTTCGAGCTGCTGGAAGCGCATGAAGTGGGCATGGGCCTGACCGAGAGCATGGCGATGACGCCGGCGGCGAGCGTCAGCGGCTTCTACCTGTCGCATCCCGACAGCACCTATTTCAACGTCGGCCGGGTCGGCGACGACCAGCTGCAGGACCAGGCGCGCCGCCGCGGCGCGCAACTGGCCGAGCTGCAACGTTTGCTTGCACCAAATCTCTGAGGGGCTCCGGCAATGGCTGGGCTTGGCGCTAGGCTATGGCGCTGAACTCAGCTGTATGAAGGGAAGCCCATCATGAAGAAACTCGCCATCGCCCTCCTGGCCGTCGCTGCCGCTGCCGCAGCCAGCGCACAAGGCAACCCGCACGGCGTGCCTCCCGGGATCGCGAAGAAGCTGGCGTCCTGCCAGGATTGCGGCACGGTGCAGGACGTGCATCCGGAACGCCGCAAAGGCGAAGGCGGCGCCGTCGGCATCGTGGGCGGCGCCGTGGTCGGCGGCCTGCTCGGCAACCAGGTCGGCAAGGGCAACGGCAAGACGCTGGCCACCGCCGCCGGCGCGGTCGCGGGCGGCTATGCGGGCAACGAAGTGCAGAAGGCTGCGACCAGCAAGGACGTGTGGGTGACCAAGGTCAAGATGAAGGACGGCACGGTGCGCAATTTCGAGCAGGAAGCCAAGCCGGCATGGAAGGCGGGCACCGTGGTCAAGTTCACCAGCAAGGGGCTGGTCCAGATCTGACCGGCGCCCGCCGGGGCGAGGTCAGCGCGCGCGCTTGAGCGCGATGCGCTGCGCCAGCATGAGCGCCGCGACCGCCGAAAGGCTCAACGCCAGCAACAGCCAGAGCCCGTGCGCATAGCCGGCCTGCGCGGTCCACAAGGCGCCCAGCAACCAGGGTGTGGCTGCGCGCGCCAGGGCCGAGGGCAGTCCCAGTGCGCCATTGAGCGAGGCGACGTGCTCGCGGCTGACGTACTGGGCGATCGCCGTGCCCTTCACGATGGTGATCATTCCGTTGCCCAGCCCGTAGAGCGCGACGAAGAGCAGCGCTGCCCAGGGGTAGCCGGCGCCGGCGATCAGCAGCACCAGGCCGATCGGCACCAGGGTCGGGATGACGCGGTTGGCCAGGTGCACGTCGAAGCGGTGCTCGAACAGGAACAGCAGCACCCGCCCGGCCACCTGCATCAGCCCGATGCTGGCGGGAATCGCGATCACCCAGCGCTCGTCGAGGCCGCTGCCGCGCAGCAGGCTGATCATGTGCGGCGGCAGGGCGGCGGTCACTGCCATCATCGCGACCACGAAGACACCGATCAACAGGAACGGCGCCTCGCGCATGTGGGCCGCGGCGGGCGCGCGCGCCGCCGCGGGTGCGGGCACCGCCGGCGTGGGCGCGTCGCGCAGCAGGCGCGCATGCAGCGGCGCGCAAACGAGCAGATGCAGCCCGGCCAGCACCCACAGCGCGTGGCGCCAGCCCAGGGCGGCGATCAGCCAGGCGGTGAGCGGGATGAACACCGTGCTGGCGAGCCCGCCCAGGAACGTGATGGTGATGATCGCGCGCCGGAAGTCCTGCGGAAAGCGCCGGGTCACCACCGCGAACACCGGCGTGTACAGGGTCCCGGCCATGGCGATCCCCAGTCCGATCCACACCGCGTAGAAGCCCCACGGGCCCTGGATCGCGCTGTGCGCCAGCAGGCAGGCGCCGGCCAGCAGCGAGCTGCCGGTGACCACCGCCCGTTCGTGCCCGCGGTCGATCCAGCGGCCCACCGGATAGGCGGCGATGCCTTCGGCCAGCAGCGCCAGGCTGAACGCCAGCGAGGCCTGCGCGCGACTCATGCCCAACTCGCGCTCCACCGGTTCCAGCAGCAGCGCGAAGGTGTAGAACAGGCTGCCCCAGGAAATCAGTTGCGCGAGCGACAGCCAGCCCACCAGCCGGCGATCGTGCGCCGGCGAAGCGGACGGCGAACTCATGCGGCGATTGTCGTCGCCAGCGCCCGCCGGTACTGCACCGCCTCCGCGATGTGGGCGACCTCGATGCTGCCCGCGCCGGCCAGGTCGGCGATGGTTCGCGCCACCTTCATCGCGCGGTGCGTGGCGCGCGCGCTCCAGCCCAGGCGCGACGCGGCCAGGTGGAGGAACTTCAGCGCCGCCGCATCGAGCTGCGCGTGCGCATCGAGCTCCTTGCCTTGCAAGGCCTGGTTCGGCTTGCCCTGGCGCTGCAGGGAGCGCACGTGCGCCGCCTGGCAGCGCTCGCGTACCGCCTGCGACGCTTCGCCTTCCGGCGCCTGCAGCAGTTCCTCGGCGCCGAGCGCCGGCACCTCGACATGCAGGTCGATGCGATCGAGCAGCGGCCCGCTCAAGCGGGCCTGGTAGCGCGCGACCTGGTCCGGCGTGCAGCGGCAGTGGCGGTGCGCCGCGCCCAGCCAGCCGCAGGGACAGGGATTCATGGCGCCGACGAACTGGAAGCGCGCCGGGAATTCGGCGCGGTGCGCCGCGCGCGAGATGGTGATGTGGCCGGTTTCCAGGGGTTCGCGCAGCGCTTCGAGGGCGGCGCGCGGAAACTCCGGCAGTTCATCGAGGAACAGCACGCCGTTGTGCGCCAGCGAGATTTCGCCGGGCCGCGGCGGCGAACCGCCACCGACCAAGGCGACGGCGCTGGCACTGTGATGCGGGCTGCGTGTCGGCCGCAGCCCCCATTCCGACTGCGAGAAGCGCCCGGCGAGGCTGGCGATGGCCGCGGTCTGCAGCGCTTCGTCCACCGACAGCGGCGGCAGCAGTCCGGCGAAGCGCTGCGCCAGCATGGACTTGCCCGACCCCGGCGGGCCGAGCAGCAGCAGGCTGTGCCCGCCGGCCGCGGCGATCTCCAAAGCCCGCCGGGCGGCGGCCTGGCCCTTGACGTCAGCGAGGTCCGGGTGCGACGCCGCGCCCAGTGCCGGCTGCGGCACCACCTGGCGCCATCCCGGTCCTGCATCGTGGCTGGGCGGACCGGGCAGGAACTGCCGCACGACGTCGAGCAGGTGGTCGGCCCGGTACACCTGGGCCTGCGGCACCAGCGCGGCGTCCTCGGCGCTGCCGGGCGGCAGCACCAGCCTGGCGCTGGCGCCGGCGGCGTGCAGCGCCAGGCTCATGGCCAGGGCGCCGCGCACCGGCCGCAGCTCGCCCGACAGCGAGAGCTCGCCGGCGAACTCCCAGCCTGCCAGCTTGGCTGCATCGACCTGGCCGCTGGCCGCCAGGATGCCCAGCGCGATCGGCAGGTCGAAGCGGCCGGAGTCCTTGGGCAGGTCGGCCGGCGCCAGATTCACCGTGATGCGCTTGTTGTGCGGGAACTCCAGGCCGCAGTTCTGCAGCGCCGAGCGCACCCGCTCGCGCGCTTCCTTCACTTCGACGTCGGCCAGGCCGACCAGCGTGAAGCTGGGCAGCCCGTTGGCCAGGTGCACCTCGACCGTGACGGCGGCGGCCTGCAGGCCGAGCTGCGCGCGGCTTTGCACAAGAGACAAGCTCATCGGCATTCCTCCCCATTCGGGTGCATCCAGCCCCTGTCACGTGCCGGCAGCGCCTCATCCGCGCACCAGCATCGTGCAGCAGCCTCGTGCAGCACCGTTCTGAGTCATTAACGCCCCAACCATTGGTGTCGTGCACTGCATAGCCAAAAGCGCATGGCACGCTCCCTGCTAGGCTGAGTTCAACCCCTTTTCACAACAGGAGAGACTCAGTGGATTCCCAGAAGATCGCCCGGCGGATGGTCCTTGCAGCGGTGACCCTGTCCGGCGCCGCATTCGCGCAAACCACCCCGGCCGCGCCCGAGCCCGACTACACCGCCTCCGTCAACGTCGGGGCGGTCACCGACTACCGCTACCGCGGCATCTCCCAGACGCGCCTGAAGCCGGCGCTGCAGGGTGGCGCGGACTTCGCGCACAAGAGCGGCTTCTATGTGGGCGCCTGGGCGTCCAGCATCCGCTGGATCGAGGACACCGGCGACATTGCCCCGCGCACCAATATCGACGGCCCGGTCGAACTGGACCTCTACGGCGGCTACAAGTTCAGCGTCGGCGACTTCGGCATCGACCTCGGCGTGCTGCGCTACGAGTACATCAGCAACAACCTGCAGGACGCGGGCGGCGGTGGCATCTTCAAGAACGCCAACACCACCGAGGTCTACGCCGCCGGCACTTGGGGCCCGGCGACGCTGAAGTACTCGTATGCGCTGACCAACCTGTTCGGCAACTACAACTTCGCAACCAACGAAAACACCAAGGGCAGCGGCTACCTCGACCTGAGCGGCACCTTCGACCTGGGCGTCTGGGGCCTGACGCTGACGCCGCACGTCGGCCATCAGTGGGTCAACAACCTGGACGTCGCCAGCTACACCGACTACTCGCTGACGCTCGGCAAGGACTTCGGCAACGGCCTGTCGGTCTCGCTCGCCGGCGTGGGCACGGATGCCGACAAGTCGTTCTACGCCAGCCCGGTGAACGGCAAGTTCATGGGCAAGAGCGGCCTGGTCGCGGGCGTCAAGTACACCCACAGCTTCTGATCACGGCCCTTTCAAAGGAGCAAGCATGAAACTCGTCACCGCCATCATCAAACCCTTCAAGCTGGACGAGGTGCGCGAAGCGCTGTCCGGCATCGGGGTGCAGGGCATCACCGTCACCGAGGTCAAGGGCTTCGGCCGGCAGAAGGGCCACACCGAGCTGTACCGCGGCGCGGAGTACGTGGTCGACTTCCTGCCCAAGGTCAAGATCGAAGCGGCGGTGGCCGACGATCTGGTCGACCGCGTCATCGAAACCGTCGAAGGCGCCGCCCGCACCGGCAAGATCGGCGACGGCAAGGTTTTCGTGTACGACCTGGAGCAGGTCGTCCGCATCCGTACCGGCGAAACCGGCAAGGAAGCGCTGTAAGCGCACCGAGCAGAAGGAGAGCTCACCATGAAATCGTTCATTGCTTCCATCGTCCTGGGCCTGGGGCTGCTCGCCGGCAGCGCCGGCGCCATCGCCCAGGCCCCGGCCGCGGCGCCGGCGGCGGCCGCTTCCGCCGCGCCCGCGGCTGCAGCCACCGAGGCCACGCCGGCGGCGGCTCCCGCCGCCGCGGCTGCCGCATCGGCCCCGGCCGCCGCCGCTTCGGCGCCCGCGCTCGTGCCCAACAAGGGCGACACCGCCTGGATGACGGTGGCCACCGCGCTCGTGATCTTCATGACCATCCCCGGCCTGGCGCTGTTCTACGGCGGCCTGGTGCGCAGCAAGAACATGCTGTCGGTGCTGATGCAGGTGTTCGTGGTCACCTCGCTGATCTACGTGCTGTGGGCGCTGTACGGCTACAGCGTGGCCTTCACCGCCAACAACCCCTTCATGGGATCGTTCGACAAGCTGTTCCTGGGCGGCATCACTCCGGACTCGGTGGCCGCGACCTTCAGCAAGGGCGTGGTGATTCCGGAGTTGACCTTCGTCGCCTTCCAGGCCACCTTCGCCGCCATCACCTGTGCGCTGATCGTGGGCGCCTTCGCCGAGCGCATCAAGTTCTCGGCGGTGCTGCTGTTCGTGGTGCTGTGGTTCACCTTCAGCTACCTGCCGATCGCGCATATGGTCTGGTACTGGGACGGCCCCGACGCGATCACCGACGCGGCCTCGCTCGAGAAGGTCACGGCCGCGGCCGGCTGGCTGTGGGCCAAGGGCGCGCTCGACTTCGCGGGCGGCACCGTGGTGCACATCAACGCCGGCGTGGCGGGCCTGGTGGGCGCCTATGTGGTGGGCAAGCGCATCGGCTACGGCAAGGAAGCGCTGGCGCCGCACAGCCTGACCCTCACGATGGTCGGCGCGGCGATGCTGTGGGTCGGCTGGTTCGGCTTCAACGCCGGCTCCAACCTGGAAGCCAACGGCCTGGCCGCCCTGGCATTCACCAACACGCTGTTGGCCACCGCCGCCGCCACGCTGTCCTGGATCGCCGGTGAGGCCCTGTCCAAGGGCAAGGCCTCGATGCTGGGTGCCGCCTCCGGCGCGGTGGCCGGCCTGGTGGCGATCACGCCGGCCTGCGGCTTCGTCGGCGTCAAGGGCGCGATCGTGATCGGCCTGCTGGCCGGCCTGGTCTGCCTGTGGGGCGTCAACGGCCTGAAGCGCCTGCTCGGCGCCGACGACTCGCTCGATGTGTTCGGCGTGCACGGCGTGGGCGGCATCCTGGGCGCGCTGCTGACGGGCGTGTTCGCCGCGCCCTCGCTGGGCGGCACGGGCATCTGCAACTACGTGACCAACAAGTGCGGCGACGCCGCCGACTGGCCCGGCATCGGCGCCCAGGTGCTGACCCAGGCGACCGGCGTGCTGACCACCATCGTGTGGTCCGGCGTGGTGGCCTTCATCGCCTACAAGGTGGTCGACCTGGTGATCGGACTGCGCGTCACCGAGGAAGAGGAACGCGAAGGGCTGGACATCTCCAGCCACGGTGAGACGGCCTACAGCCGCTGACCCGGATCAGGCAAGAGCAAGCAATCCTCCTTTGGACTTGGCCCGCGCGAGCTTCGGCTCCGCGGGCCTTTTTCTTACCGAGGGCCGCCGCCCTCAGGCGAAGCGCAGACGCACGCGCGGGCCGTCAAGCTCGAGGCCCACGCCCTCGGCCCGCGCCAGCGCCTCCACGTCCTGCCAGTCGAGCGCGCGGTAGGGCGTGTCGCCGGCGTAGCCCGGCGTTCCCTCGGTGGGGCGCAGTTCCAGGGTGAGTTCCAGCCCGGAGCCGGCGTCGTGCGCCGCCACCACCAGTTCGGCCGGCGAGGCCGCCCGGTCGGTCAGCGCCAGCAGGCTGGCTGGCAGCACGCTGCGCATCGCGGCGCGCGAGACCTCGCGCGCCTGCGCGCCCATTTCGTCCTTGATGCTGAAGCCGCGGAAGTTGAACCGGCTGCGCATCAGGCCCAGGGTCTCGCGCACGCCGGCATCGACCGCCACGCGCACGTCGCCCTCGGGCGCCAGCCAGCTGACCACGTCCAGGCTGGACTGCACGGCGGCGCGCGCATGGCCGTTCACCTTGGACATGCTCTGGTGGATCTGCTCCAGGTCGGGCGCGCCCGATTGCAGCCGGCGTTCCATCACGTCCGTGATCATGCCGATGGGCTGCAGGTGGACCACCATCTGGTGGCGCATGGCGAAGGCCAGCCGGCGCAGCAGCGCATAGCGCGCGGCTTCGGCGCGCCGTTCCGGCGCGCTGGCGGCAGGTGGGTTCGGTTCAGCTTGCATGTCGAGGCCAGACCCGATGTTAGGGAATCGCAGGAAATTCCGCTGCGGCCGGGCCCGGCGCGGGGCGGCACAATGAACCGGTATGAAGCCGTCCAGCCCGCTCACCGGCGCGATCCCGTCGCGGCCCGACGCGCGGCTGGGCAGCGTTGCAGTGGAGGGCCTCGCATGAAACTGCAGTGGGAGCGGGTCACTGCGCAGCCGGACGCGCTGGGCGAGTCGCCGTTCTGGCATCCGGCAGAGCGCGCCCTGTACTGGGTCGACATCCCGCAGTGCCAGATCCGGCGGCTCGGCCCCGGCGGCGCCACCGAGAGCTGGCCCATGCCCAGCGAGCCCGGCTGCATCGCGCCGGTGCGCGGCGGCGGCCTGGTGGTCGCCTTGCGCGACGGCATCTACCGGGCCCGTGCCTGGCAGTCAGCCTTGACCTGCGTCGCCCGGTTCAGCCACGACCCGGCCCTCATCCGCTTCAACGACGGCAAGGCCGATCCCGAAGGGCGCTTCTGGGCCGGCACGCTGTACGAGCCGCGTGATGCGCGCAAGGCCGAGCTGTACAGCATCGACCTGCGCGGCGGCCAGCGGCCGCTGGTGCAACTGAAGGCGATCAACGCCACCGTGGCCAATGGCCTGGCCTGGTCGCCGGACGCCAGTGTCTTGTACTGGACCGACACCACCCGGCACCTGATCCAGGCCTGGGACTGGGATGCGCGCAGCAATGCCATGCGCCGCCACCGCGTGCTGCGCGAGTTCGCGCCCAAGCCGGCCGGCTGGACGCCGGGCCAGCCCGGCTACGGCGGCCGACCCGACGGCGCCGCCGTCGACCAGCAGGGCAACTACTGGTGCGCGATGTTCGAGGGCGCCCGGCTGCTCAAGCTCTCGCCGGAGGGCCGGACGCTGGCCGAGATCGAGCTGCCGCTGCGCTGCCCCACCATGCCCTGTTTCGGCGGCGAAGACCTGCGCACCCTGTACCTGACCAGCGGCCGCGAGAAACGCCCGGCCGAGGAACTGCAGGCCATGCCCTGGTCGGGCCACGTGATCGCCGCCCGCGCCGACGTGCCCGGGCTGCCGGTGAATTTCGTCAGCGGCTGACGCCGGAAATTTCAAAGGCGGGGGCGCGGCCGCGGCGCAGCCGGGCCATTACCATCTCAGCGATGGATTCCGGGCTCGAGTCACTGATCGCGCGCGTGCGCCTCGCCGCCGAAGCGGGCACGCCGCTGCGCATCCGCGGCGGCGGCAGCAAGGACTTCTATGGCGAGGCGCCGCAGGGCGAACTGCTGTCGACCCTGGCCTTCGCCGGCATCACCAATTACGAGCCGAGCGAACTGGTGGTCACGGTGCGCGCGGGCACGCCACTGGCGGAACTCGAGGCGGCGTTGGCCGCGCAGGGCCAGTGCTTGCCCTTCGAGCCGCCACACTTCGCCGGCGGCGCCACCGTCGGCGGGATGGTGGCGGCGGGCCTGGCGGGGCCGGCGCGCGCCAGCGCGGGGTCGGTGCGCGACTTCGTGCTGGGCCTGTCGATGATCAACGGCCGCGGCGAATGCCTGAGCTTCGGCGGCCAGGTGATGAAGAACGTCGCCGGCTACGACCTCTCGCGCCTGATGGCCGGCGCGCTCGGCACGCTCGGGCTGATCAGCGAGGTCAGCCTCAAGGTGCTGCCGGTGGCGCCTGCCGAGGCCACCTTGCGCTTCACGATGACGCAGGCCCAGGCCCTGCAGGCGCTGAACGAATGGGGTGGCCGGCCGCTGCCGCTCAATGCCAGCTGCTGGATGCAGGATGGGGAGGGCGGCACGCTCTGGCTGCGCCTGCGCGGCGCGGTGGCGGCGGTGGAGGCCGCCGGCCGCACGCTCGGCGGCGAACGGGTGCGCGAGGACGAAGCGGCGGCGCACTGGCTGGCCTGCCGCGACCAGCGGCTGCCCTGGTTCGCCGCGCGCGCCGGTCGCGCGCTGTGGCGCCTGTCGGTGCCGCAGACCGCGCCGGTGCTCGAGCTGCCGCCGGCGCCGCTCGTCGAGTGGCATGGGGCGCAGCGCTGGTTGCTGGCGGGCGCCGGCGAAGCCCTGCGCATCCGCGAGGTGGCGCAGCGCGCCGGCGGCCACGCCACGCTGTTCGCGGCGGGCGGGGAGAGCGGCGCGGCGGTGCCGCGCTTCGCGCCGCTGGCGCCGCCGCTGGACCGCATCCATCGCGAGCTCAAGCGCCAGTTCGATCCGGCTGGCATCTTCAACCCGGGCCGCCTGTACGCGGCGTTCTGAAGGTCAAGGGCCTGTTAACGCTATAGGAGGACTCGCGTGACCCAGGAAACGGGCGCCATCAAGGCGCAAAGCACAGCCGGGGTGGGGCCCCGGCGAGCATTTGCAACGCGGAGGGAGCCCGTTTCCTGGGTCACCCTTCGGGCCGGTGGCTGGCAGGCCGCATGGCGTCGTTGCGACCTCGCTGTGTGCGCGAGCACACGGCCTCGGCCGCGCCTAGCCCTGCAGCCTGCCAGCTACCGGCGCGAGCCCTCCTATAGCGTTAACAGGCCCTAATGCAAACCCACCTGTCCGCGGAGTTCAAGGACACGCCCCGGGGCCGCGAGGCGGATGCGATCCTGCGCGCCTGCGTGCACTGCGGCTTCTGCACGGCGACCTGCCCCACCTACCAGATCCTGGGCGACGAGCTCGATGGGCCGCGCGGCCGCATCTACCTGATCAAGCAGGTGCTCGAAGGCGCGCCGCCCACGCGCCAGACCCAGCTGCACCTGGACCGCTGCCTGACCTGCCGCAACTGCGAGAGCACCTGTCCCAGCGGCGTGCAGTACGGGCACCTGGTGGACATCGGCCGCCAGGTGGTCGACGAGAAGGTGCCGCGGCCGGCCGGCAGCCGGGCGCTGCGCTGGCTGCTGAAGGAAGGCCTGACTTCGCCGCTGTTCGCGCCGGCGATGAAGCTGGGGCAGGGCGTGCGCGCGCTGCTGCCGCGGGCGCTGCGCGCCAAGGTGCCGCCCCGGCAGGACGCCGGCCGCTGGCCGCAGCGGGTGCACGCGCGCAAGATGCTGCTGCTGCCCGGCTGCGTGCAGCCGGCCATGATGCCCAACATCAACAGCGCCACCGCGCGCGTGCTGGACGCCGCGCAGATCCAGGCGGTGGTCGCGCCCGGCACCGGCTGCTGCGGCGCCATCCGCTACCACCTGAACGACCAGGACGGCGGCCGCGCGCAGATGCGCGCCAACATCGACGCCTGGTGGCCCTTCATCGAGGGCGGTCAGGTCGAGGCGATCGTGATGAACGCCTCCGGCTGCGGCGTGACCGTCAAGGAGTACGGCCACGCGCTGGCCGGCGACCCGGCCTATGCGGCCAAGGCGCGGCGGGTGAGCGAGCTCACGCGCGACCTGAGCGAGCTGCTGCCCGAGCTGGTGCCCGCCCTGCGCGGCCGGGTGCGCGCGCCGGCCGGCACGCTGGCCTTCCACCCGCCCTGCACGCTGCAGCACGGCCAGCAGCTGCGCGGCGGCGTGGAGCGCCACCTCGCGGAACTGGGCTTCACGCTGCGCCTGGCGCCCGGCGAGTCGCACCTGTGCTGCGGCTCGGCGGGCACCTACTCGCTGCTGCAGCCGGCCATGGCGACGCAGCTGCGCGACCGCAAGCTGGGCCAACTGGGGGCGCTGCAACCGGCCGCCATCCTGTCGGCCAACATCGGCTGCATCACGCACCTGCAAAGCGGCACCGACACGCCCGTCAAGCACTGGGTGGAGGTGCTGGATGCGGGCCTGGTCCACTGAATCACTGAAACCGCCAATGTTTCAGCGGACTGCGCGCTGAGCGCCGATCCCTGCGGCCACCATGCCGGTGGCGCACAATCGGCCGGATCACAGCGCGGAGGCCCGTATGAGCAGCATCTACGATTTCAAGGCGAAGCAGATGGACGGCAAGCTGGCGCCGCTGTCGAAGTACCGCGGCCAGGTGATGCTGATCGTCAACACCGCCAGCGCCTGCGGCTTCACGCCGCAGTTCGGCGGGCTGGAGGCGCTGCACAAGACCTACGGCGAGCAGGGACTGGTCGTGTTGGGCTTTCCGTGCAACCAGTTCGGCGCCCAGGACCCGGGCAGCAACGAGGAGATCGCGCAGTTCTGCCAGTTGAACTTCGGCGTGAGCTTTCCGATGATGGCCAAGATCGACGTCAACGGCGACGCGGCCGATCCGCTGTACAAGTGGCTCACCCAGGAGGCGCCCGGCCTACTCGGCAGCACCGCGATCAAATGGAACTTCACCAAGTTCCTGGTCGGCAAGGACGGCCAGGTGCTGAAGCGATTCGCGCCCAACGATGCGCCCGAGTCGCTGGGCAAGGACATCGAGAAGGCGCTGGCGGCCTAGCCGACGCTGAACCGGCCTCAGGACTCCTGGTCCGGCCAGGCCGACCAGACCGCCGCCACCAGGATCAGCGCGCCGCCGAGCCAGGTGCGCGGCTCCAGCGTCGACGCGCCCAGCGCCACCGACGTGACGCTGGCGAACACGATCTCCGACAGCATGATGAGCGCGGAGGTGTGGGCGGGCAGCCGCGATGCGCCGTACTGCAGCGCCATGTTGCTCACCAGGAAGCCCAGGCTCAAGGCCAGGCCGACGCCGGCCCAGTCGGCGCGCGGCACCGGCAGGGCGGTCACCACGCCGAGCGCCGTCCCGGCCAGGGCGGCCGCCGCGGCCAGCCCGGCGCCGCCCAGGAACATGGCGAGGATGCGCGGGGCCGGCGCCACATGCCGGAGCTTGCGCAGGACGATGTTGGTCAGCGCGAAGCTGAAGCCGGCGGCCAGCGCCAGCCAGTCGGCCAGCGATTCGGGCACCGGCCACGGCGTGTCCGGCCCCTTGAGCACGACGAAGACGCCGGTCATCGCCAGCAGCAGCCGCAGCAGCGAGGCGCCGCTCGGCTGCTCGCCCAGCATCGGCCAGGCCAGCACCACCGTCCAGGCCGGCATCAGGTAGAACAGGAGCACCACGCGCACCACGTCGCCAACGGTCACGCCCCAGTTGAAGCCGACATTGGTCAGGCCCGCCGCGAGCATCAGCAGCCACAGCATCGGCTCGCGGGCCAGGGCGCGCCAGGCATCGGGGCGCGCGAGCAGCAGCAGCGACAGCGAGACGAGGTAGATCAGCGCCGTCGCCCACAAGGGATGCAGCCCCAGGCGCTGCAGCTCACGGAAGGGCCACCACGACACGCCCCAGACGAAGGCGTTGAGCGTCAGGGCCAGGGCAGGCCACAGCCTGCCGCCGCGCTCAACCATGCACCTTGTCGTGACGCGCGACCTGCAACAGGTGCTCGATCTCCTCGGGGTACTTGACGCAGTTGTTCTGGTGCCAGCGCATGATCACCAGCATGATGCCGGCGACCACAAGGCCGAAGGCGGTGATCGCGCCGAAGGCCGTCAGCCCCAGGCCGGTGGACAGGCTGTAGAAGGCGCCGAGGCCCAGGATGCAGGCCTGCTCGTTGAAATTCTGCACCGCGATCGAGCGGCCCGCGCCCATCAGGTTGTGGCCGCGGTGCTGCAGCAGCGCATTCATCGGCACCACCAGGAAGCCGCCCAGGCCGCCCAGCAGGATCAGGAAGGGCGCGGCCACCCACACGTTGTCGATGAAGTTCATCACGATGATCAGCACCCCCATCAGGATGCCCATCGGGATCACCTTGGTGGCGATGTCCAGGCGCATCCGCATCGACGCGATGATCGCGCCGACGGCGGTGCCGATCGCCACCACGCCGCCGAGAGACGAAGCCTGCGTGGTGCTGTAGCCCAGGGCAGCCGCGCTCCACGCCAGGATGATGTAGCGCAGGTTGCCGCTGACGCCCCAGAACAGCGTCGTCGTCGCCAGCGAGATCTGCCCCAGCTTGTCGCGCCACAGGCGCGAATTGCAGGTCCAGAAGTCAGGCACCAAGTCGAGCGGGTTCTTCGGCAGCGGCCGCATCTCCACACCGGTGTGTGGAATGCGCAGGTTGAACCAGGCGGCCAGCACGTAGATGAAGATCAGCACCGAGATGGCCGCTTCCGGCGGCGTGTCGATGCCGGTGTCGAGCACCGGCAGGTCGATGTTCAGCAGGCGCGCCGACACCGCATGGCCAATCAGCTGCCCCCCCAGCACGATGCCCAGGATGATCGAGGCGATGGTCAGGCCCTCGATCCAGCCATTGGCCTTGACCAACTGCGAAGGCGGCAGCAGTTCGGTGAGGATGCCGTACTTGGCCGGCGAGTACGCCGCCGCGCCCAGGCCCACCACCGCATACGCCAGCAGCGGGTGCGATCCGAACAGCATCATGAGGCAGCCGACGATCTTGATCGCATTGCTCGCGAACATCACCGTCCGTTTGGGGTAGGCGTCGGCGCTGGCGCCCAGCCAGGGCGCCAGCACGACGTAGAACAGCGCGAAGATCGGCACCAGGGCGGCGCGCTGCCATTCGGGGCCGCCACCGGACTTGATCAATTCCACAGCGCCCACGAAAAGCGCCTGGTCCGCCAGCGACGAAAAGAACTGGGCGGACATCAGGGTGTAAAAACCGCGCTTCATGGGCTGGGGCGCATCCGTCCGCAGCGCGGCCGGTCATTCTTTTGGGGCTGTCTCCAGGCGATTGGGGTTTATATCACGGGGGTTGATGACAAAATCCCCGGGAAGGGCCCACTGGCGGGCCTTCCAGCCCCATGCCCCGTCCGATCGCCGCCACCATCCACCTCGAGGCGCTGCGCCACAACCTGGCCCGCCTGCGCCGCGCCGCACCCGACGCGCGGGTCTGGGGCGTGGTCAAGGCCAATGCCTACGGCCACGGCATCGAGCGCGTGTTCGAGGGGCTGCGCGGCGCCGACGGCTTCGCGCTGCTGGACCTGGCCGAAGCCGGGCGCGTGCGCGCCCTCGGCTGGCGCGGGCCGATCCTGCTGCTCGAGGGCGTGTTCGAGCCGCGCGACCTGGAACTGTGCTCGCGCCTGGGGCTCTGGCACACGGTCCACTGCGCGGAGCAGATCGACATGCTGGCGATGCACAAGACGCAGTCGCCGCACCGGGTGTTCCTGAAGATGAATTCGGGCATGAACCGGCTCGGTTTCGCGCCGGCGCACTTCCGCAGTGCCTGGACGCGCCTGGAGGCGCTGCCGCAGGTCGACGAAATCACCTTGATGACGCACTTCAGCGACGCCGACGGACCCAAGGGCGTGGCGGCGCAGCTGCAGGTGTTCCGGGACGTCACGCGCGACCTGCCGGGCGAGCGCTCGCTGGCCAACAGCGCCGCCGCGCTGCGCTTCGGCGGCGATGCCGAGGTGCGCGGCGACTGGATCCGGCCGGGCATCGCGGCCTACGGCAGTTCGCCCGACTTTCCCGATCACGACATTGCGCACTGGGAGCTGCAGCCGGCGATGACGCTGGCGGCCCGCATCATCGCCACCCAGGAACTGCAGCCGGGCGACACGGTCGGCTACGGCTCCAGCTTCACCGCCGATGCGCCGCTGCGCATCGGCGTGGTGGCCTGCGGCTACGCCGACGGCTACCCGCGCCATTGCAGCACCGGCACACCGGTGCTGGTGAATGGCAGGCGCACGCGGCTGGTGGGCCGCGTCAGCATGGACATGCTCACGGTGGATCTCAGCGGCCTGCCCGATGCCGGCACCGGCAGCGAAGTCACGCTGTGGGGCCGGGCTGCGGGCGGCGCCGTGCTCGCCATCGACGAAGTCGCCCGCGCCGCCGGCACGGTCGGCTACGAGCTGATGTGCGCGCTGGCGCTGCGGGTGCCCGTGTCCGTCGAATGAGCGAGGACTGGAGCGCGCAGGCGTACGAGCGGCGCAAGCGCGGGTTCATCGAAAGCCGGCGGCGGCATCGCTCGGCCTAGTTCGAGGCCTCCCTGATCTTCGCCGTCATCGGGTCGGTGGGCTGGCTCAGCAGCTGGCTGCTGCGCGGGATGGGTTTGCACAGCTTGCCCATCCGGTTCCGGTGAGCGCGCTCAGCGCTTGCGCATTCCCAGCATCATCACCGCCCCGACCACGATCAGCGCGCCCATCACCTGCACCGGCGCGATCGCCTGGCCCAGCACCAGCCAGGCGAGCACCAGGGCGAACACCGGCTCCACGTTCATGATCGCCGAGTTGCCGACCACGCCCAGGCGCGGCAGCACCGTGAACATGATGGTGAACGCGGTGCCGTAGAGGAAGGTGAGCGCGGCCAGGCCGCCCCAGCCTGCGGCGGCGTTGGGCAGGTGCAGGCCACCTTGCGCCACGATGCTGGCGAGGGCCACCAGCGCCGCCATCGACATGGTGGTGGCGGTGCGCACGCGCCCGTCGACGTCGGCCGCTTCGTGCTGCGTGATCACCAGCGCCAGGCCGAAGGTGCCGGCCGCCGCCAGCGCGAAGCCGACGCCGGCGCCGATGCTGGCCCACTGGCCCGCCGCGCCCAGTCCGGAGGCGGCGCCCAGCACGTCGAGGGCCAGCGCCAGGCCGAACAGGATCACCGGCATGGCCAGCAGCATGGCGCGCTCGGGCCGCTGGCGGTACACCAGCCGCGCCCACAGCGCGGTCCAGATCGGGTAGGTGTTGAACGCCAGCAGCGCCAGCGCCACCGGCAGCCGCGCCACCGCCGAATACAGGCACAGGCTCTGCACCCCGATCAGCAGGCCGATGGCGGGCAGCGCGAACCGGTGCCGCGAGGTGAAGGCCAGTCGCACGCCCTGGGCGGCGAGGATGACGCCCAGCACCCCGGCGGTGACGGTGCTGCGGAACACCACCGCGGTGGCGACGTCGACCCCGTGGTTGAAGGCGATGCGGGCGGCGACGTGGTTGGCGCCCATCATCAGCGCGATCAGCAGCAGGGTGGCAAAGGCCGCGCCGCTGATCGCCTTGCCGGCGGGAAGGGTTGCGCTCAAGGGGGCTTGTTCCTGTTCTTGTTCAATAGAGTCCGCGCACACGCGCGTGCAGACGGGCCAGGCCCAGCAGCGCGTCGGTGAAGGGCGTGGGCACGGCCGTGAGCTGGCCGAGCTCGCGCACCACGCTGACCAGCGCGTCCAGCTCCACCGGCTTGCCGGCTTCCACGTCCTGCAGCATCGAGGTCTTGAAGGCGCCCAGCTTGCGCGTGATGGCGTGCCGATCCTGCGGCTGCTGCGCGATCGGGATGCCGATGCGCGCCCCGATCTCCCTGGCCTCCAGCATCACTGCATTGATCAGGCCGAGCACCAGCTCATCGTCCAGCAGGCGGTCGGTGGTGGCGCCGGTGATCGCGCTGATCGGGTTCACCGTCATGTTGCCCCAGAGCTTGTACCAGGCGTCCTTCTGGATCTGCTCGGACACCACGGCCTCGAAGCCGGCGCGTGCCAGCAGTGCCGCCAGTTCGTTCACGCGCGGGGTCTTCACGCCCGAGGGCTCGCCGATGATGAGACGGTTGCCGAAGTGATGGCGCACCCGGCCCGGCGCCTCCAGCGCGCAGCTGGCGTGCACCACGCAGCCGACGATGTGCGCGGCCGGCACCGCGGCGGCGATGCGGCCCGCCGGGTCCACCGACTTCAGCCGCGTGCCTTGCAGGGCGCCGCCGAAGCCCTCGAAAAACCACCAGGGCACGCCGTTCATGGCCGTGAGAACGATGGTCTCCGGCTTGAGCAGCGGCGCCATCGCCTGCGCCACCTCGACCATCGCCGGCGCCTTGACGGCGACGATCACCAGGTCCTGCGGCCCGAGCTGCGAGGGGACCTCGCTGGCCCGCACCGCCGCGCTCACCAGGTGCCCGTCCTGATGCAGCCGCAGGCCGTCGCGCTGCAAGGCTTCCAGTGTCGCGCCGCGCGCCACCGCACTCAGTTCGCAGCCGGCCTGCGCGAGCCGGGCGCCCATCCATCCGCCGATTGCGCCGGCGCCGTAGATGCAGGCCTTCATTGCCGGTAGCCCGGATCGATGCGATCGACGCGTCGCACCAGTGCGTCGAACACGTCCTGTCCGGCGCCGAACTGCTGGTCGAACTGAAAGGACTCGGTGGTGGTCCTGATCGCAATGGCCTCGCTCACCGGGATGGCCGGGCCGAGGGCGGCCTGCGCCAGCTGGACTTCGCACGCGCGCTGCAGGGTCCACAGGCGCGCCAGCGCCAGCGGCAGCGTGGGCGCCCAGCTCACCAGCCCGTGGTTGCGCAGGATCAGCAGCGGCTTGCCGCCCATGCTGCGCAGCACCCGCGGGCCTTCCTCGGCGTGCACCGTGATGCCCTCGAAGTCGTGGTAGGCCACCATGTCGTGCAGCTGCGCCGAGTAGAAGTTGTTTTGCGCCAGGCCGCTGCGCGTGCAGGCCACCGCCAGGCCGGCGGTGGTGTGCGTGTGCATCACGCAATGGGCGCCCTCGACCTGGCCGTGGATGGTCGAATGCAGCGTGAAGCCGGCCGGGTTCACCGGCCAGGGGCTGTCGTCCAGCTTGCGCCCTGCCTGGTCGATCTTGAGCAGGTTGCTGGCGGTGACCTCGCTGTAGTGCAGTCCGAACGGGTTGATCAGGAACTGCTGGTCGCCGCCGCTCACGCTGCCGGGCAGGCGCAGCGTGATGTGGTTGTAGATCATCTCGGTCCAGCCGAGCAGATCGAAGATGCGGTAGGCGGCGGCCAGCTGCACGCGCGAGCGCCACTCGTCGGGGTGCATGCGGGCCGCGGCCTGCGGAACTGCGCTCATGGTCGCTTCTCCAGTTCTCAATAGGTCTTGCTGGCGGGCAGCGGCGCCGGCGCGCCGGCGTCCTTGAACTTGGCCGCCAGCGCGCTGGTCGCGGTCGCCAGCAGGTTGTTGTCCAGGCCGACGGCGATGAAGGTCGCGCCCAGTTCCAGGTACTTGCGCGCCACCGCCTCGTTGGGGGTCAGGATGCCGGCGCCCTTGCCCGCCTTGCGGATGCGCGCGAGGGCGTCTGCGATGGTGGCCTGCACCTCGGGGTGCATCGGGTCGCCGACATGGCCCATGGCCGCCGACAGGTCGGCCGGGCCGATGAACACGCCGTCCACGCCTTCGGTGCCGGCGATCGCGTCCAGGTTGGCCATGGCCTCGCTGGTCTCGGCCTGCACCAGCAGGCAGACCTGCGCATTGGCTTCCCTGGCGTACTGCGGATAGCGGCCCCAGCGCGAGGCGCGCGCGCCGCCCATGCCGCGGATGCCGCCGGGCGGATAGCGCATGGCGCGCACCAGCTGCGCCGCCTGCGCCGCGGTATCGACCATCGGCACCAGCAGGGTCTGGATGCCCAGGTCCAGGTACTGCTTGATCAGCGCGATGCCGACGTTGCCGTGGCCCACCGGCACCCGCGCGATGGCGTGGGTGCCGGGGTAGCCGGCGATCACCTGCGCCTGCGCCAGGATGCTGCGCAGGTCGTTCGGGGCGTGCTCGCCGTCGATCAGCAGCCAGTCGAAACCGGCGCCGGCGCAGATCTCCGCGGTATAGGCCGAGGCCAGCCCCATCCACAGGCCGATCTGCGGGCGGTTCTCCGCCAGCGCTGTCTTGAAGGGATTGACCGGTGTTTGCATGGCGCGTGCCTCTCAGGTGAAGGTGAATTCGAAACGGCCGAGCGGCCCGTAATCGGCGTCGAAGACGTCGCCTTCTTTCGCCGCCACCGGCCGGGTGAAGGAGCCGGCCAGCACGATCTCTCCGGCCTCCAGGCACTCGCCCCAGGGCGCGAGCTTGCGCGCCAGCCAGGCCACGCCGATGGCCGGATGCCCCTGCACGCCGGCGGCCAGGCCGGTCTCCTCGACGACCCCGTTGCAGCGCAGGATGGCGCCGCACCAGGGCAGGTCGAGCGCCTTCGGATCCATCTTCCGGCCGCCCAGCACGAGGCCGGCGTTGGCGGCGTTGTCGCTGATGGTGTCCTGCACTTTGCGCATCACCCGGGTGTGGCGGTCGAACTGCTCGATGCGGGCATCGATGATCTCGATGGCCGGCTGGATGCAGTCGGTGGCGCGCAGCACTTCCTCCATGCCGACCTGTTCGCCAGCCAGGCGGTGCTTCAGCACGAAGGCCAGCTCCACCTCGACCCGCGGCGCGATGAAACGGTCGGCGGGGACGGCGCCCGGCGCGAACAGCATGTCGTCCAGCAGCGTGCCGTAGTCCGGTTCGTCGATCTGGCTGGCCTGCTGCATCGCGCGCGAGGTGAGCCCGATCTTGTGGCCGATCGCGCGCCGGCCTTCGGCGAGCTTCATCTGCACCCAGGCGCGCGAGATGGCGTAGCCGTCCTCGATGGTCATGCCGGGGAAGCGCCTGGAAAAATGCTCGAGCTGCACGCGCGACTTTTCGCTCTCGTGCAGTTCGCGCGCCAGCCGGGCGATGAGGTCCTGGGAAAACATCAGGGCTGGAACAAGGGGTGGAGGTTGCCGTGCTTGCCGTCGTAGACCTGCCCGGGGCTTTCGTCGACCTGCAAGGTGATGCCCAGCAGCCGTTGCGCCAGCAAAGGCGCGAAATGCGACTTCGCGACCGCCAGCAGCCGGTCGCCCACCTGCTGCTTCACCGCGGCGCTGCGCCCGGCGCCGATGCGCAGGTTGAGGTAGACGAAGGCGTAGTCGCGCTGGCCGTCGGCCACCGCGGAGTGGGCGGCCGGATAGGCCAGCACGCGCGTGCCGCCGGTGGGAAAGACCTGCGCGCCGGCCTCGTCCCTGATCGTGAGCATGCAGTCGGCCAGCGCGCGGCACAGGCGCCCCATGTGGGCCTGCTGCTCGATGTTGGGCGTGTAGAGGATGACGAGGTGCGGCATGTTCCGATTCTCAGAGCCGGCGGCTCACGGCGGTGTAACCCTCGGCCGCGGAAGCCTGCGCCTTCGGGATGGCCGCGCCCGATTGCGGCGTGACCGGGAACACCGCGTTGAGCTGCCCGGTGCCGGAGGCGCCGAAGTAGGCGGTGACGATCTCGGCCTGGCCGTCGTAGCCGGACCAGCCGAGCGCGCCCAGCAGCATGGCGGTGTCGTGCATGAAGCCTTCGCCGTGGCCCTTGGCCGCGTACTCCGGCAGCATGCCGCAGAAGGCCTGCCACTCGCCGCCTTGCCACATGCGCAGCACCTCGCGGTCCAACGCTTCGAGGAAGGGGCTCCAGATCCGGAACGCGAACTCCGGCGCCAGCCCGTTCTGGGCGAAGCGATGCGACAGCGAGCCGCTGGCGAAGACGGCCACCGTGCCCTCGTACTCGTCCTCGATTGCCCGGCGGATCGCCCAGCCCAGCCGCGCGCTGTCGTCGAGGTAATGCGCCATGCACAGGGCCGACACCGACACCACCTTGAAGTGCCGGTCGGCGTTCATGTAGCGCATGGGCACCAGCGTGCCGTACTCCGGGGACAGCGTGGTGGCGTCGTGCGCCAGGGTCTCCACGCCCCAGGCATTGGCCGCCTTCGCGATGAGCTTGCCGAGCGTCGGATTGCCCGGGAACTCGAACGGCATGTTGCTGATGAAGTGCGGCAGCTCGTTGCTGGTGTACAGGCCCTGGAACTGCGGCGCGCAGTTGATGTGGTAGTTGGCGTTGACCAGCCAGTGGGTGTCGAACACCACGATGGTGTCCACCCCGAGCTCGCGGCAGCGCCGGCCGATCTCCTGGTGGCCGGCGATCGCATCGGCGCGGGTGCCCTTGCGCGGGCCGTCCAGCTCGCTCAGGTAGAGCGAGGGAACGTGGGTGATCTTGGCGGCGAGTGCCAGCTTGCCCATGTCAGCCTCCCCAGTGTGGAATGTGGTGGGAGCCCAGCGAGAGCGCGACGTTCTTCGGCTCTAGGAATACCTCGTAGCTCCAGGTGCCGCCCTCGCGCCCGGTGCCCGAGGCCTTGGTGCCGCCGAAGGGCTGGCGCAGGTCGCGCACGTTCTGGCTGTTGACGAAGCACATGCCGGCCTCGATCGCCGCGGCCACGCGGTGCGCGCGGCCGATGTTCTCGGTCCACACGTAGCTGGACAGGCCGTAGGCGGTGTCGTTGGCGATGCGGATCGCCTCCGGCTCGTCGGTGAACGGGATCAGGCAGGCCACCGGCCCGAAGATCTCGTCCTGCGCGATCTTCATGCGGTTGTCGACGTCGCCGAACACGGTCGGCGCCACGTAGTTGCCCTTGCGCACGCGTTCGGGAACGGCCGGCGCCTCCAGCCCGCCGCACAGCAGCGTGGCGCCTTCCCGGGCGCCCAGCTCGATGTAGCCGCGCACCTTGGCCAGGTGGGCCGGCGAGATCATCGGGCCGATGATGGTTTTGTCATCGAGCGGGTCACCCAAGCTGAGCCTGTTCGCCCGCTCGACGAAGCGCCGCGCGAACTCGCGATAGATCGACTGCTGCACCAGGATGCGGCTGCCGGCGGTGCAGCGCTCGCCGTTGTTGGAGAAGATCATGAACACCGCGGCGTCGAGCGCGCGCTCGAAGTCGGCGTCCTCGAAGATGACGAAGGGCGACTTGCCGCCCAGTTCCATGCTGAACTTCTTCAGCCCGGCCTCGCGGACGATGCGGTTGCCGGTGGCGGTGGAGCCGGTGAACGAGATCGCCCGCACATCCGGATGGCGCACCAGCGGCTCGCCGGCCTGCCGGCCGAAGCCGTGCACGACATTGAGCACGCCCGGCGGGATGCCCGCTTCCAATGCCAGTTCGCCCAGGCGCGCCGCCGTCAGCGGCGACAGCTCGCTCATCTTGAGCACCGCGGTGTTGCCGAAGGCCAGGCAGGGGGCGACCTTCCAGGTGGCCGTCATGAAGGGCACGTTCCACGGCGAGATCAGCGCGCACACGCCGACCGGATGGAACAGCGTGTAGTTCAGGTGCGTCTCGGTCGGGTAGGTGTGGCCGTCGACCCGCACGCACATCTCGGCGAAGTAGTGGAAGTTGTCGGCGGCGCGCGGCACCAGCTGCTTGCCGGTCTGCGCGATCGGCTGTCCGGTGTCCTGGGTTTCGGTGTGGGAGAGCTGTGCGACGTCCGCCGCGATCAGCTCGCCCAGGCGGCGCATCAGGCGGGCGCGCTGCGGCGCCGGCGTGGCGGCCCATGGCGGAAACGCCGCCTTCGCGGCGGCCACCGCCGCCTGCACTTCTTCTTCGCCGCCGCCGGCGACCTCGGCCAGCACCTCCTGTGTCGCAGGATTGACGGTCTCGAAGTAGTCGCGCCCGGTGACGCGCTTGCCATTGATCAGGTGTTCGATTCGCATCTCATGTGTGAAGCGGTTCTGCGCGGCGCTCATGCGACCGTGTTCATGAGGGCGCCTATGCCCTCGATCTCGGTGACCACCACATCGCCCGGGCGGCAATCGACCACGCCGTCAGGCGTGCCGGTCAGGATCAGGTCGCCCGGTGCCAGCGTCATGAAGCTGCTGAACCATTCGATCAGGAATGGCACGTCGAAGATCATGTCGCGCGTGTTGCCCGATTGCGTGAGCCGGCCGTTGACCGAGGTGCGCAGCGCCAGCGCCATGGGATCGGCGATGTCCGCGGCGTCGACCAGCCAGGGCCCCAGCGGCGTGGCGCCGTCGCGGTTCTTCACCCGCAGGTTGGGCCGGTACCAGTTCTCCAGGTAGTCGCGGATCGCGTAGTCGTTGGCCACGCTGTAGCCGGCGATGTGCGCATAGGCGTCTTCGCGGCGCACCCTTTTAGCGCTGCGGCCGATCACCACCGCGAGCTCGCACTCGTAGTGCATGAACTCCACGCCGGGCGGACGCCGGGTCTGCCGGCGGTGGCCGTTCAGCGCCCGCTCGCCCTTGAGGAACACCAGCGGCTCCTCGGGCGCCTTGAAGGCCAGCTCGCGCGCGTGGTCGGCATAGTTCAGGCCCAGCGCGAGGATGGTGCGGGGACGCTCCGTCGGTGCCAGCGGCGGCAGCCAGCGCACGTCCTCGAGCGCCACCCGCGAGCCGTCGTCCAGCAGCATCCGGCCCTCGCTTTCGATCGCGTGCTGCGCGCGGCCCTGGTACACGACGCGGGCGTGCTTCATGCGCCCTCCGCGACCAGGTGGGTGACGAGGCGGCCCAGCGCCGGCGCCCGGATCTCGATGGTGTCGCCGGCGCGTGCCAGCGGCCGGTTGGGTGCCAGTCCCAGCATCAGCACGTCGCCGGCGCCCAGCGTCATGAACTCGGCGACGTCGGCCAGCAGCCGGTGCGGCGGACGGACCAGCGCGTCGAAGCGCACGCTCTGCTTCAGCTCGCCGTTCACCCGCACTTCGAGCGCGAAGCGCGCCGGATCCTGCCCTTGGGCCGGTACCACCGCGCCCAGGCCGAGGAAGCCGTCCAGGCAGTTGGCCCGGACGGGCGGGCGGAAGTAGCTCGCCTGCGGCGTCGACAGGTCATTCACCAGCAGGAAGCCGCCGGCCTCGCCGGCCGGGTCGATCAGCATGCCGACGGTCGCGCCGATCTCGACCTGCGGCACGCCCGGCGGCACCGGGACCCGCGCTTCGCTGGCGCTCCAGGTGTTGGCCGGCTTGATGTAAAGCACCGGCGCCGCCGGCGGCGCCTTGTACGGCGCCTCGCGCATCCGCGGCGCCCAGGCCTCGAACTCCGCCCGGGAGTTCAGCAGCACGCCATAGACCGTGCGCATCGCCGGCAGGCCCGTCATGGCTGCTGCTCCATCGCGATCACCTGGTCGAGCAACTGGTACAGCTCGGCCAGCTGGCGCTTGCCCAGCTTGCCTTCCATCCAGCTGTAGTGGGCCTCGATGGTGCGCGAGAGCTTTTCCACCAGCTTCATGCCCTTCGGCGTGGCCTCGACCACGGTGCGGCGCTGGTCGGCCGGGTCGCGGGCGCGCCGCACCAGGCCGTCGCGTTCCATCCGCGCCAGCACGCCGGTGAGGCTGGGCCCCAGGATGTAGGCCTCGCGCGCGATGCGCCCGGTCTCCACCAGGCCGTGCTCGCCCAGCACTCGCAGCACCCGCCACTGCTGGTCCGACAGGCCGTGCTCGCGCAGGCTGGGCCGCGTGTGCGCCATCACGGCCTCACGGGCCTGCAGCAGCAGGCGCGGCAGGTTGCGGTGCTTGAAGGAGGTGGCCATGCGATTAGTTAACATGTTAAATGTCTGCGCGGCCCGGGGCAAGCACTGGATGGAGTTCCAGTTCCTCCGGCTATAGTGCGCCGGTCATGGCCAAGGAAAAAACCGTCTACACCTGCTCCGAATGCGGCGGCGCCAGCCCGCGCTGGCTGGGCAAATGCCCGCACTGCGAGGCCTGGAACACGCTGATCGAGACCGTGCCACAAGCGGCCGCCGGCACCAGGAACCGGTTCGCGGCCCTGGCGAAGACGGCCGAGGTGGCGGTGCTGGCCGACATCGAGGCGAGCGAGGAAGAGCGCACGCCCACCGGCATCGGCGAGCTCGACCGCGTGCTGGGCGGCGGCATCGTCGAAGGCGGCGTGGTGCTGATCGGCGGCGACCCCGGCATCGGCAAGTCGACGCTGCTGCTGCAGGCGCTGGACGGCCTGCAGCGCGCGCAGGTGCCCACGCTCTACGTGACCGGCGAGGAAAGCGGCGCGCAGGTGGCACTGCGCTCGCGCCGACTCGGCCTCGACAGCTCGCAGGTCAAGGTGCTGGCCGAAATCCAGCTGGAAAAGATCCTGGCCACCCTGAGCGCGGCGCGGCCGGCGGTGGCGGTGATCGACTCGATCCAGACCGTGTACTCGGACCAGCTCACCTCGGCGCCCGGCTCGGTGGCGCAGGTGCGCGAATGCGCGGCCCACCTCACGCGCGCGGCCAAGGCCAGCGGCACGGCGGTGGTGCTGGTGGGCCATGTGACCAAGGAGGGGGCGCTGGCCGGTCCGCGCGTGCTGGAACACATGGTGGACACGGTGCTCTACTTCGAGGGCGACACGCACTCGAGCTTCCGGCTGGTGCGCGCGATCAAGAACCGCTTCGGCGCGGTCAACGAGATCGGCGTGTTCGCCATGACCGAGAAGGGCCTCAAGGGCGTGGCCAACCCCAGCGCCATCTTCCTGTCGCAGCACAGCGAGCCGGTGCCCGGCAGCTGCGTGCTGGTCACGCTGGAGGGCACGCGGCCCATGCTGGTGGAGATCCAGGCGCTGGTGGACTCGGGCGGGCCCAGCCCGCGGCGCCTGTCCGTCGGCCTGGACCGCGACCGGCTGGCGATGCTGCTGGCGGTGCTGCACCGGCATGCCGGCGTGGCCTGCATGGACCAGGACGTGTTCGTCAACGCGGTCGGCGGCGTGCGCATCGGCGAGCCGGCGGCCGACCTGTCGGTGATGCTGGCGATCACCTCCAGCCTGCGCGGCAAGCCGCTGCCGCGCGGCTTCATCGCCTTCGGCGAGGTCGGGCTGGCGGGTGAAGTGCGGCCGGCGCCGCGCGGCCAGGAGCGGCTGCGCGAGGCCGCCAAGCTCGGCTTTTCGGTGGCGGTGGTGCCCAAGGCCAACGCGCCCAAGAAGGGCAGCCGCGAGATCGAAGGCCTGACGATCCACGCGGTCGACCGCATCGAAGAGGCGATGGAAGTGGTGCGGGCGCTGCAATGACGCGGGCCTACGCACTCGCCACAGGCCGGGTGCCGGCCCCCGCGGCCACAATCGGCGCATGAACTGGCAGAAGATCCTGTTTCCCATCCTGGCCGGGGTGGCGCTGGTGGCCGCCTGGCAGGGCTACGGCTGGGGCGGCGTGGCGCTGGTCGGCGGCGCCATCGTGATGTACCTGCTGCTGCACTTCAACCGGCTGATGCACGTCATCAAGAAGGCGGCGGACCGGCCCAAGGGCTACGTCGGCAGTGCCGTCATGCTCAACGCCAAGTTGAAACCCGGTGTGAACCTGATGCACGTGATGGCGCTGACCGAGTCGCTCGGCGAGCCGCTCACTCCCGAGGGCGCGCAGCCCGAGATCTTCCGCTGGACCGACCGCTCGCAATCCAGCGTCACCTGCGAGTTCGCCCGCGGCAAACTGGTGAAATGGACGCTGTACCGGCCGCCGGGTGACGAGGCGGCCGCGCCCTAGGCGTCGCCTTAAAATCACGGGCTCAAGCGAACCAAGGACCCAAGAATGAGTGCGTTACCGTCAATGGCCGACCGCGACGGCAAGATCTGGATGGACGGCGAGCTGGTGGAGTGGCGCGACGCCAAGATCCACGTGCTGACCCACACGCTGCACTACGGCTGCGGCGCGTTCGAGGGCGTTCGCGCCTACAACACCCAGAACGGCACGGCGATCTTCCGCCTGCAGGAGCACACCGACCGCCTGTTCAACAGCGCCAAGATCCTGCGCATGCAGATGCCCTTCACCAAGGAGCAGGTGAATGAAGCGCAGAAGCAGGTGGTGCGCGCCAACAAGCTCGAGAGCTGCTACATCCGGCCGCTCACCTGGATCGGCTCGCAGAAGCTCGGCGTCAGCCCCAAGGGCAACCGCATCCACCTGATGGTGGCGGCCTGGGCCTGGGGCGCCTACCTGGGCGAGGAAGGCCTCAAGAAAGGCATCCGCGTCAAGACCTCCAGCTACACGCGCCACCACGTCAACATCACCATGACGCAGGCCAAGGCGGTAAGCAACTACAGCAACTCGATCCTGGCCAACATGGAAGCGCTGGACGACGGCTACGACGAGGCCCTGCTGCTGGACAGCTCGGGCTTCGTGAGCGAAGGCGCCGGCGAGAACATCTTCGTGATCAAGGACGGCGTGATCTACACGCCCGACCTGTCGGCCGGCGCGCTCAACGGCATCACCCGCAACACGGTGTTCCACATCGCCAAGGACCTGGGTCTGGAAATCATCCAGAAGCGCATCACGCGCGACGAGATCTACATCGCCGACGAGGCCTTCTTCACCGGCACCGCCGCCGAAGTCACGCCGATTCGCGAACTCGATCGCGTGCAGATCGGCGCCGGCGCCCGCGGGCCGGTCACCGAGCGCATCCAGTCGGCCTTCTTCGACATCGTGAACGGCCGCAATCCCAAATACGCCCACTGGCTGACGAAGGTCTGAAGGCAATGGAAAAGCGCAAGGAAGCGGTGGTCGAACTGCTGGCCAAGGACCTCAACGCCAACGGCGGCGTGTTCTGCCCCAGCCCCACGGCCGGCATGAAGCTGTGGAACAACCATCCGCGCATCTACCTCGATGTGGCCCGCACCGGCGAAGCCAAGTGCGCCTACTGCGGCACCGTCTACAAGCTCAAGGCCGGCGAGCAATTCGGCGGGCACCACTGAGGCCCCCTGCACGGGCCCTGAACCGATGACGCGATCGCTGGTCGTTGCCCCGCAATGGATCGGCGATGCGGTGATGACCGAGCCGCTGCTGCGGCGGCTGCGCGCGCGCGGCGAGGCGCTGGCCGTGGGCGCGCTGCCCTGGGTGGCGCCGGTCTACCGGGCCATGCCGCAGGTCGACGAGGTCATCGAGTTCCCGTTCCAGCACGGCGGCCTGCAATGGCGGGCGCGCCGCGCCATCGCCCAACAGGTGCAAGGGCGCTTCGACGCCGCCTACGTGCTGCCGAACTCGCTGAAAAGCGCGCTGCTGCCGTTCCTGGCCAGCATCCCCCGGCGCGTCGGCTACCTCGGGGAAGCGCGGGTGGGCCTGCTGACGCACCGCCTCAAGAACCCCAAGGACAAGCCGCCGATGGTGGCGTTCTACTCGGCGCTGAGCGGCGACACCCAGGGCCTGGAAGGCGACCGCCCGCACCTGCAGCTCCCGTCCGCGCAGATCGAGGCGGCCATCGCCGCGGCCGGGCTGGCGCGCGGCGGCTACTACGTGTTCGCGCCGGGCGCCGAGTACGGGCCGGCCAAGCGCTGGCCGGCGATCCACTACGCCGAACTGGCGCGCACGCTGCCGCTGCCGGTGGCGCTGCTCGGCTCGGGCAAGGAGGCGCCGCTGTGCGAGGAGATCGCGCACGAGGCCGGCGCCGGGCGCTGCCTCAACCTGGCCGGCAAGACCTCGCTGCTCGATGCGTTCGCCCTGATCGCGGGTGCGAAGGCAGCGGTCAGCAACGACTCGGGGCTGATGCATGTCGCCGCCGCCTTCGGCGTGCCCCAGGTGGCGCTGTTCGGCTCGTCCAGCCCCAGGCACACCCCGCCGCTCAATGACCGGGCCACGGTGATCTGGTTGCGCGACGACCCCGCCTACCAGCCGCCGCTGGATTGCTCGCCCTGCTTCGAGCGCGAGTGCCCGCTGGGGCACACACGCTGCCTGGTCGACATCCAGCCCGAGCGCGTCAGGGCGCTCTGTTGAGCCTGCGGGCCAGGCGGTCACGCAACTGCCGAGGCAAAAAAAACAGCCACCTGAGGCGGTGGCTGTATCAAGTCCTTTGGAAGGACGTCGTTGGGAGACTTAATCGATCTATGTTTGGGGTGCCAGCGTGACAGCGGTGAGAGAACTTTAAGCGTCGCGTGAAATTTGTGCATCCCCTAACTGAGGGAGATGTGCACTCAAGAGCTCACCTTGGTTGCGATTGTCGTGATCTTCTTCACGAAGACACAAAGACGTTGAAGTCTTTTACATCGCATTACATCTGGTGACATGGAATGCGGAGCACGAAACAGGCGCCGCCGCCCAAGGGGCTTTCGCAGCGAACCGAACCGTGATGGCGCTGTGCGATCGAGCGCACCAGGGCCAGGCCCAGCCCGACGCCACCGTGGCGCTCGCTCGCGCCGGGCAGTCGGTAGAAGGGCTCGAAGATGCGCTCCTGCTCTGCCGATGGCACGCCCGGCCCATGGTCGCGCACCCGAAGCACCGCCTCTGCGCCTTCGCGGCGCAGCTCCACCTCGACGGGTCCCGTGCTGTAGCGCCTGGCGTTCTCGAGCAGGTTGCGCACGGCGCGCCGCAGCAGCTTGGCGACGCCCTGCACCACCAGCGCGCGGCCGTCGCCGCCCGGGGCCAGCTCCGCATCGGCGCGCGCGCATTCCTCGGCCGCCAGCCCGGTGAGGTCCACCGCTTCGACCGTTCCCAGCTCGGTTTCGCGCGCATCGAGGCGGCTGGCCAGCAGGATCTCGTCGATGAGTTGGTCGAGCTCGCCGATGTTGCGCCGGATCTCGTCCTGCGAAGCCTGCGAGGCGCCCGGTCCCATCAGCTCCAGGCCCATGCGGATGCGCGCCAGCGGCGAGCGCAGCTCATGCGAGGCGTTGGCCAGCAGCGACTTGTGCGCCTTGAGCAGCGCTTCCACGCGCTCCGCGGCGTGGTTGAAGCGTTGCGCCAAGAAGGCCAGCTCGTCCGAGCCGGATTCCTTGATGCGCACCGACAGGTCGCCCTCGCCCCAGCGCTCCACGCCCTTGCGCAGGTCCTCCAGGCGCTGCGTGAGCCGCCGGATGATCGGATAGGTGCCGATGGCCACGGCGACGGCCACCACCGCCAGCATCCACAGCAGCCCGCCGGGGCCGCGCCACCAGCTGCGGGCCGGCGGCGGCTCACCCGGCGCGCGCGGGCGCCGCGGCAACTGCACGAACAGGGTGCTGCCGTCCTTCATGTCGACCTGGAACTCCACGCCGCGCACCGGGTCGCGCATGGGCCGGGTGCGGTCCTGGCCCAGTACCTCGCCGGCCTGGTTGCGGATGATCACCTCGCGCTCGGGCACCTGCTCGTTGGACACCCGCAGCAGCCAGCCGAACGCGAGCGACAGCACCGCCACCGCGGCCACCACCGCGATCCAGATGCGCAGGTACAGGGGGAAGCGAAAGCGCGCCTGCCAGGGAGTCATCGCGTGCCGGACATGGTGTTCACGCCCCTAGTCCTGCTGCTTGGCGAAGACATAGCCAACGCCGCGCACCGTGAGGATCCGCTTGGGGTTCTTCGGGTCGGGCTCGATGGCGGCGCGGATGCGCCCCATGTGCACGTCGATCGAGCGGTCGAAGGCCTCCAGCTCGCGCCCGCGCACGGCTTCCATGATCTGGTCGCGCGTGAGCACGCGGCCGGCGCGTTCGGCCAGCGCGACCAGCAGGTCGAACTGGTAGGAGGTCAGCTCGCAGGGCTTGCCGGCGACGGTGACGGTGCGCCCGTCGCGGTCGATCTCCAGCGAGCCGAAGCGCATCAGCTGGGCCGGCGGCGGCGCGCCTTCGCCGCGGCGGCGCAGGATGGCGCGGATGCGGGCCAGCAGCTCGCGCGGCTCGAAGGGCTTGGGCAGGTAGTCGTCGGCCCCGAGCTCCAGGCCGACGATGCGGTCCATGGGGTCGCCCTTGGCGGTCAGCATCAGGATCGGCACCTGGCCGGCCGGGCCCGGCAGCGCGCGCAGCCGCCGGCACACCTCCAGGCCATCCAGGTCGGGCAGCATCAAGTCCAGGATCACGAGCTCGGGCGTGGCCGCCGGCGGGTCCTGCAGCAGCGCCAGTCCGGCCTTGGCGTCCAAGGCGTGCGTCACGCCGAAGCCCGATCGCTCCAGGTACTCGCCCACCATCTGCGCGAGGCGGGCATCGTCTTCGATCATCAGCAGTTGCTGCATGCGTCCATGGTAATCAATGAGTGGGGAAGGGCATCGCCGCCCTTCAGCGGCGCCAGCGATCCATGCGCGACTTCATGCGTTCGGCCATTTGGGTGCGCTGTTCGGGCGTGAGCACTTCGGCGGCATCGGCCATGGCCTGGACGATGCGGCGGCTGCTCGCCTCGGCGGCCTGCACGTGCGCGGCGCGCGCCCGCTCCAGCCCGGCGCGGTCGATCGTCGGCGCGGCCAGCAGCGCCATGCCCTGGCGGCGCGCCTCGCGCGCCTGCTCGCGCAGCGGCTGCAGGTCCGCCATGGCGGCGCGGGCGATGGCGGTCAGCCGCTCCTTCTGTTCCGGCGTGCCCCCGAGTTCCTGCACCATGCGGTCGATGCGCCACTCCATGCGGCGCGCGCGTTCGGCCGGATCGATGGCGCCGCGCCAGCCCTGCGCGGCGGCGGCGCCGGCCGCGCCCAGTGCGCCCAGCGCCGCCAGGCCGGCGAACCAGCGCCGGCGCGAGGTGTTGGCAGTCTTGCGGTTACTTGCGGTGTCGTCCATGGTGGCTCCGAGAGAACTTCTCGAAGCCATGGTGGCGAGCGCCGATCACCGGCGCTTGAAGCGGGCGTAAAGTTAGGTAAACGGCCGTGCCCGAGTCTGTCGACGGCGCGCACCGCCCCGGCGATCAGCGGCGAGGGGTCAGGAAGAATCCTTGCGCATGGCGCGCCATGCCGCCAGCTTGCGCTCGATCATCTTGAGCTTGGACAGCGCGGTGAGCGAACCCTCGCCCGACTTTTGGTCGTCGTCCACGCGATAGCTGGCGCGGCGCTCGCGGCGCGGGGCGTCCTTCGCTTGGGCTTGGGCTTCGCCTGTCGGCTTGTCGCTGGGTTGCTCCACCACTCACCTGACGGTTGTTGCCTGACGACTCTATGGGCGCGCTTCCGTGCACCTTGTAGGGGCGGGCTGTCCCCGGCGGTAGGAGTAATCCTATTGTTGCGGCCTCATTCGGGGCCTTGGAGGCGCGACGCCAGCCAGACCAGCACCAGCACCGGCACGCCCAGCAGCGCGGTGGCCGAGAAGAAGCTGGCATAGCCGTAGGCATCGACGTACTGGCCGGAGAAGCCCGCCAGCCACTTGGGCAGCAGCAGCATGATCGAGCTGAACAGCGCGTACTGCGTGGCCGAGTAGTTGACGTTGGTGAGGCTGGAGAGATAGGCGATGAAGGCGGCCGAGGCGATGCCCGAGGACAGGTTGTCGGCCGAGACCACCAGGATGAGCCCCTGCAGGTCGTGCCCGCGCGAGCCGAGCCAGGCGAACAGCAGGTTGCTGGCCGCGCTCAGCACGGCGCCCAGCATCAGCACCCGCATCACGCCCATGCGCACGGCCATGGCGCCGCCGACGAAGGCGCCCACCAGCGTCATGATCACGCCGAACACCTTGCTGACGGCCGCCACCTCGTCCTTGGTGTAGCCCATGTCCACGTAGAACGGGTTGGCCATGATGCCCATCACCACGTCGCTGATCCGGTACACCGCGATCAGCGCCAGGATGAGGACGGCCTGCCAACGGTAGCGCCGCAGGAAGTCGGCGAAGGGCCCGATCAGCACGTCGCGCAGCCAGGCCGCCGGATCGCGCGGCGGCGCCGGCGGGGCGCGCTTCGGCTCGGGCGACAGCAGCACGGTGAACACGCCCACCAGCATCGAAGCGGCCATCGCCAGGTAGGCGGTGTGCCAGGCCGCGTGCTGGTAGGCGGCCGCGTTGGGCACTTCGGCGCGGGCTGCGATCCACAGCACGCCGGCGCCGGCCCAGATCATGGCCAGCCGGTAGCCGGTCTGGTAGGCCGCGGCCAGCGCGCCCTGCCGCCGGGCATCGGCCGACTCGATGCGGAAGGCGTCGAGCGCGATGTCCTGGGTGGCCGAGCCGAAGGCCACCACCAAAGCGCACCACACGACCGCCTGGAGCGAGGCCCGGGGATCGCTGCCGGCCATGCCGACCAGGCCGCCGATGATCACGGCCTGCGCCAGCAGCAGCCAGGCGCGGCGCCGCCCCAGCCAGCGTGTCAGCAGCGGGATCGGCAGGCGGTCGACCAGCGGCGCCCAGGCCCACTTGAAGGCATAGGCCAGCCCGACCCAGGACAGGTAGCCGATGGTGGTGCGATCGATGCCCGCCTCGCGCAGCCAGAAGCTGAGCGTGCCCAGCACCAGCAGCAGCGGCAGCCCGGCGGAAAAGCCGAGGAACAGCATGCGCAGCGTAGCGGGTTCCGCATATACGCGAAAGGTTTCACCCCAGGTGGCGGGGCGTTCGGTCTGAGGCTGGGTAATGGAGTTGTCCGACATGACTGATGGGCGTGGGTCATTATTGTCGAATGCATGTGCAGCCACTGCCATTCCCTCGGTCCCTGGGCCCTGCAACGCCGCGGGTTGCTGGTGGCGCTGGGGGCGATCGGCGCGTCCGCCGCGATGCCTGCGTTCGCGCAGGTGAATGTCGGCGAGGCGTCGAGCCTGCGCAACCTGGTGCCGGCCGGCGAGCTGGAAGCGGCCGCCTCCCAGCAGTACGCCGAGCTGATCGACATGGCACGCCAGAAGCGCGCGCTGGCGCCCGAGAACCACCCGCAGCTGCAGAAACTGCGCACCATGACCACGCGCATGGTCGCGCACAGCGCGCGCTGGAACGATCGCGCGCGCCAGTGGCAGTGGGAGGTGAACCTGATCGGCAGCAAGCAGGTCAATGCCTTTTGCATGCCGGGCGGCAAGATCGCCGTGTTCACCGGCCTGATCGACCAGCTTCAGCTCACCGATGACGAGACCGCCATGGTCCTGGGCCACGAGATCGCGCATGCACTGCGCGAGCATGCGCGGGCCCGTATCGTCAAGAGCCAGGGCACCGGCGCGGCCCTGTCGATCGGCGCCGCGCTGCTCGGCCTGGGCAACATCGGCGACCTGGCCGCCAACGTCGGCACCCAGCTGCTCACGCTGAAGTACAGCCGCAGCGACGAAACCGACGCCGACCTGGTGGGCCTGGAACTCGCCGCGCGGGCCGGCTTCAATCCCGACGCTTCGATCGCCCTGTGGCAGAAGATGGGGGCCGTGCAGGGCGAGGGCGGGCCGGCCTTCCTGTCGACGCACCCGACCGGCCCGGACCGCATGGCGCGCCTGCGCGACAACGTGCCGCGCGTGCGTGGGCTGTACCAGCAGGCGATCGCGGGGACGCCGGCGGCGACCGGGACCGGCATGCCGCCGGCCACCCCGGTGGCACCGGCGACCGCCACCCCGGCGACAGTGGCTCGCTAGGGGCAGGCGCTCAGGCGGTGGCCCGGCTTGCCGCGACGGAGCGGGCCGGCCACAACACCGAGGCGATTGCCACCACCATCAAGGCGACGGCGGCCCAGTCCTGCCAGTGCAGGCGCTCGCCCAGCCACAGCGCGCCGCTGAACACGCCCAGCACGGGGATGAACATCACGCTCAGGGTCGAGGCCACCGGCGGCAGCGAACGCGCCAGGGAGAACCAGGCCGCGTGCGCATAGCCGAAGATCAGGACGGCGTTGTAGGCGATGGCCCAGCCCACCGCCGGCGCGGGTCGCGTCCATTGGCTGCTTTCGAAGGCGGCGGCCCCCGTGCTCAGCACCACGCCGGTGATCACCGTCATCCAGAACGACAGGGTGAGGGTCGGCACGTCGATGCGGCTGCGGCGCAGCGCCTGCGTGCCCAGCGCCCAGACGCCGGCGGCGAACAGGGCGAGCGCCACGCCGGCCGGCCGCCCGGCCAGGTTGGTGAACTCGTGCCAGAGCAGCAGGGCCACGCCGAGCGCCGCGGCGCCCACGCCCAGCCAGCCGCGGCGGCTCAGGGCCGTGCCGAACAGCAGCGCGCCGATCACCGCGGAGAAGATCGGCATGGTGTAGCCCAGGATGGCGGCGCGGCCGCTGGAGAGCGAACGCACCGCCAGGATGATGCACACGTGCCAGACCAGCATGTTGGTGAGCGTGAGCCAGGCGAACTCGGGCCAATGGCGCCGGGGCAGCCGGAACGGCACCTTGAGCACCACCAGCGCCAGCGCCAGCACCGGCACGCCCAGCACGATCGAGGCCGCGCGGAACGTCAGCGGCGGCCAGTGGCTGACGCCGACTTTCATCACCGGCCAGTTGATGCCCCACGCCAGCGTGAGAAGGACCAGGGTGGCGAGCTGTCGGGAACTCAGGCGCTGCATGGGTGCGCATTGTCGCCGCGGCGGGGTGTCCGGTGGGACAGGACACCGGGTGCGCCCGATAGAATGACGGTTCATGACTTTCATGCAGATGCTGCAGGCGGCGCAGCAACGCAACGGCTCCATGCTGTGCGTGGGACTCGATCCCGACCCCGCCCGTTTCCCCGCCGCCCTCAAAGGCGACCCCTCCCGCATCTTCGACTTCTGCGCGCGCATCGTCGACGCGACCGCCGACCTGGTGATCGCCTTCAAGCCGCAGATCGCCTATTTCGCGGCGCACGGCGCCGAACTGCAGCTGGACCGGCTGATGCGCCACATGCGCAGTGCCGCGCCGCACGTGCCCGTGATCCTGGACGCCAAGCGCGGCGACATCGGCTCGACCGCGGAGCAGTACGCCAAGGAGGCCTTCGAGCGCTACGGCGCCGACGCCGTCACGCTCTCGCCCTTCATGGGGTTCGACTCGGTGCAGCCCTACCTGAAATACGAAGGCAAGGGCGCATTCCTCCTGTGCCGCACCTCCAACCCCGGCGGCGACGACCTGCAGAACCAGCGGCTGGCCGGGGTCGACGGCCAGCCGCTGCTGTACGAACACATCGCCCGGCTGGCGCAGGGCCCGTGGAACCTCAATGGCCAGCTCGGGCTGGTGGTGGGCGCCACCTACCCGGCGGAAATCGAACGCGTCCGGCAGCTGGCGCCCACGCTGCCGCTGCTGATTCCCGGCGTCGGCGCCCAGGGTGGGGATGCCGCGGCCACGGTGAAGGCGGGCTGGCGCACCGACGCGCCCATCGTGGTGAACTCCTCGCGCGCCATTCTTTACGCCAGCGCCGGCGACGATTTCGCCGATGCGGCCCGGCGCGAGGCGCAGCGCACGCGCGAGCAGCTGCAGGCCGCGCGGGCCGCCGGCTAGCGTTCTAAGCCCGAACCGCGCCGCGGAAGGCCGCCGACAGCGCAGCCAGCGCGGCGCGCGGCCGGCCGTCCTTGACCCGCGAGTGCAGCAGCACCGGCAGGCGCGGCAGCTCGGGAAGTCCCAGCCGGGAGCCGACGTCCATCGCGCCAAAGGGCAGCATGCGCGGCGCCAGGGCCGCCACGCCGAGCCCCGCCATGACGGCCGCAGCGACGGCCGCCACGCCGCCGCCGACGAAGATTTCCGTCCAGGGCACGCGCGCCGCATCGAGCAGCTGCCCGGCCATCACCCGCACGCCGCAGGGCTCGGCCAGGGTGCAAATCGGCAAGGGCTCGCCGGCGCGATGCTGCCAGGCCGGCGCCGCGAACCAGCCGAACCTCTCTTCGGCCAGCAGTTCGCCGTCGCTGCGCCCGGCATGCAGGCGCACGATCACCGTGTCGAATTCGCGCCGGTCGAAGCATTGCAGCAGCTCGCCCGACGAGCCGATCCGGATCTCGATCAACAGCTGCGGGTCCTGCGCGTTCATGCGCGCGATCAGCGCCGGGAGCTCCGGTCCCGCCACATGGTCGCTGATGCCGATGGTGAGGCGCTGCCGCGCGCCGGCCACTTCGGCGAGCGCGCGGTCGTGGGCCTCCAGCAGCTCGCGGGCGTGGTCGAGAAAGGCGGCGCCGCGCGCCGACAGCTGCACATAGCGCGGCGTGCGCTCCAGGAGCCGCCAGCCGAGCCTGTCTTCGAGCCGCTTCAGCTTCAGGCTGACCGCGGCCTGCGTCGTCCGCATCGCTTCGGCCGCGCGGGTGAAACTGCCCAACTCGGCAATGCGGACGAATGCCTGGACGGCATCCAGGTCGAGCGGGCGATCGTTCATTTCGAATGATTATCTTTGATATCTCTTTCCATAGCTTGTGAAAATGGACAGGCGGCATTTCAATGCCTTGGCCAGCACAGCCAGGAAAGGACGCTCGAATGCCGCTGCTTCACATCTCACTGCGCGCCGGAAAGCCGGAAGCCTACCGGCAGGCCATCTTCGACGGCCTGTACCGCGCGATGCGCGAAACCTTCAACGTGCCCGAAGACGACCAGTTCATGGCTGCCACCGAGCATGAGGCGGCCAACTTCCGCTACGGCGCCTCCTACCTCGGCGTCGCCCGCAGCGACGACCTCGTCTTCATCCAGATCACCGCCAACGACACCCGCACCCTGGACCAAAAGAAGGCGCTGTTCCGGCGGATCGCGGAACTGCTTGGCGACAAGCCCGGCCTCCGGCCGGAGGACGTGTTCGTGAGCCTGGTCGAAGTCGCCAAAGAGAACTGGTCCCTGGGCAATGGCGTCGCGCACTACGCTTGAGGCTGCCGTACGCAGCCGCCGCCCGCCCGCCGGGCTGCGGATGACGCCTGACGTCTGGCGCGAGCGGCGCGCTAGCGCTTGAGCTCGGACTTGTGGGCGACGATGCGGCCGACCAGGCCGTATTCCACCGCTTCCTCGGCCGACAGCCAGCGGTCGCGCTCGATGTCCTGCAGCACCGTGTCCAGCGGCTTGCCGGTTTCGCGCGAGATGGTGCGGGCCACGCGCTCGCGGGCCTTGATGATCTCCTGCGCGTGGATCGCGATGTCGGTGGCCTGGCCACCGGCGCCGCCGCTGGGCTGGTGGATCAGGAAGCGCGTGTTCGGCGTGCAGAAGCGCCGCTCCTTGGGCACCGCCAGGTACATGTGCACGGCGGCGCTGCCCACCCAGCCGGTGCCGATCATGTTCACCGGCGCGGTGATGTAGCGCAGCATGTCGTGGATGGCATCGCCCGATTCCAGGTGGCCGCCCGGCGAACTCACCAGCATGTCGATCGCCGCGGCCGAGTCGGCGTCCAGCGCGACCAGCCGGCGCACCACGTCGGCGGCCGACTTGTCCGAAATCTCGCCGAACACCAGCACGGTGCGCGACTTGAAAGCCTTTTCCTCCAGGAAGGAATTGCGCGGCTCGGCGGTCGAGGGCGCCGCTTCGTTCTCGGGGTGTTCGTGTTCCATAGGGCAATGCTCCTTGCGGTCAAGCGCAATGATGGCACGTTCGCATCGGAGGGCCGGCTCAGCTCGAGTTCTGCGGGCTAAGATGGCGCGCTCCACTCCTGGGGAGCCTGCCATGCGCGCTGCCTGCTATGAACGCACCGGTCCCGCCGCCGAGGTGCTGCGGCTGGCGGAGCTGCCCGACCCCGTCCCGGGCGCCGGCGAACTCCGGGTCAAGCTCGCCTGGTCGGGCGTCAATCCCTCGGACGTGAAGTCGCGCGCCGGCCTGCGCACCAGCACGCTGCCGTTCGCGCGCATCGTGCCGCACAGCGACGGCATGGGCGTGATCGACGGCGTGGGCGAGGGCGTGGACGCGCGCCGCCTCGGCGAACGGGTCTGGGTGTGGAACGCCGCCTGGGGCCGCCCCGACGGCACCGCCGCCGGCTACGTGACGCTGCCGCAGGCGCAGGCCGTGCCGCTGCCGGCCAACACGCCCGACGAAGCGGGCGCCTGCCTGGGCATTCCCGCGCTCACCGCGATCCATGCGGTGATGGCCGGCGGCGGCGTGCAGGGCAAGCGCGTGCTGGTCGCCGGCGGCGCCGGCGCCGTCGGCCACTACGCGGTGCAGTTCGCCCGCCTGCTCGGCGCGCGCCAGGTGCTGGCGACGGTCAGCAGCGCGGAAAAGGGGCGCCTGGCGAGCGCCGCCGGCGCCGACGAGGTGATCGACTACAAGCGGGACGATGCCGCGGCCGCGGTGCTGAAGGCCACCGGCGGCAGCGGGGTCGACCGGGTGGTCGAACTGGACATCGCCGCCAACGGCGCCCTGGACACGGCGGCCATTGCGGCCAACGGCGACTGGGTGGTGTACGGCAGCAGCGCGGCGCGCTTCTCGCTCGACTTCTTCCCGCTGATCGCCAAGAACGTGACGGCGCGCTTCTTCATCGTCTACCACCTGCCGCCGGCCGAGCGCGCGGCGGCAACGGCCAAGCTGACCGAACTGCTGTCGGCCGGGCGCCTGTCGCACAACATCACCCATCGCGTGCCGCTGTCCGACATCGTGAAGGCGCACCAGCTGGTCGAAAGCGGGAGCGCCGGCGGCAACGTCGTGGTCGACGTCAGCGCCTGAAAGCCGGGCCGCTCAGTCGAGCAGCCGCCCGAGATAGCGCCCGGTGTGGCTCGCCGGGTTGGCCGCGATCTCCTCCGGCGTGCCGACACCCACCACCTGGCCGCCGCCGGCGCCGCCTTCCGGCCCCATGTCGACGATCCAGTCGGCGGTCTTGATGACGTCGAGGTTGTGCTCGATCACCACGATGGTGTTGCCGGCGTCGCGCAGCTGGTGCAGCACGCGCAGCAGGAGGGCGATGTCGGCGAAGTGCAGGCCGGTGGTGGGCTCGTCCAGGATATAGAGCGTGCGGCCGGTGTCGCGCTTGGACAGCTCCAGCGCCAGCTTCACGCGCTGCGCCTCGCCGCCCGACAGCGTGGTGGCCGACTGGCCGAGCTTGACGTACGACAGGCCGACGTCCAGCAGCGTCTGCAGCTTGCGCGCGATCGCCGGCACCGGCTTGAGGAACTCGTAGGCGTCCTCCACCGTCATGTCCAGGAGCTGGGCGATGTTGCGGCCCTTCCACTGCACTTCCAGCGTCTCGCGGTTGTAGCGCGCGCCCTTGCAGACGTCGCAGGCCACGTACACGTCGGGCAGGAAGTGCATCTCGACCTTGACCACGCCGTCGCCCTGGCAGGCTTCGCAGCGCCCGCCGGCCACGTTGAAGGAGAAGCGCCCGGGGCCGTAGCCGCGTTCCTTGGCGGTGGCGGTCTCGGCCATCAGTTCCCGGATCGGCGTGAACAGGCCGGTGTAGGTGGCCGGGTTGCTGCGCGGCGTGCGGCCGATCGGCGACTGGTCGACGTTGATCACCTTGTCGAAGCCCTCGATGCCCTCGACCTCCTCGTGCGGCGCCGGTTCCTCGTGCGCGCGGTAGATCGTGCGCGCCACCGCCGCGTACAGCGTGTCGTTGACCAGCGTGGACTTGCCCGAGCCGGAGACGCCGGTCACGCAGGTGAACAGGCCGACCGGGAAGGCCACCGTCACGTTCTTCAGGTTGTTGCCGCTGGCGCCGACCACCCGCAGCGCCTGCAACTGGTTCGGTACATCGGCCGGCAGCCAGGGCGTGCGCCGGTGCGGCACGGGAATGACCTTCTTGCCCGACAGGTACTGGCCGGTGAGCGACTCGGACGCCGCCGCGATGTCGTCGAAGCTTCCTTGCGCCATCACGCGGCCGCCGTGGATGCCGGCGCCCGGCCCCATGTCGATCAGGTGGTCGGCGGCGTGGATCATGTCCTCGTCGTGCTCGACCACGATCACGCTGTTGCCGATGTCGCGCAGATGGCGCAGCGTGCCGATCAGGCGGTCGTTGTCGCGCTGGTGCAGCCCGATGCTGGGCTCGTCCAGCACGTACATCACGCCGGTCAGGCCCGAGCCGATCTGCGAGGCGAGGCGGATGCGCTGCGCCTCGCCACCCGACAGGGTCTCGGCGCTGCGGTCCAGCGTCAGGTAGTTCAGGCCGACGTCGTTCAGGAACTTCAGGCGCAGGCCGATCTCGCGCACCACCTTGTCGGCGATCTCGGCCTTGGCGCCGTGCAGGTGCAGCTGCTCGAAGTAGTCCTGGCTCTCGCGCAGGGTGACATGGCTGATCTGGAAGATGGTGCGCGCCGCCGCGCCTTCGCCCAGCTTCACGTGGCGCGCCTCGCGCCGCAGCCGCGTGCCGCCGCAGTCGGGGCAGGGCTGCAGGCCGCGGTAGCGGGCCAGCTCCTCGCGCACCGCGGCCGAGTCGGTCTCGCGGTAGCGCCGCGCCATGCTCGGGATGATGCCCTCGAAGGGGTGCTTGCGGGTGAGCTTCCTGCCCTTGGAGTTGCCCGACTCCATGGTGTAGCTGAAGCGGATCTCTTCCTCGCCCGAACCCTGCAAGATGACCTGGCGCACCGCGGGGTCAAGCTGCTCGAAGGGCGTGTCGACATCGAAGCCGTAGTGCTTGGCCACGCTTTCGATCATGCTGAAGCTGTAGCCGTTGCGCCGGTCCCAGCCCTTGACCGCGCCGCTGGCCAGCGACAGCGAGGGAAAGGCCACGACCCGCGCCGGATCGAAAACCTCGGCGGCACCGAGGCCGTCGCAGGACGGGCAGGCGCCCACCGGCGAGTTGAACGAGAACAGGCGCGGCTCCAGTTCGGCGATCGAGTAGCCGCAGACCGGGCAGGCGAACTTGGCATTGAACAGGTGCTCGCGGCCGCTGTCCATTTCGAGCGCCACGGCGCGGCCCTCGGCCAGGCGCAGGGCGGTCTCGAAGCTCTCGGCCAGGCGCTGCTTGAAGCCGCCGGGGCCGGCGTCGTGGCGCACCTTGAGGCGGTCGATCACCACATCGATGTCGTGCTTCTCCGCCTTCTTCAGCTTAGGCAGCGCCTCGACTTCGTGGATCTGGCCGTCGACGCGAAAGCGCACGAAGCCGTGCGCCTGCATCTGCACGAACAGCTCGCCGAATTCGCCCTTGCGCTCGCGCGCCACCGGCGCCAGGATCATCAGCCGCGTGTCCTCGGGCAGCGCGGCCACCGCATCGACCATCTGCGACACGGTCTGCGACTGCAGCGCGACGTCGTGGTCGGGGCAGTAGGGCGTGCCGGCGCGCGCGAACAGCAGGCGCAGGTAGTCGTGGATCTCGGTCACCGTGCCCACGGTGGAGCGCGGGTTGTGCGAGGTGGCCTTCTGCTCGATCGAGATCGCCGGCGACAGGCCCTCGATCAGGTCCACGTCTGGCTTGTCCATCAGCTGCAGGAACTGCCGGGCGTAGGCGGACAGGCTCTCGACGTAGCGCCGCTGGCCCTCGGCGTACAGCGTGTCGAAGGCGAGCGAGGACTTGCCCGAACCCGACAGCCCGGTGATCACCACCAGCTGGTTGCGCGGGATGTCGAGGTCGACGTTCTTGAGGTTGTGCGTGCGCGCCCCGCGGATGCTGATCCGCTGGGCGGTGATGCTGCCGAGGTACCTGCCGTCGGTGGTGTCGTTCAAGGGTCGGTGCGCGCGGGAAAACCCAACATGTTACTGCCGCGCGGCCTTGCCGCGCCAGCACCGGCCCTAGACGCCGGCCTTGGCCAGGATCACGATCGAGACGCCGCGCGCGGGTGCCACGCCGTCGGCGTTCTGGTAGGAGTGGGGCAGGTTGCCCGGGAAGGCCAGCACCTCGCCGGCCGCCAGCTCGAAGGCGTCGCCGGCCACCGTGATGCGCACCTTGCCGGCGAGGCAGGTGAAGAACTCCCGCGTGCCCGGCAGGTGCGGCGTGCCGCCCATGATCGCGCCGGGCGCCAGGTCCATCAGGTCCATCAGCGAGTCGGGCACCGGCTCGGGCACCAGCGGCCGCAGCGTCACGTCGCGGCCCTTGGTCCGCAGTTCCACTTCGTCGGCCCCCCAGTGCCGCACCATGGCGCGCGGCGAGGCCAGCAGCTCGTCGATCGGCACCGCCAGCGCCAGCGCCACCTTGACCAGCACCGCCAGCGAGGGATTGCCCTCGCCGGACTCCAGGTTCGCGATGGTCGAGCGCGGCACGCCGGCGTCGCGCGCCAGCATGTCCTGCGTGAGCCCGCGGGTGCGGCGCAGGTTCACCAGGTTGCGCGCCAGGTGGGCGGCGGCGTGGTGGTCTTCCATGGCTCAGGATTGTGCGCGCTGTCGAACTTGTGCGCGCCGATGAACTTTTGCCAATCCGTTGGACAGGGCGTTCGGCGATCCGGCGGCCGGCGCCTATCGTGAAGGCACACGACAGGAGAGCGACATGAACGGCACGGACAGGCAGGCATTCCCTTGGCGCGACCTGCGGGTGGCGGTCACCGGCGGTACCTCGGGACTGGGGCTGGCGCTGGTCCAGCAGTTCCAGGCGGCGGGCGCGCGGGTGGCCTTCATCGCCCGCGACCCGCAGCGCGTGAGCGCCGTGGCGCAGCGCTGCCCCGGCACGCACGGGATCGCCGGCGACGTCGCCGACAAGGCCTCGGCCCATCCGCTGGCGCTGCAGGTGAGCGCGGCCCTGGGCGGCCTGGACATCCTGGTCAACAACGCGTCGGTGCTCGGCCCGGTGCCACTGGCGCCGCTGGCCGACACCGAATGCGAAGACTTCGAGGCGGCGCTGGAAGCCAACCTGTTGGGTCCGTTCCGCCTGACCAAGGCCCTGCTCGGCATGCTGGCGTCCTCGGCGCGGCAGGGGCGGCCGGCCATCGTGGTCAACATCAGCAGCGACGCGGCCGTCAACGCCTACCCGAATTGGGGCGCCTACGGCGCGAGCAAGGCGGCCCTCGCGCACATGAGCCGGATCTGGGACCTGGAGCTGCGCGGCCACGGCATTCGCGTCATCGAGCACGAGCCGGGCGACATGGACACGCCGATGCACGCGGCGGCGCTGCCAGAGGCCGACCCGGCCACGCTGAAGCCGCCCGCGCAGGCCGCGCGCGAACTGCTGGAGCGCCTCGCCCCGCTGGCGCGCGCGCAGCGCGCGTCGCTGCCGGCATGAAGGCGGCCGCGGCCCCCGTCCAGCGGCCGCGCGAAGCGAAGCTGCTGGTGCTCGACGCGCAAGGCCGCATCCGGCATGCGCCGCGGGCGCAGCTGGCCGAGCTGGCGCGGCCGGGCGACGTCCTCATCGCGAACGACGCGGCCACGCTGCCGGCCTCCCTGCGCGGCGCGCACCAGCGCAGCGGGCGGGAGGTCGAGCTGCGGCTGGCCGGCCGCCGTTCGCTGGCCGCGGACGACGTGCGCGAGTTCACGGCCGTGCTGTTCGGCGAGGGCGACCACCGCACACCGACCGAGCTGCGGCCGTTGCCGCCGGCGGTGGCGCCGGGCGACGCGCTGCTGCTCGGGCCGCTGCGCGCGACCGTGCTGCGCCTTGAAGGCCATCCGCGCCTGCTGGCCGTGCGCTTCGAGGGCCCGGTCGATGCGGTGTGGGCCGGCATCGCGCGGCATGGCAAGCCGGTGCAGTACGCCCATCTGCGCGAGCCGTTGGCGCTGTGGGACGTCTGGACCCGCGTGGCCGCGCTGCCGGTGGCGTTCGAACCGCCTTCCGCCGGCTTCCTGCTCGACTGGGCGCTGCTGGCCGCGCTCCGCCGCCGTGGCGTCGGCTTTGCGACCCTGACGCACGCGGCCGGCTTGTCGTCCACCGGCGATCCCGCGCTCGACGCGCGCCTGCCCCTGCCCGAGCCCTACCACCTTCCTGCCGCCACCGTGGCCGCGGTCGCCGCGGCGCAGCGCCACGGCGGCCGGGTGATCGCGCTGGGCACCACCGTCACGCGCGCGCTCGAGCATGCCGCCGCGCTCGGGCCGCTGCGCGCCGGGCCGGGGCTGGCCGACCAGCGCATCGCCGCAGGAACGCCCCTGCGCGTGGTCGACGTCATCGTCAGCGGCACGCACGAGCCCGGCACCAGCCACTACCAACTGCTGCGCGCATTCGCGTGCGATGAGTTGCTGCGGCGCGCCAGCGTCGAACTGGAGCGCGGCGCTTACCTCACGCACGAGTTCGGGGACTCCGTGTGGGTCGAAAGGACCCGGGGCCGCCCGGCCGCCGCGGCCCGCGGCGCCGTGGCCCTGGCCTGAAAGCGCCGGCGCCAGCCGGCACGGCAGGCATCGGCGACAATGCCCGGCTTGCGCCCGCGGGGCGCATTTTTTACCTGCCGCCCCGTGCCTGCTTCCCCTGCCGCCTCGACCATGACCCCGCTGGAGCGCCGCGCCAGCGGCTCGCTGGCCATGATCTTCGCCGCGCGCATGCTGGGCCTGTTCTTGGTGCTGCCGGTGTTCGCGCTGGAGGCGGCGCGCTACCCCGGCGGCAACGACCCGGCCTGGGTCGGCCTGGCGATGGGCATCTACGGCCTCACCCAAGGCGTGCTGCAGATTCCCTTCGGGCTGGCGTCCGACCGCTTCGGGCGCAAGCGCGTGATCGTGCTGGGCCTGCTGGTGTTCGCCGCCGGCAGCTTCCTGGCCGCGGCGGCGCCCACGCTGGGCTGGCTGATCGCCGGGCGCGCCCTGCAGGGCGCCGGCGCCGTGTCGGCGGCGGTGACGGCGCTGCTGGCCGACCAGACCCGCGACGAGGTCCGCACCAAGGCCATGGCGCTGGTGGGCGCGAGCATTGGGCTCATGTTCGCGCTGTCGCTGGTGGCTGCGCCCTTGCTGGCCGGCGCCATCGGACTGTCCGGCCTGTTCGGCGTGACCGGCGCGCTGGCGCTCGGCTGCATCGCGGTGGTGCTGTGGTGGACGCCGCCGGAGCCTGGGCAGCACAAGAACCTGCCGCGCGGCAAGCTGGCCGACGTGCTGCGCGACGGCGGCCTGCTGCGGCTGGACGTGGGGGTGTTCGTGCTGCACGCGGTGCAGGTCGCCATGTGGGTGGCCATCCCCGCGCTGCTGGTGCAGGCCGGCCTGGCCAAGCAGCAGCACTGGCACGTGTACCTGCCGGCCGTGCTCGGCTCCTTCGTCGTCATGTCGATGACCTTGTTCCCGCTGGAGCGCCGCGGCTACCTGCGCGCGGTGTTCCTCGGCTCGGTGGCGCTGATCGCCCTGGTCCAGGTCGGCCTGCTGTGGGCGGCGCGGCAGCCCGCCGTCGCCCCGCTGGCGCTGCTGCTGTTCGTCTTCTTCTGCGCCTTCAACGTGCTGGAGGCCAGCCAGCCCAGCATGGCTTCGCGCCTGGCGCCGCCGCAGGCGCGCGGCGCCGCCCTGGGCGTGTACAACACCCTCCAGTCCCTGGGTTTCTTCGCGGGTGGGGCGGTCGGCGGATGGCTGGTCAAGAACGTTGGAAGCCAGGGCCTGTTCGCGGCCTGCGCCGGGCTGACGCTGTTCTGGCTGCTGGCCGCCTGGCCCATGCAGGCGCCGGCGCCGCGCCAGAGCGTGGAGCAAGTGCTGGCGGACGACGCGGACGCCCAGGCGACATAGCGATAATCATCCAATTGCAGGAGGAACCTCCCATGGCATCGGTCAACAAGGTCATCATCGTCGGCAACCTCGGGCGCGACCCCGAGATGCGCTCCTTCCCCAGCGGCGACCGCGTCGCCAACGTCACCATTGCCACCACCGACAAGTGGAAGGACAAGCAGACCGGCGAGATGAAGGAAGCCACCGAGTGGCACCGCGTGGTGTTCAACGGCCGCCTGGCCGAGATCGCCGGCGAGTACCTGCGCAAGGGCTCGCAGGTGTACGTGGAAGGCAGCCTGCGCACCCGCAAGTGGACCGACCAGCAGGGCGTCGAGAAATACACCACCGAAATCCGCGCCGACACCATGCAGATGCTGGGCAGCCGCCAGGGCATGGGCGGCCCCGCCCCGGATGAGGGCGACGGCGGCATGCGCCGTGCCCAACCCGCCGCGCGCAGCGCTCCTGCGGCCTCCAAGCCCGCGTCGAAGCCGTCCACCGGCTTCGACGACATGGACGACGACATCCCGTTCTGATTGCCGCCGGCGGCTGCGGACCTGCCGCGTTCGGCCCGCCAGGCGCCCCGGCCCCAGGCGGGCTAGAGTGGCGGCATGTCCACGCCCGCCGCCGTGCTCTTCGACGCCTACGGCACGCTGTTCGACGTCTACAGCGTCGCCGCAGCCGGAGAGCGGCTGTTCCCCGGCCACGGCAGCGCCCTGGCGGCGCTTTGGCGTGACAAGCAGATCGAATACACGCGGCTGGTCACTCTGAGCGGCGACGACGCCCGCTATCGGCCCTTTTGGGAACTCACGGGTGCCGCCCTGCGCTATGCCGGGCTTGGGCCTCGACCTTTCCGGGGAAGCCGAGCGCGTCCTGCTGGACGAGTACCGCCGCCTCCAGCCCTTTGCCGACGTGCGCGACACCCTGGCGCGGCTGCGCCAGCGCGGCGTCGTCACCGGCATCCTGTCCAACGCCGACCCGCCGATGCTGGAAGCGGCCGTGCGCAGCGCCGGCCTCGAAGGCCTGCTGGCGCACCTGATCAGCGTCGATGCCGTGCGCAAGTTCAAGACCGCGCCCGAAGCCTACGCGCTGGGGCCGCGCGCCACCGGCCTGGCCGCGCAGGACATCCTGTTCGTGAGCAGCAATGGCTGGGACGTGCTCGGGGCGGGCTGGTGCGGCTATCGGACTTTCTGGGTCAACCGGCAGCAGCTGCCGTTCGAGACGCTGGACGGCGCGCCCGAACGCAGCGGCGACTCGCTGGCGGGCGTGCTGTCGTTCTTCCCGGCCTGACGCAGGCGGCGCCCGGGCGCTCCCTCACCACAGCAGCGCAACGACGAAGATCCCGATCATCATGAAGGCCAGCACGAACTTGGCGAGCATGCCGGCCAGCAGGCCCAGCCAGGTCGCGATGCCCACGCGCACCGCCTGGCCATGTTCCCGGCGTGCGATGAATTCCCCGATCGCGGCGCCCACCAGCGGCATGAACAGCACGCCCACCAGGCCCATGAACAGGCCGGCGACGGTGCCCAGCGCGGCGCCGATGATGGCCAGGCGGCTGGCCCCGGCGCGCTTGGCACCCAGCACGGCCGCCACATAGTCCATCAGCCAGGCCAGCGCGGCCAGCACGGCCACCGCACCCACGGCGAAACCGCCGACCCGGGTGAAGTCGTCGATCCAGGCGCCCAGCAGGATGCCGGCGAACACGAATACGGTGCCCGGCAGCGCGGGCAGCACGATCCCCGCCAGGCCGATCACGATCAGCGCGATGCTGAGGGTCCACCACAAAGCCTGGGTCATGGTCTTGTCTTTCGCAAAGGGGGTGGGCTGTCGAACGCTGCGTCCTCATCCACGCCGGCCGCGGCGCGCCGGGCCTGCTCGATGATGTGCTCGAGGAAGGCGCGGGTGCGCGCCGGCATGAACTTGCGGCTGGGCAGCGCCGCCACCACGCTGAAGCGCTCGGTGATCCAGGGGCGCAGCACGCGCGTGAGCTGCCCGCTCTTGAGCAGCGGCGCGACTACGTGCATCGACTGGCTGCTGATGCCGGCACCGTCGACGGTGGCACGCAGCAGCGTGTCCTGGTGGTTGGCGACGAAGGCGGCCGGCACGTCCACCTTGACCGGGCCCTCGCGGCCCGACGGGTCGATCAGCATCACCGCTTGCATGCGCTTGCCGGCCAGGCGCCGGCGCAGCCAGCGGTGGTTCGCCAGTTCCGATGGCGACGACGGCTCGCCGTGCCGGCGCAGGTAGTCGGGTGAGGCGCAGATGATCGCCGAGGTGTCCCGGATCCTGCGCACCACGGCGCTGCCGTCGAGGTGGTCGATGTCCGACAGCAGCGCGAGGTCGTAGTCCTGCAGGTTGGGCCGAGGCGTGTCGACCGCGTGCAGCTCGATCTGCACCTTCGGAAACTGGCGCTGGAAGCCGGCGATGGCGGGCGCGACCAGGTGCGTCGCCAGGGTGGGCAACGCCAGAACCCGCACCACGCCAGTCATCTCCAGGGTGTGCGCATGCGCCAGCGCATCGGCCTCGTCGATGTCGCTGAGGATGTCGCGCAGGCGGCCCAGGTAAGCCTCCCCGGCCGGCGTGAGCGAAATTTGCCGCGTCGTCCGATTGAGCAGCCGCACGCCGAGGTGTTTTTCGAGGTCGCCCACCAGCCGGGTGACCACGGCAGGAGCGAGTTCGAGCTTGCGCGCGGCGGCGGCGAAGCCGCGCTCGGTCACCACCTGCTCGAACACCCTCATCGATTGCAGTCTGTCCATTGCGGCTGGCCCTGGTTGCCCGGGCGATTGTTGCCGAATCAGCAATGCACGAGTGCGGCGGCGGTGATTTTTCAAGCCGCGCGCGATCCCTACAGTCAACTCATCGTCAACACACATCAAGGAAGTCCCCATGAAGACCGCCCGTCTCGCCCTCGTCGCCGCCCTGTCCGCCGCCGCCTTGGCCGCCCATGCGGACGACAGCTGGATGTTCCGCTCCGGCATTCCGTTCGAGAGCACCCTGACGCGCGCACAGGTGCAGGCCGGGCTCGAGCAGTCGCGCCGGGAGCCCAACGTGTACTCCAGCAGCTACAACCCGCTCACGAACTTCAGCAGCCAGCTGACGCGCGAGCAGGTGCGTGCCGAGTTCCTGGACAGCCGCGAAGGGGTCGCGGCGATGACCGGCGAGGACAGCGGCTCGGCTTACCTCGCTGCGCGCAAGCCGCGCGCCGACAGCATGCACCTGGCGGGCACGCCCTCCAACGCCCAGTGATCTTTGCGACGCGCCCGCGTCGCCTGCGTTGCGGATCGAAGGGGCTGCTTCCGGCAGCCCCTTCGTGCCTGCGGCCGGCGCCTACGGCGACAGCACGCCGGTCGCCTTCCAGCGCGCGATGCGTGTCATGTGGTGCTGGAAATAGAACACGTTGAAGACGAAGGTCATGAAGGCCGACAGGCGCAGGCCGATCGGCTCGCGGCGGTTGTAGTGGTCCAGCATGGAGCGCCGCATCGAGAAGAACGCGAAGAAGGACACGATCCAGCCGGCCAGCACCAGCAAGGCCCCGGTGGCGGCCGACGCGGAATCCTCGGCGGTGCCGGCCCCCATCCACTGGCCGGCGATGACCAGCGCCAGATACACCAACGTCAACGGAATGGCGTCCGACGCGGGGTCGATGCGGCGCACCCAGCGCGCCTGCACGAACATCCAGATGACGAAGAACAGGCCGAAGGTGACGAAGGACAGCAGCAGCACCAGGGCCCAGTGCAGTCTGGGTGGCGGCGGCACGGCCGTATCGGGTTGGACCGCGGAGGGGATGGCAGGCTGGAGGGCAGGCAGCCCTTCGGCGGGCGCCTGAATGGCCGGGGCGCGTTCTGGCTCCGGCGGCAGCGGCGGCGGCGCCGCGGCGGCCTGCGGGTCCTCGCCGCCGAACACCTGCCACGCCGGTTGCCAGCTGTCCAGGCCTTCGCGCCACACCAGGTCGTTCGGGCCGACCCGGCCTTCGTCAAAGTACTCCTTCATCCGGTCCTCGGGGTAGATGCCCAGGACCTTGCCGTTGCGGCTCAGGTGATATCGGTGCATGCGCTCTTCCACTGGCGCGAGCATACAGGGCGCGCGATGGGCGAGCCGGCGCACGGGCTTTCGAGCCAGACGATGAAAGCGAATCGCGCCGGCGCGATAGAACAGCGGATTCGAGCGCTTGAAGCGCCGGCAGTCGGCCGGAAAGAGACGAGGAACAGCCGGTCGATCAGGCGGTGCCGCCGCAGAGCTCAGGAGGCTTGCTGCGCGCTGATCACGCCGCCGCCCAGGCAGACCTCGCCGTCGTACAGCACAGCCGACTGCCCGGGCGTCACCGCCCATTGCGCCTGCGGGAAATGCAGGTGGAACGCGCCGTTCGCGCCGGGCGCCAGCGTGCAGGGGGCGTCCGCCTGGCGGTAGCGCGTCTTGGACGCATAGGCGCCGGCGGCCGGGGCATCGCCGGCCACCCAGCTGGCCTCACCGGCATCGAGCGCCTGCGACTGCAGCCAGGGATGGTCGTGGCCCTGTACCACCCAGAGGACGTTGCGCTCGAGGTCCTTGCGGGCGACGAACCAGGGCGCGTGCTCGCCGCCGCCGCGCTGCGCGCCCTTGGCCTTGATGCCGCCGATGCCCAGGCCCTGGCGCTGCCCCAGCGTGTAGAACGACAGGCCCTGGTGCTCGCCGATCACGCGGCCGCGCTCGTCCTTGATCGGGCCCGGCTCCTTGCTGATGTAGCGGTTGAGGAACTCGCGGAACGGCCGCTCGCCGATGAAGCAAATGCCGGTCGAATCCTTCTTCTTCGCATTCGGCAAGCCCAGCTCGTGGGCGATGCGCCGCACCTCGGTCTTGCGCAGCTCGCCGACCGGGAACAGCGTGCGCGACAGCTGCGCCTGGTTCAGGCGATGCAGGAAGTAGCTCTGGTCCTTGGTCTCGTCCAGGCCCTTGAGCAGCTCGAAGCGGCCGCCGCGCGCGGTCGCGTGCGGCTCCTGGTTCGGTCCATCGGGCTCGCCAGGGTCCGCTGGGCAGCAACGAACCCTGGCGTAATGCCCGGTCGCGATCTTCTCGGCGCCCAGTCGCATCGCATGGTCGAGGAAGGCCTTGAACTTGATCTCGGCGTTGCACAGCACGTCCGGGTTGGGCGTGCGGCCCGCCTGGTATTCGCGCAGGAACTCGGCGAACACCCGGTCGCGGTATTCGGCGGCGAAATTGACGTGCTCGATCTCGATGCCGAGCACATCGGCGACGCTGGCGGCGTCGAGGAAGTCCTGGCGCGACGAGCAGTATTCGTCGTCGTCATCGTCTTCCCAGTTCTTCATGAAGATGGCGACGACCTCATAGCCCTGCTGCTTGAGCAGGTGCGCGCTCACCGCGGAGTCCACCCCGCCGCTGAGGCCGATGACGACACGGGGCTTGCGACTCATGATGTGAGATTATCCCAGCGCCAGATTTGCCCCAGCGCCCGCAAGACATTGCCCATGCTCTACCGGCCCACTGTTCCGCCGTTCCCGCGCCAGCGCATGTCGCCCGGCGCAATCGCGACGGCCGCGGTGATCCACGCCGGCCTGCTGTGGCTGCTGCTGCAGTATTCGCCGCTGGTGCCCACGGTGCGCTATGTGGTGTACCAGTACGTCAAGCCGATCAGCCCGCCGCCTCCGCCGAGCCGGGCGATCACCACCCGGCCCCGGGCAGCGGCCAGCCCCGCCGAAGCGCCGGCGCTGTTCTCCAATACCCCCGAATCCAGCCTGCCGATGCAGGCGACGGCGCAATTGCCGGAGTCGCTGCAGCCCCAGCAGAAGGCGCCGCTGCAAAAGCGCGCCGAGCCCCGGCCCGTCCCCAAGCGACGGACCGAAGCCGCGCCCCAGCGGGCACCCGAGCCGCTGCCGGCCGCGCCGGCGCCGCCGGTCCCCATGCCGCCGGTGCCGGTGCCGCCGATCGCGCCGCCGCCGGAGCCCGTGCCGGTTCCCGTGCCACCGCCCGAGCCCGCGCCAGCGCCCATCCCTGCACCCGTGCCAGCACCCGCTCCGGCGCCCGTGCCCGTACCGGCCCCGGTGCCCGCACCCGCGCCGGTGCCTGTGCCCGAACCGGTGCCGGTTCCAGCGCCCGCGCCCGTACCGTTGCCGGCCGAGCCGCCGGTCGCCGCGCCGGTGCCCGCCCCCCCGGCGCCGGCGCCCGCACCAGCCCCCCCGGCCCCCCCGGCCCCACCGGCACCGCCGCAGCGCCTGCAAGGTCCGGTCATCGACGTGCCCGTGGCCCCCGGATCACCCGGCGCGGGCGGCGCCACGCCGGTTCCGGTGCCCGCGCCCGGCGGTGGCTGGGGCGCGCCCGTGGCGGCGCCGCCGCCGCCCGCGCTGCCACCGGCCCCGGTGCTGGCGCCGGCGATCCCGCCACATCCGGGACCGTACCGGGTGGCGCCCCAGCGCAGCGTGAGCGACATGGCCAACGCACAGCTGCGGCGCGAGAAGAAGGACCCGCTGGCCGCCGACGTGGAGGATGCCGCGGTCGAGGATTGCATGCGCGCCTCGGACAAGCCCTCCGCGCTGACGGGCCTGCTCAACGCCCCGGTGCTGGCGGCGCGCGCCCTGACGGGCCGCTGCGCCAAGTAAGGCGCCGCTTCAGCGGCCGCTCAAGACGCTGGGGTCGGCATGCACCGCGTCCAGCGGATAGCGCTTGCCGGCCAGGTAGTCCTCGATGCAGCGGAGCACCAGCGGGCTGCGATGGCGCGCCGCGCTCTCGCGCACCTCGGCGAGGGTCATCCACACCGTTCGCACGATGCCCTCGTCGAGGGGACGCTGCGGATGGTGCGCGCCGAGCTTGCCGCAGAAGGCCAGCCGCAGGTAGGTCTGGTCCTCGCCGGTCGATCGCTTGCGCGAGCGCGCCAGGTAGACGCCGAGCAGGGCGGTGGGCTCGAACTCGTGCGCCGTTTCCTCCAGCGCCTCGCGGGCGCAGCCCTGCGCCGGGGTCTCGCCCGGCTCCAGGTGCCCCGCCGGGTTGTTGAGCCTGAGGCCGAGCTTGGTTTCCTCCTCGACCAGCAGGAAGCGGCCGTCCTGCTCGATGACGGCGGCGACGGTGACGCTGGGTTTCCACTGCGAAGGCATGCCCGATTATGGTCGGGGCATGCGCGAGGGTCGGCCCGGGGCGTCTGCGCGACAGAGCGACTTCGAACGGCTCCTGGCGGCGCTTGAGCCTGATAGGACACAATGCGCTGTCACGGCTAGGGCTTCCTGCTTACGATGCGACTTCTCCACGACCTGCTGGCACGCGCCGTCGTCGCCTTGTTCCTGCTGTCCGGCGCCTGGCTGGCCCACGCGCAGCAGCCGCCCATGGCGGTCGCGCCCGCCTCGGTGGCGGCCGCCCCGGCAAGCGGCGCGCTGCCGCCGATCCAGGCGCCCGCCGCCGCGGTGGCCAATCCCTACGGCCTGCAGGCGCTGTGGGCGCAGGGCGATTGGGTGGCGCGCATCACCTTGCTGATCCTGGCCGTGATGTCGCTGGCCAGCTGGTATGTCCTGATCAGCAAGCTGGTGGCGCAGTCGCGCATGGGCGGACAGGCGCGCGCCGCCAACGCCAGTTTCTGGAAGGCCGACACGGTGCGGCAGGGCGCCGAAGCCCTGCAAAAAGGCAGCCCCTATCGTTTCATCGCCGAATCGGCGCTGGAGGCCACCCGCAAGCACGGCGGGCTGATCGGGCAGGTGGACCTCAACACCTGGGTGGCGCAAAGCATCGAGCGCGCGATTGCCACGGTGCACAGCCGCACCCAGGAAGGCCTCGCGGTACTGGCCACGGTGGGCTCGACCGCGCCGTTCGTGGGCCTGTTCGGCACCGTCTGGGGCATCTACAACGCGCTGGTCAAGATCGGGGCGACTGGCCAGGCCTCGATCGACAAGGTCGCCGGCCCGGTGGGCGAGGCGCTGATCATGACCGCGCTGGGGCTGGCGGTGGCCGTGCCGGCGGTGCTGGGCTACAACTGGCTGGTACGCCGCAACAAGGTCGGCATGGACATGGTGCGCGCCTTCGGCTCCGACCTGCACACGGTGCTGCTGGCGGGCGCCGGCAAGTAAAACCGCGTCGAGGCAAGCGTGGGCATTCGATTCCCGCACCAGGCCCCGGAGAGTGAAGACGCGCTGATGGCGGGCATCAACACCACGCCGCTGGTGGACGTGATGCTGGTGCTGCTCATCATCTTCCTGATCACCATCCCGGTGGTGAACAGCTCGATCGCGGTGGCCTTGCCGCACGAGCCGATCCAGGCCGTGCAGCAGCAACCGGGCAACATCATCGTCACCGTCGATGCGCGCGGCGCGGTCTACTGGTTCGACGCGCCGCTGGCCGATCCGGCGGCGCTGCAGGAGCGCCTTGGGCGCGTGGCGCAGCAGCAGCCGCAGCCGGAACTGCACATCCGTGCCGACGCGCGCGCCGACTACGAGGCCATCGGCCAGGTGGTGTACGCCGCCCAGCAGGCGGGCATGGCGCGCATTGGCTTCCTGACGGAGCCCGGCCGATGATCCCGATCGACGACCCGGACACCGACGCCGACGTGATGGCCGAGATCAACACCACGCCGCTGGTGGACGTGCTGCTGGTGCTGCTGGTGATGCTGGTCATCTCCATTCCGGTCCAGCTCCATGCGGTCAACCTCGAGATGCCCAGCACGCAAGCGCCCCCGCCGCCGGTGGAGCCGCGCATCGTGCGGCTGGACGTCACGCCGGGAGGCGCCTTCCTGTGGGACGGCCAGGCCTTGGGCAGCCGCGAGGAACTGGAAGCCCGCCTGCGCGAAGCCGCCGCGCTGCCCGATCAGCCCGAAATCCACCTGCGGCCCGACCGGCGCGCCAAGTACGAGAGCGTGGCCGCGGCGCTGGCGGCGGCGCAGCGGCTGGGGCTGGCCAAGATCGGCCTGGTGGGCGCGGAGCAGTTCTCCCGTTAGGGGACCCGCATGCAAGCGGCAGCCGGCTTCATCCTGATGAACCTGGTCCTGCCGCTGTGGATCGCGGCCGGCCTGGCCGACTGGCACTGCCATCGCCGCACCGGCATCGCGGTCACCAGCGGGCTGGGGGAGAACCTGCTGCACTGGCTGATGCTGGCGGAAATCGGCGCAGCGATGGCGGTGGTGGCCTGTTTCGAGCTGAACGCGGCGGTGCTGGGCGTGGTCGCGGGCGTGTTCCTGGTCCACGAGGCCACGGTGTACTGGGACCTGCGCTACAGCACGATCCGCCGCGACGTCGGGCCGTGGGAGCAGATGGTGCACAGCTTCCTCGAACTGCTGCCGCTGCTGTCGCTGGCGCTGCTGGCGCTGCTGGCCTGGCCGCAGGCGCTCGCGATGGTGCGGCTCGGCGACGAAATGGCCGACTGGGTGCTGCGCCCGCGCGCGCAGCTGCTGCCGCAGCCCTACCTGGCGGTGGCGCTGGCGGCGATCGTGGTGTTCAACGTGCTGCCGCTCATGCAGGAGACCCGGTCCTGCCTGCGCGCGAGGCCGCCGCGGCGGCGCAAGAAGCCGGTCACGCCGGCGCCCTCACCGGATCCGGCGCAGGCGCCGAGCCCGCCGCGCGCCTCCAGGACGCCGGCGCCACCGGGGGGCCGGCCGCCACGCGTGGAACCCCAGCTGGACCCTCGCGTCGAGCCGCGCCTGGAGCCGCGGCTCGATCCGCCGCCACCGCCACGGCCGCAGCCTACGCCCCCGCCTACGGCTCGTACTCCTGCGAGCCCTGCACCCAAATGAAGGACTGCAGGTCGATCATGTCGCGCGCCTTGAAGCCGGGACGCCGCTCCAGGTCGCGCCGGATGATCGCGGCGAACGTCTGCAGCGACTGGTAGACCGGCCAGGCCGGTTGTGGGCGGTACTGGAAATCGAAGCCGTAGGCGTGCGCGGCGCGGCGCGTCACCATGGGCTTGAGGAACAGGTGCTTGTCCGGCCGCGCGAGGAAGCCGAACACGGTGACGATCGGCCAGGTGAGCACCGGCGCCTCGCGGCGCGGCAGTTCGGCCACGGCCTGCAGCCAGTCCTGGAAGCGGCGCTGCGGCGAGCCGCGGCCCCACAGGAAGCCATAGAGCTCGGTGGCGAACAGCCGCGCGCCGGCCTGGCTCTTGACCGCATCGCGCAGGGCCATCTTCTCGAAGGAGAACAGCAGGTTGGTGCGCGATTCGACGCGCACGGCCGTATCGGCGATCTGCCGGAACTCGCCGCGCGCGAGCAGCTTGCGGAACGCCACCGGGCCGAGCTGGCCCTGCCACTCGAGGTGCGCGCGCTCCTTGTAGGAACGCTCGGCGACCTGATAGGTCTCGTCCTGAAAGCCGTCGGGGTAGAACAACTCGAACTTGCGGCGGCACCGCGCGGCCCCGAGGTAGTTGACGTTGCTGGCGCGTGCGCCGGAGAGTGGATAGGTGAGTGATGCGAGGCCTGCCATGTCGAGCAGTTTTTGGTCGGGCCCAAGCTCAGCCTTGTCGGAAGAACGCCCGGCTCCGTGTAGGACTTAGACGGACGGCATCAAGCGCAGCCGGGTGATCTCAGAAGGCGCGCCAAAGCGCTTGGGCGGACCCCAGTAGCCGGTGCCACGGCTGACATAGACCCACAGCTGTTCCAGGCGGTGCAGCCCGGCCGTGAACGGCTGCTGCAGGCGCACAAAGAAGTTCCAGGGCAGGAACTGGCCGCCGTGGGTATGCCCCGACAGTTGCAGGTCGAAGCCCGCGCGCTGCGCCGCCGGTGCCGAGCGCGGCTGGTGGGCCAGCAGCACCTTCACCCCGGCGTCGGCCGGCGCCCCGGCCAAGGCGGCCAGTGGGTCGCTGCGGTGCGCCTCGTCGAAGTGGCCGCCGCTGTAGTCCGGCACCCCGGCCAGCACCAGCTTGGCGCCGCTGCGCTGGATGACCACATGCTCGTTGTGCAGCACGCGGATGCCCAGCCGCGACAGCTCGGCGATCCACGGCCCGGCACCGCTGTAGTACTCGTGATTGCCGGTGACGAAGAAGCTGCCGTCGCGCGCGGCCAGCTGAGCCAGCGGCGCCACATGGCCGCCGAGCTCGGCAACGCTGCCGTCGACCAGGTCCCCGGTGATGGCGACCACATCGGGCTGCAGCCGGTTGACGGCCTCGACAATGCCCTCGACATAGCGCTGGCGGATCGTCGGCCCGACGTGCACGTCGCTGATCTGCACGATGGTGAAGCCGCGCAGTGCGGCGGGCAGGCCCTTCACCGGGACGTCCACCGTGACGACCCGCGCGATCCGGCGTGCGTTCCACAGGCCCAGCAGCGTCACCGCCCCGGCGGCCAGCACCGCCGCCCGCGCCGACCAACGCGCGAGCGGTGCCAGCGGCCAGGCCCCCGGCGCCAGCGCCTGCAACAGCGTCGCCAGCAGCAGCGCGAGGTCGCGCAGCAAGGTGGCCACCAGCAGCGACGAGAACAGCCCCATGAAGAACAGGCCGACGGCGGCCACGGTGTCGGCCAGCCGGCCGCGCGCGATGCGGCGCGCGAACATGCCCGCAGGCACCAGCAGCGCCGACAGCGCCAGCAGCAGCGCGAACAGGACGGCGCCCCAGGGGCTGTCCAGCGCCGGAACGATGCGCAGGCCGATGTACAGGTGCAGGGCGGCCGACAGGCCGAGAAGGATGATGAGCGACATACGGGGGTGGGGTGCGCAAGGCTACTTCGGATCTGGGGGCGTGCTCTTAGTTGGACATTAGCCGCCCGGGACGCGCACTCATCTTGATCAGCTTGATCAAACCGTCGGCCCGCGGTTTCATCGGCTCGCCAGGGCCGGAGCGGAATGGACAATGACTTGAGACAGAGGGAGCTGGCCGGCAGCATTGCCGCAACGTCGGCGCGACGTCGGGCCCGGGTGACTTTCAGTGCACGGTCAGCCGTTGCAAAGCGCAACCCTCCCTTCAGGGGGTGGGTTCAGCCGTGGTCGCATCAGGTAAGCTCGCGGTCCGCAGTTGCAACCATTTCGACTAACGAGGAGACACGTCCATGCAAACTGGTGTTCCCGCCGAAGCCACGGCGGTTGAAACCCGTGTTGCCGGCACACCCGACACGGCCACGAAGCCTTTGCTGATCGGCGTTCCCAAGGAAACGGCGGCGGGCGAGAAGCGCGTCGCGACCGTCCCCGAGGTCGTCGAGAAGCTGATCAAGCTCGGCTTCCGGGTGCAGGTGCAGTCCGGCGCCGGCGATGCCGCGAACTTCGGCGATGAGACCTATCGTGCGGCCGGCGCCGCGATCGTCGACAGCGCCGCCAGCCTGTGGGCCAGCTCCGACATCGTTTTCAAGGTGCGCGGCCCGACGGCCGAGGAAGTGGGGCTGCTGCGCGAAGGCGGGACGCTGATCGGCTTCATCTGGCCGGCGCAGAACCCCGAGCTGATGACGCAGCTGGCGGCCAAGAAGGCCACCGTGCTGGCCATCGATTCGCTGCCGCGCCAACTCTCGCGCGCCCAGAAGATGGACGCACTGACCTCGATGGCCGGCATCAGCGGCTACCGCGCCGTCATCGAGGCCGCCAACGCCTTCGGGCGCTTCTTCAACGGCCAGGTCACCGCCGCCGGCAAGATTCCGCCGGCCAAGGTCTTCATCGCCGGCGCCGGTGTGGCCGGCCTGGCGGCGATCGGCACCGCCGCCAACCTGGGCGCCATCGTGCGTGCCAACGACACGCGCGCCGAGGTGGCCGACCAGGTGGTGTCCCTGGGCGGCGAATTCGTGAAGGTCGACTACGAGGAAGAAGGCTCGGGCGGCGGCGGCTACGCCAAGGTGATGAGCGAGGGCTTCCAGCAGGCGCAGCGCGAGATGTACGCGAAGCAGGCCAGGGAGTCGGACATCATCATCACGACCGCCCTGATCCCGGGCAAGCCCGCGCCGAAGCTCATCACCGCCGAGATGGTCAGGAGCATGAAGCCGGGCAGTGTCATCGTCGACATGGCGGCCGAGCAGGGCGGCAACTGCGAGTTGACCGAGCCCAATCAGGCCGTGGTCAAGCACGGCGTGACCATCATCGGCTACACCGACCTGGTCAGCCGCCTGGCCAAGCAGTCCTCGACGCTGTACGCCACCAACCTGTTCCGGGTGGCCGAGGAACTGTGCAAGACCAAGGACGGGGTCATCAACGTCAACATGGACGACGACGCCATCCGCGGCCTGACCGTCATCAAGGAAGGCAGCGTCACCTGGCCGCCGCCGCCGCCCAAGATCCCGGCGGCCGCGCCGCAGGCCAAGCCCGCCGCCGCGCTGGCAGCGGCGTCCAAGGGGCACGGCCACGGCAGCAGCGAGCCGATGTCGGCCAAATCCCTGGCCATCGTGTTCGGGGTCGGCGCGCTCGCCTTCCTGCTGGTCGGGATGTACGCGCCGGCCAGCTTCCTGTCGCACTTCACCGTGTTCGTGCTGGCCTGCTTCGTCGGCTACATGGTGATCTGGAACGTGACACCCTCGCTGCACACCCCCCTGATGAGCGTCACCAACGCCATCTCCTCGATCATCGCCATCGGCGCGCTGATCCAGGTGGCGCCGCCGCTCACCGGCGCCACGACGGACCGGCCGACGCTGTGGATCCTCGGCATGGCCGTCCTGGCGCTGGCGCTCACGGCCATCAACATGTTCGGCGGCTTCGCGGTCACGCGGCGCATGCTGGCGATGTTCCGCAAGCACTAAAAAGGAGACGGACATGAACGCAAGCCTTTCCACCGTCGCCTACATCGGCTCCACCATCCTGTTCATCCTCAGCCTGGGCGGGCTGTCGAGCCCCGAGACCGCGCGCCGCGGCAACCTGTTCGGCATCATCGGGATGACCGTGGCCGTGCTGGCCACCGTGTTCGGCCCGCGGGTGACGGCCGGCGGCTACGCCTGGATCATCGCGGCGCTCGTCGTTGGCGGCGCCATCGGCCTGCTCGCCGCGAAGAAGGTGCAGATGACGCAGATGCCGGAGCTCGTCGCGCTGATGCACAGCCTGGTGGGCCTGGCCGCCTGCCTCGTGGGCTTCGCCAGCTACGTCGACACGTCGACCGTGTTCGCGACGCCGGCCGAGAAGTCGATCCACGAAATGGAGATCTACATCGGCATCCTGATCGGCGCCGTGACCTTCTCCGGTTCGATCATCGCCTTCGGCAAGCTGTCGGCCCGGATCGGCGGCAAGCCGGTCCTGCTGCCGGGCCGCCACTGGATCAACCTGCTCGGCCTGCTGGTCGTGATCTGGTTCGGCCGCGCCTTCCTGCAGGCCGACAGCATCCAGGCGGGCATGACGCCGCTCATCGTGATGACCGTGATTGCGCTGCTGTTCGGGATTCACATGGTGATGGCCATCGGTGGCGCCGACATGCCGGTGGTGGTCTCGATGCTCAACAGCTACTCGGGCTGGGCCGCGGCCGCCACCGGCTTCATGCTGAGCAACGACCTGCTGATCGTGGTCGGCGCGCTGGTCGGCTCCTCCGGCGCGATCCTGTCGTACATCATGTGCCGCGCGATGAACCGCAACTTCCTCAGCGTCATCGCCGGCGGCTTCGGCACCGGCGGCGGCGCGCCCGCGGCGGCGGCGGCCGGTGCGCAGCCGGCGGGCGAGGTGGTGCCGATCAGCGCGGTGGAAACCGCGGAGATGCTGCGCGAGGCCAAGAACGTGATCATCGTGCCCGGCTACGGCATGGCGGTGGCGCAGGCCCAGCATACCGTCTGCGACATCACCAAGCTGCTGCGCGAGCACGGCGTCAACGTGCGCTTCGGCATCCATCCGGTGGCCGGCCGCATGCCCGGCCACATGAACGTGCTGCTCGCCGAGGCGAAGGTGCCCTACGACATCGTGATGGAGATGGACGAGATCAACGAGGACTTCCCGGAAACCGACGTGGCCATGGTGATCGGCGCGAACGACATCGTGAATCCGGCGGCGCAGGAGGACCCGACGAGCCCGATCGCCGGCATGCCGGTGCTGGAGGTGTGGAAGGCCAGGCACTCCATCGTCATGAAGCGCAGCATGGCTTCGGGCTATGCCGGCGTGGACAACCCGCTGTTCTACAAGGACAACAACCGCATGCTGTTCGGCGACGCGAAGAAGATGCTGGACGAGGTCATGGGCGCGCTGAAGGACTGATCCACCGTGTTCGTGTTCGTGCCGAAAACAGGATGAAGGCTGTCGAATAGGGGACAGCCTCTAGCATCCTTAGGGGAAATCCAAGGGGAAACCCCCGGTCCAGGCAGCGCACAATCCGTGCGCTGTTTTTTTTTGTTCCTCGAGACGGATGCAAGCAACAATGAGCGATCTGAACGCACGCCCGTGGCTGGCCTTTTATTCCCCCGGCGTGCCTGCCGACATCGACCCGTCCGGGTATGGGTCGCTGATCCAGCTGATCGAGGAGGGCTTCCAGAAGTACGCCGACCGCACCGCGTACAGCTTCATGGGCAAGGAGTTCAGCTACCGCGACACCGACGCCCAAAGCGCCGCCTTCGCGGCCTACCTGCAGGGCCTGGGGCTGGCCAAGGGTGACCGCGTGGCGATCATGATGCCCAATGTGCCGCAGTACCCGGTGGCGGTCGCCGGCATCCTGCGCGCCGGCTGCGTGGTGGTGAACGTCAACCCGCTGTACACCCCACGCGAACTGGAGCACCAGCTCAAGGACTCGGGCGCCAAGGCCATCATCATCATCGAGAACTTCGCCGGCACGCTGGAGAAGTGCATCGCCCACACGCCGGTCAAGCATGTGGTGCTGGCGGCGATGGGCGACCGCCTCGGGACGCTGAAGGGCGGGCTGGTGAACTACGTGGTGCGCAAGGTCAAGAAACTGGTGCCCGCCTTCACCCTGCCGGGCGCGGTCCGCTTCAACGACGCGCTGGCGCAGGGCCGGCGCGCCACCTTCCGCAAGCCCGAGATCAACAGCGACGACGTCGCGGTGCTGCAATACACCGGCGGCACCACCGGCGTGTCCAAGGGCGCGGTGCTGCTGCACCGCAACGTGATCGCCAACGTGCTGCAGTCCGAAGCCTGGAACCAGCCGGTGATGGCCAAGGTGCCGGCCGGCGAGCAGCCCACCGGCGTGTGCGCGCTTCCGCTGTATCACATCTTCGCCTTCACCGTCGGCATGATGCTGTCGATGCGCACCGGCGGGAAACTGATCCTGATCCCGAACCCGCGCGACCTGCCGGCGGTGCTCACGGAGCTGTCGAAGCAGACCTTCCACAGCTTCCCGGCGGTGAACACCCTGTTCAACGGGCTGGCCAACCATCCCGATTTCAGCAAGGTCGACTGGAGCCACCTCAAGGTCTCGGTCGGCGGCGGCATGGCGGTGCAGGGCGCGGTGGCCCAGCGCTGGCTGGAAAAGACCGGCTGCCCGATCTGCGAAGGCTATGGGCTGTCGGAGACCGCGCCCTCGGCCAGCTGCAATCCGGTGACCAGCACCGAATTCAGCGGCACCGTCGGCTTGCCGCTGCCCTCGACCTGGATGAAGTGCATCGACGACGAGGGCCGGGAAGTGCCGGTCGGCGAGCGCGGGGAGATCGCGATCAAGGGGCCGCAGGTGATGGCGGGCTACTGGCAGCGCCCGGACGAGACGGCCAAGGTCATGACCACCGACGGCTACTTCAAGACCGGCGACATCGGCACCATGAACGAGCGCGGCTACTTCAAGATCGTCGACCGCAAGAAGGACATGGTGGTGGTGTCGGGCTTCAACGTCTATCCGAACGAGGTCGAGGACGTGGTCGCCATGCTGCCGGGCGTGCTGGAGTGCGGCGTGGTCGGCGTGCCGGATGAGAACACCGGCGAGGCGGTAAAGCTGGTCGTCGTCAAGCGCGATCCGCAGCTGACGGAAGAGCAGATCCGCGAACACTGCCGAGCCAACCTCACCGCCTACAAGCAGCCGCGGGTGATCGAGTTCCGCACCGAACTGCCCAAGACCCCGGTGGGCAAGATCCTGCGGCGCGAGCTGCGCAACGGCAAATAGCCCGCAACTTCAGCTTCCGCGGGCTCGTCCGCGGTGACAATCTGCCTCGATGCTCCGATTCCTGCTCACGCGGTTCTCGCTGATCATCCCGACCTTCTTCGGGATGACGCTGCTCGCCTTCTTCCTGGTGCGGCTGGTGCCGGGCGACCCGATCGAGACCATGGCGGGCGAACGCGGCATCGACGCCGCGCGCCACGCGCAGCTGGTCAAGGAATACGGGCTGGACCGGCCGATCCTGGTGCAGTACGGCATCTACATCGGCCGCGTGCTGCACGGCGACCTGGGCAAGTCCATCATCACGCAGGAGCCGGTGATCCGCGAGTTCATCGCCCTGTTCCCGGCCACGGTGGAACTGGCGGTGTGCGCCATCCTGTTTGCGCTGCTGCTGGGCATTCCGGCCGGCATCATCGCGGCGGTGCGGCGCAACTCGGTGTTCGACCACGGCGTGATGGCGACCTCGCTCACCGGCTACTCGATGCCGATCTTCTGGTGGGGCCTGCTGCTGATCCTGCTGTTCTCGGTGCAACTGGGCTGGACGCCGGTGTCGGGCCGGCTGTCGGTGCAGTACTTCATCGAGCCGCACACCGGTTTCCTGTTGATCGACTCACTGCTGTCGGACGACAAGGGCGCCTTCCGCTCGGCGCTGCAGCACCTGATCCTGCCGGCCATTGTGCTGGGCACCAACCCGCTGGCGGTGGTGGCGCGCATGACGCGCTCGGCCATGCTCGAGGTGCTGGGCGAGGACTACATCCGCACCGCGCGCGCCAAGGGCCTGCCGCCGCTGAAGGTGGTGGGCGTGCACGCGCTGCGCAACGCGCTGATCCCGGTGGTGACGGTGATCGGCCTGCAGGTGGGCGTGCTGTTCACCGGCGCCATCCTGACCGAGACCATCTTCTCCTGGCCCGGCGTCGGCAAGTGGCTGATCGAGGCCATCCAGCGCCGCGACTATCCCGTGCTGCAGGGCGGCATGCTGCTGCTGGGCGCGGTGGTGATGCTGGTCAACCTGCTGGTCGACGTGGCCTACGGCGTCATCAACCCGCGCATCCGCCACTAAAAGCACCCGCATCATGGCCGCGATTCCTTCCCCCGTGACCCTGCCGGCCGTCCCGCCCGGGCCGCTGCGCGAGTTCTGGATTTCCTTCCGCGCCAACCGCGGTGCCGTGATGGGCATGCTGGTGGTGCTGGGCCTGCTGCTGCTGGCGCTGCTGGCGCCCTGGATCGCCCCGCATGCGCCGCACGAGACCAACAGCGCGGCCTTCCTCAGGCCGCCGGCATGGCAGGCCGGCGGCTCGGCGCAGTACCTGCTGGGCACCGATGCGATCGGCCGCGACATCCTGTCGCGCCTGATCTGGGGCGCGCGCCTGTCGCTGTCGATCGGCCTGGGCGTGGTGGCGATCTCGGTGGTCGTCGGCATCGCGCTGGGCCTGGTCGCGGGCTTCGCGCGCGGCGTGGTCGAGATCGCGATCATGCGGATGATGGACATCGTCCTGACCCTGCCCAGCCTGCTGCTGGCCATCGTCATCGTGGCCATCCTCGGCCCCGGGCTGGTGAACGCGATGCTGGCGGTGGCCGTGGTGCTGCTGCCGCACTACGTGCGCATCACCCGCGCCTCGGTCGTGGCCGAGGTGTCCAAGGACTACGTGACCGCCGCGCGCGTCAGCGGCGCCGGCACCCTGCGGCTGATGTTCAGCGAGGTGCTGCCCAACTGCGCGGCGCCGCTGATCGTGCAGGCCTCGCTGGGCATCTCCACCGCCATCCTGGACGCCGCGGCGCTGGGCTTCCTGGGCCTGGGCGCGCAGCCGCCCTCGCCCGAGTGGGGCACCATGCTGGCCGACGCGCGCGAGTTCGTCCTGCGCGCCTGGTGGGTCGTCACCTTCCCCGGCCTGATGATCCTGGTCGCGGTGCTGGCCTTCAACCTGATGGGCGACGGGCTGCGCGACGCGCTCGATCCCAAGCTCAAGCGATGAAAATGTGCCCCCACGTTCGCCCACTGCGTGTAGCTCTCTGCCCCCCGAGGGGGCGCAAGCCTCCTAGAGGCGGCTCGTCGGAGGCTTGATCATGGCATTGCTTGAAATCGAAGACCTCCACGTCGAGTTCCCTTCGCAGGGCGCCGTGATGCATGCCGTCGAGGGCCTGAGCCTCACCGTCGAGGAAGGCGAAGTGCTGGGCATCGTCGGCGAGTCCGGCTCGGGCAAGAGCGTCACCATGATGGCGCTGATGGGGCTGATCGGCTTCCCGGGCCAGGTGCGCGCGAAGAAGCTGCGTTTCGCCGGCCACGACCTGCTGGGCATCAGCGACAAGGAGCGCCGGCGCCTGGTGGGCAAGGACATGGCGATGATTTTCCAGGAGCCCACCACCAGCCTGAACCCCTGCTTCACCATCGGCTACCAGCTGATGGAGGCGCTGCGGCTGCATTCGCCGCTGGACAAGGCGGGCGCGCGGCGCCGCGCCATCGAACTGCTGGAGCAGGTCGGCATCCCGGCCGCGCACACCCGGCTGGACGATTTCCCGCACCAGATGTCGGGCGGCATGAACCAGCGGGTGATGATCGCCATGGCGATCTCCTGCAACCCGCGCCTGCTGATCGCCGACGAGCCCACCACGGCGCTGGACGTGACCATCCAGGCGCAGATCCTGGACCTGCTGCGCAACCTGCAGAAGGAGCGGGGCATGGCGCTGGTGCTGATCACCCACAACATGGGCGTGGTCAGCGAAATGGCCGGGCGCGTGGCGGTGATGTACGCCGGGCAGGTGATGGAGCAGCGCCCGGTGGCCGAGCTGTTTGCCGACCCGCAGCATCCCTACACCGAGGCGCTGCTGGCGGCATTGCCCGAGCGCGGGCCGGCGGGCCACCGGCTGGCGACGATTCCCGGCGTGGTGCCCGGGGTGTTCGACCGGCCGGGCGGCTGCCTGTTCGCTCCGCGCTGCGCCTATGCGACGCGCCATTCGAAGGACGTGCGTCCGGAGCTGCGCGACTGGCGTGGCGGCCAGGTGCGCTGTCACTATCCCCTCGGCGACGCCGAGCGGCACGAAGCGATCGAGCGCGACGGGCCGGTGCAACTGGAGACGCTCGCATGAGCTGTACGGCCGCTCCGAAGGCTCATGGCGCCGCAGCCCGCAGGGCGGAGGCTATCGAATGAAACCGGTTGTCCAAGCCAATGGGCTGCGGCAGGTCTACAAGATACGGCGTGGCATGTTCCGCGAGCCGGCGCAATTGCAGGCCGTTGGCGGCGTCTCGTTTGCGATCGAAGCCGGCAAGACGCTGGCGGTGGTGGGTGAGTCGGGCTGCGGCAAGTCGACGCTGGCGCGCATGGTGTCGCTGATCGAGAAGCCCGTCGGCGGCGAGCTCATCCTCGACGGCACGGATGCGGTGCACACGCCGATGGCCGACCGGCGTCGCCTGCGCCAGGCGGTGCAACTCGTGTTCCAGAACCCTTACGGGTCGCTCAATCCGCGCAAGAAAATCAGTGCGGTGCTCGAAGCGCCGCTGGAGATCAACACCAGCCTGTCGAAGGCCGAGCGCGCCGAGCGCGCCCGGGCGATGCTGGCGCAGGTGGGCTTGCGGCCCGAATATGCTAACCGCTACCCGCACATGTTCTCGGGCGGCCAGCGCCAGCGCATCGCGATCGCCCGCGCGCTCATGCTCAACCCCAAGCTGCTGGTCGCCGACGAGCCGGTGTCGGCCCTGGATGTGTCGATCCAGGCCCAAGTGCTCAACCTGCTGGCCGACCTGCAGCAGCAGTTCCGTCTCGCCTACCTCTTCATTTCGCACGACCTGTCGGTGGTCAGGCACATCGCCCACGAGGTGCTGGTCATGTACCTGGGCCATGTGATGGAGCAGGGGCCCAAGGCCGAAATATTCGAGCGGCCGGCGCATCCCTACACACAGGCGCTGCTGGCCTCCACGCCCGGCGTCGGGCCACGCGACACCAAGCGCATCGTGCTTCGCGGCGAACTGCCGTCTCCGCTGAATCCGCCCAGCGGCTGCGTGTTCTCCAGCCGCTGCCCGTACGCGGTGGAGCGCTGCAGGGCGGAGCGACCGCTGGAGCGCGTCGTGGGCGGCACCCGGCTCGCCGCCTGCCACTTTTCCGAGCAGTTCCTGGACTCGGGCTTTCCCGATGTTCGGGCTGCTGCGCCTTTACCGGCATCAGCCACTGCCGATAATGCTGTTCTCCCCGGCTAACCGCCATACCAATATCAATAGCAACATCCCACAAGGAGACACGTGATGAAACTGACCCGCTATCGCAAACACTTCGCGATCGCTGCCTTGGCGCTCGCCGCGGCCGCGGGCGCCGGCGCCAAGACGCTGGTGTTCTGCTCGGAAGGCAGCCCCGAAAACTTCTATCCCGGTGTCAACACCACCGGCACCTCGTTCGACGCCGCCGAGCCGATCTACAACCGCATCGTCGAGTTCGAGCGCGGCGGCACCAAAGTCACGCCGGGGCTGGCCGAGAAGTGGGACATCTCCGCCGACGGCAAGGTCTACACCTTCACCCTGCGGAAGGGCGTGAAGTGGCACAGCCACCGCGCCTTCAAGCCCACGCGTGACTTCAACGCCGACGACATCATCTTCTCGATGGATCGCCAGGGCAAGGAGAGCCACCCCTTCTTCAAGGTCACCAGCTCCAACCATTCGTACTGGAACGACACGGGCATGCCGCGCCTGGTGAAGGCCATCGAGAAGGTGGACGACTACACCGTGCGCATCACCCTGAACTCGCCCGAGGCGCCGTTCCTGGCGAACCTGGCGATGCCGTTCGCGGCGATCCAGTCCAAGGAATACGCGGACGCGATGCTCAAGGCGGGAACGCCCGAGAAGATCGACCAGGAGCCGATCGGCACCGGCCCGTTCTACCAGGTGCAGTACCAGAAGGACGCGGTGATCCGCTACAAGTCCTTCCCGCAATACTGGGGCGGCAAGGCCAAGATCGACGACCTGGTGTACTCGATCACGCCGGACGCCTCGGTGCGCTGGGCCAAGCTGCAAAAGGGCGAGTGCCATGTCATGCCGTACCCGAACCCGGCTGACCTGGAGGCGATGATGAAGGACCCGAAAGTGCAGATCCTGGACCAGCCGGGCCTGAACGTCGGCTACCTCGCCTACAACGTGACCAAGAAGCCGTTCGACGACGTGCGCGTGCGCAAGGCCGTGAACATGGCAATCAACAAGAAGGCGATCCTCGACGGCGTCTACCTGGGATCCGGCATCGCCGCCAAGAACCCGCTGCCGCCGTCCATGTCGGCCTACAACGACGCGATCAAGGACGACCCGTACGATCCGGAAGGCGCCAAGAAGCTGCTGGCCCAGGCCGGCCATCCCAACGGCTTCACCACCGACCTGTGGGCCATGCCGGTGCAGCGCCCCTACAACCCGAACGCCAAGCGCATCGCCGAGCTGATGCAGGCCGACCTGGCCAAGGTCGGCATCAAGGCCGAGATCAAGACCTTCGAGTGGGGCGAGTACCGCAAGCGCATGCAGGCCGGCGAGCACCAGATGGGCATGCTGGGCTGGACCGGCGACAACGGCGACCCGGACAACTTCCTGGCCGTGCTGCTGGGCTGCGAGTCGTCCAGGACCAATGGCTCGAACGTGGCCAAGTTCTGCCACCAACCCTTCGAGGACCTGATCCAGAAGGCCAAGAGCGAATCCAAGCCGGCGGAGCGCGACAAGCTCTACAAGCAGGCGCAGGTGATCTTCAAGGAGCAGGCGCCCTGGTTCACCATCGCCCACGCGGTGCAGCTCAAGCCGGTGCGCAAGGACGTGGTCGACTTCAAGCTGTCGCCGTTCGGCCGCCACAGCTTCTACGGCGTCGACATCAAGGAATAAACTTCTGCGACCGTTCCTTGTTGGGATAGGTCAAGAAGCCCGGCGAGAGCCGGGCTTCTTTTCTTTGGAAAGGCTGATATGCGCACGGCAATCGTCTCCGCGATGCACGAGGAACTTTCGGCGGTCCTGGACCTGATGCCCGACGAGCAGCGGCAGGAAGCGGCCGGGCGGGAGTTCTGGGTGGGGCACCTGCACGGGCAGGACGTGGTCGCCGTGCTGTCGCGGATCGGCAAGGTGGCGGCGGCCACCACCGCGGCGGTGCTCATCGAGCGCTTCCGGGTCGACCGCATCGTGTTCACCGGGGTGGCCGGCGGGCTGGCGCCCGGCGTGAACCGCGGCGACGTGGTGGTTGCCGAGGCCTTCCTGCAGCACGACCTGGACGCCTCGCCCATCTTCCCCAAGTACGAGGTGCCGCTCTACGGCCTGGAGCGCTTCGCCACCGACGCCCGGCTCACGGCCGAACTCGAGGCCGCCGTGCGGCGGGCCCTGCCGGGCACGCGGCTGCACCGCGGGCTGGTGGCCAGCGGCGACCGTTTCGTCTCCACCACCGCCGAGAGCCTGGCGCTGCAGGCGGCCTTGCCCGATGCGCTGGCGGTCGAGATGGAGGGGGCCGCGATCGCGCAGGCCTGCCACGATTTCCGCGTGCCCTTCGCCGCGGTGCGCACCGTGTCCGACCGCGCCGACGACGAGGCCCACGGCGACTTCGTGAGCTTCATCCGCGAGGTCGCCAGCCGCCATTCGGCGGCGATCGTGGAGGCCTTGCTCAGCGCAGGCTGACCGTCAGGCCGAGCGTCCAGTTCGATGCGCGCTCACCGTGCAGCTGCTGGGCGCGGCTCAGGTCGAAGGCCCACTGCTCGCTGGCGAACCAGCGCGCGCCGGCGCGGACGAAATGCGTGGCGTCCAGCAGGTAGCGCTCGACGGTGAATGACCAGGCCCTGACCGGGGTCCAGTCGAGCGCCGCGCCGTGGCGGGCCTGGTCGGCCTGTCCGTGCAGCAGGTCGCGGCCGGCGTTCAGGTGGAACGCGAGTGCCTCCATCGGCATCCAGGTGAGCAGCGCGGACACGCCGGTGCCCGCGTAGCGCGGCGGCTCCCGCGTCTGCCCGACGGGCGACACGGACAGTCCCGCATGCCACCCCGGCGCGAACTCGCGGGCCAATTTCAGCTGGGCGCCATAGAAGGTATTCGTCCGGCCGGCTTCGCGCACCGGCTCGGCCGCGATGCCGATCTCGAGCCCGGCGACCCCGCACTGCCCGCCGAGGCGCAGCGCCTGGTTGCCGCGATCGCTGCGCGTGATCCAGCTCTCGATTTCGCACTCGCCGGGGCCGAGGATGATGGCGTCGTCCACCGCATGATGCCCGCCCGCCGCCCACAGCGGCGCGCCGGCCAGGGCGGCGGCGGCCAGCAGCACGGCGCGCGCGCAGTCCTTCACTTCAGCCAGCCGCGCTTGCGGAAGTACCACATTGGCACCAGCGCGCTGGCGGCCATCAGCACCAGGATGTAGGTGTAGCTCGCGCCGGAGCCCAGGAAGGCAAGCTCGGGGAACTGCAGGTTCATGCCGTAGATGCTGGCGATCAGCGTCGGCGGCAGCAGGGCGACGCTGGCCACCGAGAAGATCTTGATGATCTTGTTCTGGTTGATGTTGATGAAGCCGACGGTGGCATCCATCAGGAAGTTGATCTTGTCGAACAGGAACGCGGTGTGGTTGTCCAGCGACTCGATGTCGCGCAGGATCTGGCGCGCGTCCTCGAACTGCCCGGAGTTGAGCATGCGGCTGCGCATCATGAAGCTGAGGGCGCGGCGCGTGTCCATCACGTTGCGCCGGATGCGGCCGTTCAAGTCCTCCTGGCGCGCGATGTCGCCCAGCACCTCGCCGGCCAGCGTGTCAGTCACGTCGCCGGAAAGCACCTGCTTGCTGACTTTCTCCAGCTCGTCGTAGATGCCTTCGAGGGTGTCTGCCGAGTATTCCGCGTCGCCGTCGAACAGCTTGAGCAGCACGTCCTTGGCGTCCTCGATCAGGCCCGGGGCGCGGCGCGCCCGCAGGCGCAGCAGCCGGAACACCGGGATGTCCTCGTCATGGATGGAGAACAGCACCCCCTTGCTGCGCAGCGCGTCGTTCATCTCGTTCAGGATGAAGGCGGCGCGCACCGTGCGCGGCTCCTCGTCGTCGGCGATCAGGAAGTCGCTGCGGATGTGCAGCTCGCCGTTGTCCTCTTCATAGAAGCGCGCGGACTCCTCGATGTCCTCGTCCATCGCGTCCTCGGGAATGGACAGCCCGAAGTATTGCTTGACCCAGCGCTTTTCCTCGAGCGTGGGCGATTCCAGGTCCACCCAGATCGGCTGGAACCGGGACAGTTCCTCGAGCGATTCGATCTCTTCCTGGAACAGGCGCCCGTTGGCGAGCGTGAAGACATTGAGCATGGCTCACTCCGTGACTTGCTGTAGTTATCGGCGTTGGGGGCAAAGGTCTGCTTTCAACGCCGCAAGGGGCACGGACGTTGAAAGCTACCGACTAGGGTAGGTTTCCAAGGAACCATCTCCGAAAGTTGGGATGCGCGATTATGCCGCGCTACAGCTGTCCGGCGCAGCCCGCCGCGACGGCGGGCGGGCCGGTATCGAGGGCCCGCAGCGCGCGCCGGATGACGGTTTCATGAAGCGCGGAAGGGGCCGGCGCCCGGCGCGGGGTGCCCGCGCAGCGCCAGGGCTCGTCCGGCTGCTTGGGGCGGCCGGTCAGGCCAGGCAGGTGCTGCCGGGCGGCAACTCCTGGCCAAGCCCCGGCGCGCCCCCGGTGCAGGCGGCCCGGCCTTCTCGTACGGGCGCCGGAAGCGGGCGTGCCGGGGGTTGGGCGGTGGCGGGGCCGCCGGCGCCGGCCCGGCGGCGAGCTGAGGCAGGACTATTCCTACAGGCAGCGGCCGAGCTGTCCGACATACCCGCTCATCTGCGCCACCTACAGTCGGTCCTGTCCCATCGGTAATGCCGCACCGGGGGCAATGAAGGAGATCTGAATGATCGAGCTGGCGAATGACCCGAAGGCGAGCCCCCCTGGGGGCTGGCGCGCCACGGCCGCTGGCGAGAACAGGAAGACCCCTCCCGATATGAAACCTGGCCGCGCCGCCTCCACTTGGCCGTTCCCGAGCCGCTATGCGGCACGACCGGCGCAGCAGGACCTGCGCAAGCCCGCGGCCAACGACAGCGGCAGCTGAAAGCACGGAGAAAGACTGGACCATGGCTAACGATTCGAAGCACCAGGAGCGTTGGGTCGACACCCCGCGCGACAAGCCGATCGCCGAGCGCACCGAACATGCCAACCTGGATCGCCCGGGCGCGCAGGCCCACCCGCGTGCCGCCCGCGACTGGCGCGAGTACCTGCAGCCCGTTTCGGCCTGGCGCCTGCGCTGACATGCGCGCCTGCGGCAAATGACCAGCGGCCCGTGAGGGCCGCTTCGTTTTTGCGGCGCGCGAACCCAGGAAGAATATTCCCGAAATCCGTGCTTGTCACGACGGCCCGTGGCGTCCCCGACACGGCGTGGGACCTTGACCCAGAACAATTGCTTTTCCGAATCGCCCGGCGCATAGTGGTTTGACCATCAGGCAGCACCGATAACAAGCATCACCCGGCCGCCGGCGGACGCGGCGGCCTCATTCCCCCCCTCGACGTAACAGGAGGCTCATTCATGAACTTGACGATCAGCGGTCACCACCTCGAAGTCACTCCCGCGCTTCGCAATTACGTGACCACCAAGCTTGATCGCATCACTCGGCACTTCGATCAGGTCGTCGACATCAGGGTGCTGCTGACGGTCGACAAACTCAAGGAAAAGGAGCGACGACAGCGCGCCGAATGCAAGATCCACGTCAAGGGCAACGACATGTTCGCCGAGAGTTCGCATGAAGACCTCTACGCCGCCCTGGATGAGCTGGTCGACAAGCTCGACCGGCAGGTCGGCAAGCACAAGACCCGGGTCCAGGACCACCACCGGGAAGCACCGAAACGTTTGATGTAATGTGGGTGTAGTTTTCCCGCCAGAGGCGCCCTCCGGGCGCCTCTTGTTTTTGGGGCGGGCGTTCCCGGGCGTGCACCGGCCGAGGTGCATAATCGTTATGCCCGAACCATGAACCGTCTTGCGTCCATCCTGCCCGCCGCTCAGGTCCTCGTGAGCGTCGATGCCACCAGCAAGAAGCGGGCTTTCGAGGAAGCCGGCCTCCTGTTCGAGAATCTCCACGGCCTCTCGCGCGCCCTGATCACCGACAGCCTGTTCGCCCGCGAACGCCTGGGCTCGACCGGGCTGGGCCATGGCGTGGCGATCCCGCACGGGCGCATCAAGGGCCTGAAGGCGCCGATGGCGGCGCTGTTCCAGCTGGCCCAGCCGATCGGCTTCGACGCGCCGGACGAACAGCCCGTCGTGCTGCTGATCTTCCTGCTGGTGCCGGAGGCGGCGACGCAGAAACACCTGGAAATCCTGTCGGAGATCGCCGAGCTGCTCAGCGACGCGCCGCTGCGCGAAAAGATCAAGGCCTGCAGCGATGCGGCCGAGCTGCACCGCCTCATCGCCACCTGGCAATCCGCCCAACCGTGAGCATGTTGCCCCCACGCTCCCCCACTTCGTGTGGGTCGCTGCCCCCCAAGGGGGCCCTCGCGGCTAGGGGCGGCCCGTCGCCGCTCGAGGTAGCGCCCAAGTTGAAGCTCTGGTGTTGATCGGATGAAACCAACCGTCGTCAGCGCGGACGTCCTGTTCGAAGACCACCGGGCCCAGCTCAAGTGGGAATGGGTGGCGGGGCTGGGGGCTTCCGAGCGTCGGTTCGATGAGGTCGCCGTGCGTGCCGCGCGCTCCGGCGCCGACCTGGTCGGCTACCTCAACTACATCCACCCCTACCGGGTCCAGATCCTGGGTGAGCGGGAAGTCGCCTACCTGACCAATTCGACCGCCGACGATTGCGCCCGCCGGATCGCCCGCATCGTCACCCTGGAGCCGCCGGTGTTGGTGCTCACTGACGGCCAGACCCCGCCCGACGCGCTGCTGTCCATGTGCGAGCGGGCGCAGATCCCCATGTTCGCGACGCGCGAGCCTTCGGCTTTCGTGATCGACGTGCTGCGCGCCTACCTGTCCAAGCACTTCGCCGAGCGCACCTCGATGCACGGCGTGTTCATGGACATCCTGGGGCTGGGCGTGCTGATCACCGGCGAGTCGGGCCTGGGAAAGAGCGAACTCGGCCTGGAACTGATTTCGCGCGGCAACGGGCTGGTGGCCGACGACGCGGTGGACCTCTACCGCATCAACCAGACCACGATCGAAGGGCGCTGTCCGGAACTGCTGCAGAACCTGCTCGAGGTGCGCGGCATCGGCCTGCTGGACATCCGCGCCATCTTTGGCGAGACGGCGGTGCGGCGCAAGATGCGCCTGAAGCTGATCGTGCACCTGGTGCGGCGCGAAACGCTGGAGCGCGAATACGAGCGCCTGCCCTACGAGCCGCTCACCCAGGACGTGCTGGGCGTGCCGGTGCGCAAGGCCGTGATCCAGGTGGTGGCCGGCCGCAACATTGCCGTGCTGGTGGAGGCGGCGGTGCGCAACACCATCCTGCAGCTGCGCGGCGTCGATACCTACCAGGAATTCGTGGAGCGGCACCGCCGCGCCATGGAGCAAGGCGGGTAGCAGGCGGCCGCAAAGCTACTGCGCGGGGCGATCTTGGGGCCTGCGGTGCTCAGCGTACCCTCGTACGCTTCCGCTCCTCGACCCCAACCTCGGCCCGCTCGCTACGCTTTTCGGCAGCCTGCTACGGCCGGCGTCACTTGGGCCTGTTGGGGCAGGACTCCTTGGTGCAGTGGGCGTACAGGCTCAGCGCATGGTCGGCGATGCGGAAGCCCTTGGCCTCGGCCACGGCGTTCTGTCGGCGCTCGATCTCGGCGTCGTAGAACTCCTCCACGCGGCCGCAGTCCAGGCACACCATGTGGTCGTGGTGCGTGCCCTCATTCAGCTCGTACACCGCCTTGCCGCTTTCGAAGTGGCTGCGCGTGAGGATGCCGGCCTGCTCGAACTGCGTCAGCACCCGGTACACGGTGGCCAGGCCGATGTCCGCGTGGTCCTGCAGCAGCACGCGGAACACGTCTTCGGCCGTCATGTGCCGCTGGCCGCCCTTCTGGAAGACGTCCAGGATCTTCAGCCGCGGCAATGTGGCCTTCAGGCCGGTGCTCTTGAGTTCGTCGATGTTGGACATGCGCTTCCCTCGGCAGGGCCTCCGGGGCCTGCCGCTACAATCAATCGATCATATCGCCACGGCTTAGCCCATGCCCGCATTCTCCCTTCGCGCAGCGCGACCGGCCCTGGCCGCCGTCGTCGCCGTCCTGGCTGCCGCCGGATGCAGCAGTTTCGACAGCGCTTCCCGGCAGATCGCCGGCGTGGTCACGCCCTACAAGATCGAGGTGGTGCAGGGCAATTTTGTCTCGCGCGAGCAGGTCGAGGCCCTCAAGCCCGGCATGAGCCGCCAGCAGGTGCGTGACATTCTGGGCACGCCGCTGGTCGCGAGCGTGTTCCACTCCAGCCGCTGGGACTACGTGTTCACCATCAAGCGCCAGGGCGTGCCGCCGCAGCAGCGCAAGCTGGCCGTGTTCTTCAACGGCGAGGCGCTCGAGCGCTTCGACGGCGACACCATGCCCAGCGAGTCCGAGTTCGTGGCCACCCTGGACAACAAGCGCCAGGGCGCCAAGGTGCCGCCGCTCGAAGCCAGCGAGGAGAGCCTGAAGCGCTTCGCGCAGGAGCGCAAGGCGCCCGCGCCCAAGCCGGCCGCCGCGGCCGAGCCGGCGCCGGTGACGGCCAACTACCCGCCACTGGAAGCCCCGGCCCGCTAAATCCCCATGGCGACCGCACCCAACCTGCACAGGATCGCGGTGGCCGGCGCCAGCGGGCGCATGGGCCACATGCTGATCGAGGCGATCCGCGCTTGCGCCGATTGCCAGCTCGCCGGCGCGCTCGATGTCCCGTCGAGCCCGGCGATCGGCAACGACTCGGCGGCCTTCCTGGGCTTGGCGAGCGGCGTGCCGGTGACGGCCGACCTGCGCACCGGCCTGGCCCAGGCGCAGGTGCTGATCGATTTCACCCGGCCGGAAGGCACCCTGGCCCACCTGAAGGTCTGCCGTGAGCTCGGCGTCAACGCGGTGATCGGCACCACCGGCTTCACTTCGCTGCAGAAGGACCAGGTCGAGGCGGCGGCGCGCGACATCGCCATCGTGATGGCGCCGAACATGAGCGTGGGCGTGAACGTCACCCTCAAGCTGCTGGAAATGGCGGCCAAGTCGCTGTCCACCGGCTACGACATCGAGGTGATCGAGGCGCACCATCGCCACAAGGTCGACGCGCCCTCGGGCACCGCGCTCAAGATGGGCGAGGTGATCGCCAGGGCGCTGGGCCGCGACCTCGACAAGTGCGGCGTGTTCGCGCGCGAAGGCGTGACCGGCGAGCGCGACCCGCAGACCATCGGCTTTTCCAGCATCCGCGGCGGCGACATCGTGGGCGACCACACCGTGCTGTTCGCCGGCACCGGCGAGCGCATCGAGATCACGCACAAGTCGGCCAGCCGCGCCACCTACGCGGAGGGCAGCCTCCGGGCGGTGCGCTTCCTGGCCGGCAAGCGCCAGGGCATGTTCGACATGTTCGACGTGCTGGGCCTGCGGTGAGCCTGGCTGACCTGTTCACCCAGGGCGACGCCGTCACCCGGCTGGTGACCGTCGTGCTGCTGGCCATGTCGGTGGCCAGTTGGGTGGTGATCCTGTGGAAGGGCTGGCTGCTGCGGCGCGCCGTGCGCGACGTCGGCCGCAGCACCGCCGCCTTCTGGCAGTCACCTTCGGTGGCCGAAGCCCAGCAGAAAGTCGGCGCCTTCGATCGCGAGGCGCTGGTGCTGCCCCTGATCGCCGCCACCCAGGCCGAGGCCCCGGGCTCGCTGGCCGCCGCCGGCGACCGCTCGCAGCAGCTCACCCGGGTGCTGCGCGACGCGCTGCACGGCGTGATCGACAAGTTGCAGTTCGGCCAGGTGCTGCTGGCGACCGTGGGGTCCACCGCGCCCTTCGTCGGCCTGCTGGGCACCGTCTGGGGCATCTACCACGCGCTGTCCGGCATCGCGGTGGCCGCCCAGATCACCATCGACAAGGTGGCCGGCCCGGTCGGCGAGGCGCTGATCATGACCGCCGCGGGGCTGGCCGTGGCCATCCCGGCCGTGCTGGGCTACAACATCTACGGCCGCCTGATCGGCCGCATCGAAGCGGACCTCGAAGGCTTCGCGCGCGATCTGCGCGAATTGCTGACCCACGATGGGGGCACCGAAATGACGCGTGTGGGAGCCTTGAGCGCCGCCGCGCCGCCCCAAGGCGCGAGGGCCCCCTCGGGGGGCAGCGCAGGACACGAAGTGCCGAGCGTGGGGGCCTGATCCGATGGCCTTCGGGCGGCTCGAACGCACCACGGGCCCGCAGCCCATGAGCGACATCAACATGACGCCGCTGGTGGACGTCATGCTGGTGCTGGTGGTGATCCTGATCATCACCGCGCCGCTGCTGGCCAGCTCCATCCACCTGGACCTGCCCAAGGCGCAGGGCGCCAAGCCCAACGATGCGCCGCAGTCGGTCACCGTGGTCCTGGACAAGAGCGGCCAGGCCTTCCTCGATGACAAGCCGGCCAGCAACGAGCAGCTGGCCGAGCGGCTGGCGCAGGCGGCCAAGGCCAATCCGGACACCGAGATCCAGCTGCGCGCCGACAGCGGCGTGGCCTACGGGCGGGTGGTCGAGGTCATGGGCGCGGCGCAAAAGGCGGGCCTGAACCGCATCGGCTTCGTCGCCGACCCGGCCAAGTGATCCGCTGACGACCGCCGCCCGGCCGGGAACCGCCGGGGCTGGAACGGCCGAGGGTGATGGCGTCCGCGCCCTCTACAATTTCCGCATGCAGGACAAGTACATCCCTACCGAGGTCGAACGCTCGGCGCAGGCGCATTGGACCGCGCGCGATGCCTACCGCGTCACGGAAGACGCGCGCAGGAAGAAGTTCTACGCCTGCTCCATGCTGCCCTATCCCAGCGGCAAGCTGCATATGGGGCACGTGCGCAACTACACCATCAACGACATGCTCACGCGCTACCTGCGCATGAAGGGCTACAACGTCCTGATGCCCATGGGCTGGGACGCGTTCGGGCTGCCCGCCGAGAACGCGGCCATGAAGAACGGCGTGCCGCCGGCGCAGTGGACCTACGACAACATCGCCTACATGAAGAAGCAGATGCAGGCGATGGGGCTGGCGATCGACTGGTCGCGCGAGATCGCCACTTGCGACCCCAGTTACTACAAGTGGAACCAGTGGCTGTTCCTGAAGATGCTGGAAAAGGGCGTTGCCTACCGCAAGACCCAGGTGGTGAACTGGGACCCGGTCGACCAGACGGTGCTGGCCAACGAGCAGGTGATCGACGGCAAGGGCTGGCGCACCGGCGCGGTGGTCGAGAAGCGCGAGATCCCGGGCTACTACCTGAAGATCACCGACTACGCCGAGGAACTGCTGGAGCACGTCGAGCACCGGCTGCCCGGCTGGCCCGAACGCGTCAAGCTGATGCAGGAGAACTGGATCGGCAAGAGCGAGGGCGTGCGCTTCGCCTTCCCGCACGACATTCGCGACGAGCGTGGCGAATTGATCGGCGGCGGCCGCATGTACGTGTTCACCACCCGCGCCGACACCATCATGGGCGTGACCTTCTGCGCGGTGGCGCCCGAGCATCCGCTGGCGCTGCACGCGGCCCGGTCCAATCCGAAGGTCGAGCAGTTCATCGAAGAGTGCAAGAAGGGCGGCACCACCGAGGCCGAACTCGCGCTGCGCGAAAAGGAGGGCGTGCCCACGGGACTGCAGGTGCAGCATCCGCTCACCGACGAACCGGTGGAGCTCTGGGTCGGCAACTACGTGCTCATGGGCTATGGCGATGGCGCCGTGATGGGCGTGCCCGGGCACGACGAGCGCGACTTCGCCTTCGCCCTGAAGTACGGCCTGACGATCCTCGAGGTGGTGCACGTGGACGGCGAGCGCTACGACTACAAGCACTGGCAGGACTGGTACGCCGACAAGGCGCGCGGCGTCACCATCAACTCCGACATCTTCAGCGGCTTCGGCTACCAGGACGCGGTCAACGCGGTGGCGCATGCGCTGCAGCAGAAGGGCCTGGGCGAGAAGAAGACCACCTGGCGCTTGCGCGACTGGGGCGTCAGCCGCCAGCGCTACTGGGGTACGCCGATCCCGATCATCCACTGCGAGGTGCATGGCGCGGTGCCGGTGCCGGAGACCGACCTGCCGGTGATCCTGCCGCAGGACTGCGTGCCTGACGGCAGCGGCAACCCGCTGGCCAAGCGCGAGGACTTCCTGGCCTGCAACTGCCCGGTGTGCGGCAAGCCCGCGCGCCGCGAGACCGACACCATGGACACCTTCGTGGATTCGGCCTGGTATTTCATGCGCTATTGCGACCCGAAGAACGAGCAGGCCATGGTGGCCGAGGGCGCGCAGTACTGGATGCCGATGGACCAGTACATCGGCGGCATCGAACACGCCATCCTGCACCTGCTGTACGCGCGCTTCTGGACCAAGGTGATGCGCGACCTGGGGCTGGTGAATGTGGACGAGCCCTTCACCCGGCTGCTCACCCAGGGCATGGTGCTCAACGAGGCCTTCGTGCGCACCGGCGAGAAGGCCGGCAAGCACTACTACTGGGCGCACGAGCTGGACATCGTGCGCGACGAGCACGCCAAGGTGATCTCCGCCGTGGCCAGGGCCGACGGCCTGCCGGTGACCTACGAGGGCTGGACCACCATGTCCAAGTCCAAGAACAACGGTGTCGATCCGCAGGACCTGATCGAGAAGTACGGCGCCGACACCGCGCGCCTGTACACCATGTTCACGGCGCCGCCCGAGGCCACGCTGGAGTGGAACGACGCCGCGCTGGAAGGCTCCTACCGCTTCCTGCGCCGCGTCTGGGCCTTCGGCAACAAGCTGGGAGCCGGCAGCGCCGCGCCGGCGGCTTCCGCCCTGGGCCCGCAAAGCAAGGCGCTGCGCCGCGAGATCCACACCGTGCTGCGGCAGGTCGATTACGACTACCAGCGCATGCAGTACAACACGGTGGTCTCCGGCGCGATGAAGCTGCTCAACGCCCTGGAGGACTTCAAGGGCGCGGCCGAGGCCAGTTCGGACGCTGCGGTTCGCGAGGGCTTCGGCGTGCTGCTGCGCGTGCTGTACCCGGTCACCCCGCACATCGCGCACGAGTTGTGGCAGGCCCTGGGCTACGGCGGGCGCATGGGCGAACTGCTGGACGCGCCCTGGCCGCATGTCGACGAGGAGGCGCTGATCCAGGACGAGATCGAGCTGGTGCTGCAGGTGAACGGCAAGCACCGCGGCTCGGTGCGCGTGCCGGCCGGCGCCAGCCGGCAGGAAATCGAGGCCGTGGCGGTGCAGCACGAGGCGGTCGAGCAGTTCGGCGGCGGCGCGCCGGTCCGCAAGGTCATCGTGGTGCCCGGTCGCCTGGTCAACGTCGTGGTCTGACCCCGATATGAAAGCCCCCACGCTCGTCACTTCGTGTACTTCGCTGCCCCCCGAGGGGGCTGCCATGCCTAGGGGCGGCCCGTCGGCATGGCGTCGCCGCACCCTCCTGCTCGCCTCGTCCGCCCTGGCCCTGGCCGGCTGCGGATTCCAGCTGCGGCAGGCCCCGAGCTTTGCCTTTTCCACGATCTACATCGGGGCCGCCCCGGGCTCTTCGCTCGGCAACGAGCTCAAGCGCAGCATCGCGTCCAATGAGTCGGTGAAGGTGGTGAGCGCGCCCACGCCCGAATTGGCCCAGGTGATCCTCGACATCACGGCGGACCAGCGGGAGAAGGTCGTGGTCGGCCTCAGCGCCGCCGGCCAGGTGCGCGAATTCCAGCTGCGCACGCGCATGCGCTTCAAGCTGCGCACGCCGCAGGGCAAGGAACTGATCCCGGAGACCGAACTGCTGCAGCAGCGGGACATCAGCTACAACGAATCCGCCGCACTGGCCAAGGAAGCCGAAGAGGGGCTGCTGTACCGCGACATGCAGACCGACCTCGTGCAGCAGTTGATGCGGCGGCTGGCCGCCGTCAAGTCGATCTAGGACCCGGCGTTCAGTGCAACTGGACCGCGCCGACCTGAAGCTGCTGGAGCTGCTCCAGCGCGACGGCCGCGCGACGGTGCAGGCACTGTCGGAAGCGATCAACCTGTCGGCGCGCGCCACCCTGAACCGGGTGCGCAAGCTGGAGGCCGCCGGCGTGATCCAAAGCTACCGGGCCATGCTGCAGCGCGCGGCGCTGGGCGAGCAGGTGGTCGTGTTTGCCGAGATCGCCCTGAAGGACCAGCGGCAAGCCGTGGTGCAGCGCTTCGAGCGGCGCATGGCCGCGACGCCCGAGGTGGTCGGCTGCTGGGTGGTGAGCGGGCGCTACGACTACCTGGTCCGCATCGCCTGCCCCCACCTGGCCGATTACCACCGGCTGATCAACGCCTGGCTGGACGAAGCCGCGCTCGGTGTCGAGAAGATCGTCACCAACGTCGAACTGCAGACGATCAAGGAATTCCAGGGCTTCCCCGTGCCGAGGTAGCGCTTCGGCAGGCGGACTTCCGATTCGGAAGTCCGTGAACCCGGCCTCGGCCGTTCCCGCCGCGGCGGCCCCGCCGAATCACGCCAGCGGCAGCGCTACCAGGCCTAGAGTGGATGCTTGTCATCGGGAGCATCCATCATGAGCGCCAAGAGCCACGACACCCAGGATTTCATTCGCAAGGAAGACCGTTTCGGGGCGCGCAACTACGCGCCGCTGCCGGTGGTGGTGGAACGCGCGCGCGACTGCCTCGTGTGGGACGTGGAGGGCCGCGAGTACATCGACATGATGAGTGCGTATTCGGCAGTCAGCCACGGCCACCTGCACCCCCGGCTGGTCGCGGCGGCCAAGCGCCAGCTCGAGCGCGTGTCGCTGACCTCGCGCGCCTACCACAGCAACACCCTGGGGCCTTTCCTCGAAAAGCTGTGCCGGGTCTCGGGTTTCGAGCGCGCGCTGCCGATCAACACCGGCGCGGAAGCGGTGGAGACCGCGATCAAATGCGCGCGCCGCTGGGGCCACTGGCAAAAGGGCATCCCGGAGGGCGAGGCGGAAATCCTGGTGGCGCGCGGCAACTTCCACGGCCGCACCACCACCCTGGTCGGACTGTCGAGCGAGCCGGACTACCGCGCCGGCTTCGGTCCGTTCGCGCCCGGCTTCGTGCACTTCGACTACGGCGACATGGCCAGCGTGCGCGAGGCCACCAGCGCGAACACCTGCGCGGTGCTGGTCGAGCCGATCCAGGGCGAGGCCGGCGTGATCGTGCCGCCGCCGGGCTTCTTCGCGCAGCTGCGCGCCTGGTGCGACCGCAACGACATCCTGCTGATCATCGACGAGGTGCAAGCCGGGCTCGGCCGCACCGGGCGCTGGTTCGCCTTCGAGCACGAGGGCATCCGGCCAGACGGGCTGATCCTGGGCAAGGCGCTGGGCGGGGGCCTGCTGCCGGTCAGCGCCTTCCTCGCCGATGCCCGCGTGATGGACGTCTTCAACCCCGGCAGCCACGGCTCCACCTTCGGCGGCAATGCGCTGGGGGCGGCGGTGGCGCTGGAGGCGCTGAACGTGATCGAGGACGAGGACCTGGTGGCGCGCAGCGCGGTGCTCGGGGCGCACCTGCACCAGCGGCTTTCGGCCGTGATGCGCGAAAGCGGCGGCCTGATCCGCGAGGTGCGGGGCCGCGGCCTGTGGGTCGGCGTGGACATCGAGCCGAAACTGGCGCCGGCGCGCGACCTGGTCCTGCAGCTGGCGGCGCGCGGCGTGCTGTCCAAGGAAACGCACGAGACGGTGATCCGCTTCGCGCCGCCCCTGACGATCACCCGCAGCCTGATCGACGAGGCGGTGGAGCGCTTCCGCGAGATCGTGCGTACGAAGTGCCGCGAGCTCGGGCTGGACGTCCGCGAGCCGCGCGGCGAGAAGCTGGCCGCGTAGGCGCCGGCGCCGGGCCCCCCGGCGGGGCCGGGCGCCTGTTCACAGGCCCTAAACTCGGGCCATGCAGATAGCGGCCGCCCAATTGGCGCAGCACCTGGGCAAGGGCTTGCGTTCGCTCTACACCCTGTACGGCGACGAGCCGCTGCTGGTGCAGGAGGCGGCTGACGCGATCCGCGCCGCGGCGCGCGCCCAGGGCTACACCGAACGCACCGTGCACACCGTGGCCGGCGCGCACTTCGACTGGAGCGAGGTGCTGGCGGCGGGCGGCTCGCTCAGCCTGTTCGCCGAGCGGCAGATCGTCGAGATCCGCATCCCCTCGGGCAAGCCCGGCAAGGACGGCGGCGCTGCCCTGGCCCAGCTGGCCGAAGGCGCGCCGGGCAACGACAGCACGCTGACCCTGGTCACGCTGCCGCGGCTGGACCGGCAGACCAAAAGCGGCGCCTGGTTCACCGCGCTCGACAGCCATGGCGTGACCCTCTCGCTCGACCCGGTCGAGCGCGCCGCCCTGCCGCAATGGATCGCGCAGCGCCTGGCGCGCCAGGGTCAGCGCGTGGCCGCCGGCGACGAGGGCCAGCGCACGCTGCAGTTCTTCGCCGACCGGGTGGAAGGCAACCTGCTGGCAGCCCATCAGGAAATCCAGAAGCTGGCCCTGCTGTATGCGCCGGGCGAGCTGGGCTTCGACCAGGTCGAGGGCGCGGTGCTGAACGTCGCGCGCTACGACGTGTTCAAGCTGTCCGAGGCGGTGCTGGCCGGGCAGGCGGCGCGCGTGGCGCGCATGCTCGACGGGCTGAAGGCCGAAGGCGAAGCCGAGGTGCTGGTGCACTACACCCTGGCCGAGGACATCCGCGCCCTCAAGCGCGTGAAGGATGCGATGGCGGCCGGCCGGCCGCTGCCGGTGGCGCTGCGCGAACAGCGGGTGTGGGGCCTCAAGGAGCGCCTGTTCGAGCGCGTGCTGCCCCGCCTGTCGCCCGCCGCGCTCGACCAGCTGTTGCAGGCCGCGCACCAGGTGGACGGCATCGTCAAGGGCCTGAAGGCGCCGGGCTGGCCGGCCGACGGCTGGCAGGCGCTGCACCGGCTGGCCATGGCGCTGTGCCGGGAGTGCGCGGTCCAGCCCGCGCGATAATTGGCGCATGAACGCGCTCAATGTCGCCGAATACATGCAGACGCTGGGCCTGCAGGCACGCCAGGCGTCCGCCGCCATGGCGCGCGCCGAGGCCGCCACCCGCAACCAGGCGTTGCGCGCGCTGGCCGCGCTGCTGCGCGCCAGCACGGCGGACCTGCAGGCGGCCAACGCGCGCGACATCGATCGCGCGGTCGCGGCCGGCCTGGCGGCGCCCATGGTCGACCGGCTCAAGCTCACGCCCAAGGTGATCGAAACCGTGGCGCAGGGCTGCGAGCAGCTCGCGGCCATGGCCGACGTCATCGGTGACATCGTCGGCATGCGCCAGCAGCCCAGCGGCATCCGCGTCGGGCAGATGCGCGTGCCGATCGGCGTGTTCGGCATGATCTACGAGAGCCGGCCCAACGTCACGATCGAGGCCGCCAGCCTGTCGATCAAGAGCGGCAACGCCTGCATCCTGCGCGGCGGTTCGGAGGCGATCGATTCCAACAAGGCGCTGGCGCAGCTGGTGCGGCAGGCGCTGGCCTCGGCCGGCCTGCCGGCCGAGGCGGTGCAGCTGGTGCAGACCACCGACCGCGAGGCGGTCGGCCAGCTGATCGCCATGCCGGCGTTCGTGGATGTCATCATCCCGCGCGGCGGCAAGGGCCTGATCGAACGCATCAGCCGGGACGCCAAGGTGCCGGTGATCAAGCACCTGGACGGCAACTGCCATGTGTACGTCGACGCGCCCTGCGACCTCGAGATGGCGGTGAAGGTCACCGACAACGCCAAGACCCAGAAGTACAGCCCCTGCAACGCGATCGAGGGCCTGCTGGTGGCGCGCGCGGTCGCGCCGCAGTTCCTGCCCCGGATCGCCGCGGTGTTCGAGGCCAAGGGGGTCGAGATGCGCTGCGACGCCGACGCCCGCACGATCATCGGCGAGGCGCGCACCCGGGCGGCGACCGAGCAGGACTGGTCGGAGGAATACCTGGCGCCCATCATCAGCATCAAGGTGGTGGCCGGCCTGGACGAGGCGATTGCCCACATCAACCACTACGGCAGCCACCACACCGACGCCATCCTCACGCGCGACCACATGCACGCCCAGCGCTTCCTGCGCGAGGTCGACTCGGCCAGCGTGATGGTCAACACCAGCCCGCGCTTTGCCGACGGCTTCGAGTACGGGCTGGGCGCCGAAATCGGCATCAGCACCGACAAGTTCCACGCCCGCGGGCCGGTGGGCATCGAAGGGCTCACCTCGCTCAAGTGGGTGGTGCTCGGCAACGGCGAGTTGCGCAGCTGAGGGCAGGCGAGGGCCCGGCCGGGTCTTGCAGGGGCCGCAGCCGCCCCCAAATCCCTACAATCTTCTCAGCAAGAAAGCGCCAAGGGCCGCATGGTTCCGCATCTCATCACCGCCCTGACCGGGCCCATCAACGAGCTCGAGCAACGCGTGCTCGAGTCCATGCCGGCGATCGAGCGCTGGTTCCGGCTCGAGTGGATGGAGCACACGCCGCCGTTCTACACCTCGGTGGACCTGCGCAACGCCGGCTTCAAGCTGGCGCCGGTCGACACCAACCTGTTCCCGGCGCGCTGGAGCAACCTGACACCGGAGATGCTGCCGCTGGCGGTGCAGTCGGCCATGGCGGCGATCGAGAAGATCTGCCCGGACGCCAAGAACCTGCTGGTCATTCCGGAAAACGACACCCGCAACACCTTCTACCTGGCCAACCTGGCCCAGCTCAAGCGCATCTTCCACATGGCCGGGCTGAACGTGCGCATCGGCTCGATCGACCCCGAGCTGAAGGAGCCGAAGACCTTCGAGGTTCCGGGGGGCGAGCGCGTCACGGTGGAGCCGGTGGTGCGCAGCCGCCGCCGCCTGGGCCTGAAGGACTTCGACCCCTGCACCATCCTGCTCAATAACGACCTGTCCTTGGGCGCGCCCGGCATCGTCGAGGACCTCCATGAGCAGTACCTGCTGCCGCCCCTGCACGCGGGCTGGTCGGTGCGGCGCAAGAGCAACCACTTCAAGAGCTACGAGGAAGTGGCCAAGCGCTTCGGCAAGATGCTGGGCATCGACCCCTGGCTGATCAATCCCATGTTCAACATGTGCGGCGAGGTCGACTTCAGCCAGGGCGAGGGCATGGAATGCCTGGCGACCAACGTCGACGCCCTGCTGACCAAGATCCGCAAGAAGTACAAGGAATACGGGATCAACGAGAAGCCCTTCGTGGTGGTGAAGGCGGACAACGGCACCTGCGGCATGGGCATCATGACCGTGCGCGACGTCCGCGACCTGGACGGGCTTTCGCGCAAAGCCAAGGACAAGATGAACGTGATCCAGGACGGGCAGGAGGTCCGCCAGGTGATCATCCAGGAAGGCGTGCTCACCAACGAGCGCATCAACGACGCCGTGGCCGAGCCGGTGGTCTACATGATGGATCGTTACGTGGTCGGGGGCTTCTACCGCGTCCATGCCGACCGCGGCACCGATGAGAATCTCAATGCCCCCGGCTCGGCCTTTGTGCCCCTGGCCTTCGCCGAGAGTACGCGCTTACCTCAGCCGGGCGAGAAACCCGGCGCCAGCGCGCCCAACCGCTTCTACATGTACGGCGTCATCGGGCGGCTGGCGATGCTGGCCGCCAGCTACGAGCTCGAGGCCACGGACCCCGAAGCCGAGGTGTACGATTAGCCGTTGCTGCGCTGCAACATGAGGCCGCGCCGGCGCGGTCTCAGCGGCGCACAATAGCGATCCCTACAGTCAGAACCCCGCCGGCCGTTGGGGGCCAAGCGGGGCCACAAGTGCAGAACTCGAAATCATCGCTTGCCGCGCTCACCCTGGGCGCCATCGGCGTCGTGTACGGCGACATCGGCACCAGCGTGCTGTATGCGATGAAGGCGGTGTTCGAGACCGGCCACATCTCGTTCGCGCCCGACAACGTGTATGGCGTGCTGTCCGTCCTGTTCTGGACGCTCACCGTCATCGTCTCCGTCAAGTACGTGGTGCTGGTGCTGCGGGCCGACAACAACGGCGAGGGCGGCCTGGTGGCGATGCTGGCGCTGGCCTCGCAGGCGGTGAAGGACAAGCCGAAGCTGCGCACCGTCCTGCTGGGCATCGGCATGTTCGGCACTTCGCTGTTCTATGGCGACGGCGTGATCACCCCGGCCATCTCGGTGCTGTCCGCGGTCGAAGGCCTGGAAGTGGTGTCGCCGCGCTTCAAGGAGTGGGTGATCCCGCTCACCCTCGTGGTGCTGTTCTGCCTGTTCGCGGTGCAAAAGCGCGGCACCGCCGGCATCGGCCGCTTCTTCGGGCCGATCACGCTGATCTGGTTCATCGCGATCGCGGCCCTGGGCGTGTCGCACATCGTGAACCACCCGGAGATCCTGCAGGCACTGAACCCCTGGCATGCCCTGCGCTTCATGGCGCGCCAGCCCGGCACCAGCTTCATCATCCTCGGCGCCGTCGTGCTGTGTGTGACCGGGGCCGAGGCGCTGTATGCGGACCTGGGCCACTTCGGCAAGCGGCCGATCCGCCTGGCCTGGTTCTCCGTCGTGATGCCGGCGCTGACGCTGAACTATTTCGGCCAGGGCGCGCTGCTGCTGGCCAACCCCGAGGCGGTCAAGAACCCCTTCTTCATGATGTCGCCCGAGTGGGCGCAACTGCCCATGGTGCTGCTGGCCACTGCCGCCACGGTGGTGGCCTCGCAGGCGCTGATCACCGGCGCGTTCAGCGTCACCAAGCAGGTGATCCAGCTTGGATACCTGCCGCGCCTGAACATCATGCACACCAGCGTGCGCGACACCGGCCAGATCTACATCCCGGCGGTGAACTGGGGCCTGTTCGCCGCCATCGTGCTGGCGGTGGTGCTGTTCCGCACGTCCACCGCCCTGGGCGCCGCCTACGGCATCGCCGTCACGCTGGACATGCTGATCACGACGGTGCTGACCTTCTTCGTGATCCGCTATGGCTGGAAGTACCCGCTGGCCCTGTGCATCGCGGCGACCGGCTGGTTCTTCGTCATCGACGTCACCTTCTTCGCCTCCAACATGCTCAAGCTGATCGACGGCGGCTGGTTCCCGCTGATGATCGGCGGCGCGATCTTCACCTTGATGACGACCTGGAAGCACGGCCGCCGCCTGCTGAACGACAAGCTGCGCGCCGACGCGATCCCGCTGCGGGAGTTCCTCGAAGCCGTGTTCGTCAACCCGCCCACCCGGGTCGAAGGCACCGCGGTCTTCCTCACCGCCGAACCGGGGACCGTGCCGAACGCGATGCTGCACAACCTCAAGCACAACAAGGTGCTGCATGAACACAACCTGTTCGTCACGGTGCGCAACCACGAGGTGCCCTGGATCGGCATCAACAAGCGCGCGGAGATCGAATCCCTGGGCCACAGCTGCTGGCAGGTGATCCTGCACTACGGGTTCAAGAACGACCCCGACGTGCCGCGCGCGCTGGAACAGATCCGCGGCCATGGCTGCGACATCGAGCGCATGACGACCAGCTACTTCCTGTCGCGCGACACGGTGATCCCGACCATCGGCAGCGGCATGGCGCCCTGGCGCGAAAAGCTGTTCGCGCAGATGCACCACAACGCCAGCGCCGCGGCCGACTTCCTGAACCTGCCGAACAACTCGGTGGTGGAGCTCGGCTCGAAAATCGAAATCTAGGTTCACTTGAAATTCGCTGGCGCGAATTTCAAGTGGCTTGATCAGTGTGAAGGGGCCCGGCAAAGCCGGTTCCCCTTCACAGGTGAGATCGGCTGCACGTTGTTTCGCCCGATCCGGTGCCGCTGCGCGGGGGGACGATTTGTGCAACAGTCGGGGTGAGGAAAGACCAGTTGCCCATGAATATCCTGTTTGTCGCCGATCCGCTGGAAGCCTTCAAGACCTACAAGGACACCACCTTCTCGATGATGCGCGAGGCGCAGCGCCGCGGCCACCGCGTGAGCGCCTGCGAGCCGCGCCACCTGGCCTGGGAGTCCGGCGGACAAGTGCGCGCGGCGGTGCGCGACATCGAACTCACCGGCGATGGGCACGCGTGGTTTCGCGAAACCGGCGCGCGTGATGCGGCGCTGCACGAATTCGACGCCGTGATCATGCGCAAGGACCCGCCGTTCGACAGCGAGTACTTCTACGCCACCCACCTGCTGGAGCAGGCCGAGCGCGAGGGCGCGCGGGTGTTCAACAAGCCGGCGGCGCTGCGCGACCACCCGGAAAAGCTCGCGGTGATGGAGTTCTCCCAGTTCACCGCGCCCACGCTGGTCACCCGCAGCGAAGAGGAGGTCAGGCGCTTCCACCAGCGGCACGGCGAGATCATCCTCAAGCCGCTGGACGGCATGGGCGGCATGGGCATCTTCCGGGTCGGCCCGGACGGGCTGAACCTGGGCTCCATCATCGAGACGCTGAACCGGCATGGCGCGACCACGATCATGGTGCAGCGCTTCGTGCCCGAGATCGCGCAGGGCGACAAGCGCGTGCTGGTGATCGGCGGCCAGCCGGTGCCGTTTTGCCTGGCGCGCATCCCGCAAGGCAGCGAGATCCGCGGCAACCTCGCCGCCGGCGGCAAGGGCGTGGCCCAGCCGATCTCGGCGCGCGACCGCGAGATCGCCGAGGCCATCGGCCCGGCGCTGGCGCAGCGCGGCCTGCTGCTGATCGGCCTGGACGTGATCGGCGACTGGCTCACCGAGATCAACGTCACCAGCCCGACCTGCTTCCAGGAAATCACCCAGCAGACCGGCTTCGACGTGCCGGCCATGTTCATCGACGCGCTCGAAGCGGCGATGGCGCGCTAGCGACTCAAGCCAGCGCCCGGCCGTCCGCGAACACCCGCAGCTCACCGGGCGCGAACGCGGTCCAGTCCTCGTTCACCGTCAGCGGCGAGGTGACGACCACCGCCACGCGGTCGTCGGGCGTGGTGTTGCGGGCGAAATTGACCGACAGGTCCTCGTCCTTGAGCTGCGCATGGGCGAAGGGATGCTTGCGTTCCACGAAGAACAGGCTGCTCGAGCAGTGCGCCCACAGCGCCTGCCCGTTGGATAGCAGGAAGTTGAAGGTGCCGTGGCGCGCGATCATCGGCGTGAGCTCGCGCAGCGTCAGCGTCAGCTCGCGCACGTCGGGCACACCCGCGTGCGACTTCGCCATCTCCTGCATCAGCCAGCAGAAGGCGCGCTCGCTGTCGGTCGCGCCGACCGGGTGGAAGGCCGCATGCAGCCGCGGATGGAAGTTCTCGAGGTTGCCGTTGTGCGCGAACACCCAGTAGCGGCCCCACAGCTCGCGCACGAAGGGGTGGCAGTTCTCCAGCGCGATCGCGCCCTGCGTGGCCTTGCGGATGTGCGCGATCACGTTGCGGCTCTTGATCGGGTAGCGGCGGATCAGGTCGGCGACCGGCGATTCGCTGCTGGGCTGGTGGTCGACGAAATGCCGCAGGCCGGCGCCTTCGAAGAAGGCGATGCCCCAGCCGTCGGTGTGATGGTCGGTGCGGCCGCCGCGCTGCGCGAACCCGGAGAAGCTGAACGTCACGTCCGTGGGCGTGTTGCAGTTCATCCCGAGCAGCTGGCACATGCGTTTATTCTGGCCTGTTTTCAGGCGGCCGGGCAGGTGGACGAAGCTGCCAGGCCGCGACCATGGCGAGGCCGCACAGGGCCGCCAGCAGCCAGAACGATTCGTGGAAGGCGGCGATGCGCGCGGGCCGGATCCCTGGATTGGACAGCAGGTCGCCGTGCGCCGCGATGCGCCATTCCAGCACGATGCCGCACAGGCTCACGCCGGTGGCGCCGCCCACCATGCGCAGGAAGTTGATCGTGCTCGATCCTTGCGCAATGAACTTCGGGTCCAGCGCGCGCATCGACCCGAGGTTGAGCGAGGGAAGGATGAAGCCCAGGCCGATGCGGCCGAGGATGGCCCACACCACCAGCAGCACGATGGGATGCGTGGCGGGCACGGTGAACATCAGCGCGAACGATGCCGCGAGCAGGGCCAGGCCGGTGGTCACCAGCACGTGCGTGGGATACCGGTCGGCCAGGCGGCCGACGACCGCGATCGTCAGCGCGAGCACCAGGCCGGCAGGCATCAGGATCGCGCCGACGTAGGACGCCGACAGCTGCAGCCCCAGCTGCATGAAGACGGGCAGCAGGTAGGTCGAGCCGAACAGGGCCGTGCCGTAGATGAAGGCCACCAGGCTGCCGAGCGCGAAGTTGCGGTAGCCGAACAGGCGGAGGTCCATCAGCGGCTCGCCCCCGGTCGCGATCAGGCGCCGCTGCCAGGCCACGAATGCCACGAGCGCGAACGCCGCCCCGGCGAGCAGGGGCCAGGCCAGCGCGCCGCCGCGATGCAGCTCGATGAGACCGTTGAGCAGGCAGAGTGTTCCTGCGGTGCCGATCACCAGGCCCAGCCAGTCGAGTTTCTTGCCACGGCCCGCCGCGATGCCGCCGGGCGCGGTGTCGGGCACGAAGGTGAACGCCAGCCAGATCGACGCCAGGCAGAACGGCACGACCATGAAGAAGATCGATCGCCAGCCGAACCAGTCGACCAGCACGCCGCCGATGCTCGGGCCGATCGCCGGCGCCAGCACCACCCCCATGCCGAAGATGCCGTTGGCGCGGCCCTGCTCATGCGGCTCGAAGGCGCGCAAGATGATGATGGCAGGGATCGGCTGGACGGCGCCGGCGGCAAGTCCCTCGGCCACGCGCGCGGCCAGCACCAGCGAGAAGAAGCCGGCCAGGCCGCCGACGATGCCGCCGGCTGCCAGCAGCAGCATGGTGCCCACATAGAGGCGGCGATAGCCGAACCGGCCGAGCAGCCACGGCGTGGCCAACATCGAGACGGTGGTCGCCACCATGAAGCCCGAACTCACCCATTGCGCCGCCTCCTGTCCTAGCGTGAACTCGTGGCTCATCCCCGGGATCGCCACGTTCACGATGGTCGACGACATGATCGATGCCATCGTGCCGACCATGACGGAGAGCAGCAGCAGCCAGCGATAGCGCGGCCCCCAGCGGGCGGTGAGTTCGGCGACGGTCGCCGACCCGCTCAACGCGGCCTCGCGCAGGCGGGACAGATGCAGGCCAGCCGCTGGGCTTCGGCCGGCACGCGCGCCAGCAGCCCGGTGCTGAAGTCGACCTGCGTGCACCAGCACGGCGGCTGCTTCTCGCCCGTCAGGCGCTCGACTTCCATGGCGCATCGATTGAGCTGCCCGCAAAGGGGGCAGCGGCTGGGATCGAGCTCGGGCACGGCGCTCACCCGGCCAGTTTATCCGGCAGGCGCAGCGTCGCGGCGAGGTGCTGGTAGGTCGCCGCGATGCGGCGCAGGTGGCGCGACTCGGGATGCGCCAGCAGCCACAGCTGCGATTCGCAGGATTCCAGCGGCGGCGACAGCGCGACCAGCTCGCGCTGGTTCGCCAGCATGAACAGCGGCACGATCCCGATCCCCAGCCCGGCGCCGATCGCGTCGACCACGCCGACGATGCCGTCAACCAGCAGCGCCGGCGCGAGCCGGGGCCATTGCTTGCGGCGCCAGCGCACGGATGGATGCTCGGGCATCGCGTCGTCGGGCGCGATCCACGCCAGGGCGTCGAAAGCCTTGCGGCGTTGCGACGCGGGCATGGAGCGCGCCGCGCAGATCGCGAAGCGGATCGTCCCGATGTTGCGGCCGACCAGGTGGCCGGGCGGCTTGGGTGTTGCGCGCAGGGCGATGTCCGCGTCGCGCCGCGTCAGGCTCATCAGTTCATTGGTCGAGGTGACCTCGAGCTGCAGGCGCGGGTGTTCGGCAGCCAGCGGCCGGAGCGCGGGCAGCACCAGCCCGCGCAGCACCGAGTCGGTGGTGGTGATCCGCACGCGGCCGGCCAGCTCGCGCTGCGAGCCGGCGGCGGCGGCGCGCGCGGCCTCCAGCTCGCTTTCGATGCGTTCGGCATGGCGCGCGATCTCGAGCATGGTGTCGCTGGCGAGATAGCCGCCGCGGCTGCGTTCGAACAAGCGCTGCCCCAGATTTTTCTCGACACGTTGCACGGTGCGAAACACCGTCGAGGCGTCGGCCTGCAGGCGCGCGGCAGCTTCGGCGAGCGTGCCGGCACGGGCGAGCGCCAGCAGGGCCTCGAGGTCGGCGGCCGTCAGCCGGTATTGCGCTTGTGCAATCAAAGATTTCATCGCTGCTTATTTTCTTTGCGATGACGCAATCCTACAGTCCGGGCCTTCCATCCACCCGAACGAAAGGAATCCCCATGAAGCTGTACTACACCCCCGGCTATTGCTCGCTCGCCGTGCACATCGCGCTGCGCGAGGCGGGCGCCGAGTTCGCGCTGGAAAAGGTCGACACCGCCTCGCCCGAATTCCGCGCGATCAACCCGCGCGGCTACGTCCCGGTGCTGGAACTGGACGACGGCAGCCGCCACACCGAAGCGGCCGCGTTGCTGCAGTACGTCGGCGACCTCGCGCCGGGCAAGGGGCTGATGCCGGCCGCCGGCAGCCGCGCGCGCTTCGAGGCGCTGCAGTGGCTGACCTTCATCTCGAGCGAGCTGCACAAGCAGTTCAGCCCCTGGCTGTTCCACAAGGAGACGGCCGACACGACCCGCAAGGCAGTGCAGGACAAGATCGCCGCCCGCCTGGCCGAGCTCGATGCCCGGCTGGCACGCCGCGAGTGGCTGTTGGGCGGCACTTTCAGCGTCGCCGACGCCTACCTGTTCGCGATCGTGAACTGGGCGCCCTGGGTCGGCTTGAGCCTGAAGGCCTATCCCGCCCTGGCGGCGTACATGGACCGCGTGCGTTCGCGCAGCCAGGTGCGCGCGGCGCTCGAAGCCGAAGGCCTGAAGTGACGCGGCGGCGCCCGCCCGCCGCGATGCGCGCGATCGCCTGAGGTTCAGGCGGCCAGCGGCTCGCTGCGCTCCTGCACCAGCGCCTCCAGCGCCTGCTGCACCACCTCGCCGGAGTCGACCGGCCGCACCATGCGATTGATCACCAGCTGCTGCAGGCTGCGCTTGGTCATCGAGTGGGGCTGTCCGCCATGGCTCACGAACATGAACAGGGTGCGCTTGGCACTGGCCCAGGTGAGCTGCGCGCGACGCCAGCGCTGCTTGCTGAACAGGTCGACCCAGGAGCCTTCCTGCAGCGCGCCGATCAGCGCATCGGCCTGCTCCGGCGCCAGCGCGACCCCGGCCACCGTCCTGACCGGGATGACCCCGGCGACCCCGGCAGCGCCGCGGGCCCCGCCGGCGGCCACCGGCGCCGCCGTCGGGGCCGCGGTCGCCATCGGCGCCGGCACCGAAGGCGGCTCCAGGTCGGCGTAGTCGCTGGGCATCGTGTCTTCGAAGCCGAACTCGCGCAATTCGCCTTCGTCCAGCCACAGGTCTTCGCCGGCCTGCGGCTTCTGGGCGGGGGCGGGGCGCAGGTCGTCGTCGATCGGCACGACGGCCGAGTCCAGGTCGAACGCCTGCTTCCGGTGCCGGGCGCGCAGCTTGAGGACCGGCCGGTGCAGGCGCTCGAGCGCCTGGAAGAACACCTGCGTCTGCGAGGGCGCATGGCCCAGCAGGTCGAGGCCGGCACGCAGCTTGACCAGCACGCGCGGGATCACGTCGAAGGCGCGCGCCGGGTCGCGCAGCGTCTGCTCGCGCTTGACGCTCCACAGCAGGTCGGCGATGACGCCGATGTAGCCGCCCGGGTCGATCGCCGACTTCTGGTTGTGCAGCCGCGCGTGCGCGATCACCAGGGCCCAGGGGCCGAACACGAACTCCTGCACCACGGCGGGGGTGCCGTCCAGGTCGCTGCGCTGGCTCAGGTCCCAGGCGATCTGGTCGGCCTCGGCCTGGCGGCGCTCGGCGAACTGCACCGCTTCCACGACCTGGGCACGCCGGCGCTCCTCGTCCTGGTCGCGTTCCGCCCAGGCGCGCGCCAGGCCGGCCAGCGCCTCCTCGAAAGGCGCCGCATCCGGCACGTCGTCCAGCTGGTTGAGGCCGTTGAAGCGCTCCCGGACCCCTTCGAAAAACTCGCTGAACTCGGACGAGAACTCGTCGTTGTAGCGGAAGCTGCGCTGCGCCACGCCCTCCAGCAGGCGCCGCGCGGGGTTGTCCTCTTCGCCGAAGAAGCGCGGGGCGTTCAGGGCCAGCCGCGCCAGCGCGGGTTCGAGCGCCACGATGGCCTCGCGCACCGGCGCCAGCAGGCGCGGGTCCTGCGCCACCTGGTCGACCAGCTGGCGCACCAGGTCCAGGCCGATGACCTGCCCCATCTGCTGGGCCTGCTTGCGCAGGCGCGTGCGCACCAGGGAGCGCTGGCGCGGCGCGGCATAGTCGCCCCAGGCCTCGCGGCTGAGTGCCATCGCCGTGCCGACCTCGCGCACCGGCCGGTCCACCGCGGGCATGTGCTGGTACTGCCCCGCGACCCACGGCTCCTGCGACGCTTCGTCACCGCGCGCTTCGAGCGCGGCGATTTCCTCGTCGATCTGGCGGTAGTACGCCGGCGCGAGCGGCTCCTGGGCCTCGCGCGCCGGCCCGAACAGGAAGTCGCGCAGGGCCGGGCCGCCGATGCGCTGGCTGGCCAGCTCGATCCAGCTCGAGACGGCGGACCGCCCGCGGCCGTCGGCGCCGCCGCGCAGCGGCACCACGCCGGAACCGGTGGCCGCGGCCTCGGTGTTGCGCATCCCCAGGGGCGCCGCATTGGTCAGCACCCGGTAGTCCGCCTGCTGCACGTTGGCGCGCGCCAGTGCCTGGCAGCAGTTCTGGTAGAGCGTGCGCAGGTCGGCGGCGATCGGTTCGGCCATGTGCCGCATCCACAGCGCCGGGCGTCCCGGCTTGGGCGCCGGATCGTTCATCAGGCCGCGCAAGGCCTGGGCGATGACCTTGGGACGCAGTGGGTTCTGTTCGGGCTGGATGCCGTCCAGCCCGAGCGCGGAGCTCATGTAACGGTCGAGTTCGGCGAGCGCCTTGTCGACCAGGCTCTCCAGCTGCTGCGCCAGCCGCGAGGACTCGATCGACTCGGCGACCTGGTTGTCATCGACCAGGGTGAAGGTCAGCGTCGAGGGGTTGACCATCATGCGCGCGCGCGGCTCGCTGTCCTGCGACTCGGCGGCCTTGCGCAGCGCCCCGGCGAACGCCACGCGCCACTGCAGCCGCTGGTGCGCGAGCTCGAAGGAGGCCAGCGCCAGTTCCTGGCGCGTCGCGGCATCGGCCGAGCGGCGCGACTCTTCCTCGAGCGCCGTGCACGCCTGGTCTATCGCGTGCTCGACCAGGCGTGGCGAAAGTGCGACTGCTTCTTCTATGCAGCGAGCGACACTCGTGGGCCAACCGGGCATGATGTTCTTTCCTCCACCCGGCTGAGTGTACGCACTGCGCCGGCCGCCCGCTCAGCCATGGCGGCCACCTGTGGCTTTCTACGCAGTGCCGGCTTTGACTTTCAGGCGCCAGGCGTGCAGCAGCGGCTCGGTGTAGCCGCTGGGCTGCTCGCGGCCCTTGAAGACCAGGTCGCTGGCTGCCTTGAAGGCGGCGGAGCTGTCAAAGTGGCCGGCCATCGGCTTGTAGAGCGGATCGCCCGCGTTCTGCTGGTCCACCACCGCCGCCATCCGCCGCAGCGTCTCGGCGACCTGCTCCCGGGTGACCACGCCGTGGTACAGCCAGTTGGCGATGTGCTGGCTCGAGATGCGCAGCGTGGCACGGTCTTCCATCAGGCCGACGTTGTGGATGTCGGGCACCTTGGAGCAGCCCACCCCCTGGTCGATCCAGCGCACCACGTAGCCCAGGATGCCCTGGCAGTTGTTGTCCAGCTCCTGCTGGCGCTCCTCGGCCGACCACTTCGCCTGCGCCACCACCGGCACCTGCAGCAGGCCGGTCAGCAGGTTCTCGTGCTCGGCGTCGGCGTCGATCTTTTCCAGCTCCTTCTGCACTTCGGCGACGTTGACCTGGTGGTAGTGCAGCGCGTGCAGCGTGGCGGCGGTGGGCGAGGGCACCCAGGCGGTGTTGGCGCCGGCCTTGGGATGGACGATCTTCTGTTCCAGCATGGCCGCCATCAGGTCGGGCATGGCCCACATGCCCTTGCCGATCTGGGCGCGGCCGCGCAGCCCGCAGCCCAGGCCGACCAGCACGTTGCTGTGCTCGTAGGCCTGGATCCAGGTGCTGGACTTCATGTCGCCCTTGCGGAACATCGGGCCGGCGTACATCGCCGTGTGCATCTCGTCGCCGGTGCGGTCCAGGAAGCCGGTGTTGATGAAGGCCACGCGCTCGGCCGCCTGCGCGATGCAGGCCTTGAGGTTGACGCTGGTGCGGCGCTCCTCGTCCATGATGCCGAGCTTGACGGTGTGGGCCGGCAGGCCCAGCAGCTGCTCGACGCGGGTGAACAGCTCGCTGGCGAAGGCCACTTCCGCCGGCCCGTGCATCTTCGGCTTGACGATGTAGACCGAGCCGGTGCGCGAGTTGCGGATGCCGTTGGCGGCGCGGCCCAGGAGGTCGTGCATGGCGATCAGCGTGGTGATCACCGCGTCCATGATCCCTTCCGGAATCTCCTTGCCGCCGCCCCACAGGATCGCCGGGTTGCCCATCAGGTGGCCGACGTTGCGCACGAACAGCAGCGAGCGGCCGTGCAGCACCACTTCGCCGCCCATCGGCCCGTGGTAGCGGCGGTCGGGGTTGAGGCCGCGGGTGAAGGTCTTGCCGCCCTTGGCGACCTGCTCGGTGAGCGTGCCCTGCAGGATGCCCAGCCAGTTGCCGTAGGCCAGCACCTTGTCTTCGGCGTCGACCACGGCCACCGAGTCTTCCAGGTCGAGGATGGTGGACAGCGCCGCTTCCACCACCACGTCGCTGATGCCGGCGGCGTCGGCCGCGCCGATCGGGGTGCTGCGGTCGATGCGGATGTCGAGGTGCACGCCGTTGTGCAGCAGCAGGATGGACGAGGGCGAGGCGGCGTCACCCTGGTAGCCCACGAACTGGAAGGGGCTGCGCAGGCCGGTGGTCGAGCCGTCCTTCAGGTGCACCGACACATTGCCGCCCTCGGCGCGGTAGCCGGCGGCGTCCTTGTGCGAGCCATGCGCCAGCGGCGCGCACTGGTCGAGGATGTCGCGAGCGAAGGCGATCACCTTGGCGCCGCGCGCCGGGTTGTAGGCACGGCCCTTTTCGCAGCCGCCGGTTTCCGGGATCACGTCGGTGCCGTACAGCGCGTCGTACAGCGAGCCCCAGCGCGCGTTGGCCGCGTTCAGTGCGTAGCGGGCATTGAGGATCGGCACCACCAGCTGCGGCCCGGCCTGCACCGCCAGTTCGGCGTCCACGTTGGCCGTGGTGGCCTGCGCGCCTTCCGGCGGCGGCACCAGGTAGCCGATCTGCTCGAGGAAGGCGCGGTAGCCCGCCAGGTCGCGGATCGGGCCCGGGTTGGACTTGTGCCACACGTCCAGTTCCTTCTGCAGGCGGTCGCGCTCGGCCAGCAGGCCGGCGTTCTTGGGCGCCAGGTCCTTGACGATGGCGTCGAAGCCTTTCCAGAAGCGGGTGCTGTCGATGCCCGTGCCGGGCAGCGCCTTGTCTTCGATGAACCGGAACAGGTCGGTCGCCACTTCCAGGCCGTGAAGGCGGGTGCGTGCGGTCATGTGTCTCTCCTCGAGCGGAATCGGAAATTCAGGAATGCGAGCGCGCCGTGCGCCGGAGCGCCGGGGCGAGCCGGGTCGCCGCAACGCGGCAAGCCGCGCCCACCCGCCGGTTTCGCGCTGATTCCGCTACTGTATTGCACACTTGGAGGAACATTATGTGGCTCCGGGGCGCTTTATTGATGACCCTGGCGGAGGTAATCGGCCCCCGGAGCCCGGATGCCTAGAAGCCGAACACGCGCTTGGCGTTTTCGCCGCGGATCGCCCGCATGTGCCCCTGCGCCAGCGCCGCGGTGTTGGCGAACGCGCCCTTGGTGTCGTGCACCCAGTGCGGCCAGTCGGTGCCGAGCATCACGTGCTCGGGGCCGACCACCGAGATCAGGTACTGCAGCGCGCCCAGGTTGTAGGTGATGCTGTCGTAATAGATGTGGCGCAGGTAGTCGGTCGGCTTGCGCTTCATCTGCCGGCGCGAGGGCAGTTCCACCTCGTCGCCCTTCTCGAACCGGCCGACCAGGTAGGGCAGGGTGCCGCCGCCGTGCGAGGCGATGATCTTCAGCTTGGCATAGCGGTCGAAGAAGCCCTCGAAGATCATGCGCGTGATGGCCAGCGTGGTGTCGAACATGAAGCCCACCGACCAGCTCAGGTCGAACTTGGTCATGTCCATGGCGTCCACGCCGGGCGGGTCGGTCGGGTGCACCAGCACCGGCAGCCCGCGCCGGTCGATCTCGGCCCAGATCGGGTCGAACATCGGATCGGTGAGGCTGCGGCCGGCGACGTTGGCCAGCACCATCACGCCGACGGCGCCCTTGGCGCAGCTGCGCTCCAGTTCCTGGATCGCGCGCTGCGGATACTCCCAGGGCAGCGAGGCGAACCAGCGGATGCGGTCGGGAAAACGGGACTGCGCGTCGGCGACGTTGTCGTTGGCCTCTCGTGCCGCGGCGCAACTGACTTCCTCGCCCCCCCAGTAGACGTTGGGGCAGGTCAGCGAGACCACCGAGATGTCGATGCCGGCCTGGTCCATGTGCTGGATTCGCAAGTCCCAGTCGAAATGCCCCTTCTGCGGAAGGACCACCGGGGTGTCGCCGCGGAAGATTTCGTGCTGTCCGTCGGGGCGTGTCTTGATGTTGTACTGGCCGCCGTGCTGCTTCAACAGTTCGAGCCACTTCGTGGTGAACATATGGGTATGGACGTCGATGACGGTCATGGGGGACTGCTCCTGGGTTGATACTGTTGTGCTGGTGCTACCGGATGGTGGCGGCCCGCGCAAACGGCTAAATTTAGCTCGTTCACAGAAGGAGTCTCATGAAACGCCGACAATTTGCCGCCCTGGCCGCCAGCACCTTGGCGCTGCCCGCCGCTTTCGCGCAGGAGCGCACCATGAAGATCCTGGTGGGATTCCCGCCCGGCGGCTCCGCGGACGTGATCGCGCGCCTGCTGGCCGACAAGCTGCGCGTCTCGCTGGGCCAGAACGTGATCGTCGACAACAAGCCGGGCGCGGCCGGCCGCCTGGTGCTCGGCGAGCTCAAGCGGGCGCCGGCCGACGGCCAGACGCTGGTGCTCTCGCCCTCGGGCGCGCTGGTGATCGCCCCCTGGCTGTACAGCAACCTGGGCTATGACCCGGTCAAGGATTTCACGCCGGTCTCGCGCGTGTGCACCTTCGACTTCGCGGTGACGGCTGGCCCCGGCGCGCCCGCCGGCGACATCAAGGCGGTGCTGGCGTGGATGAAGGCCAACCCGTCCAAGGCCCAGTACGCAACCTCGGGCGCGGGCACCGTGCCGCACTTCGCCGGCCAGCTGCTGTCGCAGGCGGCCGGCGTGCCGATGACGCACGTGGCCTACCGCGGCGGCGCACCGGCCGCCCAGGACCTGATCGGCGGCCATGTGCCGCTGATGGTGGACACCGCCTCGGAGACCATCGAGCACCACAAGGCCGGCAAGGTGCGCATCCTCGCCGTGACCGGTGAGCAGCGCAACAAGGCGCTGCCGGACGTGCCGACGCTGAAGGAGGCCGGCATCAACATGTCCGCCGACGCCTTCTTCGGCCTGTACGGTCCGGCGGGGCTGCCGGCCGACGTGACCGCCCGCATCGACCGCGCCGTGGCCGAGGCGCTGAAGGCGCCCGAGGTGCAGGAGAAGGTCTACACCTTCGGCCTGGTGCCCAACCACGCGCCGTCAGCGGACCTGATGGCCACGCAGGTCGCGCACCTGAAGCGCTGGGAGCAGCCGATCAAGTCTTCTGGGTTCAAGGCAGAGTGATTCACTGAGAAATCGCTTGCGCGATTTCTCAGTGGTCTGATCGGTGTGAAGAGGACTGGCAAAGCCAGATCCTCTTCACAAAGGGAACCGCGCTGCGTGTTACTCCGCGCGGTTCTGGTGCCCCTGCGGGGGGTGCCAGAATTCACGCATGCCCGACTCTTCCCTGCCGCTGGCCGGCATCCGCGTCGTCGAATTCACGCACATGGTGATGGGGCCGACCTGCGGCCTGGTGCTGGCCGACCTGGGGGCCGAGGTGATCAAGGTCGAGCCGATCGCGGGCGACAGCACGCGCCGGCTGCTGGGGTCGGGAGCGGGTTTTTTTCCGCTGTTCAACCGCAACAAGAAGAGCATCGCCCTCGACTTGCAAAGCCCGGAAGGGCGGGAGGCGGCGCTGCGCCTGGTGGCTACCGCCGACGTGGTCAGCGAGAACTTCAAGCCCGGCACCATGGCCCGGCTGGGCCTCGACTACGCCTCGCTCGCCCGCCTGAACGAGCGCCTGGTGTACGTGAGCCACAAGGGCTTCCTGCCCGGGCCCTATGACCACCGCACGGCGCTCGACGAAGTGGTGCAGATGATGGGCGGCCTGGCCTACATGACCGGGCGCCCGGGCGATCCGCTGCGCGCCGGCGCCAGCGTCAACGACATCATGGGCGGCATGTTCGGCGCGCTGGGGGTGATGGCCGCCCTGATGCAGCGGGCCCAGACCGGGCGCGGCCAGGAAGTGCAGAGCGCCCTGTTCGAGAACAACGTGTTCCTGGTGGCGCAGCACATGATGCAGTTCGCCGTCACCGGCCAGCCGGCCGCGCCGATGCCGGGGCGCATCTCGGCCTGGGGCGTGTACGACGTCTTCACCGTCAGGGACGGCGGACAGATTTTCCTGGCGGTGGTCAGCGACACCCAGTGGGCGGTGTTCTGCGAGGCGTTCCGCTTCGACGACCTGCGCGCCGACCTGCGGCTGGCCAGCAACAACGACCGGGTGCAGGCGCGCGATTGGCTGATCCCGATGCTGCGCGAGCGGCTGGCCGGCCACACCGCCGCAGAACTGGGCGCGACCTTCGAGCGCCACGCGCTGCCCTTTGCGCCGATCGCGCGGCCGGAGGAGCTGTTCGAGGACCCGCACCTGGAAGCCACCGGCGGGCTCGCGCCGCTGACGCTGCCGGACGGGCGGCCCGCCCGGGTGCCGCTGCTGCCGCTGGTGCTGGGCGGGCAGCGGCCCGGTGTGCGCCTGTCGCCACCGCGCCTGGGGGAGCACACGGTGGAGCTGCTGGAAGCGCTGGCTTACACGCCCGCGCAGATCGGCGAGCTGCTGGCGCGCCGACGGGCCGTCGCCAGCGACCGCTGAGTCCGTCCCGGCTGTGCGGATAATCCGCGCTGCATGGACAAACTCAAGCAGCTGGAGTCCTTCGTCTCGGTCGCCACCCGCGGCAGCCTGACGGCCGCGGCCCGGGCCGAGGGCGTCGCGCCGGCGATCATGGGGCGGCGCCTCGATGCGCTGGAGGAGCGCCTGGGCGTCAAGCTGCTGGTGCGGACCACGCGCCGCATCGCACTCACCCACGAGGGCAGCGCCTTCCTGGAAGACTGTCAGCGGCTGCTGACGGAGCTGGCGAACGCCGAAGCCAGCGTCAGTGCCGGCGGCGTCAAGGCCAGCGGGCACCTGCGCATCACCGCGCCGGCCGGCTTCGGGCGGCGCAACGTGGCGCCGCTGGTGCCGAAGTTCCGCGCGCTGCATGCCGACGTCACGATCTCCCTGAACCTGAGTGACCGCGTCGTCGACATTGCCGCCGAAGGCTACGACTGCGCGGTGCGGGTGGGCGACTTGCCCGACTCCTCGCTGGTGAGCGTGCGGCTCGCGGACAACCGGCGCATGTGCGTGGCCACACCCGCGTACCTGGCACGTCATGGCACGCCGCGGCAGCCCGCCGACCTGGTGCGGTTCCAGTGCCTGACGCTTTCCAGCGACGCCTCGCAGACGCGCGGCTGGGCCTTTCGCATGCCCAGGAAGAATGGCGGCGGCAGCGAAGTGACGCACCTCAAACCGGGGGGGCCGCTCGACTGCACGGACGGCCAGGTGCTGCACGACTGGTGCCTGGCCGGCTACGGCATTGCCTGGCGCAGCACCTGGGAAGTGGACGGCGAAATCGCCGCCGGCCGGCTGGTGGAGGTGCTGGCGGATTTCGCCGCGCCGCCGAGCGGGATCTACGCCGTGTTTCCCCAGCGCAAGCACCTGCCCCTGCGGGTGCGGCTGTGGATCGATTTCCTCAAGGACAACTACGGTCGGCCCGATTTCTGGAAGGAGCGCCCATGACCCTCGAAGCCATCCTCGCCTACCTGCACATCTCCGCCATTCTCGCGCTGGTCGTGTTCATCTCCAGCGAGGCGGCGCTGTGCCGCGCGGAATGGATGAACCCGACGATCGTCAAGCGGCTGACGACGGTGGACCGCATCTACGGCATCGCCGCACTCGCGGTGCTCGCCACCGGCTTCGCCCGCATCTATCTGGGGGTCAAGGGCTCCGGCTACTACTGGGGCAACTGGCTGCTGCACGCCAAGCTGGGGATGTTCATCGTGGTCGGGCTGATCTCGATCGCGCCCACGCGGCGCTTCATCCGCTGGAACAAGGCGCTGCAGCAGACGGGCGCCCTGCCCGCGCCGGAGGAAGTGCGCCAGGCGCGCAAGCTGGTGATGCTGCAGGCCCACATCATCCCCTTCATCCCCCTGGCGGCAGTGTTCCTGGCCCGCGGGTTCGGGGCGAAAGGCTGAGCGCAGCGCCGCCCGGACCGGGCCCTGCGGGCCGGCCCAGGGCCGCCTCGTAAAATCCGCCGATGCTCCTGGTCAAACAAGAATTGCTCGGTGGCCTGGCTGCCGGGCTGGAGAAGCTCTTTCCCGGCGCGGGCGACAAGGCCGCGTTCGAGTCGCCCAAGGTCGCCGCCCATGGCGACTTCGCTTCCACCGCGGCCATGCAGCTGGCCAAGCCGCTGAAACAGAATCCGCGCCAGCTCGCCGAGACGCTGCGCGCCGAACTGCTGAGCACGCCGGCCTACCAGCGCTGGGTCGAGGGCATCGACATCGCCGGGCCGGGCTTCCTCAACATCCGGCTCAAGCCGGAGGCCAAGCAGCAGGTGGTGCGCGAGGTGCTGGCGGCGGGCAAGGGCTTCGGCCGGCAGCCGGCCGGCAGCCGCCGCATGATGGTGGAGTTCGTCTCGGCCAATCCCACCGGCCCGCTGCACGTCGGCCACGGCCGGCAGGCGGCGCTGGGCGATGCCATCTGCAACCTGTGGGCCACCCAGGGCTGGGACGTGCACCGCGAGTTCTACTACAACGACGCCGGCGTGCAGATTGCCACCCTGGCCACCTCGGTGCAGGCGCGCGCCCGGGGCCTGAAGCCCGGGGATGCGCAGTGGCCCGAGGCCGCCTACAACGGCGACTACATCGCCGACATCGCGCGCGACTTCCTCGCCGGGGCGACGGTGAAGGCCGACGATCGCCAGTTCACCGCCTCGGGCGACGTCGAGGACCTGGACTCGATCCGCCAGTTCGCCGTCGCCTACCTGCGGCACGAGCAGGACCTGGACCTCAAGGCCTTCGCGGTCCGGTTCGACCACTACTACCTCGAGTCCAGCCTCTACACCAGCGGCAAGGTCGAGGACACGGTGCGGCGCCTGCAGGCGGCCGGCAAGACCTACGAGCAGGACGGGGCCCTGTGGCTGCGCACCACGGAGTGGGGTGACGACAAGGACCGCGTGATGCGCAAGTCCGACGGCAGCTACACCTACTTCGTGCCGGATGTCGCCTACCACGTCACCAAGTGGGAGCGCGGCTTCGCGCGGGCCGTGAACATCCAGGGCACCGACCACCACGGCACGATCGCGCGGGTGCGCGCCGGCCTGCAGGCGGTGGGCGCCGGCATCCCGGCCGGCTATCCCGACTACGTGCTGCACACCATGGTGCGCGTGATGCGCGGCGGCGAGGAGGTGAAGATCTCCAAGCGCGCCGGGAGCTACGTGACGTTGCGCGACCTGATCGAGTGGACCAGCAAGGACGCGGTGCGCTTCTTCCTGCTGTCGCGCAAGCCCGACACCGAATACACCTTCGATGTCGACCTGGCGTTGGCACAGAACAACGACAACCCCGTGTACTACGTGCAATATGCCCATGCGCGCATCTGCTCGGTGCTCGCGATGTGGGGCGGCGACGCGGCGGCCCTGTCCGGCGCCGACCTGTCGGCGCTCACCGGCCCGCAGGCCCAGGCGCTGATGCTGCAGCTGGCCAAGTACCCGGAGATGCTCACGGCCGCGGCGCAGGATTTCGCGCCGCACGACGTCACCTTCTACCTGCGCGAGCTGGCGGCGGCCTACCACAGCTACTACGACAGCGAGCGCATCCTGGTGGACGATGAAACGGTGAGGCATGCCCGGCTCGCGCTCGTGGCTGCCTGCGCGCAGGTGTTGCACAATGGCCTGGCTGTGCTGGGGGTGAGCGCCCCGCGCAAGATGTGACTGGAATTTTTCGCACGTGAAGAAACTTCAACGCGGCAACGTCATCGTCGGCATCATCATCGGGATGGTGCTGGGGCTGGCCGCAGCCCTGGCCGTGGCCGTCTATGTGACCAAGGTGCCGGTGCCATTCCTGAACAAGGGCCAGAGCCGCACCGCCGAACAGGATGCGGCCGAGACCCGCAAGAACCGCGACTGGGACCCCAACGCCCCGCTGTACGGCAAGAACCCGGCCCGGCCGGTGTCGCCGGCGTCGGCCGCCGCCGCGCCGCAGCCGTCCGGCCCGGCGGCCGCGCGTCCCGCCGCGCCGGCTGCGGCCCAGGACCCGACGCCGCCGGCCGTCGCCGGCCGGCCGCCGTCGACCGACCCGCTGGGCGACTTCGCCGCCGCGCGCATGGCGGCCGGGGTCGATCCCTTCCTCTATTTCGTGCAGGCCGGCGCGTTCCGCACGCAGGAAGAGGCCGAGGCCCAGCGTGCCCGGCTGTCCCTCATGGGGTTCGATGCCAAGGTCACCGAGCGCGAGCAGTCGGGCCGGCAGGTCTTCCGGGTGCGGGTAGGGCCCTTCGAGAAGAAGGATGACGCCGACCGGCAAAAACAGAAGCTCGAGGCCGGCGGCGTCGAGACGGCGCTGGTGCGGGTGCAGCGCTGATACCGAGGGACAGGAACCGTGATGAGAAGACGTGATTTTTCGCTCGGCGCGGCCGCGCTGGCGACCCTGGGCGTGCCCGGGCTGGCGTCCGCGCAGATGAAGGCGCCCCAGGACGGCATCGAATACGTGACGCTGAACAAGCGCGCGCCGGTGGAGGCGCCGCAGGGCAAGATCGAAGTGATCGAGTTCTTCTGGTACAGCTGCCCGCATTGCAACGCCTTCGAGCCCCTGCTCCAGGACTGGATCAAGCGGCTGCCCTCGCATGTGTCGCTGCGGCGCGTCCCGGTGGCCTTCCGCGACAGCATGGTGCCGCAGCAGCGCCTGTTTTACACGCTCGAGGCCATGGGCAAGGTCGACGCCTTGCATGGCAAGGTGTTCGACGCCATCCACAAGGAGCAGCTGGACCTCACCCGTGAGCAGGGCATCCTGGAGTGGGTGGCCAAGCAGGGGCTGGATGCGCAAAAGTTCCAGGAGCTGTATCGCTCCTTTGCGGTGTCGAGCAAGGCGCGCCGCGCCGTCGAGGTCCAGGACATGTACCAGGTCGACGGGGTCCCGGCGCTGGGCATCGCGGGACGCTGGTACACCGATGGCTCGCTCGCCGGCAACATGACGCGCGCGCTGCAGGTGACCGATCACCTGATTGCCCAGGCGCGCCAAGCCTGAGGGCCACCGCCCCTCAGGCCGCAGGAAGCACCAGCAGCTCAACAAAAAGGCCCGCGCGAGCGGGCTTTTGCTTTTTCGCTGGCTACAATCGCCCAGCAAGTTTCATGCCTCTATGAAGCACGTTTACCTCTCCCTTGGCCTCGCGTTCTGGCTGGCGCTGTCCGCCGGCCCCGTCATGGCCGAGAAGGCGGACCGGGCCCGGCCCATGAACGTCGAGGCGGACGCGCTGCGCTATGACGAGCTCAAGCAGACCACGGTCTTCACCGGCAAGGTGGTGGTGACCAAGGGCTCGATCGTGATCCGGGGCGCGCGCATCGACGTGCGCCAGGACCCCGAGGGCTACCAGCACGGCGTGGTCACGGCCGAGCCGGGCAAGCTGGCCTTCTACCGGCAAAAGCGCGAGGGCCTGGATGAGTTCATCGAGGGCGAGGCCGAAAGCATCGAATACGACGGCAAGCTCGACCGTGTGAAGTTCATCAAGCGCGCCGAGCTGCGGCGCTTTCGCGGCGGCTCGCTGAGCGACGAGATGGCGGGCAGCCTGATCACCTACGACAGCGCCAACGACGTGTTCAGCGTCGATGGCGGGCCCGCCAGCCCGGCCACCGGCGGACGCGTGCGCGCGGTGCTCACGCCCAAGTCGGCCGCCTCGGCGCCCGCCGCCGCGAGTTCGGCGCCGGCCGCCTTGCGGCCGAGCACCACGCTGGACGGGGGGCGTAAGTGATCGAAGTCTCCGCAGCCGGACGCCACGCGGCGCCGGCTGCCGACACCAGCCGCCTGCAGGCCATGCACCTGCAGAAGTCGTACGGCAGCCGCAAGGTGGTCAAGGACGTGTCGCTGGCCGTCGACAAGGGCGAGGTGGTGGGCCTGCTCGGCCCCAACGGCGCCGGCAAAACCACCTCCTTCTACATGATCGTCGGCCTGGTGCGGGCCGACGCCGGCGAGATCACCATCGACGGCCGCTCGGTCGAGCACATGCCGATCCACCGGCGTTCGCGCCTGGGGCTGTCCTACCTGCCGCAGGAAGCGTCGATCTTCCGCAAGCTCAACGTCGAGGACAACGTTCGCGCGGTGCTGGAGCTGCAGCGCGGCGAAGGCGGCGCGCCGCTGGACAAGGCCGAAATCGAAAAGCGCCTGACGACGCTGCTGCAGGACCTGCGGGTGGACCACCTGCGCGATTCGCCGGCGCTGGCGCTGTCCGGCGGCGAGCGCCGGCGGGTGGAGATCGCGCGCGCGCTGGCCACGCAGCCGCGCTTCATCCTGCTGGACGAGCCCTTCGCCGGGATCGACCCGATCGCCGTCATCGAGATCCAGCGCATCATCGGCTTCCTGAAGTCGCGCGGCATCGGCGTGCTGATCACCGACCACAACGTGCGCGAGACGCTGGGCATCTGCGACCACGCCTACATCATCAGCGAAGGCGCCGTGCTCGCCCAGGGCACGCCCTCGGACATCGTGAACAACGCGGACGTGCGCCGCGTGTATCTCGGCGAACACTTCCGCATGTAAGTGCCGCAGTTATGAAACAGGGCTTGTCCCTTCGCGTGTCGCAGCACCTGGCCTTGACGCCGCAGCTGCAACAGTCCATCCGCCTGCTGCAGCTGTCCACCCTGGAGCTGTCGCAGGAAGTCGAGCAGATGCTCGACGACAACCCTTTCCTGGAGTTGAACGAGGACGAGCTGCCGCGCGAGGAGTTCGGCCTGTCGCACAGCGACGTGCCGGCGGCGGACGACGACGCCGGCGAATTCCATGTCAATGGCGCGGCCGACAGCCAGCCGGCCGTGGACAGTGAGATTGCCGGCGAGCCGGAGGCGCCCAGCTGGGAGGGCGACGGCAGCACCGAGCTGGCGCCGGACGACAACGAGTGGGGCGGCGACGCGACGCCGCGCCAGGCCAACGGGAGCGCCGACGACGAGACCGACGCCACCGAGCTGGCGCGCAGCCACGAATCGCTGCCGGCGCACCTGCACCGCCAGGCGCTGGCGCTGCGCCTGGGCGAGGAAGACCGCTGCGCGCTGCGCTTCCTGATCGAATCGCTGAACGACGACGGCTACCTGGAGGAGCCGCTCGAGGCGCTGGCCGAGAGCCTGGCGCCCGACGACCTGGAGCAGCGCGAAGAGCTGGTCCACCGCTTCACCGTGGCCCTGCGCCTGCTGCAGCACCTGGACCCGCCGGGGGTGGGCGCGCGCACGCTGGGCGAGTGCCTCACGCTGCAGCTGCAGGCCAGGCAGGCGGCCGGCGACGCGTCCGAGGCCTGCGCCGCGGCGCTGCGCATCTGCGCGCAGCCGATGGAGCTGCTGGCGCGCCGCGACATCAAGCGCCTGGCCCAGCTGTGCGGCGAGACGGACGCGCAGGTTCGCGCCGCCATCGCCCTGGTCGCACGGCTCGATCCCAAGCCGGGGCGGCGCTTCGTCGACGTGGAGCGCAACGTGATCGTGCCCGACGTGCTCGTCACCAAGGTGGGACGCGGGGCGCAGGCGCGCTTTCGCGTGCAGCTCAACCCCGACGTGATGCCGCGCCTGCGCGTGCACGACGTCTATGCCGGCGCGCTCAAGGCGCACAAGGGCGAGGGCCACCAGGCGCTGCAGCAGCGGCTGCAGGAGGCGCGCTGGTTCATCAAGAACATCCAGCAGCGCTTCGACACCATCCTGCGCGTGTCCAATGCCATCGTGGAGCGCCAGAAGAACTTCTTCATGCACGGCGAGCTGGCGATGCGGCCATTGGTGCTGCGCGAGATCGCCGACGAGCTGGGCCTGCACGAGTCGACCATCAGCCGCGTCACCACGGCCAAGTACATGTCCACGCCCTTCGGCACCTTCGAGCTGAAGTACTTCTTCGGCTCGGCCCTGGGGACCGAGACCGGGGGCAACGCCTCGAGCACGGCGGTGCGGGCGCTGATCAAGCAGTTCATCGCCTCCGAGAGCCCGCAAAAGCCCCTGTCGGACAACCAGATCTCCGAGATGCTGAAGGAGCAGGGCATCGAATGCGCGCGCCGCACCGTGGCCAAGTACCGCGAGGCGCTGCGCATCGCCCCCGCCAACCTGCGCAAGGCGCTCTGAGCGCCGTCGCCGCCATGAATTCCCTGCAACTGTTCCTGCCTTGCGCCGCCGGCGTCGAAGGCTTCCTCGCCGACGAGGTGCACCGGCTCACGGGCCTGGCGGGTGACGACCTGCTCACCGGCCGCGGCGGCGTGCTGCTGCGCGCGGCCTGGCGCGACGTGCTGCGGCTGAACCTGCACAGCCGGCTGGCGCAGCGCGTGCTCGTGCAGCTGGCGCATGCGCCCTACCGCAGCGAAGCCGATCTCTACGCGGCGGCCGCCGGCGTGGCCTGGGAGCTGTGGTTCAGCACCCGCGACAGCTTCAAGGTCGAGATCACGGCGCAGCACAGCCCGCTCAAAAGTCTGAACTTCGCCGCCCTGAAGATCAAGGACGCGATCGCCGATCGTTTTCGCGACAAGCAGGGCGCGCGCCCCGACGTGGACACGCAGCGGCCCACGGTGCGCATCTACGCGCACCTCACCAGCGAGCAGGTCTCGCTGTACATCGACACCTCGGGCGAGCCGCTGTTCAAGCGCGGCTGGCGCGAGGACAAGGGCGAGGCGCCGCTGAAGGAAACGCTGGCGGCCGCCATGATCGCGGCCAGCGGCTGGGATGCGGCCGTGCCGCTGTACGACCCGTGCTGCGGCAGCGGCACCATCGCCATCGAAGCGGCCCAGGTGGCGTGCAACATCGCGCCCGGCCAGGGCCGCCGCTTCGGCTTCGAGCGCCTGCTGCCGCACCAGCCGCACGTCTGGCAGGGGCTGCGCGAAGAGGCGAAGGCGCAGCAGCGCGCGCCCCAGGCGCCGGTGTTCGGCAGCGACGTGGCCTTTCGCATGGTCGACTTCGCGGCCCGCAACGCGGAGCGCGCCGGCGTGACGCACGCGGTCCAGCTGCGCGGCGGCGACGCCCTGCAGCGCCTGCCGCCCGGGGACACGCCCGGCGTGATGCTGGTGAATCCGCCGTACGGTGAGCGCATCGAGACCGCCGGCGTGGCGGGGCGCAGCCAGGGCGGGCGCGAGCGCGCGCAGGTGGAGGACGGTGCGGACTTCTTCGCCCAGCTGGCCGCGCACTGGAAGAAGCACTATGCCGGCTGGACCGCCTGGGTGCTTACACCCGACCTCAAGCTGCCGTCGCGCATGCGCCTGAAGGAGTCGCGCCGGGTGCCGATGTGGAACGGCCCGATCGAGTGCCGGCTGTTCCGTTTCGACATGGTCCGGGGTTCGGCCCGGCGGCAGGATGCGGATGCGCCAGCTGGTTCTTGACACCAACGTGGTGCTGGACCTGTTCGTCTTCGACGACCAGGCGGCGCGCGCGCTGCACCAGCGCCTGCATGCGGGCGAAGTGAAATGGCTGGCCACCGCCGCCATGCGCGAGGAGCTCGCCCGCGTGCTGGTCTATCCGCAGATCGCGGCGCGGCTGGCGGCCGGCGGACTCGGCGCCGAGGGCGTGCTCGCGCAGTTCGACCGCTTCGCGTGCCTGGCCGAGGCGCCGCAAGCCGCCCCGGTCGCCTGCACGGATGGCGACGACCAGAAGTTCATCGACCTGGCGGTGGCGCACCGCGCCACGCTGCTGTCCAAGGATGCGGCGGTGCTGAAGCTGCGCAAGCGCCTGGTGGCGCTGGACGTGGGCGTGGCGCCCGCGCTTTCGCTTTTGAACTAGCCGAAGAAGGCGCGCAGCGCGTCGGCCGTCGCCTCCGGCAGTTCCTCCGGAAAGAAGTGGCCGCCGTCCATGGCGCGGCCCTGCACCCGGCCCGCGCATTGCGCCTGCCAGAGCTCCCGTGGCTCGAACAGCTTGCCGATGATGCCGCGCTCGCCCCACAGCACCAGTGTGTCGCAGGGGATCTTGTCGCCGCGCGCCCGGCTTTCGCGGTCGTGCTCCAGGTCGATGCCGGCGCTGGCGCGGTAGTCCTCGCACGCGGCGTGGATCGACTCGGCCCGGCAGAAGCAGCGCTCGTACTCGGCCAGGGCCTGCGGCTCGATGTGGGCCAGTCCCTGGCCGCCCCAGCCGCCCAGCTTGGTGTGCAGGTACAGGCGGCTGTTGCCGCCAATCATGGCCTCGGGCAGCGGCGCCGGCTGGATCAGGTGGAACCAGTGGTAATAGGCGCGCGCCAGGCGCATGTCCGTCGCTTCGTACATGTCCAGCGTCGGCGCGATGTCGATCAGGCACAGCTTCGCGACGGCCCGCGGGTGGTCCAGCGCCAGCCGGTGCGCCGCGCGCCCGCCGCGGTCGTGCCCGCACAGGAAGAAGCGCTCATGCCCCAGCGCGCGCATCAGCTCCACCAGGTCGCGGGCCATGGCGCGCTTGCTGTAGTTGGCGTGGTCGGGCAGGCCCGGGGCCTTGCCGGAGTCGCCGTAGCCGCGCAAGTCGGGCATCACCAGGAAATAGCGGTCCGCCAGCAGCCGCGCCACCCGGTGCCACATGGCGTGCGTCTGCGGGAATCCATGCTGCAGCAGCAGCGGCGGGCCGTCCCGGCGGCCGCCGAAGCGGGCGAAGATTTCCGTGTCGTTGACGGCGAAGCGGCGCGTCTCGAATCCGTCGAACCAGCTCGAACTCATGGCGAAGTCTTTCCCCCGGGCGCGATGCGCGCGATCAAGCCCTCCAGCGCGTGGCGCACCGCGGCTGCGCGCACCGCGGCGCGGTCGCCGCCGAACCGGCGCATTTCGCTGGACAGCTGGCCATCCACCGAAAAGCCGAACCAGACCAGGCCCACCGGCTTCTCCGGGCTGCCGCCGGTCGGACCGGCGATGCCGGTGATGCCCACGCCGACCTGCGCCTTCGAACGCTGCACCGCCCCGACCGCCAGCGCCCGGGCCACCGGCTCGCTGACCGCGCCATGCGCCGCGATCAGCGCCGCGTCCACACCGAGCATCTCGGTCTTGGCCGCGTTCGAGTAGCTCACGAAGCCGCGGTCGAACCAGTCGCTGGAACCGGACAGCTCGGTGCAGGCGCCTGCGACCAGCCCGCCGGTACAGCTCTCGGCGGTGGCCAGCATCCAGCCGCGCTCGCGCAGCAAGGCCGCGAGCTGCTCCACCGGCGTCACCAGAACCTCCAGGCGGCGATCACCAGGAGCGTGCAGAACGCCGCCACCAGGTCGTCGAACAGGATGCCGAATCCGCCGCGCCAGCCAAAGCCCTGGAACAGGCCGTCGGCCCAGGCGACCGGGCCGGGCTTGACCGCGTCGAACAGGCGGAACAGCAGGAACGCGGCCAGCTGCGCGGTGAAGCTGGCCGGCGTCACCAGCCACAGCACGATCCAGAAGGCGACGACCTCGTCCCACACGATGCTGCCGGGGTCGAGCACGCGCATGTGCGATGCGGTCACCGTGCAGGCCCACCAGCCCAGCGCCAGCGAGACGGCGATGAGCAGGCCGAGGCCGGCGGCGCCCCACAGGGGCTGGAGCAGCCACCAGGCGAGCCAGGCCCACAAGGTGCCGGCGGTGCCGGGTGCCACCGGGGACAGGCCCGAACCGAAGCCCAGGGCGATGAAGTGCGCCGGGTGCGACAGCATGAAGCGCACGCTCGGACGGCGCGGCGCGGATTCCAGGGGCGGGTTCAAGGCATCGCTCATGGTGCTGCGGGCGCGGCCGGCGGCTGGCGGAACCACTCGGCCCAGTGTTCGATGCAGGCCTTGATCTTCGGCAGGCGATGGCGGGCGCCGGCGGTGACCGCGTACACCGCCACCGGCTTCGCGTCCACGTACTTCTCGAGCACCGGCACCAGCAGCTGCTGCCGCACGAGGGCGTCGCCCACCAGGGTGGCCAGCCGCCCGATGCCCAGGCCCTGCAGCACCATGGTCGCGCCCATGTTGGTGTCGTTGGTTCGCCAGCGCCCTTCGGCGGCATACACGCTCGCCTTGCCGCGGATGCGGAAGGGCCACTGGTTCAGCATGGTCACGTTGTTGTTGGTGATGAGCGTGTGGCCGGCCAGCTCGCCCGGGTTCCGCGGCAGGCCGTGCGCGGCCACATACGAGGGCGCCGCGTAGAGCCCGCGCCCCAGCGTGCCGATCTGCCGCGCCACCACCGTCTCGGGCAGCGTGTTGGCGGTGCGGATCGCGATGTCGATGCCTTCGCGCGCCATGTCCACGATGCTGTCGCCCACCTGCAGGTCGACGCGCAGCAGCGGGTGGCGCGCGGCCAGGCTGGGCAGGCTGGGCACCAGCTGGTACTGCGCGATCACGGTGCTCGCGGCCACGCGCACGGTGCCGCGCGGCTCGCGGCTGCGGGTGGCGAACTCGCCCTCGAGCTCGTCGAGCGTGCCGATCATGCGCCGGCAGTAGTCGCGGAAGGTCTGCCCCTCCGCCGTCGGGGACAGCCCGTGCGTCGAGCGATGGATCAGGCGCGCGCCGCAGGCCTGCTCGATGCGCACCAGCGCGCGCGAGACCTGGCTCACCGGCACGTCGCGCTCGCGGGCCACCGCCGACAGCGTGCCCAGTTCCACCACGCGCGTGAACAGATGCATGTCGTCGAACTGGAGGTCGCGCATGCGGCAATGGTAAGGCCGGTGTTGCATGGCGCGCAAAGCCGATTTGCCGGCGGTGCCGTTTCCGCGCCGCCCGCGCGTCCCTACAGTGGCCTCACCCAACCGAAAAGGAGGCCGCCATGTCCAAGCACGAAGACAACCTGCGCCTGATGGCCCTGGCCCGCCGGCGCGCCCAGGAGCTGCGCCGCGAGGACTGGGAGGCCTACTGGAGCGCCGGCACGCGGATGGCGCGCGACCGGCTTCGTCCGGCCAAGCGCCTGGCCGCCGCGTTCGCGCGCCATGTCCGCTCGCGCAGGCCGGTGGTGGAGGGCTGACCGTGCTGGTAAGGCCGCCGAGTGTCGCGCCAAGCCCCGACTAGTAACAACTGCCGTGCCGCTGCCGGAACTCGCGCGGCGATTGCGGCCGGGACGACTGCCACAGGCCCAGGCGCTCGCGGCGCGCGCGCGCTTCCTGCTCCCAGTAGGGGCCGCGGCTGCGCTGGTAGCGGTACGACCAGGCGTAGCCGCGGCCAACCATCCAGGCCCCCAGGTCCTCGCGCCCGAGCCGCACGCGTGCGACGGTGCGCTGGTAGTCGTCCCTGGCTTGCGCGATCACCACCACCCGCTTGCCGAGGGCCTTGGCCGCCAGCGCATCGCGGCCCTGGGGGCCGAGCGGCTGGCAGATCTCCGGCGCGTCGATGCCGTGGATGCGGATGCGCTGCGGCGCGCGGCCGTCCAGCGGCCGCACCGAGAGGGTGTCGCCGTCGCTGACGTGGGTGACGATGCCTTCGAAGGTCCCGGCGCAGGCCTGCCAGGACGCGAGGCAGACGGCGAGGGCCAGCGCCAGGCGCGGCAGGCGTGGCGGCATCAGGCGAAGTGGTCGAACGACGCGAACTGCCGCGCGATGCGATGACCCGTTGCGTCGAACAGCCGCAGGCCCGGCGCCGCCTCGATGCGGCCGATGCGCGTGACGCGCGTGCCCGCCGCGCGGGCGGCGGCTTCGACCTGCTGCCGGCGGTCCGCCGCCGCGGTGAATAGCAGCTCATAGTCGTCACCGCCCGCCAGCACCCACTCCAGCCGGGTGTCCGGATCGAGCTGCACCGCGCAGTCCATCAGCGCCAGGCAGGCGCCGGCGTCGATCGCCGCCCCCACGGCGCTGGCCCGCAGCACGTGGCGCAGGTCGCCGAGCAGTCCGTCGCTCACATCGATGCAGGCCGTGGCCAGGCCGCGCAGCGCCTGCCCGAGCGCCACGCGCGGCGTCGGCAGGTCCAGGCGGGCGCGCGCCCGCTCCAGGGCATCGGCCGGCACCGACAGCGCACCCCGGGACACTTCGAGCGCGAGCCGGGCGTCGCCCAGGCTGCCGCTGACATAGAGGTCGTCGCCGGCCCGGGCGCCCGATCGCAGCAGGGCCTGTCCGGCCGGGACTTCGCCGAACACCGTGATGCAGATGTTCAGCGGGCCGCGCGTGGTGTCGCCGCCGACCAGCTCGCACTCGTGGGCCTCGGCCAGCGCGAACAGGCCGCGCGCGAACGGCGCCAGCCAGGCTTCGTCGGCCTGCGGCAGCGACAAGGCCAGCGTGAATGCGAGCGGCTGCGCGCCGCAGGCCGCCAGGTCGCTCAGGTTGACGGCCAGGGCCTTGTGGCCGAGCCGGGCCGGGTCGACGGCCGGAAGGAAATGGCGGCCTTCGACCAGCATGTCGCTGGACACTGCCAGCTGCATGCCCGCGGCCGGCGCCAGCAGCGCGCAGTCGTCGCCCACGCCCAGCGCATTGCGGCGCGCCGGGCGCTTGAAGAAGCGTTCGATGAGGTCGAATTCACCCATCGCGCCATTGTCGCGCCAAAGGCGGGACGCATCGCGCTAACGTGCCTCGCGAAACCGCAGCGCGCCCTGGCGCACGACCTCGGCCAGCAGGCGTTCGCGCCCCTGCTTCTCGCGCAGCCAGCGCGCGTCGTTGGTGCCGTGCTCGGCGTCTTCCCACAGCATCTGCACGCCGTAGGCCGCACCCACGCGCCGCGCGTGCGGCATGACCTGGCGCAGCGTGAGGCCAATGTGCTCGCGCAGCGGCATGTGCTGGCCGCTGACCGGGTCCACGTACACCGCGTCCAGCCCGAAGCGGCAGGCCTGGAAGCGGTTGTAGGTGTAGACCATGTAGTCGTCCTCCTCCGGCATGAAGGGCTGCTCCTGCAGGAACCAGGCCGCCAGCGACTGCACCAGGCCGGCCAGCGCCGCCGCCCGGTCGATGGTGAGCGGCGTGTCGAACACCCGGATTTCGATGGTGCCGTATTCCGGCTTGGGACGGATGTCCCAGTAGAAGTCCTTCATGCTCTTGACCACGCCGGTGCGCGTGGTCTTGTTGAAGAACTTCTCGAACTCGCACCAGCGCAGCGTGAACGGGGCGCGGCCCGACATCGGGAAGGCGAACACCGAGTTCAGGCGCGCCGAGTCGAATTGCGTGTCCTGGCCCTGCACGTAGGGCGAGCTGGCCGACAGCGCGATGAAGTGCGGGATGTAGCGCGACATGCGATGCAGCATCAGCAGCGCGGAATCGGCGTCGGGGCAGCCGACGTGCACGTGCTGGCCGAAGATGGTGAACTGCTTGGACAGGTAGCCGTACAGCTCGGACAGCTCGCGAAAGCGCGGCTTGTCGTAGATGCGCTGCTCGTGCCACTGCTGGAAGGGGTGCGTGCCCCCGCCCACCACGGCGATGTTGAGGCGGTCGGCGCACTTGACGAGCGCATCGCGGATGGCCGACAGCTCGTCGTGCACCTGCACCGCCGAGCGGCAGATGCCGGTGGACACCTCGATCATGCTGGAGGTCATTTCGGGAACGACCGAGCCGGGCAGCCGGAAGCGGGACATCAGCCGCAGCATCTCGTCGGAATAGGGCGCCAGGTCGTAGTCGTGGGTGTTCACCAGCTGCAGTTCGAGCTCCACGCCGAGCGACAGCGGCGCCGACTCGCCAAAGGGTCCGAGCGCCGGCGCTTCGCCGGGCGTGGCGACGGGCACCTCGACGTGCTTAAGAACCCTTGCCACGCAGCGGCTCCCCGGCCAGGTCCGCGCCTTCGGCCTCATCGCTGCGCGAGGTCTCGCGCGCGCGGTGCAGCGCGAAGGTGGCGGCGATCGCGCCCAGCACTCCCATCAGCAGGATCGCCGGCAGCGCGATGCCGGCGACCTCCGCACCCAGCCCGGCCGAGGCGGTGGCGAACTGCGACACCATCAGCAAGGCGACCGAAGACATGGGCGACATCGCGCAGCCGGTCCAGATCGCCTGGCGCCAACTGGTGCCGCTGCGCCAGTTGGCCAGCCACACGCCGACGATGGTCCCGGCGCCGCGGGCCAGCACCAGCGCCGCGACCAGCCCCGCCACCGCAGGGTTCCAGGGGGCGGTCGCCGCCACCACCGCCACCAGCACGAACATCAGCATGGTCAGCAGCGACGAGACGGTGCCCAGCTGGCGCGGCCAGGCCCAGGGCCGCGGGTTCATCTGCTTGAGCAGCAGTCCGCCGATCAGCGCCGCCAGCGGCGCGGAGCCGCCGAAGTGCGACGCCACCGCGGTGCCGGCGGCAATCAGCGCGACCAGCAGCATCGAGGTGTTTTCACTGGTCGGGCTCATGACCCGCAAGGCCATGCGCAGCAGCAGGGCGAGCACGGCGCCCACGACGAAGGAGACGCCGAGCACCACCAGCACCGGGAACAGCTTGTCGCCGACGTCGCCCCCCTGGCGAGTGAGCACGCCGGTGCGCGCGTTCACCAGCGTCAGCGCATACAGCGCGCTCAGGGTGGACAGCGTCATCGCGCGCTCGGTGACCGGCCCGGAGGCGCGCGTGTCCACCACCACCCGCGACAGCACCGCGGGCGAAGCGGCCATGGAGATCACGGCCAGCGATTCGGCCACGGTCGCGCGCACCCCGAGGTAGCGCAGCGCATAGAACACGCACAGGCCCGTGAGCAGCGACCCCAGCAGGCTTTGCAGCAGCACCATGGGGTTGTGCCGGAACCAGCGCAGCGCCAGGCGGCCGCCGGCTTCGAACAGCACCACCGAGACACCGAGTTCGAGCAGGAACAGCGCGATGCCCTGCAAGGGCCAGGCGCCGCCGGAAAAGCCCGCCAGGCCGGCGAAGGTGCCGGCGAACGAGTAACCCACCACCTTGGGCAGGCCGGTGTGCCGCTGCAGCAGATGACCGGCCGCCGCGGCCACCGCGAGCAGCACCGACCACTGGAGCGTGGGCAGCCCGGCCGATGGCCTGAGCCAAGCGGCCCAAACGGCCATGACTTCGTTCATGCGGGGTTCCCCGCGCGCAATGTATCTCGGCAGGCCTCGCCGGGCCTGTAGGACAGCGTCGCGAGGGTCGAGCCAGCCCGACCGCGCGCGCTGCGCGGCCGTGCCCTTCGCGCTGCGCGGCGCTGCTCTTCGGTCAGTGCAGGATGCGGGCCCCGCCGTCGCTCAATTGAAAGGCGGGAATCTCCACCTCGAAACGCTCGCCGTCCTCGGCCACGAAGAAGTAGTTGCCCTCCATGGTGCCGCTGGGCGTGCGCAGCCGGCAGCCGCTGGTGTACTGGAAGGACTCGCCGGGCTTGAGCAGCGGCTGCTGCCCGACCACGCCCAGGCCGTTCACTTCCTCGATCCCCCCGGCGGCGTCAGTGATCACCCAATGGCGGGAAATCAGCTGCGAGGTCGTCTGCCCGGTGTTCGTGATGGTGATGGTGTAGGCAAAGGTATAGAGGTGCTCCTGTGGTTCTGATTGCTCCGCCAGGTAGCGCGGCTGCACCTCGACTCGAAACTGGTACGTGGCCATGGCGCCATCGTACGCTTTGCGCTGCCGCGCTGTGATTTTGCGAGAATCCGCGCATGAGCAGAACCTACCGGATCGCGCCTTCCATCCTTTCCGCCGACTTCGCGCGCCTCGGCGAGGAGGTCGCCAACGTCATCGCGGCAGGCGCCGACTGGATCCATTTTGACGTGATGGACAACCACTACGTGCCCAACCTCACGTTCGGCCCCATGATCTGTTCCGCCCTCAAGCCCCATGCCAAGGACGCCCAGGGCCGACCGGTGCCGATCGACGTGCACCTGATGGTGCAGCCGGTGGACGCGCTCGCCCAGGCCTTCGCGCAGGCCGGCGCCGACTACATCACCTTCCACCCCGACGCCTCGACGCACGTGCACCGCAGCGTGCAGGCGATCCGGGCGGCCGGCTGCAAGCCGGGCCTGGTGTTCAATCCGGCGGCGCCGATCGACGTGCTGGACTGGGTGCTGGACGACATCGACCTGGTGCTGATCATGAGCGTCAACCCGGGCTTCGGCGGCCAGGGCTTCATCGACTCGGCGCTGCGCAAGATCGAACAGGTGCGAAAGCGCATCGACGCCAGCGGACGGGACGTGCGCCTCGAGGTCGATGGCGGCATCAAGGTGGACAACATCGCGCGCGTTGCCGCGGCCGGCGCGGACACCTTCGTGGCCGGCAGCGCGATCTTCGGCCAGAGCGACTACCGCGCGGTGGTCGGCGCGATGCGCGCGGCGCTCAAGGGCTGAACTTCTTCTCCGTGTCGTTGCTGCGCACCCGCTCGTAGGTTTCGTCCAGCACCGGGCCCTTGTCGGTGTCGACCAGGCCCCGCTCGACGTCTTCCCGGGCGGCCGTGGCCATGCGGCCCTGCGAGGCCTCGCCGGGCTGCTGGCTGTCGGCCGACTCGTCGCGCTCGTGCGGCGTGCGCGGCGCGCGCGCCGGTGCCTCGCCCTGCTGGGACGCCGTGCTTCCGCGCGGCTTGCGCCGCCGGCTGGTCATGCGGTAGTGCATACGCTTGGGGCCCTTTCATGCCGATGGTGCCCCGGCCGCGGGCGCGTGAGGTAGGACATGCCTTGCTCATCCTGTAGGACGCGCGCCGCATCGGAGCCTTCCTACGTTTCCTACGCACGGCCTCTGACTGCGCCGTGACGGGCACTGGACCCAAATAAGAGCTTGTGGTCGGCGCGCGCCGGCCGCTGAATTGTTCGATCGGTTCACGAGACCCAGGAGGTCACCATGGCATCCAGCAATCAAGGCAACCCGGGCGGAAAGCAAGGCGGCTCATCCAGTCGTGGATTCGCTTCCATGGATCCGCAACGGCAGCGCGAGATCGCCAGCGAAGGCGGCAAGGCAGCGCATGAAAAGGGCACCGCGCATGAGTTCACCTCGGAAGAGGCGCGGCAGGCCGGCAGCAAGGGCGGACAGGCGGCGCACCAGAAAGGCACCGCCCACGAGTTCAACTCCGAGGAGGCCCGGGAGGCGGGCCGCAAGGGCGGGCAGGCCAGCCATGGCGGCGGCCACGGCAGCGGCCAAGGCGGGGCCCAAGGCGCGGGTCAAGGTGGGAACCAGAGCGGCCAGAAGCGCTGAGCCCCCCGACTTGCCGGAAAAGGGTGCCCCCGCGCACCCTTTTTCATGCGCGACAATGAGCGGCTTGCACGCACGATCTCAAGACTTCGACGCCGCCATCGTCGACCTTGACGGCACCCTGGTGGACACGCTGGGCGACTTCAGCGCCGCACTGAACGCGGTGCTGCGCGAGTTGGGTTTGCCCTGCATCGCCGCCGAGGATGTGGCACCCCGCGTCGGGCGCGGCTCCGAGCATCTCATCCAGACGGTGCTGGACCATGTGGGCGCCCCGCCCGGGCTGTACGAGCCGGCCTGGGCGGCCTACCAGAGGCACTACCTGGCCATCAACGGGCGGCACTCGGCGGTCTTCGAGGGCGCGGCGGACGGCCTCGGCGCCTTGCGCGAAGCCGGGTTGCGGCTGGCCTGCCTGACCAACAAGCCCGGCGCCTTCGCGCGGCCGCTGCTGCAGGCCAAGGGCTTGCTCAAGCACTTCGACTTCGTGTTCGGCGGCGATGCGTTCGAGCGCAAGAAGCCCGATCCGCTGCCCCTGCTTCGGGCCTGCGAGGCGCTGGGTTCACGGCCGGGTCGCACCCTCATGGTGGGCGACTCGCGCAACGATGCGCAGGCCGCGCGCGCCGCCGGCTGCCCGGTGGTGCTGGTGACCTACGGCTACAACCACGGGGAGCCGGTCCACGAGGAGGACGCGGACGCCTTCCTCGACTCGCTCGCCCAGCTGCGGAACTGGCTCAGCCCGAGTGGCCGAGCAACGCGTCCTTGAGCTTGTAGTCGGCCGGCACCGGGCCCAGCCAGATGCGCATCAGCGCGTTGAAGAACTCGGGCTCCTTGAACGGCTCGCCCTGGGGCACGCCCTTGACCGAGATCACCGTGCCAGTGCCGGGCACCCAGTCGATCGCGAAGCTGTCGCCGGCGTTGAGTTTCTTGATGTCTGTGAACAGCTGGCTCATGCGCATGAGGCCGGGCACCAGCTTGGAAAAGGCGCCCTTGTCCATGTTGTCCTCGACACCGCGGGTGAACAGCTTGCCGAGTTCAGCCGACTCGATGTCGCGCAGCATCGTGATCTGCATGCGCTTGGGGCCGGGGGCGGCGAGCACTTCGTCGACCGTGCCGGCCTTGCGCGTGAGGTAGAGGCCGGCGGCGTAGACCTTGACCACCAGCTTGTAGCGGATCCCCGCGCCATTGAGCAGCACCCTGGCGCCGCGCAATTCGGTGGCTTCCTCGTATTTGACGCCGCCCAGGTTGACGGACTGCGCCAGCGCCGCGGGCATGGCGATCATGAGGGCTGCCGCAAGCAGCCAGGGCTTCATCGAATTCATCTTCGGCCTTCGGACAAGCAGACGTGCCGGGTGATTGTTCAGCTTGGTACGTGGCAGTACAAGAGGGTTTTCTTGGGGCGGCTCCCTAGAGGGGCGGCCCCATGTCTCGTCAGGGACAGGGCAGGGCACTTGGAGGACACGAGGGTGCTTTGCTACACTGCCGCCCATGTCCATCCACCGCACGAGCATCGTGGTTTTCAGGGGCAGGGGAGCCTGGCCCTGGCGTAAGCCAACGTTCGAGCGTTCCTGATTCGCACGGGGCTGCCCGTGCCCCCGCGCCCCTCCCGGGGCATCGATCAAATCCAGCGGCCCGCGCCGCACGAGCTTGTGGAGGCTCACCCCGTGATCACCGAACTCGAATTCAAAAGCCTGGCCCTGCAGGGCTATAACCGCATTCCGCTGATCGCCGAGGCGTTCGCGGATCTTGAAACCCCGCTGTCGCTGTACCTGAAGCTGGCGCACGCCAAGGGCTCCGGTGCCTACAGCTTCCTGCTCGAATCGGTGGTCGGCGGCGAACGCTTCGGCCGCTACAGCTTCATCGGCCTGCCGGCGCGGACGATGCTGCGCGCCCGCGGCTTCGGGGCCGACGCCGCGACCGAGGTGGTGACCGACGGCAAGGTGGTCGAGACCGCGCACGGCAACCCGCTGGACTTCGTCGCCAGCTACCAGCAGCGCTTCAAGGTCGCGCTGCGCCCGGGCCTGCCGCGCTTTTGCGGCGGGCTGGCCGGCTATTTCGGCTACGACACGGTGCGCTACATCGAGCCCAAGCTGGAAAAGAGCTGCCCGCCGGATACCCTCCACTGCCCGGACATCCTGCTGCTGCAGTGCGAGGAGCTGGCCGTCATCGACAACCTCTCGGGCAAGCTCTACCTCATCGTTTACGCCGACCCCGGCCAGCCCGAGGCCTATGCCACCGGCAAGCGGCGGCTGCGCGAGCTGAAGGAGCTGCTCAAGTATTCGGTCAGCGCGCCGGTGGTGCGGCAGACGCAGGGCCATCCGGTCGAGCGCGAGTTCGCGAAGGCCGACTACCTGGCGGCGGTCGAGCGCGCCAAGGAGCTGATCGCCGCGGGCGATTTCATGCAGGTGCAGGTCGGTCAGCGCCTGAAGAAGCGCTTCACGGAGTCGCCGCTGTCGCTGTACCGGGCGCTGCGCTCGCTCAATCCGAGCCCCTACATGTACTACTACCACTTCGGCGACTTCCATGTGGTGGGGGCCTCGCCCGAGATCCTGGTGCGCCAGGAGCAGACGCCGCAGGGACAGAAGGTGACCATCCGTCCGCTCGCCGGCACGCGCCCGCGCGGCGCCACCCCCGAAGCCGACCAGGCCGTGGAGCAGGAACTGGTCGCCGACCCCAAGGAGCGCGCCGAGCACGTGATGCTGATCGACCTGGCGCGCAACGACATCGGCCGCATCGCCAAGACCGGCACCGTCAAGGTGACCGAGGCCTTCGCGGTGGAGCGCTACAGCCACGTCATGCACATCGTGAGCAACGTGGAAGGCCTGCTGAAGGACGGCATGACCAGCATCGACGTGCTCAAGGCCACCTTCCCGGCCGGCACCCTCACCGGCGCGCCCAAGGTGCATGCGATGGAGCTGATCGACCAGCTCGAGCCGAACAAGCGCGGCCTGTACGGCGGCGCCTGCGGCTACCTCAGTTATGCCGGCGACATGGACGTGGCGATCGCCATCCGCACCGGCATCGTCAAGGACCAGACCCTGTACGTGCAGGCCGCCGCCGGGGTGGTCGCCGATTCGGTGCCGGAGCTGGAATGGAAGGAAACCGAGGTCAAGGCGCGCGCGCTGCTGCGGGCGTCCGAATTGGTGGAGGAGGGACTGGAATGAGCGCCGTCATGAAACTCCTGATGGTCGACAACTACGACAGCTTCACCTACAACCTCGTCCAGTACTTCGGCGAGCTGGGCGCCGAGGTGGAGGTGTTCCGCAACGACGAGATTACCCTCGAGGGCATCGCCGAGCGGCGGCCGGACCGGCTGGTGATCTCGCCCGGTCCCTGCTCGCCGGCCGAAGCAGGGATTTCGGTGGCGGCGATCCGGCATTTCGCCGGCAGGCTGCCGATCCTGGGCGTGTGCCTGGGGCACCAGTCCATCGGCGCGGCGTTCGGCGGCAACATCATCCGCGCGCGGCAGCTGATGCACGGCAAGACCAGCGTGATCACCACCACGCGCGAAGGCGTGTTCGCCGGCTTGCCGGAGCAGTTCACGGTGAACCGCTACCACTCGCTGGCGATCGAGCGCGCCAGCTGCCCGCCCGAGCTGCAAGTGACCGCCTGGACCGACGACGGCGAGATCATGGGCGTGCGCCACCGGTCGCTCGCCATCGAGGGCGTGCAGTTCCACCCCGAGTCCATCCTGACCGAGCACGGGCACGCCATGCTCAAGAACTTCCTGGAGCTCCCCAAGTGAAGCCCATCGACCTGCGCAGCGACACGGTGACCCGGCCCGCGCCCGGCATGCGCGCCGCCATGTTCGACGCGCCACTGGGCGACGACGTGTTCGGCGACGACCCGAGCGTGAACGCGCTGCAGGACAAGATCGCCGGCCTGCTGGGCTTCGAGGCGGCGCTGTTCGTGCCGACCGGCACGCAAAGCAACCTGTGCGCGGTGCTGGCGCATTGCCAGCGCGGCGACGAATACATCGTCGGCCAGATGCAGCACTGCTACCGCTGGGAAGGCGGCGGCGCCGCAGTGTTCGGCAGCGTGCAGCCGCAGCCGTTGGCGCACCAGCCGGACGGCACGCTGGGGCTGGCCGACATCGAGGCGGCGATCAAGCCGGACGACCCGCATTTCGCCCGCACCCGCTTGCTGGCGCTGGAGAACACGCTGGGCGGGCGGCTGATGCCGCTGCCCTACCTGGAGCAGGCGACGGCGCTGGCGCGCCGGCATGGCCTGGGCACCCACCTGGATGGCGCGCGCCTGTTCAACGCGGCGGTGGCGCAGGCGGCCGGGCGGCCGGCCGCGGCCGAAGCGCGCCGGATCGCCGGCCTGTTCGACACGGTGTCGGTGTGCTTCAGCAAGGGCCTGGGCACGCCGGCGGGCTCGGCCCTGTGCGGTTCGCGCGAGCTGATCGCGCGGGCGCGCCGGGTGCGCAAGATGGCTGGCGGCGCGATGCGGCAGGCCGGCCTGCTGGCCGCGGCCGCCGCGTACGCGCTGGACCACCACGTCGAGCGCCTGGCCGAGGACCACGCGCTGGCCCGGCGGCTGGCCGACGGCCTGGCCGGCCTCGAGGCGCTGCGGGTGGAGCCGCCCGAGACCAACATCGTGTTCGTCGACCTGCTGGGCGCGGCGCGTGACCGCTCGCAGGCGCTGCTGGATCACCTGAAGACACAGGGCGTGCTCGCCACCGGCCTGTACCGCCTGCGCTTCGTGACGCACCTGGACGTCGACGCTGCCGGCGTCGACCGCGCGGTGGCGGCGGTGCGCGGCTTCTTCCAGGGCTGAGGCCATGCCCGACGCGCAACACCTGCTGCTGTTCGTCGCCGCCGGCCTGCTGTTGAACCTCACGCCCGGTCCCGACGTCCTCTACATCGTCACCAACTCGCTGCGCTCGGGCGCCCGGGCCGGCGTGATCGCCGGGCTGGGCATCACCGCCGGCTGCTTCGTCCATGTGTTCGCGGCGGCGCTGGGCGTGAGCGCGCTGCTGGCCGCCTCGGCCACCGCCTTCACCGTGTTGAAGTGGGCCGGCGCCGCCTACCTGCTGTGGATTGGGGTGCGGCTGCTCATGGCGCGCGCGCCCGCGGCCCCGCAGGACCTCGCGGCGCTGGCGCAGGCGCGGCCGGACGCCAGCCTGCGCGCGGTGTTCCTCGGCGGCTTCTGGACCAATGTGCTCAATCCCAAGGTCGCGATCTTCTTCCTGGCCTTCGTGCCGCAGTTCATCGCGCCGGATGCCGGCAACAAGGCGCTGGCCTTCGTGCTGCTCGGCGCGCTGTTCAACATCAACAGCATCCCGGTCAACAGCGGCTGGGCGCTGGCCGCGGCCTGGATGGCGCGGCGCAACGCGGTGCAACGCGGCATGCATGTCCTCGACCGCGTGGCCGGCGCCATGTTCATCGCTTTCGGGCTGAAGCTGGCCCTGTCCGACAATCCATCCACGTAAGGAGCCGCCATGTCCATCACCCCCCAGGAAGCGCTGCAGCGAACCATCGAGCACCGCGAGATCTTCCACGACGAGATGCTCAAGATCGTGCGGCTGATCATGAGCGGCGAGCTGTCGCCGGTGATGATGGCGGCGCTGATCACCGGCCTGCGCGTGAAGAAGGAAACCATCGGCGAGATCACCGCCGCGGCGCAGGTCATGCGCGAGTTCGCCACCAAGGTCGAGGTGGCCGACAAGACGAACCTGGTCGACATCGTGGGCACGGGCGGCGACGGCTCGCACACCTTCAACATCTCGACCTGCTCGATGTTCGTGGCCGCCGCGGCCGGCGCCAAGGTGAGCAAGCACGGCGGACGCGGCGTGTCCAGCAAGAGCGGCAGCGCGGACGTGCTCGAAAGCCTGGGCCTGAACATCAACCTCAAGCCCGAGGCGATCGCGCGCTGCATCGAGGAGGCGGGCGTGGGCTTCATGTTCGCCCCCAACCACCACCCGGCCATGAAGAACGTGGCGCCGATCCGCAAGGAGCTGGGCGTGCGCACCATCTTCAACATCCTGGGGCCGCTGACCAACCCCGCGGGCGCGCCCAACATCCTGATGGGCGTGTTCCATCCGGACCTGGTCGGCATCCAGGTGCGCGCGCTGCAGCGCCTGGGCGCCGAGCACGCCCTGGTGGTGTACGGGCGCGACGGCATGGACGAAGTGAGCCTGGGCGCGGCCACCATGGTGGGGGAACTCAAGGGCGGCGAGATCTCCGAGTACGAGATCCATCCCGAGGACTTCGGCCTGCCGATGGCGAGCAGCCGCAACCTGCGGGTCGAGAGCCCCGAGCAGTCGCGCGCGATGCTCACGGCCGTGCTGGACAACCAGCCCGGTCCGGCGCGCGACATCGTGGTCTTCAACACCGGCGTTGCGCTCTACGCCGCCAACGTCTCGGCGACGATTCCGGAGGGCATCGCCCGCGCCCGCGCCGCGCTGGAATCGGGCGCGGGCAAGGCCAAGCTCGACCAGCTGGCAGCGCTCACGCAGAAGCTCGCAGGCTGACATGGCGGCGGACATCCTGGACAAGATCGTCGCCGTCAAGCGCGAGGAAATCGCCGCGGCACAGAAGAAGCTGCCGTTGGAGGCCGTGCGTGCCGACGCCGAGAGCCGGGTGCTCACGCGCGACTTCGAAGGCGCGATGCGCGCCAAGATCGCCGCCGGCGCCAGCGCGGTGATCGCCGAGGTCAAGAAGGCCAGCCCCAGCAAGGGCGTGCTGCGCGCGGACTTCGTGCCCGCCGACATCGCGCAGAGCTACGCGCAGGCCGGCGCGGCCTGCCTGTCGGTGCTGACCGACCGGCAGTTCTTCCAGGGCCGGCCCGACTACCTGAAGCAGGCGCGCGCCTCCTGCGACCTGCCGGTGCTGCGCAAGGACTTCATGATCGACCCCTACCAGATCTATGAATCGCGGGCGATGGGGGCCGACTGCGTGCTGCTGATCGCCGCCTGCCTGGACGACGCGCGCATGCAGGAGCTCGAAGCCGTGGCGCGCAGCCTGGACATGGCGGTGCTGGTGGAGGTGCACGATCGCGCCGAACTGGAGCGCGCCCTCAAGCTCAGGACCCGGCTGGTGGGCATCAACAACCGCAACCTGCGCAGCTTCGAGGTGTCGCTCGCGACCACGATCGAGATGCTCCCGGACGTGCCCGAAGGACGGCTGGTCGTGACCGAGTCCGGCATCGCCACCCGCGCCGACGTCAAGACCATGCGCCAGGCGGGCGTCGATGCCTTCCTGGTGGGCGAGGCCTTCATGCGCGCCGAGGATCCGGGCGAGGCGCTGGCGGCGCTGTTCAGCCGCTGAGCGACGTGGCTCAAGCCCGGCAGTTGCCCATCGATGAGCTCGATACCCCTCGCCTCAGGCGCTGGGCGCCCGAGGAATGGGCACTCGCGCCCGGCTGGCAGCCGGCGCTCGATGCCTTCCTGGCCAGCGGCGCGGGCCTGCGCCTGGCCGAATTCATCCGCGAGCGACTGGACAGCGGCGCGGTGATCTATCCGCCGCGTCCCTTGCGGGCGCTGGAAAGCACGCCCTTGGCGCAGGTGCACGCCGTGATCCTGGGGCAGGACCCCTACCACGGCCCCGGCCAAGCCGAGGGCCTGGCTTTCTCAGTGCCGCCGGGCGTGCGGCTGCCGCCGTCGCTGCGCAACATCTTCAAGGAGCTGCGTGCCGGCACAGAAGCGCCCGAGCCGGCGCACGGATGCCTCATCGATTGGGCGCGGCGCGGCGTGCTGCTGCTCAACACGGTGCTCACGGTCGAGGAAGGGCAGCCCGGAAGTCACGCCAAGAAGGGCTGGGAGGAGCTCACCGATGCGCTTCTGGCCGATGTGGCGGCTCAGGCGTCACCCTGCGTGTACCTGCTGTGGGGCGCGCATGCCCAGGCCAAGGCCAGCCTGATCGAGACAACCGCCGCGGCGCACGGGCGCGAGGCCCTGGTGCTGCAGGCCAACCACCCGTCGCCGCTGTCGGCCCGCCGCCCGCCCGTGCCCTTCCTCGGCTGCGGGCACTTCCGCCAGGCGCGGGAGTGGCTGGCGCGGCGCGGTTGCGACAGCGTGCTGTGAATCGCAGCAGCGGCTGCGGCTGGGCGCCCGAATTCATGCTATATTTCGAGGTTCGCCGGAGGGGTGCCCGAGTGGCTAAAGGGGGCAGACTGTAAATCTGTTGGCTTACGCCTACGCTGGTTCGAATCCAGCCTCCTCCACCAGCTGAAGTTCAGCGGGTGACCGGCGAGTGAAAGTGTTGTTGTGCGATGCGGTTTGTGTAGGGCCTGAACATCGCCTGCGGGGATCGGGAAGCCGGTCCGAAGGCGGGAGTAGTTCAATGGTAGAACCCTAGCCTTCCAAGCTAATGACGCGGGTTCGATTCCCGTCTCCCGCTCCACGAAAGGCGTCGCGCAACACGGAAGAATTCAGCCCTTGTGGCTCAGTGGTAGAGCACTCCCTTGGTAAGGGAGAGGTCGCGGGTCCGATTCCCGCCAAGGGCACCAGAGCAAGAAGGCGCGGCAGCGCCGGATGAGTTGAACGTTACTTTTCGGAGAGTCGAAAAATGGCAAAGGGTAAGTTCGAGCGGACCAAGCCGCACGTCAACGTCGGCACGATCGGCCACGTGGACCATGGCAAGACCACGCTGACGGCGGCCATCACCACGGTGCTGTCGACCAAGTTCGGCGGCGAAGCCAAGGCCTATGACCAGATCGACGCGGCTCCCGAAGAAAAGGCGCGCGGCATCACCATCAACACCGCCCACGTCGAGTACGAGACGGCCAACCGCCACTACGCGCACGTGGACTGCCCCGGCCACGCCGACTACGTCAAGAACATGATCACCGGCGCCGCCCAGATGGACGGCGCGGTGCTGGTGGTGTCGGCCGCCGACGGCCCGATGCCGCAAACGCGCGAGCACATCCTGCTGGCCCGCCAGGTGGGCGTGCCCTACATCATCGTGTTCCTGAACAAGTGCGACATGGTCGATGACGCCGAGCTGCTCGAGCTCGTCGAGATGGAAGTGCGCGAGCTGCTGTCCAAGTACGAGTTCCCCGGCGACGACACCCCGATCATCCACGGCTCGGCCAAGCTGGCCATGGAAGGCGACAAGGGCGAGCTGGGCGAGCAGGCCATCATGAAGCTGGCCGACGCGCTGGACAGCTACATCCCCACACCCGAGCGCGCCATCGACGGCGCCTTCCTGATGCCGGTGGAAGACGTGTTCTCCATCTCCGGCCGTGGCACCGTGGTCACCGGGCGCGTCGAGCGCGGCGTGGTCAAGGTCGGCGAGGAAATCGAGATCGTGGGCATCAAGCCCACCGTCAAGACCACCTGCACCGGCGTGGAAATGTTCCGCAAGCTGCTGGACCAGGGCCAGGCCGGCGACAACGTCGGTATCTTGCTGCGCGGCACCAAGCGCGAAGAAGTCGAGCGCGGCCAGGTGCTGGCCAAGCCCGGCTCGATCAAGCCGCACACGCACTTCACCGCCGAGGTGTACGTGCTGAGCAAGGACGAGGGCGGGCGCCACACGCCGTTCTTCAACAACTACCGTCCGCAGTTCTACTTCCGCACCACCGACGTGACCGGTGCGATCGAGCTGCCCAAGGACAAGGAAATGGTCATGCCCGGCGACAACGTGACGATCACCGTGAAGCTGATCGCCCCGATCGCCATGGAAGAAGGCCTGCGCTTCGCCATCCGCGAGGGCGGCAAGACCGTCGGCGCCGGCGTCGTGGCCAAGATCATGGAGTAATTGCAGAAACGCACGGCTCAGCGTCCGTAAGCGGGCCGCAGGCAGGTTGGCCTGAGACGAGCGACCGGTACTTCAGTACCGCGAGCGAGCGAAGGTCAAGATGCCAAGGACCGTAGGACGATGAGACGAGCGGCGGAGGGGTATAGCTCAATTGGCAGAGCGTCGGTCTCCAAAACCGAAGGTTGTAGGTTCGATTCCTACTGCCCCTGCCACCTGAGTGGCACCCGAAAAAACCAAGCCCGGCCGTGTGTCGGGCTTGAGCGTCTTGATGGATTAGCAGGAAATCGCGCCAAACATGGCCACTTCTCAAGTTGAAACCGTGACGACCGGCGCCGACAAGGCCAAGCTGGGAGCCGCCGTCGCGCTGGTGATCGCCGGCGTGGTGGCGTTCTACCTGCTGGGGCGCCAGGGCCAGTGGGCGCAGTGGGGCGCCCTGCTGGTGGGGTTGGCCGCGGCATTCGCGGTGTTCATGACCTCCGAAACCGGCAAGATCTTCGTGGCCTTCGGCCGCGACTCCTGGAAGGAAGTCAAGAAGGTCGTCTGGCCCACCCGCAAGGAGTCGATCCAGATGACGGGCTACGTGATCGCCTTCTGCGCCATCATGGCCGTGTTCCTCTGGACGACCGACAAGACCCTCGAATGGGTCCTCTATGACCTGATCCTGGGGTGGAAGAAGTGATGAGCGAGATCGATACACAGGCCGGTGAGCCGAGCGCCCAGCCCGATGCGCCGGCCAAGCCGACGCGTCCCGACATGCACTGGTATGTCGTGCACGCCTATTCCGGCATGGAAAAGGCGGTGGAGCGCAACATCCGCGAGCGCATCAACCGCGCCGGCATGCAGGACATGTTCGGCCAGATCCTGGTGCCCACCGAGGAAGTCGTCGAGATCAAGAACGGCCAGAAGCGCACTTCCGAGCGCCGCTTCTACCCGGGCTATGTGCTGGTGCAGATGGTCATGAACGACGACACCTGGCACCTGGTCAAGCACACCAACAAGGTCACCGGCTTCGTCGGCGGCGCGAAGAACCGCCCGGCGCCGATTTCCGAGGGCGAAGTGGCCAAGATTTTCGGCCAGATGGAAGAGGGCACCGAAAAGCCGCGCCACAAGGTCGAATTCGTGGTCGGCGAGTACGTGCGCGTCAAGGACGGCCCGTTCACCGACTTCAACGGCACGGTCGAGGAAGTCAACTACGAGAAGAACAAGGTCCGCGTGTCGGTCACGATCTTCGGACGTGCGACGCCGGTGGAACTGGAATTCAGCCAGGTCGAAAAGACCTGACGATCGCCCTGCGCGCACCGACTCCGCGCAAGGTTGAAGAGACAGAGTCGTTAACCCCCGGGGAGCCGAAGCCGGAAGGCCAAGGCGTCATCACCCGCAAGGAGTAAAAAACATGGCGAAGAAGATCGTCGGTTTTATCAAGCTGCAAGTGCCGGCTGGAAAGGCCAACCCGTCGCCGCCGATCGGGCCTGCGCTCGGTCAGCGCGGTCTGAACATCATGGAGTTCTGCAAGGCGTTCAACGCCCAGACCCAGGGCGTCGAGCCCGGTCTGCCGCTGCCGGTCGTGATCACGGCCTTCGCGGACAAGAGCTTCACCTTCATCATCAAGACGCCGCCGGCGACCACGCTGATCAAGAAGGCGATCAAGCTCGACAAGGGCTCGTCCAAGCCGCACAGCGACAAGGTCGGCAAGATCACCCGCGCCCAGCTCGAGGAGATCGCCAAGACCAAGATGAAGGACATGAACGCCGCGTCCGTGGACGCCGCCGTCCGTACGCTGGCTGGCTCGGCCCGTTCCATGGGCGTCACGGTGGAGGGCCTGTAAATCATGGCAAAGCTGACCAAGAAGCAGAAAGCCCTGCAGGGCAAGGTCGACAGCACCAAGCTGTACGCGCTGGGCGAGGCGCTCGGCATGGTCAAGGATGCGGCGACCGCCAAGTTCGATGAATCCATCGACGTGGCCGTTCAGCTGGGCATCGACCCGAAGAAGTCCGACCAGGTGGTGCGCGGCGCGGTCGTGATGCCCAACGGCACCGGCAAGACCAAGCGCGTGGCGGTGTTCGCCCAGGGCGCCAAGGCTGAGGAAGCCAAGGCAGCCGGCGCCGACGTGGTCGGCATGGACGACCTGGCGGCCCGTGTGAAGGCCGGCGACATGCCCTTCGACGTGGTGATCGCCGCGCCCGACGCGATGCGCGTGGTCGGTGCGCTGGGCCAGATCCTGGGCCCGCGCGGCATGATGCCGAACCCCAAGGTCGGCACGGTCACCCCCGACGTCGCGACCGCGGTGAAGAACGCCAAGGCCGGCCAGGTGCAGTTCCGCGCCGACAAGGCGGGGATCATCCACGCCACCATCGGCCGCCGCTCGTTCGAATCGGACAAGCTGCAAGGCAACCTGTCGGCGCTGATCGAGGCGCTGAACAAGGCCAAGCCGGCCACCAGCAAGGGTGTGTACCTGAGGAAAGTGGCGGTGTCGTCGACCATGGGTCTGGGTGTCCGCGTGGACCTGCAGACCCTCTCGGCGTAATCGCGTAAAGGAATTCCCGGCCGCGCGGGCAGGTGCGGCTGGGTGTGGTGGGCTGCCGGGCTCATCGGAAGGTGAAACCGGCAGGCCATCCAGGACCGTTGGCGGGGGCGCGAGTCCCCTTAATCGATCGAAAGCCAACGCAGATGGCGATCCCGCTGAAGATGGAATTGAAGTTTCTTTCTGAAGTTGGTCGCTGCAACGAAGGCGGGCCGAAGGTGGCAACCGACGGCCCATTTGAAGGAGTAGACCTTGAGTCTGAATCGCAGTGAGAAGCAAGCGGTCATCGACGAGGTGACCGGTCTCGCCGCTAAAGCTCAAACGCTGGTGATGGCGGAATACCGCGGCATCACGGTCGCCGACATGACGAAACTGCGCAACGATGCGCGCAGCAAGGGCGTGACCTTGAGTGTTCTGAAGAACACCCTGGCGCGCCGTGCTGTGGCGGGCAGCGCGTTCGAAGTGGTCGGCGAGCAGATGACCGGCCCGCTGATCTACGGCTTTTCTGTGGACGCAGTCGCCGCCGCCAAGGTGGTGGCCGACTTCGCGAAGACCAACGACAAGTTGGTCATTCGCGGCGGCGCGTTCGCGGGCAAGGCCCTGGACGTCAACGGCGTGAAGCAGCTGGCAAACATTCCCTCCAAGGAAGTTCTGCTGGCTCAGCTTTGCGGCTTGCTCATGTCGCCCATCTCGCGCACGGCCGTGGTGCTGGGCGCCCTGTCCGCCAAGAAGGGCGGCGGCGAAGAAGCCGCTCCCGCGGCGGCTTGATGAGCGCGGCAACGAACCCAACCTATCTGAAGGAAATTTGAAATGGCATTCGATAAAGACGCATTTCTGACGGCGCTGGACAGCATGACCGTCATGGAACTCAATGACCTGGTCAAGGCCATTGAAGAGAAGTTCGGCGTGTCCGCCGCGGCCATGGCCGCCCCGGCTGCCGCTGGCGGCGGCGCCGCTGCACCGGCCGCGGAAGAGAAGACCGAGTTCACGGTCCAGCTGATGGAAGCCGGCGCGAACAAGGTGTCGGTCATCAAGGCCGTGCGCGAAATCACCGGCCTGGGCCTGAAGGAGGCCAAGGACCTGGTGGACGGCGCGCCCAAGGCCGTCAAGGAAGGCATTGCCAAGGCTGACGCCGAAGCGGCCAAGAAGAAGCTGGAAGAAGCCGGCGCCAAGGTCGAGCTCAAGTAATTCGACCCGGCTGCCGAGGCTGGAGTCCCGAAAGGGCCTCCAGCCTTTGGTGCTTTATGGAGTGCGGCAAGAGCGCACTCGAAAAAACTGGGAGAATACGAGGTTTCCCCTAGTTTTTTCGAGTGTCTTCTGATACCGACTGCAGAAGACGCCTTGGTTCGGGCGATGTGCAATGCATCGCTGTCCGCCATGGTTGGTAGTGGCCAACCCACCAAGAACGCCGGGCCCCGGAGACACCGGAAACCCGGCGCCAGTTGCGCAAGAGCTCATTAGCCCGGAGATCTCATGGCCTATTCTTACACCGAACGCAAGCGCATCCGCAAAAGCTTCGGCAGCCGCGACAGTGTGCTGGAAATCCCGTACCTGTTGCAAATGCAGAAGGACGCGTACACGGCTTTCCTGCAAGCCGACGCCCATCCGCAAAAACGCACGATCGAGGGCCTGCAGGCCGCCTTCGACGCCGCCTTCCCGATCGTCTCGCACAACGGCTTCGTCGAGATGAAGTTCCTGGAATACAACCTGGCCAAGCCCGCCTTCGACGTGCGCGAGTGCCAGACCCGGGGCCTGACCTTCGCGTCGGCGGTGCGCGCGCGCGTGCAACTGATCATCTACGACCGCGAGTCCTCCACCCCGCAGTCCAAGGTGGTCAAGGAGGTGAAGGAGCAGGAGGTCTACATGGGCGAAGTGCCGCTCATGACGGACAAGGGCTCGTTCATCATCAACGGCACCGAGCGCGTGATCGTGTCGCAGCTGCACCGCTCGCCGGGCGTGTTTTTCGAGCATGACAAGGGCAAGACGCACAGCTCGGGCAAGCTGCTGTTCTCGGCCCGCATCATCCCCTACCGCGGCTCCTGGCTCGACTTCGAGTTCGACCCCAAGGACATCCTGTACTTCCGCGTCGACCGCCGCCGCAAGATGCCGGTCACGATCCTGCTCAAGGCGATCGGCCTCACGCCGGAGTCGATCCTGGCGAACTTCTTCGTCAACGACAACTTCCGCCTGATGGACAGCGGCGCGCAGATGGAGTTCGTGCCCGAGCGCCTGCGCGGCGAAGTGGCGCGCTTCGACATCACCGACAAGAGCGGCAAGGTGGTAGTGGCCAAGGACAAGCGCGTCACGGCCCGCCACACGCGCGACCTGGAGCAGTCCGGCACCACCCACATCAGCGTGCCCGAGGACTACCTGGTCGGCCGCGTCGTCGCCCGCAACATCATCGACCCCGACACCGGCGAGATCATCGCCAAGGCCAACGATGAGCTGACCGAATCGCTGCTCAAGAAGCTGCGCCAGGCCGGCATCCAGGACCTGCAGGTCATCTACACCAACGAGCTCGACCAGGGCGCGTACATGTCGCAGACCCTGCGCATCGACGAGACCGTGGACGAATTCGCCGCCCGCGTCGCCATCTACCGCATGATGCGCCCCGGCGAGCCGCCGACGGAGGACGCGGTGCAGGCCCTGTTCCAGCGCCTGTTCTACAACCCCGACACCTACGACCTGTCGCGCGTCGGCCGCATGAAGTTCAACGCCAAGATCGGCCGCAACGAAAGCACCGGCCCGATGGTCCTGACCAACGAGGACATCCTCGCGGTGGTCAAGATCCTGGTGGACCTGCGCAACGGCCGCGGCGAAGTGGACGACATCGACCACCTGGGCAACCGCCGCGTGCGCTGCGTCGGCGAGCTGGCCGAGAACCAGTACCGCACGGGCCTGGCCCGCATCGAGAAGGCCGTCAAGGAGCGTCTGGGCCAGGCCGAGCAAGAGCCGCTGATGCCGCACGACCTGATCAACTCCAAACCGATTTCCGCGGCCCTGAAGGAGTTCTTCGGCGCGTCGCAGCTGTCGCAGTTCATGGACCAGACCAACCCGCTGTCGGAGATCACCCACAAGCGCCGCGTCTCGGCCCTGGGCCCGGGCGGCCTGACGCGCGAGCGCGCCGGCTTCGAAGTGCGCGACGTGCACGTCACGCACTACGGCCGGGTGTGCCCGATCGAGACGCCGGAAGGCCCGAACATCGGCCTGATCAACTCGCTGGCGCTGTACGCGCGCCTGAACGAGTACGGCTTCATCGAGACGCCGTACCGCCGCGTGGTGGACGGCAAGGTCACCAACCAGATCGACTACCTGTCGGCCATCGAGGAAGGCAAGTACGTCATCGCCCAGGCCAACGCGGTGCTGGACAAGGAAGGCCACCTCACCGGCGACCTGGTGTCGGCGCGTGAACACGGCGAATCGGTGCTGGTCAGCGCCGACCGCATCCAGTACATGGACGTCTCGCCGGCGCAGATCGTGTCGGTGGCGGCCTCGCTGGTGCCCTTCCTGGAGCATGACGACGCCAACCGCGCGCTGATGGGCGCCAACATGCAGCGCCAGGCGGTGCCGGTGCTGCGTCCGGAAAAGGCCTTCGTCGGCACCGGCATCGAGCGCGTCTCCGCGGTCGACTCCGGTACGGTGGTCACCGCCAACCGCGGCGGCGTGGTCGACTATGTCGATGCCACCCGCATCGTGGTGCGCGTCAACGATGACGAAGCCGCCGCCGGTGAAGTCGGCGTGGACATCTACAACCTGATCAAGTACCAGCGTTCCAACCAGAACACCAACATCCACCAGCGTCCGATCGTCAAGCGCGGCGACCGCATCGCCAAGGGTGACGTGGTGGCCGACGGCGCCTCCACCGACCTGGGCGAGCTCGCGCTCGGCCAGAACATGCTGGTGGCGTTCATGCCCTGGAACGGCTACAACTTCGAGGACTCGATCCTCATTTCCGAGCGCGTGGTCGCCGACGACCGCTACACCTCGATCCACATCGAGGAACTGGTGGTGATGGCGCGCGACACCAAGCTGGGCGCCGAGGAAATCACCCGCGACATCCCGAACCTGTCGGAGCAGCAGCTCAACCGCCTGGACGAGTCCGGCATCATCTACGTGGGCGCCGAGGTCATGCCCGGCGACACGCTGGTGGGCAAGGTGACGCCCAAGGGCGAGACCACGCTGACCCCGGAAGAGAAGCTGCTGCGCGCGATCTTCGGCGAGAAGGCCTCCGACGTGAAGGACACCTCGCTGCGCGTCGACCAGGGCTCGCAGGGCACCGTGATCGACGTGCAGGTCTTCACCCGCGAGGGCATCCAGCGCGACAAGCGGGCGCAGCAGATCATCGACGATGAACTCAAGCGCTTCCGCCTGGACCTGAACGACCAGCTGCGCATCGTGGAAGCCGACGCTTTCGACCGGATCGAGAAGCTGCTGACCGGCAAGGTCGCCAACGGCGGCCCGCAGAAGCTGGCCAAGGGCACCAAGATCGACAAGGACTACCTGCAGTCGGTCGAGAAGTTCCACTGGTTCGACATCCGCCCGGCGGACGACGACGTGGCGACCCAGCTCGAGTCGATCAAGAACTCGCTGGAGCAGACGCGCCACAGCTTCGACCTCGCCTTCGAGGAAAAGCGCAAGAAGCTGACCCAGGGCGACGAGCTGCCGGCTGGCGTGCTGAAGATGGTCAAGGTCTACCTGGCCGTCAAGCGCCGCCTGCAGCCCGGCGACAAGATGGCCGGCCGCCACGGCAACAAGGGCGTGGTCTCCAAGATCGTCCCGGTCGAGGACATGCCCTACATGGCCGACGGCACGCCGTGCGACATCGTGCTCAACCCGCTGGGCGTGCCCTCGCGCATGAACGTGGGCCAGGTGCTGGAAGTCCACCTGGGCTGGGCCGGCAAGGGCATCGGCCAGCGCCTCGGCGACATGCTGCAGCAGCAGGCCCGCGCGGCCGAACTGCGCAGCTTCATGGATCAGCTGTACAACAGCTCGGGCCGCAAGGAAGACCTGGCCAAGCTGTCCGACGAGGAAGTGCTGGAGATGGCCGGCGAGTTGGCCAAGGGCGTGCCCTTCGCGACCCCGGTGTTCGACGGCGCCTCCGAGCAGGAAATCCGCGGCATGCTGCAGCTGGCCTATCCGGAAGAGATCGCCCGGCTGAAGGGCCTGACGGCCACGCGCACGCAGGCGCACCTGTACGACGGCCGCACCGGCGAGCAATTCGAGCGCCCGGTCACCGTGGGCTACATGCACGTGCTCAAGCTGCACCACCTGGTGGACGACAAGATGCACGCGCGTTCCACCGGCCCGTACAGCCTCGTCACGCAACAACCGCTGGGCGGCAAGGCCCAGTTCGGCGGCCAGCGCTTCGGCGAAATGGAAGTGTGGGCGCTGGAGGCCTATGGCGCCTCGTACACGCTGCAGGAAATGCTAACCGTGAAGTCCGACGACGTGCAGGGCCGCACCAAGGTGTACGAGTCCATCGTCAAGGGCGAGCACGCCATCGAAGCCGGCATGCCGGAATCCTTCAACGTGCTGGTGAAGGAAATCCGCTCGCTGGGCATCGACATGGAACTCGAGCGTTCTTAATTCAAAGGGACAGATCACATGAAATCGCTACTCGACCTGTTCAAGCAATTCACGCCGGACGAGCATTTCGATGCCATCCGCATCGGCATGGCGTCGCCCGAGAAGATCCGTTCCTGGTCCTTCGGTGAAGTCAAGAAGCCGGAAACCATCAACTACCGCACCTTCAAGCCGGAGCGCGACGGCCTGTTCTGCGCCAAGATCTTCGGCCCGATCAAGGACTACGAGTGCCTGTGCGGCAAGTACAAGCGCCTGAAGCACCGCGGCGTCATCTGCGAGAAGTGCGGCGTCGAAGTCACGCAGACCAAGGTGCGCCGCGAGCGCATGGGCCACATCGACTTGGCCGCGCCCTGCGCGCACATCTGGTTCCTGAAGTCGCTGCCGTCGCGCCTGGGCCTGGTGCTGGACATGACGCTGCGCGACATCGAACGCGTGCTGTACTTCGAAGCCTATGTGGTCACCGACCCCGGGATGACGCCGCTGAAGAAGTTCAGCATCATGTCCGAGGACGACTACGAGGCCAAGCGCAAGGAATACGGTGACGAGTTCATCGCCAAGATGGGCGCCGAGGGCATCAAGGACCTGCTCGAAGGCATCGACATCGAACTCGAGATCGAGAAGCTGCGCGGCGACCTGACCGGCTCCGAGGTCAAGGTCAAGAAGAACGCCAAGCGCCTGAAGGTGCTGGAAGCCTTCAAGAAGTCCGGCATCAAGCCGAACTGGATGGTGATGGACGTGCTGCCGGTGCTGCCGCCGGACCTGCGTCCGCTGGTGCCGCTGGACGGCGGCCGCTTCGCGACCTCCGACCTGAACGACCTGTACCGCCGCGTCATCAACCGCAACAGCCGCCTGCGCCGCCTGCTGGAGCTGAAGGCGCCGGAGATCATCGCGCGCAACGAGAAGCGCATGCTGCAGGAAGCGGTGGACTCGCTGCTGGACAACGGCCGCCGTGGCAAGGCCATGACCGGCGCGAACAAGCGCGCGCTGAAGTCGCTGGCCGACATGATCAAGGGCAAGAGCGGCCGCTTCCGCCAGAACCTGCTGGGCAAGCGCGTCGACTACTCGGGCCGTTCGGTCATCACCGTGGGCCCGACGCTCAAGCTGCACCAGTGCGGCCTGCCCAAGCTGATGGCGCTGGAGCTGTTCAAGCCCTTCATCTTCTCGCGCCTGGAGGCGATGGGCATCGCCACCACCATCAAGGCGGCGAAGAAGGAAGTCGAATCCGGCACGCCGGTGGTGTGGGACATCCTCGAAGAGGTGATCAAGGAGCACCCGGTGCTGCTGAACCGCGCGCCGACGCTGCACCGCCTGGGCATCCAGGCCTTCGAGCCGATCCTGATCGAAGGCAAGGCGATCCAGCTGCACCCGCTGGTGTGCGCGGCTTTCAACGCCGACTTCGACGGCGACCAGATGGCCGTGCACGTGCCGCTGTCGGTGGAAGCGCAGATGGAAGCCCGCACGCTGATGCTGGCCTCCAACAACGTGCTGTTCCCCGCCAACGGCGAGCCCTCCATCGTGCCCTCGCAGGACGTGGTGCTGGGCCTGTACTACACGACGCGCGAGCGCATCAACGCCAAGGGCGAGGGCATGATGTTCGCCGACGTCGGTGAAGTGCAGCGCGCGCTGGACGCCGGCCAGGTCGAGCTCACCTCCAAGGTGGCGGTGCGCCTGACCGAGTGGAACCGCGACAAGGCCTCCGGCGAATTCGTGGCCACGACCTCGCTGGTCGACACCACCGTGGGCCGCGCGCTGCTGTCGGAGATCCTGCCCAAGGGCCTGCCCTTCTCCAACATCAACAAGGCGCTGAAGAAGAAGGAAATCTCCAAGCTGATCAACGCTTCGTTCCGCAAGTGCGGCCTGAAGGAGACGGTGGTCTTCGCCGACAAGCTGCTGCAGAACGGCTTCCGGCTGGCGACCAAGGCCGGCATCTCGATCGCGGTGGACGACATGCTGGTGCCGCCGCAGAAGGCCGACATCATCGGCCGCGCCGAGAAGGAAGTGAAGGAGATCGAGCAGCAGTACGTCTCGGGCCTGGTCACCGCCGGCGAGCGCTACAACAAGGTGGTCGACATCTGGGGCAAGGCCGGCGACGAAGTGTCCAAGGTCATGATGGCCCAGCTGGCCAAGGAAAAGGTCACCGACCGCAACGGCAAGGAAGTGGACCAGGAGTCCTTCAACTCCATCTACATGATGGCCGACTCCGGCGCCCGCGGCTCGGCCGCCCAGATCCGCCAGCTGGCGGGCATGCGCGGCCTGATGGCCAAGCCGGACGGCTCGATCATCGAGACTCCGATCACGGCCAACTTCCGCGAAGGCCTGAACGTGCTCCAGTACTTCATCTCCACGCACGGCGCCCGAAAGGGCCTGGCCGACACGGCGCTGAAGACCGCGAACTCCGGCTACCTGACGCGCCGCCTGGTCGACGTGACGCAGGATTTGGTCGTGACCGAGGAAGATTGCGACACCCGCGACGGCTCGCTGATGCGCGCCATCGTCGAGGGCGGTGAAGTGATCGAATCACTGCGCGACCGGATCCTGGGCCGCGTCGCCGCCGAGGACGTGCTGCATCCGGAAAGCCGCGAGGTGATCGTCAAGGCCGGCGAGATGCTGGACGAGGACGCGATCGAAGAGCTCGAGACCGCGGGCGTGGACGAAGTGCGCGTGCGCACGGCGCTCACCTGCGCGACGCGCTTCGGCCTGTGCGCCAAGTGCTACGGCCGCGACCTCGGCCGCGGTGGCCTGGTCAACGTCGGCGAGGCGGTCGGCGTGATCGCCGCCCAGTCGATCGGCGAGCCCGGCACGCAGTTGACGATGCGTACCTTCCACATCGGCGGCGCCGCCTCGCGCGCGGCCATCGCCTCCAGCGTGGAAGCCAAGTCCACCGGCGTGATCGGCTTCAACAGCACGATGCGCTACGTGACCAACAGCAAGGGCGAACTGGTGGTGATCGCGCGTTCCGGCGAGATCATCATCCACGACGAGCACGGCCGCGAGCGCGAGCGCCACAAGGTGCCGTACGGCGCGACCCTGAGCGTCAAGGCCGACCAGCAGGTCAAGGCCGGCACGCCGCTGGCCACCTGGGACCCGCTGACGCGACCCATCATCACGGAATTCGCCGGCAAGGTGAAGTTCGAGGGCGTGGAAGAGGGCCTCACGGTCGCCAAGCAGGTCGACGAAGTGACCGGCCTGTCCACCTTGGTGGTCATCAAGTTCGACCCGAAGCGCTCGGCCAAGGCCCTGCGCCCGCAGGTCAAGCTGATCGACATCGCGGGCAACGAGGTGAAGATCCCCGGCACCGACCACTCGGTGACGATCGGCTTTCCGGTGGGCTCGCTGATCCAGGTGCGCGACGGCCAGGACGTGAACCCCGGCGAAGTGCTGGCGCGCATCCCGATCGAAGGCCAGAAGACCCGTGACATCACCGGCGGTCTGCCGCGCGTGGCGGAGTTGTTCGAAGCGCGCTCGCCCAAGGACAAGGGCGTGCTGGCCGAGATCACCGGCACCGTGTCGTTCGGCAAGGAGACCAAGGGCAAGATCCGCTTGCAGATCACCGACCCGGACGGCAAGGTCTGGGAAGAGCTGGTGCCCAAGGAAAAGAACATCCTGGTGCACGAAGGCCAGGTGGTGAACAAGGGCGAATCCGTGGTGGACGGCCCGGCCGACCCGCAGGACATCCTGCGCCTGCTGGGTGCCGAGGAACTGGCGCGCTACATCGTCGACGAAGTGCAGGACGTCTACCGCCTGCAGGGTGTGAAGATCAACGACAAGCACATCGAGGTGATCGTTCGCCAGATGCTGCGCCGTGTCGTGGTCGAGAACGTCGGCGAGTCGAGCTACATCGCCGGCGAACAGGTCGAGCGTTCCGAGATGCTGGACACCAACGACGCGCTGCGCGCCGACAACAAGGTGCCTGCCACCTACAGCAACCTGCTGCTGGGCATCACCAAGGCCTCGCTGTCGACCGACTCGTTCATCTCCGCGGCTTCCTTCCAGGAAACGACGCGCGTGCTGACCGAGGCGGCGATCATGGGCAAGCGCGACGAACTGCGCGGCCTGAAGGAAAACGTCATCGTCGGCCGCCTGATCCCCGCGGGCACCGGCATGGCGTACCACCAGGCGCGCAAGGTCAAGGACCAGATGGACGAGGCCGAGCGCCGCGCCATCGCCGATGCCGAAGCCGCGGAACTGGCCGGTGCGGCCGCGACCGCCGAGGCCACCGCGCCCGAGGCGAGCGAAGGCGCCCCCACCGAGTAAGCCTGGACAGGCTCTAAACTGGTGCCCCGGTCCTGCAAAGGCCGGGGCGCTTTTTTTTTCGATGCGATGATGACCGAAACCATCGTCCTCTGGAGTGCCGCCGCCGTCCTCTTGTTCTGGGCCGTCGGCGCGTACAACCGGCTGGTGCGACTGCGCGCCGCGGCGATCGCCGCCTTCGCGGCGGTGGATGCCGAATTGGGCCAGCAGATCGAGCTGGTGCAGGCGCAGCTGCCGCAGGGCACGCAGCCGGCGCCGCTGGAAGGCCTCACCTCCATCTGGACTTCCCTGCAGGCCGCGGCCGCGCAGCTGGCGGTGAGCCTGTCCGCTGCACGCCACAAGCCGCTCGATCCCGCGCGCGTGGCGGCGCTGGGCACCGCGCAGGATGCGCTGGCCACGGCCTGGGAGCACGCGCAGCACGATGAAGCGCACGACCTGGCCGGCGCGCGCCTCCCGGACACGGTGTTGTCGCGGCGCGCGCAGCTGGCGGCGCAGGCGCGCGCCGCCACCGGCCAGTTCAACCAGGCGGTGGAACGCTACAACCAGGCGATCGCCCAGTTTCCCGCCATCATGCTGGCCTGGCTGTTCGGGTTCAAGCCGGCGCGCGCGTTGACGCCGGCGCCGATCTCGCGGCCAGCCTGAGCCCATGGTGCAGACACCTTCTTCCCTGCCGCTCTGGCGGCTCCTGCAGGCCGCCTCGCAAGTGGTGGCGGCGGTGCGCGCCGGACAGTCGGCCACCCCGGCCCTCGACCGCCTGGCGCCCGCAGCACGGCCCGGTGCGCAAGCGCTCGCTTTTCATGCACTGCGCCACCTGGGCCGGGCCGAGGCCCTGCGCCGTCAGCTGGCCCGCCGGCCGCCGCCGGCCGGCGCGGATGCGCTGCTCTGCACCGCGCTGGCCCTGTGCTGGCGCGACGAGGAGGCGCCGTTCGAGGCCTTCACGCTGGTGGACCAGGCGGTGGAGGCGGCCAAGCGCGGCGACGCGCGCGGCCAGGCCAGCTTCATCAATGCCTGCCTGCGCCGCTTCCTGCGCGAGCGCGCCGCCCTGACGGCGGCGAGCGAGCGCGATCCGGTGGCCGTCTGGAACCACCCGAAGTGGTGGATCGACCTGCTGCGCCAGGACCACCCGTCGCAGTGGCAGCGCATCATCGACGCCAACAACGCGCGCGCGCCCATGACGCTGCGCGTCAACCTGCGCCGCACCAGCCGGGAGGACTACCTGCGGTCGCTGCAAGCGCAGGGCATCGTCGCCAGTGCGGTGGGCGAGCACGGCGTGATCCTCGCGCAGCCGCGCGGCGTGCACGAGGTCCCCGGCTTCGACGAGGGCCTGGTGTCGGTTCAGGATGCCGCCGCCCAGCTCGCCGCGCCCCTGCTGCTGCGCGAACTGGCGCCGGCGGGCCGGTCGCTGCGCATCCTCGATGCCTGCGCCGCCCCGGGCGGCAAGACCGCGCACCTGCTCGAACTGGCCGACGCCGACGTGACGGCACTGGACATCTCGCCCGAACGCTGCGAGCGGATCGGGCAAACACTGGCGCGACTGCAGCTGCGCGCGCAAGTCATCGCTGCCGATGCCGGCCAGCCGCACGCCTGGTGGGACGGGCAGCTGTTCGACGCCATCTTGCTGGATGCGCCCTGCAGTGCGTCGGGCATCGTGCGCCGCCACCCCGACGTGCGCTGGCTGCGCCGGGCCAGCGACATCGGGCAACTGGCGGCGATCCAGGCGCGCTTGCTGGCCACGCTGTGGCCGCTGCTGGCTCCCGGCGGACGGCTTCTGTACTGCACCTGTTCGGTGTTCCGCGCCGAGGGAAATGGCCAGCTTGAAACGTTTCTTGCGCACAACAAAGAGGCGCTTTTGCGGCCTGCGCCCGGCCAATTGCTGCCCGAATCCGGGGATATGGACAATGGCCTCCGGGACAATCGGGGAAGTGATCACGACGGTTTCTATTACGCGCTGCTGGAAAAAGCCGCTTGAGCGCGCATGCCTGTGTGTGCTGATGTGCCTGGCCCTGCTGCTGGCAGGCGCGGCGCGGGCCGAAAGTTCGGGCGCCGAAATCGCGCACCTGCGCCTGGATCGCACCGAAGACGGGCTGCTGCTGTCGGCCAATGTCCAGTTCGAGCTGCCGCAGGCCGTCGACGATGCCCTGCAGAAGGGCATCCCCATGTACTTCGTGGCCGAGGCCGTGCTGCTGCGCGACCGCTGGTACTGGTACGACAAGCAGGTGGCGACCGCCACGCGCCACATGCGGCTGTCCTACCAGCCGCTGACGCGCCGCTGGCGCCTGGTCGTCTCGCCCACGCAGATCGGCAGCTCCGGGCTGGCGCTGGGTCAGAACTTCGACACGCGCGACGAGGCGCTCGCCCTGGTGCAGCGGATCTCGCACTGGAAGATCGCCGATGCGTCCGAGGTCGACCCGGACGCGCGCTACAACGTGGATTTCCGCTTCCGGCTCGACGTGTCGCAGCTGCCGCGCCCCTTCCAGATCGGCGCCGTCGGCCAGTCGGACTGGACCATCGTGGCCTCGCGCAACCAGCGCCTGGCCCTCGAAACCCCGCGGTGAACGGCGTGGCGACCCCGGCGTCCTCCCGGACCGCGCTGCGCAGCTCGCGCGCGTTCCGCTGGGCGGTGGGGGTGGGCGCGGCCATCATGGTGGCGATCGCCATCGTGCTGATGTTCCTGCTCACGCAGGCCACCAACAACCGCGAGCTGTACGAGCGCAACTACGGCCGCCTGTTCGTCATCAACGTGGTGGTGGCCGGCATCCTGCTGCTGGTGATCGGCTGGATCGCGCTGCGCCTGCTCACGCGCCTGCGGCGCGGCAAGTTCGGCAGCCGCCTGCTGGTCAAGCTGGCCGCGATCTTCGCCCTGGTCGGGTTCATGCCCGGCCTGCTGATCTACGTGGTGTCCTACCAGTTCGTGTCGCGCTCGATCGAGAGCTGGTTCGACGTCAAGGTGGAAGGCGCGCTCGACGCCGGCCTGAACCTCGGGCGGGTCACCCTCGACACCCTGGCCAACGACCTGGCCGGCAAGACCCGCAACGCCGCGCTGCAACTGGCTGAGACGCCGGACACCTCGGTGCCGCTGGCGCTGGAGCGGCTGCGCGAGCAGCTGTCGGCCAGCGACCTGATCCTGTGGAGCGGCAATGGCCAGCTGATCGCCAGCGCCGGCCAAACGCGGTTCCTGGTCAATCCGGAGCGCATCACGCAGCAGCAGCTGCGCAGCGTGCGCTCGCAACGCACGATGGCCGTGATCGAGGGCCTGGACGAGCCGGCGCCCGGCACCGCATCGAACGCCCGCATCAAGGCGCTGGCCGTCGTGGCGCCATCGGGCGTGGGCTCCTTCGGCGAGCCGCGCGTGCTGCAGGCCACGCAGCCGCTGCCGGCCGGGCTGGTGGCCAACGCCATCGCGGTGCAGGAGGCCAACCGCGAGTACCAGGAGCGGGCGCTGGCGCGCGAGGGCCTGCGCCGCATGTACATCGGCACGCTGACCCTGAGCCTGATCCTGGCGGTGATCGGCGCCGTGCTGCTGGCGGTCGTGCTGGGCAACCAGCTCGCGCGCCCGCTGCTGCTGCTGGCCGCGGGCGTGCGCGAGGTGGCCGCCGGCGACCTCAGTCCCAAGCCGGCGCTGCAGGGCAAGGACGAACTCGGCGGACTCACCCGGTCGTTTGCGCAGATGACGCAGCAACTCGCCGACGCGCGCGCCGCGGTCGAAAAGAGCATGGGGCAGGTGAGCGCTGCGCGCGCCAACCTGCAGACCATCCTGGACAACCTGACGGCCGGCGTGGTGGTGCTCGACGAGCAGGGCAAGATCCAGGCGTCCAATCCCGGCGCGACGCGCATCCTGCGCGTGCCGCTGGCGGCCTGGGAGGGCCAGCCGCTGGCGGCGGTGCAGGGCCTGGAGAGCTTCGGCCAGGCCGTGCAGCAGCAGTTCGACGACTACATGGCCGAGCGCAAGCTGCACGCGCTGGACCACTGGCAGCAATCCTTCGAGTTGAACGCGGGCACGCCGGACACCGTCACCCTGGTCGCCCGCGGCGCCGAGATGCCGGGCAACGCGCGGCTGCTGGTGTTCGACGACATCTCCGAGATCGTGTCGGCGCAGCGCGCCCAGGCCTGGGGCGAAGTGGCGCGCCGCCTGGCGCACGAGATCAAGAATCCGCTGACGCCGATCCAGCTGTCGGCCGAGCGGCTTGAAATGAAACTGACCGGCAAGCTGGCCTCCGCCGAGCAGGCGGTGCTGGCCAAGTCGGTCCGGACCATCGTCGACCAGGTCGATGCCATGAAGCGCCTGGTCAACGAGTTCCGCGACTATGCGCGTCTGCCGGCCGCCGAACTCAAGCCGATGGACCTCAACCGGCTGGTCGGCGACGTGCTGGCGCTGTACGCGCGCGAGGGCGCCGACGGCGACCCGGCCCACGTGCCGGTGCACCTGCAGCTTGATCCCGACTGCCCGAAAATCATGGGCGACGAACACCAGTTGCGGCAGGTGATTCACAACCTGTTGCAAAACGCCCAGGACGCCACCGAGGGGCGCCCGCTGCGCGAGGTCAAGGTCCTGACCGAATGGCACGAGAAGTCCCGGCGAGTGCGCCTGATCGTGCAGGATACCGGCACCGGCTTCGCCGATCACCTGCTGAAGCGCGCTTTTGAGCCCTACGTCACGACCAAGGCCAAGGGGACGGGTCTTGGCCTCGCCGTCGTGAAAAAGATCGCGGATGACCACGGCGCGCGCGTCGATCTCAAGAATCGCCAGCAGGACGGGGCGATTTTGGGTGCCCAAGTGTCGCTATCATTCGCAGTTGCGGCTTAGCAACACATCCCTGCCGCGACGGAACGCTGCGAAAACATGGCAAACATCCTGGTGGTCGACGACGAACTTGGCATTCGCGACCTGCTCTCTGAAATCCTCAACGACGAAGGCCACAACGTAGAGCTCGCTGAGAACGCGGCTCAGGCGCGCAGCGCGCGCCAGCGTGGCCGGCCCGACCTGGTCCTGCTGGATATCTGGATGCCCGACACCGACGGCGTGACGCTGCTCAAGGAGTGGTCCACCACCGGCCTGCTGTCCATGCCGGTGATCATGATGAGCGGCCACGCCACCATCGAGACGGCGGTGGAGGCCACCAAGATCGGCGCCCAGGCCTTCCTGGAAAAGCCGATCACCATGCAGAAGCTGCTCAAGGCCGTGGAAGCGGCCTTGACGCGCACTACCAGCGCCGCCGCGGCCGCCGCGCGCAAGCCCGGCCCCGTGATGATGGCCGCCCCGCCGGCAGTGGAGCTCACCGTGGAAGCGGCCATGACCGGCGGCCAGAGCCTGCCGCCGGTGGTGGAAATGGGTCCGCAGGCGCGCCAGCTGTTCGAGCTGGACAAGCCGCTGCGCGACGCGCGCGACGAATTCGAGAAGTCCTACTTCGAGTTCCACTTGGCCAAGGAGGGCGGCTCCATGACCCGCGTGGCCGAAAAGACCGGCCTGGAGCGCACCCACCTCTATCGCAAATTGAAGCAGCTGGGCGTGGACCTCTCGAGGGGCAAGCGCAGCGCCTGATATAATTTCTGGCTCTGGCCCGGTAGCTCAGTTGGTAGAGCAGCGGATTGAAAATCCGCGTGTCGGTGGTTCGATTCCGCCCCAGGCCACCACCATTCAAGAAAAAGCCCACGCGGGCTTTTTCTTCGACCCCGCGGGAATAGCTCAGTTGGTAGAGCGCAACCTTGCCAAGGTTGAGGTCGAGAGTTCGAGACTCTTTTCCCGCTCCATCTCTATTTCTCATAGTCGCCACCTCGCGTCATTGTGGGATTGCAGATCCGCGTCTCGGTGGTTCGTTTTCGCCCCAGGCCGCCAGGTTGGAAGCCCCTGATCAGAAATGGTCAGGGGCTTTTTCCTTGTCCGGTTCGCTCACATGTCGTACTCGCGGCCCGCGTCGATCTGCGGTGGCTGACCTGTTGGCGGGCAACGAACTGCAATCAAGATCTCCGCCCCGACATTCAGTTCTGGTCGCGCAGGTGTGGAAAGCTGGCCTCATTTCAGGCCTCAATCGGGAATATCAACTGAAGCACCGCTCAGACGCCCGTCTACAATTGCAACACTTTAAGGATGAGCTAGTGTTTCAGCGAATTTGTATGTGCGCCATGCTTGGCGCGTCTGTGTACCTGGTCGGCTGCGCCTCAATCGTTAACGGCCAGAATCAACCGGTCTCCGTCGAGACCCGCAACGATTCGGGTGTTGTCTCGGGCGCGACCTGCAAACTTTCGAACGACAAGGGTGCTTGGTTCGTGACGACACCAGGCTCCACCACCGTTCAAAGAAGCTATGAAGATTTGGCGGTGCACTGTACCAAAGAGGCCCATGAACCTGGTCTCGTTTCGGCAAAGTCCGGCACCAAGGCGATGGCCTTCGGCAACCTCCTCTTCGGAGGCGTAATCGGCGCGGCGGTGGATGTCGGTACCGGAGCGGCGTACGACTATCCGTCTCTCATCACGGTGCTCATGGGCAAAACGAGCACCCTCGCGCCCGCAACGCCCGCAACGCCCGCAACGCCCGCAACGCCAGCGTCTGCTTCGATGGCCCCGGTCGCAGCGGGCGTGGCTAACAAGTAGTCCACTTGCAGGCAGCGTCCACTCAGTCGATCGGGCGCGTCTAAATCCGCGTGTCGGTGGTTCCGCCCCAGGCCACCACCAATTCAAGAAAAAGCCCACGCGGGCTTTTTCTTCGACCCCGCGGGAATAGCTCAGTTGGTAGAGCGCAACCTTGCCAAGGTTGAGGTCGAGAGTTCGAGACTCTTTTCCCGCTCCACGGATCTTCGCCGCAGCTTCAGGCTGCCGCTGCCAATCGCGGCCTGCGCGTCGCTAGGAAGCTCACCGCCGCCACGATGCACAGCACCCCCGCCAGCAGGAAGGCCGGCGCGTAAGTGCCGATCGCATCGCGGCTGATGCCCGTGCCTACCGCCATCAAGCCGGCCGCCACGTGGTGCGATGCGAACACCCAGGCGAACACCGCGGGGCCCATGTCCGGACCGAAGGACTGCACCGTCAGGCGCACCGTGGGCGGCAGGGTGGCAATGAAGTCCAGCCCGTAGATCACCGCGAACGTGAGCAGCGCGATGGTGGACACGTCGGCATACACCAGCCACACCAGCGCCACGCCGCGCAGGCCGTAGTAGACCGCCAGCAGCCAGCGGTTGTCGTAGCGGTCGGCCAGCCAGCCCGAGCCGATGGTGCCGATCATGTCGCACACCGCGATGACCGCCAGCAGCCATGCCGACACGCCGAGCGGCACGCCGATGTCGTTGCAGAAGGGCACCAGGTGCGCCTGCGTGAGTCCGAAACTGGAGACCCCGCAGATCCCGAAGGTGAACGCGAGCAGCCAGAACATGCGGCTTTTCGCGCCCGCCGCCAGCGCGCGCAGGCTCAGGTGCAGGAAGTTCGCCGTCGGAGCGGCGGGCACCGCCACCGGCGCTTCGGCGCCCAGCGGCTGAAGGCCGACTTCCTGCGGGCGATTGCGCGCCAGCCACAGGAACAGCAACCAGGTCAGCGTCGCGCCGATGGTGGGCACGAGCAGCGCAACGCGCCAGCTCCAGGCCTCGCTGATCCACGCCGCCAGCGGCATGAAGATCAGGGTGCCGGTCGCCACCGCGGATCCGAGCACCCCGACCGCCAGTCCGCGGTGCGTGACGAACCAGCGCGTCGGCACCACCGCCGTCAGCTGCATCGCGGTGATGCCCGGGGCCAGCCCGAGCAGGATGCCCATGCCGAGCCACAGCTCCCACTTGCTGGTCATGGTGATCGACATGAGCATGCCGGCCAGCAGCAGGGCCCCGGAGATCGCCGTCATGACCCGCGGCCCGTAGCGCAGCATCAGGCCGCCCGCGAGCGGCGCGCACAGCCCGAAGATCGCCAGGCGCAGTCCCTGCGGCGCGGCCAGCTCGCCGATGCTCCAGCCGAGCTCACGCGACATCGGCAGGATCAGCACCGCCGGCACGCCCAGGGCCGAGGTGATGAAGACCGAATACAGGAAGGTCAGCGCCAGCATCACCCACGCGTAGTGCAGGCGGGAAGAGGCAAACAGGGCAGGCAGCGCCGAGGAGGTGGCGGGCATGGGCAAGTCCCCTTTCGCCCGCGAGGGCGCGGTGTGGTCCAGGCAGCGGAGGGTAGCGGGACGGTCCGGACGCGTCAAATCGCCCCGGCTCAGCCGACCTTTCCCTACGAATGCTGTCGCGCCACCCTGACGCGGCCGGGCCAGCGCGGCGCAGAGCATCAAGGTCCTGTCCTTTCGACGAAAGGAAGGCCGACATGAAGTTCGCATCCAGGCTCATCGGGCTGCTGGGCGTGTTTCTGCTCTCGTGGTTCGCCCTCAGCGCCGGCGCGCAGCGGGCCGACAGCGAGCCCACGCTGGCGCAGATCTACCAGGCAGCCAACAGCGGCGAGCTGCAGAAGGCGCAGGGCCTGATCGACCAGGTGCTGAAGGCGCATCCGGATAGCGCGCGGGCGCACTACGTCAAGGCGGAACTGGCCGCGCGCGACAAGGACTTCAACCTCGCACGCGCCGAGTTGTCCGCCGCGGAAAGGCTCGCGCCGGGGCTGCCCTTCGCCAGGCCCGAGTCGGTGCAGGCCTTGCAGAACCAGATCAACGCGCCGCCGCGCGGGGGCTCGACCGGAGGGGGCGCTTCGCCCGCGCCGGCCGGCGCCGACCCCGGCCACAGTGCCGGCCGTTCCGCCACCGGCTTGGCCTGGGGCCTCGGCGGTTTGGTCGCGGCCGTCGTGGTCGTCGCCCTGGTGATGCGCCGCGCCGGCGCGGCGGTCCGGGCATTGGAAGGCGGCAGCGCCGGCGAAGCGACCCGGCCGGCGGCTCCCCATGAGCAGACCGGACCCACGACCGGGCCAGGGGCAGCGGCGAATGCGCCGGGCCAAGGGCCGACGATCATGCGGGGACTGGGCGCCGGCTTGGCGGTGGGCGCCGGCGCGCTGGCCGCGCACGAGCTGGGGCGGCGCATCTTGGCGGAAGAAGGCCAGCCGGCGCCGGAGGGCCAGCGCACGGGCAGCATTCCGCCCGACCTCGACGCCATCGACGAAGGCATGCGGCGCAAGCTCAACACCGGAATGGGCGGCGAGAACTTCGGCATCGCCGATGACGTCGGCTGGGACGACGCCGGCGGCGCTGCGGCCGGTGATGCCGGCGGCGATGACTGGAATCCCTGAGCTCGCGCTATTCAGTCCGACAGCCGGATCCGACAAGCGCACGCGGCGCTCGCTGAACAATGCGCCGCCGGCCGCTCCCCACAATGGCTTGAAAGGAGAGCGGACATGCCAGACGATTCCACCCCGTTGGGCGATGCGATGACGCGTCGCTTTCCCCAGCAGAAGATTCCCGAGCCCGAACCAGGGTCGCCGGAGGCGGCCGAGCTCGAACAGGCGACCGACATCAGCCGCCGTCCCGGCCTGCCGGAGCATGCCCATCCCATCGATTTCGACGAGCAGGGCGAGCCTGAGCTTCCGGACGACCGCAGCGACCTGGGCGCGAAGCGGCCGAGCACGCAGCGGGGCTGAGTGATGCCTCCCGATGTCCCGGCGCCGGAGAACGTTCCGCCGCTGAACAATCCTGATCCGCAGCCGGGCGATCCCAAGCCGACGGCGCCGCCGCCCGATGAGGAGCCCGGGCGACGCTACATACCGATCGATCTGCCGGGACAGCCGCACGCCCCCGAACGAGCGCTCGGCTCCGCCACAGGAAGCGGCTAGGCCGCCTCGGCCTCGATGCGGCGCCGCAGGTCGCGAAAGCGTTCCAGCGGCTCGGCGCCGAACAGCGGGTCGTTGCCGGCCGGCGCGGCATCCTTGACCGCGATCCAGTCGGGCTCCTGCAGCAGGCGGCCGGCCAGCGGCAGGATGTCTTCTTCTTCCCTGGCGATGTGGTTGCCGTAATAGACCAGGAAGATGGCCGCCGCCTCCTCGATGTCGGCGCGCTGGATGATGGCGCCCGCATCGATCTCTTCGAGCATGCGCGCCAGCTCATCGCCGGCGCGGGCGATCACGCGGTGTTCCTGCATCAGGCGCGCCAGCGGCAGCTGCCGGTCCGGGCGCAAGGCGACCAGGCGGCGGAAGGCCTCATCCTCGCGCGGGTGGTGGTACTGGTCGGCGTATTCGCGCAGGTAGGAAATGATGTCCAGCATCAGCTGGGTGTTCGGCGCGTCGCCGCCGTGGAACACCTCGACTTCCTTGCGCAGCAGGCGCAGCAGCCGGCTGAAGTACATGTGTTCCTCGTGCCAGGCCTTCACCGGATCCAACATGGGGCCTTTCTCTCCTTGCGCAGTGCAAGGGCGCGGTTGGCTATTCGCGCGTGACCCGGACCAGTTCCTCGCGTGAGGTCATGCCCTCGCGGACCAGGCGCTCGCCGTCGTCACGCATCAGCGTCATGCCGGCCGCGAGCGCCTTGCTCCGGATCTCGGCTTCCGGCGCGCCGCTGTGGATCTGCGCGCGAATCCCATCGCTGGCCACCATCAATTCGAACACGCCGGTGCGCCCATGGTAGCCCGTATGCCCGCACTCTGGACAGCCCTTGGCCGTCCAGGTGCCGTTGGTCTGTACACGGCAGTGCGGGCAGAGCTTGCGCACCAGCCGCTGCGCCAGCACGCCCAGCAGCGAAGAACTGAGCAGGAAGGGCTCGACGCCCATGTCGGTCAGTCGCGTGACAGCGCTGGCGGCGTCGTTGGTGTGCAGGGTCGCCAGCACCAGGTGGCCGGTGAGCGAGGCCTGGATCGCGATCTGCGCGGTTTCGAAGTCGCGGATCTCGCCGATCATGATCACGTCCGGGTCCTGGCGCAGGATGGCGCGCAGGGCCTTGGCGAAATCGAGGTCGATCTTGGCGTTGACCTGCGTCTGGCCGATGCCCGGCAGTTCGTACTCGATCGGGTCTTCCACCGTCATGATGTTGCTGCTGGTTGCATCCAGCCGGCTCAGCGCCGCATAGAGCGTGGTGGTCTTGCCCGAGCCGGTGGGGCCGGTCACCAGGAGGATTCCGTGCGGCTGCGCGATCTGGGCCAGGAAGCGGTGCAGCGTGTCGCCGGTCATGCCGACCGATTCGAGACTGAGCTTGGACTCGCTCTTGTCCAGCAGGCGCAGCACCGCGCGCTCGCCGTGCGCGCTGGGCAGCGTGGACACGCGCACGTCCACAGCCCGCGTGCCGATGCGCAGCGAGATGCGGCCGTCCTGCGGCAGGCGCTTCTCGGCGATGTCGAGTTCGGCCATGATCTTCAGGCGCGAGATCAGCGCCGCGTGCAGCGCCCGGTTGGGCCGCACCACTTCGCGCAGGGTGCCATCCACCCGGAAACGCACACTCGAATGCCGCTCGTACGGCTCGATGTGGATGTCGCTCGCGCCGTCGCGCGCCGCCTGCGTCAACAGGGCGTTGAGCATGCGGATGATGGGCGCGTCATCGCTGGTCTCCAGCAGGTCCTCCACCGCCGGCAGTTCCTGCATCATGCGCGAGAGGTCGGCGTCGTTCTGCACCTCGCTGACGATGGTGGCGGCGCTCGATTCGCCCTGCGAGTAGGCCACGCTGATGCGCTGGGCCAGCTCGGCGGGGTCGAGCGGCTGCAGGGCGCGCACGCCGAACTTGCGGATCACCTCGCCGAGGGCCGGCGTCGCCGGCGCGGCGGCATGCCACAGCACCAGCTGGGCGCCGTCCTCTTCGAGCAGCAACTGGTGGCTGCGCGCGAACGCGTAGGGCAGCGGATATCGCATCAGGCCGATTCTGACGAAATCAGCGTCCGAGCGGCGTCGGCACCGCCGACTGCGTAACAGGCCGCCCCGCGGCTGGGGCCGTGCTGCTCGGGGGCAGCGGCATCGGAGGCGCAGCCGGTGCGGTGGGAGCGGCGGGCGCGGTCCCCGGCGCGGGCGCCGGCGCCGGCGGCGGCGGCATGATCGCCGACTCGTTCACCGGGATCACGATGCTTTGCGGCGGCTGCGCCTGCATCTGCATGCCGCGCATCAGGTCGTAGCGGTCCAGCGAGATCGCGTCGCTTTGCACGCTGTCGCGGATCACCACCGGGCGCAGGAAGACCATCAGGTTGGTCTTCACGCGCTGCCGCGTCTGGGTCTTGAACAGGTCACCCACGATCGGCACGTCGCCGAGCAAGGGCACCTTCTGGTCGTTGTTGGAGTATTGGTCCTGCAGCAGGCCGCCGAGCACCACGATGGCACCGTCGTCCACAAGGATGCTCGACTCGAGCGAGCGCTTGTTCGTGATGAGGCCCGTGGGCGAACCGACCGAAGTCTGGTCGATGGTGGAGACCTCCTGGAACAGCTGCATCTTGATGGTGCCGTTCTCGCTGATCTGCGGGCGCACGCGCAGCGTCAGGCCCACGTCGCGGCGCTCGATGGTCTGGAACGGATTCACCGAACCCTGGGCGGCCCCGGTGTTGGTGAACTGGCCGGTGACGAAGGGCACGTTCTGGCCGACCACGATCTTGGCTTCCTCGTTGTCCAGCGTGAGCAGGTTGGGCGTGGCCAGCACGTTGCCGTCGCCCGTGCTCTGGAGGAAGTTCGCGATCGAGGTCAGGATGAACCGTCCCGCGATCTGGCGGGCCGTGCCGATGTTGAAGCCCGGCTGGGGCTTGGTCGGGTTCGTGGCGTCCGCCTGAATGTTCAGGTCCAGGAGGTTGGTGGTGCCGCCCTGCGTGAAGTTGGTGCCCAGGATGCCCACCGTGCCGCCGCCGCTGTTGGCCGTCGTCAGCCACTGGATGCCGAACTGCCCGGCGCGGGTGGTGCTCACCTCGGCAACCAGGCTTTCCACGTACACCTGCGCGCGGCGCGAATCGAGCATGTCGATCACGGCGCGGATCTGCCGGTACTGCGGCTCCGCCGCCGTGATGATCAGCGCGTTGGTGGCCGGGTCGGCCTGGATCTGACCGCCGGTCTGCACCTGGCCCACCGGCTGCGTGGGCGCCGTGGCCTGCGGCGAGGCCGCCCCGGTGGCGGCGCCGGCCGCGGTGGCGGCGGTCGGCACCACGCTGGCCGTGGGCGCGGCCGTCGCTCCGCCCGCCGCACCCGCCGTGCCGCTCGGGCCGAGGGCCGACAGCGCGGCGCGCAGCGTCACGGCCAGGCGCGTGGCGTCCGCGTTCTTCAGGTACACCACCCAGATGTTGCCGGCGGCGCTCTGGCCCGCCGGCTGGTCCAGCTTCTGCACCAGCGAGCGGATCAGGGTCAGGCGCGCGGGATTGGGCGCGCGCACCAGCAGCGCGTTGCTGCGCGCTTCCGGAATGATGGTGGCGCGCGTCCCGTCGGCGCCACCGACCGCTGGCGCGGGTGCCCCGGGCGCTGCCGGGGCAGCGCCGCTGGCATCGATCAGGCGCTGCACCACGGGAGCGACGTCGACCGCCAGCACGTGCTGCAGCGGGATGACGTCGACGTCGGTGGCATTGGTCACGTCCAGCGCGGCGATGATGCGGCCGATGCGCTGCAGGTTGTCGGCGTAGTCGGTGATGACCAGCGAGTTGTTGCCCGGATTCACGTTGATCGTGTTGTTCGGGCTGATCAAGGGGCGCAGGATGGGCACCAGGTTGTTGGCCGACTCGTAGCTCAGACGGAAGATCTGCGTGGCGATCTGCGCGCCGCCGGCCGGCGGCCCGGCCGACACGGCGCCGGTCTGCAGCTTCGCATCGGCCTCGGGCACCAGCTTGAGCAGGCCCTGCGACTCCACCACCGTGAAGCCCGATAGCCGCAAGGCGGCGAGGAACTGGTTGTACGCGACGTTCGGCGGCACCGGCCGGTCGGTGCTCAGGTTGATCGTGCCCTTCACGCGCGGATCCACCACGATGTTGCGGCCCGTGATCGCCGCCATGGTACGCGCCACCGCCTCGATCTCGGCGTTGACGAAGTTCAGGGTCACGGGCTCGCGCGATGCGCGCTGGCGCTGTTGCTGTGGCTGGGGCTGCGCCAGTCCCGGGCCGCTCGCGGCAAGGGCGCAGGCCAGGCACAGCGCGGTGGAACGGGCGAAGGGGGAGCGGGGGTGGTTCTTCATACTTTGACGGGCCCTACCCAATCGAGATGATGGAGCGCGCGCCGCTGCGCCGGCCGATGATATTGAGCAGGTTCGAAAGCGCGTCCTCCCGGTCCGGGGCCGCGGTGGCCTCGCCCGAAAAACGCAGGCGCGAGCCGATCCACTGGCCGCTGCCACTCAGTTGCAGGCTGCCTTCCAGCGTTTCGAGTTGCAGTGTCGGCGTGGCGCCTCCCACGAGGGTGATGCGATAGCTGCCCATCGGCCTCAAGGTGGACAGGCGCGACGACAGGCGTTGCGCCCGCAATTCGGCTCGTCCGGCAAGGGCCATCCGGCCTTCGATCCATTCTACTGAAAGGCTCTGCGTTAAAAGAGTTAAATCGCCGTCAAGCTGAAGCGTGTTCCAGGGCGTGCCCAGGCCGGCGAGCAAGGCGGCCGGCCATTGGGTCTGCCCATCATCGACTTCGACGGCGACGCCGCGCCATCCCGGTTTCAGGCGCATGGCCACCGGTCGCATGGTGCAGCAGGGGGCATTCAATTCGACCGCGAGCCCGTTCCAGCGTGGCCGCACGTGCCAGTCGATGCGGCCCGGCAGTGCCAACTCAGCCTTGCTGCCCGCGCCCCCGGTCAGCAACAGCTGCGCGGAGCCGGTCCACAGCGTGCCGCGCGCGTCGCTCAATTGCAGGCGCCCCGCGGTCGCCTCGTCGATGCGGCTGCCGAGCCAGCTCGCGGGAATGAAGAGCAGCAGCGCCAGCGCCAGGCCCAGCGCAGCCCCGGCGAAGGCCCAGGTCCAGGAGGCGCGTGCCGGCGCTGTCGTGGCAGGGGCGGTCACTTCGACGGCAGGGTCAGGACCAGGCTGCCGTCCCACGCGCCGCCGGCGTTGCGCACCAGGTGGGCTTCGGCTGGTATCGCGCGCGCGTTCAGGCGCGCCTGCGCCAGCCACTGCGCGAGCGCGTCCGGGGCCGCGCCGGTCAGCGTGATCGTCGCGCGTTCGCCCTGGATCGCCATCCGGCCCGAGGCCCCGAGCCCCTGGCGGACCGCGGCCTCGAGTTGCCGCACGGCCTCGTCGTGGTTCTGTTTCGGCTGCGCCTGCAGCGATTGCGCCTGCGCCTGCAGCGCGATCATCCGCTGCAACTGGGCGTCGAGCGTGCGCCGCTGCGCGTCCGCAGTCCGCAGCGTGGACAGGGCCGGACCGACCGCCAGCATCCACAGCAGCGCGACACCGACCACCGTGGCGGCCGCCACCACCATCGTCTTCTCGCGCTTTGCCAGCGCGGCCCAGCGCCGGCGCAAGGCCTGGAGGCGCGCGTTCATGGCTGCGCCTCGAAGGTGAGAACCAGGGCGTCGCTGCTCTGGGCTGCCGCGTAGCCGCGCGACTTGAGGCCGGAGGTGGCCGCCTTGATCTCATCGGGCTGTAGCGAAATGCCCTTGGTGCGCAGCTCGCCGTTGGCGTAGTCGAGGGCCGTCGGCGTGCGTTGCGGCGGCAGCGTGCCGGCCAGGGCCGCCAGCATCGCCTCCAGGTCGCGTCCGGAGGTCGCACCGGTGGCTTGGCGCAGGGCGGCCACTTCACGCTCCATCTGCGCCGGGGCATCGACCACCAGCTTCACGTTCGGGAAAGTCTGCGTCAGGGCCCGGCCCATGGCTTCGCGCTTGTCGTTCAGGGCCGCCCGCTCGCGCCAGGCCCAAGCGTTCAGGCCCACCAGGTTGATGACGACCAGCAGCGCCGCGCCCCAGCGCGCCGGCCGCCACTGCGGCGCGGCCAGCATGTCGGCCCAGACCGTGCCCATCCGCTTGAGCGCGCGCGAGCGTCCTGAACTGGACAGGTCGAATTGGGCCAGGTCCCAGGCGGACTGCGCCGCCTGCACCCAGCGCTGCGCCGGCTGCAGCAGGATGGGCGCGTGCTGCAGCACCTGTTCCGCGAGCGCCGCTACCGGCGGCTCGGCGACGCAGGGCGTGTCTTCCGGCAGGGAGGGCGGCAGCAGCGCCAGCGCCGTGGTGGCGAGCGGCAGCAGCGCAACGCCATCGGCGCCGGCCAGCACCAGACTGGCGTCCTCGGGCTCGCCGATCGCATGGAGCGCCGGACTGCCCTCGGGCGCGAATTCAGGGACGATGCGCGACACCGGGCGGCCCGCCGCCTCGAGCAGCTGCAGCGCGCCGCGCAGCCACTGGCGATCGCAGGTGGCGACCCACAGCGGCGCGTCCGCGGCCGCCTCGGGTTGCAGTGCGAAGTGCAGCGCCTCGGGCTCGTCGAGCAGCTGGTCCTCGAGCAGGCCCTCGAGCACGCTGCGCAGGCGGGGCGAGCGCAGGCTCACGCCCTTGGGCAGTTCGACCCGGTGCCAGGACAGCATGCGCACCGGTACGAGGGCCACCACTTCGCTGCCCGCGCGCGTGGGCGCCGGCAGCACCGACGCCTGCGCGGCACCGTGGCTGGCGACGGCGCTGCCGTCGTGCGTGAGCGCGAACTCGAACTCGGTCGCACCGCTGACCGGGTGCGCTGGAAGGGCGACGATGAGGGCGCTCATGTGTGGGGATTGTAGAAAGGCTGGCGCGCTAGCGGCGCGCGGCAGCAAGTTGCGCCGGCGCATTGGGATCCACGACGACCCGCTCGCGCTGGATCACGCGCACGTCGTTCCGGTTGACGCGCTGGAGCACGGCGCGCTCTTCCACCACCAGCTGGTCCAGGCGCAGGCGAGCGCGCACTTCGAAGAAACTCGAACTCACGCCCAGGGCCTGGAGCCGATCCGGCGTGAGCGTGCCCAGGACCCGCTGCGCTTCCGCAGAGTTCTTCAAGTGCGCGCCGTCGCGCTCGCGCACCAGTTGCTGGGCCTGCGCCAGCGGCACCCCGGCGGCCGCGGCGATCACTTCGGCGGGCGCGGTGTTGAGGTTCACGGGGGTCGGCTGCGTCGTGTTCAGGATCGTCACGAACGGCGACAGCGCCGCCACGGTGTCGGGGCTCACGCCGAGCCAGGCCAGCTGGGCCACCCCTTGCGGCAATAGCGGCGCCTGCGCCGCCCCCGGGCTGGTGCTGGCGGCCACCACTGCAAAACGCAGGTTCTCCGCCAGCTTGTCCAGTTCGGATTGGGGCAGGTTGAGGATCGCGAACAGGCGCGCGAAGATGGTGTGGGACGCCTCCCGCGGCGTACCGGTGGACTCGACCAGGTCGTTGACGTTCAGGTGCGACTGCAGGTCCGTGACGGTGCCGGAAAGAAAGGCATCCATCACCCCGGGGCCGATGTCGGCGTTGCTGACGCCCTGGTCGGCAGACAGGAAACTCGACAGCCGCGCCTCCTCCAAGGGCACCGCCCAGGGCTCGCCCAGGTGGTCCACGTTTCCGGAGCGCGCATCCTCGCGCAGCACCAGCCGCGCCCAGTCCAGTGAGCCAGTGAGGATCCAGCTCGCCTGAATGCGCGCGCGTTCGGCCGTTTCCACTTCGACGCTGCGCCATTGCTGCCACAGCGCGGCCGCCGCGAAGGTCGCGACCAGTGCCACGGTGAGCATCGCCATCAGCAGCGCGGCCCCGGCCTGCGTGCGTTTCATCGTCATGATGCCGGCCGCGCCCAGTCGCGCGTGATGGTGCCGGTCACAGCCTGGCCCGGCGCGAGCTCCAGGATGAGCCGGATGCCCTCGGGCAGCGGTCCCGGCCCGGCTTGGCTCACCGCGGCGCCCGGTGGCGGTGCGGAAGGGGCGGGGCCCTGGGTGTCGCCGCTCGACAGCGGATTGGTCCAGGCGTTCTGGCGGAAATAGAACAGCTGCCAGTCTTCCAGCGGCGTCACCGCGACTTCGCGCGCGCGCTCTTCGGTCCCGGGGTTGCGCGCCCACAGGTCGGCGCGCGACCAGGCCTGGTCCAGCTCGCCCTGGGTGGTGACCGGCGCCGATTGCCAGCGCAGCCACATGCCGCTGCCGTTCACGAGCCGGTGGGTCCAGGCGGCCACGACGACCCCGTCGGCCGGGCCGGCGCTGCTGCGCCGAGTGAGCCGCAGCACCTGGCCGTTCCAGTCCAGCGCCGTCCGGCCGCGCAGCTGCGTCATGGCATCGAGGTCCGCCGTCCATTGCGCCAGCCCCACCTGCAGCGTGAGGACTTCATCGGCGCGCCCTTCGGTCTGCGTCTGCGCGCGCGTCATGCCATCCAGCCCGCGCCAACTCAGCATCGCCAGCAAGGCCATGGCGAACAGCGCGATCAGCAGTTCGACCAGAGTGAAGCCCCGGGTGCGCGCGCGAGCCATCAGTTCCTCCCGACCACGGTGGACAGCCGCAGTACCGGCGCACCCTGCTCGAACACCTGGGCATCCACGCGCCTGAAGTTCGGGTTGGGCGTCGGCCGCACCGTCACACCGACGGTGAACTCGCGATCCGCCTGGATGCAGGGCTCGGTCGAATCGCCGATGTTGGGGATCTGGCGCGTGAGCCGGGTCTTTGTCAGTTCGTTCTCGGCGCAGATGTGGGCCAGCAGCACGGACGATTGCCGCAGCGCGTTGCTGGTGAGCGCATTGGTGGCCTGCAGGCCGGCGGCCAGCGCGATGGCGACGATGGCGAGCGCGACCAGGACTTCGATCAGCGTGAAGCCGCGGGAGGGCGCTCGGTGGCGAATCATGGCGCGGCGCCCGGCGTTTCGATGGCGAAGGGCCTCAGGCCGTCGGTGGCGATGCGGACGCTGACATCCGGGGCGGCCGCAGACATCAGCACCACCGCCTGCGGGCCGATGATCGGCTCCGGGCCGAGCACCAGCACCGCCGGGCCCTGCGCGTGCGTGCCTTCCGCGAGCCAGTGGTCCGGCAGCGTGCCGGCGACCACGCCCTCGAAACGGAAGCCATCCCCGGTCGTGCGCCAGCGCACCGGCACCCCGCTGGCGCGCGATTGCGCGCGCGCCGACTCCAGCAGCGCCGCCAGGCGCTTTGCTTCGCGATCCAGCAGCGTGACCTGCGAATCACGCAAGGCAAAGCTCACGCCCGCGCTGGCGATCGCGATGATCGCCACCACGATCAGGAGTTCGAACAGGGTGAAGCCGCGTGCGCGCGGCGTATGTCTAGCCCTATTGCCAGGAACCGATGTCGGCATTCTTGCCCTCGCCGCCGGGCTGGCCGTCGGCGCCGAGCGACATCACGTCGATCTCACCCTTCACGCCGGGGTTGAGGTACTGGTAGGGCCGCCCCCAGGGGTCGTTGGGCAGCTTCTCGAGATAGGGCTTCCAGTTCGGCGGCGCCGGCTGGGCGCTGGGCTTGGCCACCAGTGCCTGCAGTCCCTGCTCGCCGGTCGGGTAGCGCTGGTTGTCCAGGCGATAGAGCTTGAGCGCCTGCATCAGGTTGTTCACGTCGGTTTTGGCCGCGGTCACCCGCGCGTCGTCGGCCCGGTCGAGGACATTGGGCACGATGAGGGCCGCGAGGACGCCGATGATGACCAACACCACCATCAGTTCGATGAGGGTGAAGCCGGCTTGCGCCGCGCGGCGCCATGAGGTGTGCAATTGCTTCATGTCAACAGGTTCTGGACAGTCGCATCAATGATAATCGCCGCATGGTGAGCAACTGGGGCAACAGGTGGGCCGTCGCGGGCGGTACCTTCATGCTTTGGGGCCTGGTCGCGGCGAGTGCCGTGTACTGGGCGATGAAGCTGATCGATGGCGGCCCCGTCGTTCCTCCGGCCACGGCCGCGCGCACCTCGGCCCCGGTGGATCCCGCCGCGGTGGCGCGCTTGCTGGGCTCCAGCCCCGAAGCGCCGGCCGCCGCCGCAGCCCCGAGCCTGGCCAGCCGGTTCAGCCTGCTGGGCGTGGTCGCGGGGCGCGCGCAGCAGGGCACCGCCGCCCTGATCGCGGTCGATGGCAGGCCGCCCCGGCCCTATCGCGTGGGCGCGCAGGTGGACGAAGGGCTGGTCCTGCAATCGGTCGAGCCCCGCCGCGTCGCGCTGGGCGCGACCCCCGGCGGCCCGCCGGCGCTGACCCTCGAGCTGCCGCTGCGCAAGAAAGACTAGCGCCTTCCCGGCGCTACGAGCGCAGGAACAGGCGGTAAACCGGGTTGCTGGTCTCTTCTACGTACGGGTAGCCCAGCTCGTCCAGGAAGGCCTGGAAGGCCTTTCCGTCCGCCTGAGGCACTTGCATGCCGACCAGGATCCGGCCGTAGTCGGCGCCCTGGTTGCGGTAGTGGAACAGCGAGATGTTCCAGCTCGGCCGCATGCGCGAGAGGAACTTCATGAGGGCGCCGGGGCGCTCCGGGAAGATGAAGCGCAGCAGGCGCTCGTCCTTCGCCAGGGGTGAGTGCCCGCCCACCATGTGGCGGATGTGCTCCTTGGCCAGGTCGTCGTGCGTGAGGTCCAGCGCCTCGAACCCGTGCCGGGTGAAGCTGGCGGCGATCCGGCCCGACTCGCCCTTGCCGTGCGTGGTGAGCCCCACGAACACGTGCGCCACCTTTTCGTCGCTGATGCGGTAGTTGAACTCGGTCACGTTGCGCGGTCCGCCGGGCAGGGTGCCGATCAGTTCGCAAAAGCGCCGGAAGCTGCCGCGCTCCTCGGGGATGGTGACGGCGAACAGGGCTTCGCGCTCTTCACCCACCTCGGCGCGTTCGGCCACGAAACGCAGTCGGTCGAAGTTCATGTTGGCACCGCACAGGATCGCCGCGTAGGTCTCGCCGCGCGTCTTGTGCTTGGCCACGTACTCCTTGATCGCCGCCACCGCCATGGCGCCCGAGGGCTCCACGATGCTGCGCGTGTCGACGAAGATGTCCTTGATCGCCGCGCAGGCGGCGTCGGTGTCCACGGTGATGAATTCGTCGACCAGCTGGCGGGCGATGCGAAAGGTCTCCTCGCCCACCAGCTTCACGGCAGTGCCGTCGGCGAACAGGCCCACGTCGGGCAGCGTGACGCGCTTGTTCGCCGCCACCGAACGCAGCATCGCGTCGGAGTCGGTCATCTGCACGCCCACCACCTTGACCTCGGGCCGCACCGACTTGATGTAGCTCGCCACGCCGGAGATCAGACCGCCGCCGCCGATGGCGACGAACACCGCATCGAGCGGGCCCTGGTGCTGGCGCAGGATCTCCATCGCGATGGTGCCCTGGCCGGCGATCACGTCGGGGTCGTCGAAGGGGTGCACGAAGGTCAGGGCCTGCTGCTTCTCCAGCTCGACCGCGTGGTCGTAGGCATCGGAATAGCTGTCGCCGTGCAGCACCACCTCGCCGCCGAGTGCCTTCACCGCCTCCACCTTCAGCTGCGGCGTGGTCACCGGCATCACGATGACGGCGCGCACCCCCATGCGGTGGGCGGCCATGGCCACGCCCTGCGCGTGGTTGCCGGCCGAGGCGCAGATCACGCCGCGTTTGAGCTGTTCGGGCGCCAGGTGCGCCATCTTGTTGTAGGCCCCGCGCAGCTTGAAGCTGAAGACCGCCTGCTGGTCCTCGCGTTTGAGCAGGATCTTGTTGTGAAGCCGCCGGCTGAGGTTGCGCGCCGGTTCCAGCGCGGACTCCACCGCCACGTCGTACACCCGTGCGGTGAGGATCTTTTTCAGGTAGTCGGCCGGCTGGAGCTGCTTTCTCATAACGAAAGAATCATAGTGGCCCGTAAAAAAGCCCCCGGACCTCGCGGCACGGGGGCTAAATCCACCAAGGGAGGTGGAGGAGACAAGCGTTGCGGTGCGCGGGCAGTGCTGCTGCCGGCCACCAGGGCACAGCGGAATCGCTATGCTGCGAAACCAGTATAGCCCGAGATTTGTTGCGTTGCAGCAGTCCGGGTTCGGGTGTGGAGGCTACGCCACACCGACAAGAATCCTCATTTGGAGAGCGTGATGGAGTGCACGGTGAGTTGGACGGGGGCGACGACGGGCGCCCGCTCCGGGATGGGGTTCGTTGCCGAAACCGGCAGCGGCCATGTGCTGATGATGGATGGCGCGCCCGATGCGGCCAAGCCCGAGAACGGCGGGCAGGACCTGGCGCCGCGCCCGATGGAAACTGTGCTGGCCGGCACCGGCGGCTGCACGGCCTACGACGTCGTGCTGATTCTCAAGCGCGGCCGCCACGACGTGCGTGGCTGCTCGGTCAAGCTCACCGCCGAGCGCGCGCCGACCGAACCGAAGGTATTCACCAAGATCCACATGCACTTCACAGTGACCGGAAGGGATTTGCCGGCAGAGGCGGTGCAACGCGCTGTGGCCCTCAGTCACGAGAAGTACTGCTCGGCCAGCATCATGCTGGCAAAGACCGCAGAGATCACCACCAGTTTCGACGTCCTCGCCGCCTAGGCGGCAGAGCCACGCGCACTCAGATGTAGTGCGCGGTCGAGGTCATCACTTTCGCGGCCGCCCGCATCAGGCCCTTGACCGGCGCGGGCAGTTCGATGCCGCCGGCGTCCAGGGCGTTGGCGGCGTGCGCGGCCTCGTCTTCCTTCATCTGCACCACGATCGCGCGTGAGGCGTGGTCGCCCTCGGGCAGCCGGTCCAGGTGGCTTTCCAGGTGGGCCTCGACCTGGCGCTCGGTCTCGATCACGAAGCCGAGGCTGACCTTGTCGCCGATCCGGCCGGCCAGCAGGCCGATGCCGAAGGCGCCGGCATACCAGAGTGGATTGAGCAGCGAGGTGCGGTCGCCCAGCTCCTTGATCCGCTCCGCGGTCCAGGCCAGATGATCGGTCTCTTCGGCGGAGGCCTTCTCGAAATGCCGGCGCAGCGCCGGGTTGCGCGTGGACAGCGCCTGCGCCGTGTACAGGGCCTGCGCGCAGATTTCGCCCACGTGGTTCACGCGCATCAGGGCGGCGGCGTGGCGCCGCTCGCTGGGCCCCAGGTTCGTCTCGTCCCCCGGGACCACGGGACAGGGCCGCGCCGCCCGTGGTTTGGAAAACAGGGTGCGGAGGGCGCTGTCGGCGGCGGTCAAAAGCAGATCCATCGGCAAAGTTTAAGCACTGCGGCGCCGGCCCGCGACTGAGCGGCGTCAAGCCCATTTTTCGCCATGCGGAACGACAAACCGGACTGTTGCGGCAGTTCCACGCACTGCTCAGTCTCTGTTGCCTGTGTGCAACGAAAGCAAGTCAACCTCAGCCAAATACTTTGCGAAAGAAAAGATGCTCTGTTGGAATACATGCAACTTCCCGAAAAGGAGGTTGGCCCGGGGATCCGGCGGGAGCGCAGCCGTCTATGTGAGCAGTGACCCCTCGAAACCGGAGCCCTATGTTTAACCTTGGAGAAACTTGCATGAAAAAGTCCCTGATTGCACTGGCGGTGCTGGCTGCCGCTGGCGCGGCCTCCGCCCAATCGTCCGTGACGCTGTTCGGCATCGTCGACGCGACCTACGCCTACGGCAAGGGCGAAGGCGTTGGCGGCAGCAAGAAGAGCCAACTGACGAACTCCGGCTACAACAGCTCGCGTCTGGGCTTCCGTGGCACGGAAGACCTGGGTGGCGGCATGTCCGCTTCGTTCTGGCTGGAAGCCGGCGTGAACAACGACAACGGCGCCGGCTCGGCGACCAACACCAACAACCAGGCGACCGGCGGTGCCGTTGCCGGTATCGGTGGTGGTCAGGGCCTGACCTTCAACCGCCGTTCCACGGTCAGCCTGGCTGGCGGCTGGGGTGAACTGCGCCTGGGTCGTGACTACACGCCGCAGTTCTTCAACTTGACCGTGTTCGATCCGTTCGGCACGAACGGCGTCGGCACCACCCAGACGCTGAACTCCATCGGCTCTGCGGGTGCGCAGCCCACCGGCGTGGTCGTCGTTCCGACGGCCGTCCGTGCTTCCAACAGCATCGGCTACTTCCTGCCCGGCAATATTGGCGGCTTCTATGGCCAAGCCCAGTACTACATGGGTGAGAACAACGACAACTCGACCCTGACCGTTGGCACCGTCACCCGCAACACCAAGAGCGACGGCACCGGCGGCGGCTTCCGCGTCGGCTACGCGGCTGGCCCGTTCAACGTGGCCTTCTCGATGAGCAAGACCAACTACGCGTTTGGCGACGTCGAGCAGAACAACGTCGGCGGCCAGTGGGACTTCGGTTTCGCCAAGCTGATGGGCCAGTACAGCTTTGACAGCATCGGCACCGCCACCGCCGGTGACGTTGACGGCAAGGGCTGGCTGATCGGTGGCCTGATCCCGGTGGGCGCCGGCGAAATCCGCCTGTCCTACTCCACCTACGAGTACGACATCGGCACCAAGCCGGAGATCAAGAAGTTCGCCATCGGCTACGTCCACAACCTGTCCAAGCGCACGGCCCTGTACACCACGTACGCTCGCCTCGACAACTCGGGTGGCGCTTCCCAGGCTCTGAACGGTGCCACGACCGCTGCCAACACGAAGTCCGACGGCTTCGACATCGGCATCCGTCACAGCTTCTGATCCTGACGCTGGCCTCGCGCCAGCTTCAGACAAGGAAGAAACTTGAAAGCCGCCTTCGGGCGGCTTTTTTCTTGGGCGGCCCGGCAGTGCCGGCCAGGGCGTCCAGCTCAATCGGCGTTCGACTGCGTAGTAACCCCCTTGGCCCGGGACGACGCCAAGCGTAAACCCCTCTGTCCGGCACTGGACTTGCTCTGCTAGCATCCTTTCGCCTTCCTCATGCGAGAAAGATGTTTGCGTTCATCCTGCGCCGGTTGTTCCAGGCTGCCATCGTCATGGTTGCAGTGGCGTTCATCGCGTTCATGCTGTTCCAGTACGTGGGCGACCCCGTGGTCTTCCTGCTGGGCCAGGACGCGACGCCGCAGCAGATCGCCCAGTTGCGCCGCGACCTCGGCCTGGACCAGCCCTTCTTCGTCCAGTTCTGGCATTTCCTGATCAATGCGGCGCAAGGCGAGTTCGGCCTCAGCCTGCGCCAGGGCGCCAAGGTCTCGCGCCTGATCGGGGAGCGCTTCCCCGCCACGCTCGAGCTCGCGCTGGTGGCGGCCGCCCTGGCGGTCGTCATCGGCATTCCCATGGGCGTGTACGCCGCCTTGCGGCGCGGCACTTTCATGAGCCAGGTGTTCCTCACGCTGTCGCTGCTGGGGGTGTCGCTGCCGACCTTCCTGATCGGGATCCTGCTGATCCTGGTGTTCGCGGTGATCCTGGGCTGGGCGCCCAGCTTCGGCCGCGGCGAGGTCACGCGCCTCGGCTGGTGGTCCACCGGCCTGATGACGCGGGACGGCTGGGTCCACATCATCCTGCCGGCCATCACGCTGGCGATCTTCCAGCTCACCTTGATCATGCGCCTGGTGCGCGCCGAAATGCTGGAGGTGCTGCGGACCGACTACATCAAGTTCGCCCGCGCGCGCGGGTTGACGGACCGCGCCATCCACTTCGGCCACGCGCTGAAGAACACCCTGGTGCCGGTGATGACCATCATCGGCCTGCAACTGGGCACGCTGATCGCGTTCTCGATCATCACCGAGACCGTGTTCCAGTGGCCGGGCATGGGGCTGCTGTTCATCCAGGCCGTGACTTTCGCCGACATTCCCGTGATGGCTGCCTACCTGTGCCTCATCGCGCTGATCTTCGTCATCATCAACCTGGTGGTGGACATGCTGTACTTCGCCGTCGACCCGCGCCTGCGCGTCTCGGATGCCAGGGGACACTGATGCTCGCTCCCCGACTGAAAGCCAACGGGCGTGCCTTCGCCCAGATCGCCCAGTTCCTGCCGGATCTGGTGGCGCTGCGCCGCGACCTGCACGCGCATCCGGAACTGGGCTTCGAAGAGGTCTACACCGCCGGGCGGGTCGCCGAGGCACTGAAGGTGTGCGGCGCGGACGAGGTCCACACCGGCATCGGCAAGACCGGCGTGGTGGGTGTGATCCGGGGCCGCGACACCGCCAGCGGCCGCATGGTGGGGCTGCGCGCCGACATGGATGCGCTGGCCATGGCCGAACACAATGACTTCCCCTGGAGGTCGTGCAAGGCCGGCCTGATGCACGGCTGCGGCCACGACGGCCACACCGCCATGCTGGTCGGCGCCGCGCGCTACCTGGCCGAAACGCGCAATTTCAACGGCACCGCGGTGCTGGTGTTCCAGCCGGGCGAGGAAGGCTTTGCCGGCGCCCGCCACATGATCGAGGACGGCCTGTTCGAACGCTTTCCGGTCGAGGCCGTCTATGCCATGCACAACTGGCCGGCGCTCAAGCCCGGCACCATCGGCATCAATCCCGGCGCGATGATGGCGGCGGCCGATCGCCTGACCATCGAAATCACTGGCCGGGGCGGGCACGGGGCGCACCCCCACCTGGCGGTCGATCCGGTGGTCGTCGCGGCCCACATCATCACCGCGGTCCAGAGCATCGTCTCGCGCAACGTGCGGCCCATCGACGAGGCCGTGATCAGCCTGTGCGGCATCCAGGCCGGAGACCTGCACGCCATGAGCGTGATTCCCGGCAGCGCCACCCTGGTGGGGACGGTGCGGACCTTCGACAGCGAGGTGCAGGCCCTAGTGGAAAGGCGCCTCAGCGAGCTTTGCAGCGCGGTGGCGCTCGGGCTGGGCGCGACGGCCACCGTCAAGTACGAGCGCATCTACCCGGCCACCATCAATACCTCGGACGAGGCCAACTTCGCGGCCGATGTCGCCGAGAGCCTGGTCGGCCCCGAGCACGTGGTGCGCGACCTGGAGCCGAGCATGGGCGCCGAAGACTTCTCCTTCATGCTGCAGACCAAGCCGGGCGCGTACCTGCGCATCGGGCAGGGCGGCGAAGGCAATTCCTTCCTGCACAACAGCCGTTACGACTTCAACGACGACATCCTGCCGCTGGGTTCGGCGCTGCATGCCAGCCTGGTCGAGCAGTCCATGCCCCTTTCCAACTGACACGATTCATCTCACTGCAAGAGGAAACAACCATGAAGCACATGCCATCCCTCCTGACCGCCGCGCTGGCAGCCGCGCTCGGCGCCGCCAGTTTCGCCGCCGGTGCCGTGACCCTGAAGATCGGCAACCAGGGCGACGCCCTGTCGATGGACCCGCATTCGCTGAATGAGTCGCTGCAGCTCAGCGTGACGGAGAACGTGTACGAGCCGCTGGTCACGCGCGACCGCAACTACAAGCTGGCGCCCGCGCTGGCCACCTCCTGGAAGCAGACCTCGCCGACGGTGTGGCACTTCGAGCTGCGCAAGGGCGTGCAGTTCCACGACGGCACGCCGTTCACGGCCGACGACGTGATCTTCAGCTACGAGCGGGCCAAGGCCGACGGTTCCGACATGAAGACCTACGTCGGGCCGATCAAGGAGATCAAGAAGCTCAACGACCATGCGATCGACATCGTCACCAATACGCCGTTCCCGATCCTGCCGGAGCTGTTCACGCACTTCGACATCATGAGCAAGAAGTGGTGCGAGACCAACCAGGCCACCCGGCCGGTGGACCGCCGCAAGGGCATCGAGAACGCCGCCTCGTTCCGCGCCAACGGCACCGGTCCCTACCGCCTGCGCGAACGCCAGCCGGGCGTGCGCACCACCTTCGTTCGCAACGGCAACTACTGGGGCAAGATCGAAGGCAACGTCGACGAGGTGATCTTCAACGTGATCGGCAACGACGCCACCCGTGTCGCCGCCCTGGTCTCGGGCGAGGTCGACGTGATGGAGCCGGTGCCGGTGCAGGACGTCGACCGCATCAAGACCGCGTCCACCCTGAAAGTGATGCAGGGCCCCGAGCTGCGCGTGATCTTCCTGGGCATGGACCAGAAGCGCGACGAGCTGCAGTTCTCCAGCGTCAAGGGCAAGAACCCCTTCAAGGACAAGCGCGTGCGCCAGGCCTTCTACCAGGCCATCGACGTCGAGGGCATCAAGCGCACCGTGATGCGCGGCGCTTCCTCGCCGATCGCCCAGATGTTCCCGGCGCAGGTCAACGGTCATGCCCCCGACCTCAACAAGCGCTTTGCGTACGACCCCGAGGCCTCCAAGAAGCTGCTGGCCGAAGCCGGTTACCCGCAGGGCTTCGAGGTGACGATGAACTGCCCCAACGACCGCTACGTCAACGACGCGGCGATCTGCCAGGCGGTGGCGGCCAACCTGGCCCGCGTCGGCGTCAAGATCAAGCTCGAGGCCGAGACCAAGGGCACCTACTTCCCGAAGATCCTGCGCCGCGACACCAGCTTCTACATGCTGGGCTGGACCTCCAGCACGGTGGATGCCCACAACGTGCTGTACGCCATCATGAGCACGCCGGGCGAGGGCGGCCGCGGCCAGTTCAACCTGGGCGCCTACAGCAACCCGAAGCTGGACGAGCTGACTGAAAAGATCGGCTCCGAAACCGACCAGAAGAAGCGCAACGACATGATCCATGAGGCGATCAAGCTGCACCAGGACGACATCGGCCACATCCCGCTGCACCAGCAGGCGCTGAACTGGGGCGTCAAGAAGAACATCGAACTGGTGCAATGGCCCGACAACGGGATGATGTGGAGATTCGTCACCGTCAATCCGCAGCAGTGACGCAGGCCACGACTCCGGCCTCGACTCCGGGTTTCCTCAGCCGGGCCTGGCACAGCGACATCGGCTACAGCTTCCGCACCTCGCCGGTGGCGGTGGTGGCGGCGCTGGTGGCCTTTGTCTGCCTGTTCGCAGCGGTGTTCGCCAACTGGGTGGCGCCGCACGAGCCCTTCAACCTGGCGACGCTGGAGCTCGGGGACGCCTTCCTGCCGCCGCGCTGGGCCGAGGGCGGCAACCCCAAGTACTTCCTGGGCACCGACGACCAGGGGCGCGACATCCTGTCGGCGTTAATGTACGGCGCGCGCATCTCGCTGCTGGTGGGGCTGGCCTCGGTGGTCGTCTCGGTGCTGATCGGAGTCAGCCTGGGCCTGCTGGCGGGCTTCGCCGGCGGGCGGGTGGATGCCTTCCTCATGCGCCTGTGCGACGTCATCCTGTCGTTCCCGGCGATCCTGGTCGCCCTGCTGATCGCCGGGGTCGGGCGCGCGCTGTTCCCGAATGCCAGCGAGATCGTGGTGTTCATTGTGCTGATCCTGTCCATCTCGCTGGCCGGCGGCGGCGGCTGGGTGCAGTACGCGCGCACCGTGCGCGGCTCGACGCTGGTCGAGCGCAACCGCGAGTACGTGCAGGCGGCGCGGGTCACCGGGGTGGCGCCGCTTCGCATCATGCGCCGCCACGTGCTGCCCAACATCCTGGGGCCGGTGATGGTGCTGGCCACCATCCAGGTCGCCACCGCCATCATCACCGAAGCGACGCTGTCCTTCCTCGGCGTGGGCGTGCCGCCCAACTCGCCCTCGCTGGGCACGCTGATCCAGGTGGGCAACAAGTTCCTGTTCTCCGGCAACTGGTGGATCACCGTGTTCCCGGGCGCGATGCTGGTGCTGATCGCGCTGTCGGTGAACCTGCTGGGCGACTGGCTGCGCGATGCGCTCAATCCGCGCCTGAGATGACACCCGGAGTGACATGACGCTGCTCAAAGTCGACAACCTGGTCGTCGAGTTCCCGAACCGGCGCGGCACGCTGCGCGCGCTCGACGACATCAGCTTCGAGATCGCGCCGGGCGAGATCCTCGGCGTGGTGGGCGAATCCGGCGCCGGCAAGTCGCTCACCGGCGCGGCCATCATCGGCCTGCTGGAGCCGCCGGGCCGCATTGCCTCGGGCCAGGTCCTGCTGGAGGGCCAGCGCATCGACACCCTGCCGGCGGAACAGATGCGGCAGATCCGCGGGCGCAAGATCGGGGCGATCTTCCAGGACCCGCTGACCTCGCTGAACCCGCTCTACACGGTGGGGCGCCAGCTGATCGAGACGATCCAGGCCCACCTGCCGGTGAGTGCCGCGGAGGCGCGGCAGCGCGCGATCGGCCTGCTGGAAGACACCGGCATCCCGGCGGCGCGCGAGCGCATCGACCACTTCCCGCACCAGTTTTCCGGCGGCATGCGCCAGCGGGTGGTGATCGCGCTGGCGCTCGCCGCCGAGCCCAAGCTGGTCATCGCCGACGAGCCGACCACGGCGCTCGATGTGTCGATCCAGGCGCAGATCATCTCGCTGCTCAAGCGCGTGTGCCGCGAGCGCGGCGCCGCCGTCATGCTGATCACCCACGACATGGGCGTGATCGCCGAGACCTGCGACCGGGTGGCGGTGATGTATGCCGGGCGCATCGCCGAGATCGGCCCGGTGCACGAGGTGATCAACAAGCCCGCGCATCCCTATTCGATGGGCCTGATGGCGGCGATCCCGGACATCACGGTGGACCGCGAGCGCCTGCACCAGATCGACGGCGCGATGCCGCGCCTGAACGCCATCCCGCCGGGCTGTGCCTACAACCCGCGCTGCCCGCGCGCCTTCGAGCGCTGCAGCCGCGAGCGGCCCGACCTGCTCGATGCCGGCGCCACGCGCGCGGCCTGCTGGCTGCACGACGCCCGCGCGGAGGTGACGGCATGAGCGCCGCCGGGCTGTCCCAGGAAGCCAAGGCGCCCGCGGGCAAGGCCTTCAATGACGTGACCGGCGTGCGAGGCAACGCGATGGGCGAGCCCCTGGTCCAGGCGCGCGATCTCGCGCGCAGCTTCGATGTGTCGCCGCCGCTGCTCAACCGCGTGCTGGAGGGCAAGCCGCGCCAGGTGCTGCAGGCGGTGGACGGCGTGAGCTTCGAGATCCAGCGTGGCAAGACGCTGGCCCTGGTCGGCGAGTCCGGCTGCGGCAAGAGCACCGTGGCCAAGCTGCTGGTCGGCCTGTACGAGCCCTCGCGCGGCAGCGTGGTCTTCGATGGCCAGGATGCGCACGCGGCCTACCGCACGGCGCAGGGGCGCCAGCTGCGCCGCCGCATCCAGATGATCTTCCAGGACCCCTACGCCAGCCTGAACCCGCGCTGGCGGGTGGAGGACATCGTCGGCGAGCCGCTGAAGGAGCACGGCATCATCACCGGCGAGCCGCAACTGGGGCAGCGCGTGGGCGAGCTGCTGGCCTCGGTGGGCCTGTCGCCCGAGGACATGGAGAAGTATCCGCACCAGTTCTCGGGCGGCCAGCGCCAGCGCATCTCGATCGCGCGGGCGCTGGCGACGCAGCCGGACTTCCTGGTGTGCGACGAGCCGACCTCGGCGCTCGACGTCAGCGTGCAGGCGCAGGTGCTCAACATCATGAAGGACCTGCAGCGCAAGCAGGGCCTGACCTACCTCTTCATCTCGCACAACCTGGCGGTGGTGCGCCACGTGAGCGACGAGGTCGGCGTGATGTACCTGGGGCGCCTGGTGGAGCTGGCCGGCAAGCACCAGCTGTTCAGCCAGCCGCGGCATCCTTACACCCGCATGCTGCTGGACGCGATCCCGAAGATGCACGACACCGGCCGCGCCCGCACGCCGGTGCAGGGCGAGGTGCCCAATCCGCTCAATCCGCCGGCCGGCTGCGCCTTCCATCCGCGCTGCCCGCACGCCAATGCGCGCTGCAAGGCCGAGCGGCCCGCGCTGCTGGAGATCCGCGGCATCCGCGTGGCCTGCCATGCGGTGGAGGAGGGGCGCCTGTGAAGAAGGAGGCCACGCTCACCCTGCGCAAGGGCGAGCCGCGCGATGCCGGCGCGATTGCCGCCTTCAACGCCGCCATGGCGCTGGAAACCGAAGGCCGGGCGCTGATTCCCGAGGTGATCGATGCCGGCGTGCGCCGCCTGATCGCCACGCCCTCGCTCGGCTTCTACATCGTCGCCGAGCACGAAGGGCGCGTGGTCGCCTGTCTCCTGGTCACCCATGAGTGGAGCGACTGGCGCAACGGCCTGTTCTGGTGGATCCAGAGCGTGTACGTCGCGCCGGACTGGCGCCGGCAGGGCGTGTACCGCCGGCTCTACGAGCACGTGCGCGAACTGGCGCAGTCCGAGCCGGGTGTATGCGGCTTCCGCCTCTATGTCGAGAAGGACAACGCCACCGCGCACGCCACCTACGCGGCGCTGGGCATGTCGCAGACCCACTACCTGATCTACGAGGAACTCAAGCCCGGCGTGCGTTACCTCATGCCGGCAGACAAGTAGCCGGCACGGGCGGCATCAGCATTCCTCGCTCCAGCAATGGCCGTCCCGCGCGATCATCGCGCTGGCCGCGCTCGGTCCCCAGGTGCCGGCCGCGTACGGGCGCGGCGCCGAATGCTCGTGGCGCCAGTGATGCAGCACCGGCTCCACCCAGCGCCAGGCCTCCTCCTGCTCGTCCGCGCGCACGAACAGGTTGAGCCGGCCGTCGATCACGTCCAGCAGCAGCCGCTCATAGGCGCCCACGCGCCCGGAGCCGAAGCGCTTGTCGAAATCGAGGTCCAGGTGCACCGGCGTGAGCGCCTGCGCGCCGAGCCGGACATGCCGCCCGTCCTGCCCCTGCGCGAGCAAGTGCAGCTCGAGGCCGTCCTTGGGCTGCAGGTGGATCACCAGCCGGTTCACGGCGCCGATGGGGGTGTGGTAGATCGGGTGCGGCGTGGGCTGGAAGTTCACCACGATGCGCGCGTCGCCGGCGGCCAGGCGCTTGCCGGTGCGGATGTAGAACGGCACGCCGGCCCAGCGCCAGTTGGCGATCTCGGCGCGCAGGGCCACGAAAGTCTCGGTGGTGGTCTGCGGGTTCACGCCCGGCTCCTCGCGGTAGCCGCGCACCTTGTCGCCCGCGATGGTGCCGGGGCCGTACTGGCCGCGGATCACGTGCTGGCCGAGCGACTCGGGCGACCAGCGTTTCAGGGCCCGCAGCACCTTGAGCTTCTCGTCGCGGATCGCGTCCGCATGCGAGTTGATCGGCGGCTCCATCGCCATCGCGCACAGCAGCTGCAGCGCGTGGTTCTGCACCATGTCGCGCAGCGCACCGGTGTTGTCGTAGAACGCGCCGCGGCTTTCCACGCCCAGTGACTCCGCGATGCTGATCTGGATGTTGGCGATGTGATCGCGGCGCCACAGCGGCTCGAACAGCGCATTGCCGAAGCGCAGCGCGAACAGGTTCTGCACCGAAGGCTTGCCCAGGTAATGGTCGATGCGGAAGATCTGGTTCTCCGCCAGCACCGCGCGCACCGCGCGGTTGATCGCCCGGTTCGATTCGAGGTCGTGGCCCAGGGGCTTTTCCAGCACCAGGCGGGTGTTGGCGGTGTTCAGCCCGGCGGCGGCCAGTTGCTCGCAGGCGGCGGTGAACAGCGAGGGTGCGGTGGCGAGGTACATGACCACGGTGTCGGCGCCGCGCTCGCGCAGCACGCCGGCCAGCCGCTCGAAGTCCGCCGGCCGGGACAGGTCCACGCGCACAAAGTGCAGCAGCGCGGCGAAACGGTCGAATTCCTGCGCGCTGGGGCGCTTGGCCAGGTCCACCTGGTCGAAGCGCTCACGGATCAGCGCGCGGTACTGGTCGTCCGAGAGGTCGTCGCGGGCCAGGCCGATGATGCGGCCGCCTTCGGGCAGCGAGCCATGCCGGAACGCCTGGAAGAGCGCAGGCATCAGCTTCCGCCAGGCCAGGTCGCCGGTGCCGCCAAAGATGACGAGGTCGAAACTCATGTGCCTATCGTGAAGGAGGAGCACATACTTTAACGATTCGGGGCGGCCAAGGTGCGCCGCCGAGCCGCGCGGGCCTGCACATGCCCGCGGGCCTTGCCCATAATGCACGCATGGATCATGCCGACGGCGGCGTTTCACGCCCGCATTGCGATCGCACGCTGGCCTGGGCCATGCTGCGTGCCCACTACGACAGGCAGGCTCGCCACCTCGACCTGCGCGAGGCCTTCCGGGCCGACCCGGGCCGATTCGAGGAATACAGCCAGCAGGCGCCGCATGTCTTTGCCGACCTCTCGAAGAACCTGGTCGATGCCCACGCGCGCGTGATGCTGCTGGAGCTGGCGCGCGAGTGCATGCTCGAGCGGCACCGCGATGCGATGTTCGCCGGCCACAAGGTGAACAACACCGAGCAGCGGGCGGTCAAGCACTGGCTGCTGCGCACGCCCCGGGGCGCCAGCCTGGACCCGGACCTGCGCGAAGTGCACGAAACGCTGGAGGCGATGCTGGCGTACGCCGAGCGGGTGCGCGGTGACGCGCAGATCACGGATGTGGTGAACATCGGCATCGGCGGCTCCGACCTGGGGCCGCAGATGGCCGTGACCGCGCTCGCCGAGTTCGCCGTGCCCGGCAAGCGCTTCCATTTCGTCTCGAACGTGGACGGGCACGAACTGGCCGCCGTGCTCGCGGCGGTCCAACCGCGCAGCACGCTGTTCCTGGTGGCATCGAAGACCTTCACCACCATCGAGACCATGACCAACGCGCGCTCGGCCAAGGCCTGGTTCGAGGCGCAGGGCGGGCAGGACATCGCCCGGCATTTCGCCGCTCTCACCACCAACGTCGGCGCCGCGCGCGAGTTCGGCATCGAGACCACCTTCGGCTTCTGGGACTGGGTGGGCGGCCGCTACTCGATGTGGTCGGCCATCGGCCTGCCGATCGCCATCGCCATCGGCGCCGACCATTTCCGCCGCATGCTGGCCGGCGCCCACGAGATGGACCGGCATTTCGCCAGCGCGCCGCTGGCCGCCAACCTGCCGGTGCGCCTGGGCCTGATGGACGTCTGGTACCGCAACTTCCACGGCTTTGCCAGCCGCAGCATCGCGCCCTACCACAGCAGCCTGCGGCGCCTGCCGGCCTACCTGCAGCAGCTCGAGATGGAAAGCAACGGCAAGCGGGTCGATGCCATGGGCCGGCCGCTGGGCTGCTCGACCGCGCCGGTGCTATGGGGCGAGCCCGGCACCAACGGCCAGCACGCTTACTTCCAGATGCTGCACCAGGGCACGGACGTGGTGCCGGTGGAGTTCATCGCCGTGCGGCAGGCCGCCCACACGCTGGCCGACCACCACGGCCAGCTGCTGGCCAACGCGCTGGCGCAGGCGCAGGCCCTGATGCAGGGCAAGCACGACGCGGGCGGGCACCGCGAGTTTCCGGGCAACCGGCCCAGCACCTTCTTCGTCCTCGATCGGCTGGAGCCGGCGAGCCTGGGCGCGCTCATCGCCCTGTACGAGCACCGCGTGTTCGTCAGCGGCTCGATCTGGGGCATCAACAGCTTCGACCAATGGGGCGTGGAGCTGGGCAAGGTGCTGGCCAAGGACATCGCGCCGCGGCTGGAAAACGGCGATGAAAGTGGGCTCGACCCGTCGACGGCCGGCCTGTTGCGCAGGCTCCGGGCCGGCTAGGGCGCTGCGGGGGGCTCGCCTCGCTAATCCATTCCTCGTATCATGCGCCCGGGCATTTGCCCGTGTACAGAGAGGAGTGAGGAATGGAAGACATCAAGAAGGCCGTCATCACCTGCTTCAAGAAATTCGCGGAGTTCGGCGGCCGCGCCGACCGACCCGAGTTCTGGTACTTCGCGCTCGCGCAGTTCGTGGTGCTGTTCGTGCTCGGAATCGTGAGCTGGACGCTGCAAAGCCTGGCGAGCCTCGTGTTCCTGATTCCCAGCCTGGCCGTGGGCGCGCGCCGCCTGCACGACATCGGCAAGAGTGGCTGGTGGATGCTGCTGGGATTGATCCCGGTGATCGGCTGGCTGGTCCTGATCTACTTCGCCATCCAGCCCGGGCAGCCCGGCGCCAACGAATACGGCCAGCCGCCGGCTGACGTGCCGCCGCTGCCGCAATCCGCTCCCGGCCAGCAGTAAGCACTGCCCAAGGCGCCGCGGGCGCGCATGAAAAAAGCCGGTCTTTCGACCGGCTTTTTGTCTGGCGTGGACGCCAGCAGGAAAGCGCTTGCGCGCCTTCTGCCTGATTACATGTCCATGCCCATGCCGCCCATGCCGCCCATGCCGCCGCCGGCAGGCATCGGGGTCTCGTCCTTGGGCGCCTCGGCGACCATGGCTTCGGTCGTGAGCATCAGCGAAGCGACCGAGGCGGCGTTCTGCAGCGCGGTGCGCGTCACCTTCGTCGGGTCCAGGATGCCCATCTCGATCATGTCGCCATACTGGCCGTTCTGGGCATTGAAGCCGTAGTTGCCCTTGCCGCCCAGCACCGCGTTGACCACCACGCTCGGCTCGTCGCCGGCGTTGGCGACGATCTCGCGCAGCGGCGATTCGATGGCCTTGAGCACCAGCTTGATGCCGGCTTCCTGGTCATGGTTGTCGCCCTTGACCTTGTCGCCCAGCGCCTGGCGCGCGCGCAGCAGCGCCACGCCGCCGCCGGCCACCACGCCTTCTTCCACCGCCGCACGCGTGGCGTGCAGGGCGTCTTCGACGCGGGCCTTCTTTTCCTTCATCTCGACTTCGGTCGCGGCGCCGACCTTGATCACTGCCACGCCGCCGGCCAGCTTGGCCACGCGCTCTTGCAGCTTCTCACGGTCGTAATCGCTGGTTGCTTCCTCGATCTGGACGCGGACCTGCTTGACGCGCGCTTCGATGTCGGCAGCGGCACCGGCGCCATCGATGATGATCGTGTTTTCCTTGCCCACTTCGATGCGCTTGGCCTGGCCCAGGTCGGCCAGCGTCACCTTCTCCAGCGTCAGGCCCACTTCTTCAGCGATGACCTTGCCGCCGGTGAGGATGGCGATGTCTTCCAGCATGGCCTTGCGGCGGTCGCCGAAGCCGGGCGCCTTGACGGCCACGACCTTCAGGATGCCGCGGATGGTGTTGACCACCAGCGTGGCCAGCGCTTCGCCTTCGACTTCCTCGGCAATGATCAGCAGCGGACGGCTGGCCTTGGCGACCTGCTCCAGCGTGGGCAGCAGCTCACGGATGTTGCTGATCTTCTTGTCGAACAGCAGCACGAAGGGGTTCTCGAGGATCGCGCTCTGCTTCTCGGGGTTGTTGATGAAGTAGGGCGACAGGTAGCCGCGGTCGAACTGCATGCCTTCGACGACGTCCAGCTCGTTGCTGAGCGACTTGCCGTCCTCGACCGTGATCACGCCTTCCTTGCCGACCTTGTCCATCGCGTCGGCGATGATCTTGCCGATCGACTCGTCGCTGTTGGCCGAGATCGAACCGACCTGGGCGATCTCCTTGGAGGTCGTGGTCGGCTTGGACTGCTTCTTGAGCTGCTCGACCAGCTCGGTCACGGCCTTGTCGATGCCGCGCTTGAGGTCCATCGGGTTCATGCCGGCGGCCACGTATTTCATGCCTTCGCGCACGATGGCCTGCGCCAGCACGGTGGCGGTGGTGGTGCCGTCACCGGCGTTGTCGCTGGTCTTGGAAGCGACTTCCTTGACCATCTGCGCGCCCATGTTCTGGAGCTTGTCCTTCAGTTCGATTTCCTTGGCCACCGACACGCCGTCCTTGGTGACGGTGGGGGCGCCGAAGGAGCGCTCGAGCACCACGTTGCGGCCCTTGGGACCCAGGGTGATCTTCACGGCGTTGGCCAGGATGTTCACGCCCTCGACCATGCGGTGACGGGCGTCACTGCCGAAAACTACGTCTTTAGCTGCCATTTCTATTAGCTCCTAAATGCTGTGCCTGATTACTTCTCGACGACCGCGAACAGGTCGTCTTCCTTCATGACGAGCAGCTCGTCGCCCTCGACCTTCACGGTCTGGCCGCTGTACTTGCCGAACAGCACGCGGTCGCCCACCTTCACGTTCGGGGCGATCAGGTCGCCCTTGTCGTTCTTGCGGCCCGGGCCCACGGCCAGGACTTCACCCTGGTCGGGCTTCTCGGCGGCGTTATCGGGAATGACGATGCCCGAAGCGGTCTTGGTTTCGTTTTCCAGGCGCTTCACGATCACGCGATCGTGCAGAGGGCGAAGTTTCATTGCATCTCCTTGTTCAGAAACGGAAGGACATCAAAAAGCGCCAACGAAAGTTAGCGCTTATTAACTGATCGGGCGGTTGCTTAGCTCTGCTGCTAGCACTCAACCGCGGCGAGTGCTAATGATAAGGGCTTTTGGCGGCCTTTCAAGAGCAGGCGCCGACGCCCCTGCAGTCGATCGCGACTGTGCGGAAGCCGGGAGCGCATGCTGATCTCGTTCTGTTCTCGCCGGACGAAGTGATCGACTGCGCGGACTACGCCAATCCGATCCGGCCATCACGCGGCATCCGCAGCGTTTTCGTCAACGGCGAACTGAAGGTGGAGGACGGCCGCATTGCGGCGATGCCCAATGGGCGGGTCCTTCGCGCTTGATTCCGGCGACGGCGTCACCCTGACCCAGGCTCCAGGGCACGCAGGCTTTGCTCGATCGACCGCGCAGCGCGCCAGGACAGGCACGCCGGAGACAGCTCAGGCCGTCGCCGATGCCGCCTTCAGGTAGTGCGCCTGGTAGTGCGCCACGGCCTGCTCCAGGTTGTGGAACATCCGGTGCTCGCCGAGTGCCTCGCCGAGCGGGGAATTGCGCACCATCGCGAGCACGCCGGGGTTGAGGCCGACGAGCCACACCGTGACGCCGGCCTCGCGCAAGCGCTGCTCGGCCTCGGTCCACATCTTGAGCGCGGTGTACTCGAGGTCGAACACGCCCCGCAGATGCAGCGCAACCACCTGCGGTTGCTCTTGCGCGATCAGTTGCACGATCTGCTGGCCCACGCGGCTGGCGTTGGCGAAGAAGATGCGCCCCTCCGGGCGCACCAGCAGCAGGCCCGGATAGCGCAGGTCATCTGGGTTGCCGGGGGCGGCCGGGCGAAACACGTTGGTCCCGGGCTTGCGCCCCAGCAAGTGCACCACCGGGTTGGACACCTGATAGGCCATCGCCGCCAGTGACACGACGATCGCCACGACGATTCCCTGCAAGGTCCCCAGCAGCACCACGCCCGCGAGCGCGACGAGTGCCCAGGCGAATTCAGTGCGGCGAACCTTGCGGATCGCGCGGAACTCAGATGGCCGGATGAGGCCAACCGAATAGACAATCACCACGGTGGCCAGCGTGGCCTGCGGCATGGCTGCGATGAAGGGGGCCAGCAACAGGATGGCGCCCAGGGCGAGCACCGCCGTGACCAGGCCGGCCAACTGCGAGCGCGCGCCGGCACGGCGGTTCACTGCCGTCTGCGAAGTGCCGCCGCCACCGGGCATGGCGCCCAGCAGGGCCCCGGCCGCATTGGCCACGCCCGTGGCGACCAGTTCGCGGTCCGGATCCGGCGTGGGCTCGCCGCTGCCCGCAAATGCCCGTGCCGCTGCGATCGTCTCGGTGAAACTCATCAGCGCGATGCCCGCGGCGGCCGGCAACAAGGCTTGCACGAGGTGCCAGTCCGGCACGGTCGGCGCGGGCAGGCCCGTCGGCACGGTGCCTACCGCTTCGATGCCAAGGCGCCCGAGCTCCAGGTACTTCATGGCCAGGATGGCGATCACCACCGCAACCAGCGGCGCCGGTGCCCGCGGCACGAAGCGTTCGAACCCCACAAGGATGGCCACCATGGCCAGGGCCAGCGCGACCGTGGGCACTGACGCTCCCGGCAGGCCCTGCACGATCGCGAGGACGTTGTGCAGGAAGCTGCCCTTGTCGAAATGCAGCCCGAGCAGCTTGGGCAACTGATCTAGGATGATGACGATGCCGACGCCGGCCTTGAAGCCAACCAGCACGGGTTCGGAGATGAAATCGGCCACGAAGCCCAGTCGCAGCAATCCGGCGGCGAACAAGATGGCGCCCGGCAACAAAACCAGTGTCGCCAGGGCAGCGACTTGGCCCGCGGGTTCCAGCGACGGCGCCACCTGCGACAGGGCCGCGCCCGTGAGGATGGCAATCGTCGTGGTGGTGCTTACGCTCAGCACCCGCGATGTGCCGAGCAAGGCGTAGACCGCCATCGGAACCAGGCAGGTGTAGAGGCCCACTTGGACTGGCAGGCTGGCGATCGTCGCGTAACCCAGGGCCTTGGGAATCACCACCGCCGCTGCAGTCGCCCCGGCAATGAGATCGGGCACCAGCCATTGCGCCTGGTAGGCGCGCACCCACTGCAGCAGCGTGGGTCCGCCTCGCGTGCCCGCCAGCAGTGTCGACAGGTCGCGCTCCATCGCCGGCACCGTCAGAACCTTTCCGCGATGTAGCGGTAGGGGTAGTCCGGCTCGCGGTAGTCGCCGGCCTTCTGTCGCTTAGGCAGCACCACCTTGTCGCGCTTGACAGGCTGGTAGGGGATGCGCGAGAGCAGGTCGCTGATGATGTTCAGGCGTGCGCGCCGCTTGTCATCGGTACGCGCCACCAGCCACGGGGCGAACTCGGTGTCCGTGGCCTTGAACATGTCGTCGCGTGCCCGCGAGTAGTCGTACCAGCGGCCATAGGACTGCAGGTCCATGGGCGAGAGCTTCCAGATCTTGCGCTCGTCCTCGATGCGATCCGTGAGCCGACGCGTCTGCTCCTGGGGACTCACCTCGAGCCAGTACTTGAACAGCCGCACGCCAGAGTCGACGATCGCTCGCTCCACCAAGGGCACGGCCTGCAGGAAGTCCTGCACCTGCTCTTCGGTGCAGAAGCCCATCACGCGTTCGACGCCGGCGCGGTTGTACCAGCTGCGGTCGAAGATCACCACCTCGCCGGCCGCAGGCAGGTGGGGCACGTAACGCTGCAGGTACATCTGCGTCTTCTCGCGATTGGTGGGAGCCGGCAGAGCCACCACCCGGAAGACCCGCGGGCTCGTCCGCTCGGTGATTGCCTTGATGGTGCCGCCCTTGCCGGCGCCGTCGCGGCCTTCGAACACCACGCAGATCTTGCTGCCGCTGGCCTGAACCCACTGCTGCAGTTTTACCAGTTCCACATGCAGCCGGTAGAGCTCATCCTCGTAGTCACCAGCCGTCAACTTGCGGGTCGGTACGGCGCTGTCCTCGCGGGCAGCCTTGTCTCGCTTGACCTTCTTCGCCATGGCGCTGTGTTCTTGGCTGGGAAAGCCCACTCTCCTGCCGGGCGCGGGCCGGCGCAATGGGACCTTCGGGCTATCAGGCGACGACCACGCTCGGCGACTGCTGTTTGACCGAGTCGCCCTCAGCTCGCTACTTCCCGGAGAAGTACTCCTGCACCGCATCCCAGGCCGCCTGCTGCAGCAGTGCGGCCACTTCCGGACTCAGGCCGGCCGTGTACTTGGCGCCCACCGGGCTCTTCTTCAGCAGCGACGCATACACCGTCGCGGTGGCGAGGTAGGTGCCGGCCAAGCTCGGGTGCCGCTTGTCCGCCACATAGAGCTCCAGGTCCGGCTTGCGGGCGATCGCCTTGGCGAAGGCCAGGCCGGCGGGAATCACCAGCAGGTCGTTGTCGTTGCCCGCCTTGGTGTACTGCTCGGCCAGCTGCTGCGTCATCTCAGGCTTGTCCTTGTAGGCCCAGGACATGAAAAGCACCGGCCGGATGCCCTGCTTGCGCAGGATCTCCGCATCCTTGCGGACGGTGTCGTGGAACGCCTGCTGCAGCTGCGGATGCACCGGGCACTGGCTGCAGTCCATCATGATGACGGTGTCGTACATGCGGCCGGGCGGATTGAAGCGGATCTCGTTGTCGCCGACGAAGGAATAGCGGCCCAGCCCGTTCGGCCGCACCAGCGACTCCATGTCGTGCCAGTCCAGGCCCGAGCCGCTGATGGTGACCGAGGTGCTGCGCAGCGCCGGCTTCTCGTTCAGCGAATTCGCGAGCTGGCCGAAGTGGCCGTGCATGCTGTTGTTGTAGTAGAAGAAGCTGTTGCCGACCCACATGATCGACTCGGGCCGGGCGCCGATCTCGGTCCGCTTTGGCACCGCCTGCGCCAGGGCGCCCGGGACGGTGCCTGCGAAGGCAACGAGTGAAAGCGCCGCAAGGATGCGCCGCGCAAGGGTCCAGACAGTCATTCGATTTCTCCGTTTGGGGGTGCGGCGGATTCTTGCCGCCCCTTGGACGATGCGGCTAGTGTGGACAGCCCTTAGCCCGGGCTGCGGACTTGGCACGAGCTCAACCATGGGCGGGTTCCCTCGCGCAGGCGTCGCCTGCTACTTCTATACTGGATCGCCTCACCCTCAGGGTCTCCATGGAGGATGCGGCATGGCCAACAGTGTCGAGGCGCGCGCGAAGATCGTGTTCGCGGTCATCCTTCTGGCGATCGCCGCGGCGGTCGTCGGCTGGTGGGTGTTCTCCACGACCGGCTACGTGCGCTACGAGATCCATTCGCGCGAACCGGTCTCCGGGCTGATCGCCGGCGCACCGGTGGAGTTTCACGGCGTCGAGGTCGGGCATGTGAGCGAGGTGCGGCTTTCGGATCCGCGCAACGTGCGTGTGCTCGTCGAGCTGCGCAAGGGCACGCCGGTCAGCGCCGCGACGGTGGCGACCATCACCGGCCGGGGCCTCGCGGCGCGCGGTTTCACCGGCTATGTCTATGTGAACCTGGAAGACACGGGGCCGGCCGGCGCGCCCCTGGCCGCGGCGCCCGGCCAGCCGTATCCGGTGATCGCCGCGGGGCCCGCGCAGTTGGTCAACCTCGACGCCGCCATGACCCAGCTGAACCAGAACGTGCAGGTGGTGACGGCGCTGCTGCAGTCGGCGCTGGATGCGCAGACGCTGGCTTCGATGAAGGAGTCGCTCGCTGCGATGCAGCAGGTCACGCGCACGCTGGCGGCCAACAACGAGAAGATGAACGCCATCATCGCGAACGCCGAGCGCGCCAGCGCGCAGCTGCAGCCGCTGCTGCAATCGAGCACCGCGACGGTGGGCACGCTGCAGACGCAGCTGCTGCCCGAAGCGCAGTCGGCGGTGGCCCAGCTCCAGCGGCTCACCGCCAACACCGACGAGACCGTGCGCTTTCTGCAGACGCAAACCCTGCCGCAGGCGCAGCGCACCGTCACGCGGCTCGATGACTTGAGCGCGTCGCTGAACGACACGGCGACACGGATTCGCCGCAATCCGGCCATCCTGCTGCGCGGCGAGGCCCGCACGCCCGGCCCGGGTGAGGCGCAATGACCCGGGGGCCAGCCGTGCGGACCGGGCTCGCCCTCTGCGCGGCGGCGCTCGCGGCCGGCTGCTCCTCCCTGCTGGCGCCGGCGGCGGAAGCGCCGCTGGCGATCGCCATGCTGGACACCCTGCCGCAGGACATCCCGCGCGCCAGTTGCCGCGCACCGCTCGTGCGGGTCGAGCGGCCCGAGTCGCGGCCCGCGTACGACACCACCCGCATGGCCTACACCCAGCAGCCGCACCAGATCGCCTATTTCAGCAGCAACGAGTGGGCCGAGCGGCCGGCGCAGATGCTGCACCCGCTGCTGGTACGCGCGCTGGAGGCCACCGGCTGCATCCGCGTGATCGTGCCGCCGGATGGCGGCCCGGCCTCCTACATCTTGCGCACCGAAGTGATTGAACTCACGCAGGATTTCAGCGAGGAGCCGCCGAAGGCGCGACTCGCGCTGCGCGTGCGCTGGCTGGACGCGGTCAGCGGCAACCTGCTCGCGACGCGCGAGATCGCGCAGCGCGAGCCGATGCGCCAGAAGACGCCCGGCGCCGGAGTGCAAGCGGCCAACGAGGCCTCGGCGAAGGTGCTGCGTGACGTGGCGCGCTTTGCGCTGGACATGGCGGGAGCGCACTAGCGCATGAGCTTCGCCCCAGGCGCTCTCTAGTATTCAGAGCATCCTGCGCAGCGTGTCGTCGCGCCGCACCCAGGCGTGATGCAGCGCCGCGCCGGCGTGAGCCACGATCAACAGCGCGAGCGCATAGCCCAGCCATCGGTGCACCACGATCCAGATCTGGAAGTTGCGCTGGTTCACCGCCACGAAGTCCGGCAATTCGAAGACTCCGAAGAACGACACCGGGTAGCCGCCGGCCGAGGACATCAGCCAGCCTGTGACGGGCAGTGCCAGCATCAGCGCATAGAAGAGCAGGTGAACCACACGGGCGCTCAGCTGCTGCCAGTCGGGCAGGCCTGCGGCAAGCTCAGGCATCGGATTGCCCGAGCGCCAGGCCATTCTCAACAGCACGGCGACCAGCGCCAGCAGGCCCAGCGCCTTGTGCACCAGGATCAACGTGATCTTTTCCCGGTCGAAGCCCACCTCGGGCAGCCCAACCATGTAGACGCCCATCGCCAACAGCAGCAGCAGCAGCGCGGCCATGGCCCAGTGCAGCAGCACTGCGACGCTGCCATAGCTGAGTTCGGTGTTGGTCCAAGCCTTCATGGCGAATCGGATTTTGCGGCCTGTAGAGGCCCACTGCAGAGCCATTTGCCGCTGAGCCAGCTCCCCATTTTGTAAGTTTTGCGGCTGAGCTTGGTCACAATCAGCTCGGCCGTGGGTCATCGGCCGGCGGCACCTTCCCAGCTCTTCCGCAGGGAGCTCATGCTCAAGGGGAAACCCTTGTCAGCCGCGGCCTACATGGCCCGTTTTCGGGCGGCACAACTGAGCTTGCCTGCCCTTTACCGCGGCCTTGAGCTCGGGCTCTTGTGGTCGAACATTCTCAGCAATTCCTTACGTTTGTAGGCGCCGTGAGGGGTGTGCTGTCGGACGTCTCCTACTACAGTCTAGTCATCGCGCTGAGGTTAGCCGGCACACCGCCATCGCTGCCAGACGGGGCAGCAACGGTATTTCAAGTCCGGCCCGTCAAGCCACAGCTCATCTTCAACAGGCCCAAAGGGCTGGCGTTCGCGCCGGCATGGAGGCCATTTGCTTACAGGTGTTGAACAAATGAGAAGACGTCTCTTTCTTTCCTCTGGTTCTGCTGCAGTTGCCGCTTTCCTGACCGGTTGCGGTGGTGGCGGAGGAGGCTCGACGGGCTCGACCACGACTGGCGCTGCCGCTGCCGCAGCAACGGATCTTCCGGTGTCGGTCTCGACCCCGACGGCCGCGGCAAGCGCTGCCGCTGCAGCACCTGCGCAGGCCGCCCCGGCGACCGGCTATCCGTTCGGCTCGCGCCTGAACAAGTACGTCGCCGGCATCAAGCCGTCGCAGAGCGACGCCACGATGGACGCCATGCTGACCAAGCACTACGACGCCTGGAAGGCGGCCAACGTGGTGCGCGCTGACTCGGTGGTGGCCGGCGGCTACGCCGTGCAGTTCTCGAACCGGCAGTTCCTGACCGTGTCCGAGGGCATGGGCTACGGCATGCTGCTCACGGTCGTGTTCCACGGTCACGACCCCGAAGCGCAGAAGATCTTCGACGGCCTGCTGGCCGTGGTGCGTGCCCGCCCCGCCTATGGGCTGGCGGCGCGCGACGCGTCCGCCAAGTACCTGATGGACTGGCGCCTCAACGCCGACGGCAGCTCGGGCGGCGAAGGCTGGAACGCGATGGACGGCGACCAGGACATCGCCATGGCTCTGCTGATGGCCCACCGCCAGTGGGGCTCCAGCGGCAAGTGGAACTACCTGGAAGAAGGCAAGGCGACGGTCAACGCCATGAAGTTCTTCAACATGAACGAGGACGGCTCGACCCGCGGACTGCCGTCGCCGACCAACAACCGCACGTCGGACTACATGATCGGCCACTTCCGTGCCTACAAGGCCGCCACCGGCGATGCCCTGTGGGACCGCGCGGTCGACAAGGCCTACGAGCTGCTCAACCGCATGCAGACGGTGTACTCACCGTCGGCCGGCCTGATGCCCGACTTCGTGATGAACACGAACTCAGCCGCGCCGCAACCCTCGACCGGCTACATCGGCGACGGCAACGACAAGGAAGGCTACTACTGGTGGAACGCCTGTCGTAACCCGTGGCGCTTCTCCTCGGACTTTGTGCTGTCCGGCGATACGCGCTTCGGCCAGGTCACCGGCAAGATGATCGACTTCTTCAACCGCTCTTCCGGCGGGGACCCGACGAACATCGGTACCGGCTACGCGCTGGACGGCACCAAGCTGACGAGCGGCAACAGCGCGGCCTACAACGGCCCGATCTGCGCCGGCGCCTGTGTGGACGCGCGCTTCCAGGGCTTCCTGGACGCCATGTGGGGCTGGAACGCCAAGAACCTGACCACCGGCTACTACGACTGCGAGATCCAGCTGCTGAGCCTGGTGGTCGCGTCCGGCAACTGGTGGACCCCCTTCCAGTAAGCGCCAACGGCGGCCCGCGGGGCCGCCTTTTTCGCAACGACAAAGCGGCCCGCGCGGCCGCTTTTCTCATGGGCGGCCAGCTCATAACGAACTGCCGCCCCGCGTCCAGGACGAATTCCTCTAACACGCCTGCTGCCGTGCCGCTACGATGCTGCGTTCTAGCTGTGAACCATTGCTTTAACCTAACAAGGAGCATCAGATGGCGTTCAACAGGACGAGATGGGCAGCGCTGGCCGCGACGGTGGTGTTGGCTGCCTGCGGCGGCGGTGGCGGGGACATCGTCCCCAGCCCGCGGGTGCCTTTCACTTCGCTGGTGTCCTTCGGCGACAGCCTGAGCGACGTCGGGACCTACAAGGTCGGCACCGTCGCGGCGGCGGGCGGCGGCAAGTTCACCGTCAACAGCGCCAGCGCGCGCATCTGGACCGAATTGCTCGCGTCGGACATCAAGGTGCCCGCTTCTTGCCCGGCGCAAACCGGCCTCTTGCCCAACGTGCCGGGCTTCACGGGTGCGCCGGTCACCAACACACCGGCCTGCACCAACTATGCACAAGGCAGCGCGCGGGTCAGCAACGTGTTCGCGCCAAGCAGCGCGACCCTGCAGGCGGCCCCGTTCAACCAGGTCAACATCGGCCTGACGGCCGTGCCGGTGACGCAGCAGATCGCCGCGCACCTGGCCAAGACCGGCGGCAGCTTCAACGGCAGCGAGCTGGTCACCGTCATGGCGGGCGGCAACGACACATTCATGAACATCAACGGCGTCTCGGCCGCCGCGGGCGGGGGCGCGGCTGCTGCCGGCGCCGCCGTGGCGGCGGGCTGGCCCACCGCCACGCAGCAGGCCGTGGCCGCCGGAGGCGCCGCGGCCGTGAACGCGGCGGCGACCGCGGCCGTCACCGCCATGGGCCAGGCCGGTGCCGAACTGGCCGGGCTGGTGAAGACGCAGATCCTGGCCAAGGGCGCCAAGTACGTCGTCGTGGTGAACCTGCCGGATGTGAGTCAGACACCCTTCGCATTGGCAGCCGACGCGCAGACCCGCGCGCTGGTCAACCAGATGGTGACGACCTTCAATTCGCAGCTGGCCGCGGGCCTGGCGGGCACCGCGACGACGGTGGTGCAGGTGGATGTCTACGCGCGGGGCCGCGACCAGACCGCGAATCCTTCGAGATACGGCCTCAGCAATGTGACCACGCCGGCGTGCAGCACCACCTCGCCGGCCAATCCGCTGCAGGGCTCCTCGCTCGCCTGCACCACGGCAAGCACCATCCCGGGCGACACCAGCGGGTTCCTGTACGCCGACTCCGTGCATCCGACGCCCCTGGGTCATCAATTGCAGAACCAGTTCGTCAAGGAGCAGCTCGCCGCGGCCGGCTGGTACTGACGGCGACTTGATGTTTCGCAAGGCCATCCTTGGACGGCCTTGCATAATCGGTTCCATGCAAGCGAGCCCGTTGAAGCGACGAATCACCAGCGCCGTGCTGGTCTGGTTCGTCGCTTTCGTCGTCGTCGCAGGCATCGCGCCCTGGATGCAGTCCGCGCAGGCCATGGACATCGGCATGGACTCGATCTGCACCAGCCATGGCGGTCCGGTTCAAACCAACCCGCAGGGCGGCGGCGAGCAGGACCACCACGCGGCAGACCACACGCTGAAGTGCTTCCTGTGCACCGGTGTTTCGGCACCCCCCGCCACGACCCACGCGCGGCCTCCCGCCGTCGCCGCCCTGGGCCATGCGCTGCGGCCGCTGGTGTCGGCCCAGCTGGCCAGCCTCACGCGTGCGCCGCTGCCGGCGCGCGGGCCCCCGCTCTTTTCCTGATCCGCTTCGCTCCGGTTGCCTCGGGTTCGTTCCGTGCGGCCGGCGGTCGTCCCCATCAGGAGTTTCCCGTGCGAATCCATCGCATCGCTGCGGCCATTGCCGTGGCCTTTCCCCTCGGCCTGGCGGCGCAGAACGCCCCTGCGCCGGTCAAGGAGCTCGGCGTCGTCACCATCGTCGCCAACCGGCCCACTTCGCTGCCCACGCAGATTCCCACCACCACCGAGAGCATCTCGCGCGAGCAGATCGGGGAATCCATCAACGCGACCGACAGCGAGGATGCCCTCAAGTACTTTCCCAGCCTGCTGGTGCGCAAGCGCTACATCGGCGACTACAACCACGCCATCCTTTCCAGCCGCGCGTCCGGCACCGGCAACAGCGCGCGCTCGGCGGTGTACGCCGACGGCATCCTGCTGTCCAACTACCTGGGCAACGGCGTCGGCGGCCTGAGCTTCCCGCCCCGCTGGGGGCTGGTCACGCCCGAGGAGATTGAGCGGGTCGACGTGATGTACGGACCCTTCTCGGCGGCCTACCCCGGCAACTCGGTGGGCGCCGTCGTGGACTACGTGACGCGCATGCCCACCCAGCTGGAGGGGCACGCCAGCATCGGCTACGTGTGGCAGCCCTTCAAGCTCTACGGCACCAAGGACACCTTCCCCGCCTGGCAGGCCAGCACCTCCATCGGCAGCAAGGCGGGTGACTGGACCTGGTGGTTCAACGTCAACCGCACCGACAGCCAGGGCCAGCCGCTCACCTTCGCAAGGCGCTTCGTCAGTACAACGACATCGACACCAGGTACTCCGGTGACCGGCGCCGTGCCCGAGCGAGACCCGACCAATGCGCCCATCTACTACATCGCCGCGCAGACGCAGTACCACACGATCCAGGATCACGCCAAGGTCAAGCTGGCCTACGACATCACACCGGTGCTGCGGGCGGCCTATGTGTTCGGCGCCTGGCAGAACACGTCCACCAACCGGCCGACCTCGTACTTGAGCAATGCCGCCGGCGCACCGGTGACCAGCGGCCCGATCAACATCAACGGCGCCAACTACGCGGCCGTCACCGGCGCCGACCTGCCGCTCACCGATGAAAGCCTTACGCACTACATGCACGGCTTTTCGCTCAAGAGCCACACCCAGGGCACCTGGGACTGGGAGATCGCCGCCAGCCTGTACGACTACGCCAAGGACCAGAAGCGCCAGAACGCGCTGGCCAACACGCCCCCGGGCGCCGAGTCGGGCGGCCCCGGCACGATCGCCGACGGCGGCGGCACCGGCTGGAACACCCTGGCGGCGCGCGGGACCTGGCGGCCCGCGGGCACCAAGGGCCCGCACATCGTCGACTTCGGCGTCCAGCAGGACAGCTGGAAACTGAGCTACCTGACCTCGGCCATCCCGGGCAACTGGCGCAGCGACCCGGGCGGCGCCGTGGCCAGCGACGTGGGCGGGCGCACGCAGCTGCAAAGCCTGTGGGCGCAGGACAGCTGGCGCTTCGCGCCCGACTGGAAGACAGTGCTGGGCCTGCGGGCCGAGCACTGGACCGCGTACAACGGTCACACGCAGATCAACTCCACGGTGAACACGGCCTGGCCGCAGCGCAGCGAAGACGACCTGTCGCCGAAGGCGGCGATCTCCTGGCAGTGGCGGGACGACACGGTGCTCAAGGCCTCGCTCGGCCGCGCCGTGCGCTACCCGACCGTGGCCGAGCTGTACGGGGCGACGTCCACCGTCAACGCGCAGTTCATCAACGACCCCAACCTGCGGCCGGAGCGCTCCTGGACCGGCGAACTCTCGGGCGAGAAGGACGTGGGCGTGGGCCTGCTGCGCCTGACCTTCTTCGCCGAGGACACGCGCGATGCGCTGTATTCGCAGACCACCTTCGACGCGCAGGCCAACCGCAACGTCAGCCGCGTCAGCAACGTCGGGCGCATCGCCACCCAGGGGCTGGAGCTCGCGTTCTCCGGCGCGGACGTGGCCATCAAGGGCCTGGACCTTTCCGGTGGCGTGACTTTCGCGCACTCGATCATCAAGGAGAACGCCGGCTTCGTCAGCGTGCCCGGCGACACCATCGGCAAGCGCCAGCCGAACATCCCGCGCTGGCGGGCCAATGCGCTGGCCGCCTACCACTGGACGCCTACGTTGAGCACCAGCATCGGCGCGCGCTACAGCAGCGACCAGTTCCGCACGCTGGACAACAGCGACGTCAACGGCTTCACCTACATGGGCGTCAGCCGCTACTTCGTGGTGGACCTGCGCGCCCAGTGGAAGGCCACCAAGCACCTCACGGCTTCCTTCGGCATCGACAACGTCAACAACGACAAGTACTGGAACTTCCATCCCTATCCGCAGCGCAGCTACGTCGCGGAACTGAAGGCCGATTTCTGAAAGCGAACATCATGAGCAAACTCATTGCCCTGGCGCCCCTTTGCCTCGCCCTTGCCGCCGTCCACGCGCACGCGCACGTGGTGCTGGACCAGCAGGCCGCGCCGGCGGCCAGCAGCTACAAGGCCGTGTTCAAGGTGGGCCACGGCTGCGGCGACTCGCCGACCCGCCAGCTGATCGTCGACATCCCGGCGGCCATGCAGTCGCCCAAGCCCATGCCCAAACCCGGCTGGCGCATCGACATCGAAAAGGCCGGCGACAAGGTGACCCGCATTTCCTGGACGGCCCGCACGCCCGAAGACAAATTGGCCAACGGCTTCTACGACGAGTTCGTGCTGGTGGCGCGCACCCCGGCCCAGCCGGGGCCGGTGTACTGGCCGGTGGTGCAGGTCTGCGACGAAGGCCGTGGCAACTGGACCGAGGTGCCCGGGCCGGGCCAGAAACTTTCGGACTTGAAGTCACCGGCCGCGCTGCTCGAAGTCATGCCGTCCAAAGCCGGCCCTGGCCACAAACACTGAAGGACTTACTCCCTCTCCCTCCGGGAGAGGGCAGGGGTGAGGGCGCTCCGGCTTCTAGACCGCCACCCGCTCGCAAGCCTCCGCACACACCCGACAAGCCTCCGCGCACTGCTGGCAGTGGTCGTGCGAGTGCTTCCCGCACTCTTCCGCGCACATCCGGCAGGCGCGCGCGCACAGCCCGCACATCGCGTCGGCCAATTCGCTGCCGCCGGCCATCAGCGCGACCGAAACCGAGCACATCTCGGCGCAGTCGAAATCGAGCGCGATGCAGCGCGTCATCATCTTCACATCGGGTTCCTGCAGGCACAGCGAGGCGCAGTGCTGGCACGAGACCACGCAGGCATTGCAGGCCGCAATGCATTCCAGGTAGCGCTGAAGCCGGTCGGATGACATGGTTTCCTCCTCTTGGGTTGGAGCTCGGAAGGCTTTCATTCTGGGCAGGCCGGCCGCAGCGCGGGCAGGAGGGACGCAACCTGTAGCAACCGACACCACGGCCCCGGCATCCGGCGCGGCCGGGCCCCACGGCGCGGCGCCAAGCTGAGACAATTCCTGCACTGAGCCGGGGGAAGGACGACGAAATGAAGACTGTCAGCCTGATCGGTGCACCCACGGATGTGGGCGCCAGCGTGCGCGGCGCCGGCATGGGCCCGGACGCGCTGCGCGTGGCTGGCCTGTACGAGATGCTGCGCGGCCACGGACTCAACGTGATCGACCACGGCAACCTCGCCGGCCCGCCCACGCCGTGGACGCCGCCGACGGCCGGCGTGCGGCACCTCGAGGAGGTGGTCGCGTGGAACCGCGCGGTGTTCGACCGCGTGGCGGCGGTGCTGGCGGCCGGCCAGGTGCCGCTGCTCATGGGCGGTGACCATTGCCTGGCGATCGGCTCGGTCAGCGCCGTGGCGCGCCATTGCCGCTATGCGAAGAAGAAGCTGCGCGTGATCTGGCTGGACGCGCACAGCGACGTCAACAACCCCCACATCAGCCCTTCGGGCAACGTCCATGGCATGCCGGTGTCCTGCCTGCTCGGCGACGGCCCCAAGCCGCTGGTGGGATGGAGCGGCGAGCCGGCCGCCATCACCCCGGCAGACATCGACTTCATCGGCATCCGCAGCGTCGATGCCCACGAGAAGCAGGCCATCGCGCAACTCGGGCTGCAGGTGTTCGACATGCGCCACATCGACGAGCACGGCATGCGCAACACCATGCTGGAGGCGCTGCACGACGTCGACGAGGATACGCACCTGCACGTCAGCTTCGACCTCGATTGCCTGGACCCGACCGATGCGCCCGGCGTGGGCACCGGCGTGCGCGGCGGGCCGACCTACCGCGAGATGCAGCTGTGCATGGAGATGATCGCCGACACCGGCCGCATGGGCTCGCTGGACGTGGTGGAGATCAACCCCGCCCTCGATGTGCGCAATCGCACCGCGGAACTCGCGGTGGAGTTCGTCGCCAGCCTGTTCGGGGCCTCGACACTCGCGAGGTAACCACCGCTTGCGCCGGCTGCGGCGCGCGCGGGCCTCAGCGGCTGTCCGAGTCCAGGTCGTCCTCGACGTCGTCCGCGCCGAGGTCCGTGTATTCGTTGGCGTCCGGGTCGCTGTCGGGGAAGCCTTCGCCGGTGGCCAGCGCTTCTTCTTCCTCGCTCACCGCGACCACGTGATCGGGCAGGATGTCAGCGCCTTCGGGCGTTTCGCGGTGATCGGCCGAACCGCGCTCGCCGGTGCCCGCCGCATCGCTGTCGGCAATCGCCTCGAAGGTGCCCGCGGCGTCGCTGCCGCTGTCCGAGTTGTCGCTCGGGCCGAGCGCATCGGAATCACGGCCACTCGGATGGACCGGCGCCACGTCGGCGCCCAGGATGCTGCTGTAAGCCATGTTGCGTCCTCCGGACGGTTGGCACTGGGCCGATGAATAAGTCTGTGGCGCAGCCCGGCCGGGGGCAGTCGTATTCAATGCCCCGCGGTTGTCGGACGAGCCCTACGAGCACTGACGGTCGAGCAGGCGGTGCGGGACGACTCGAATGGCTGAAGCCTGCAGCAGCATCGCATAATTGCCCGAAGACGCGTACGAGGGCGAGATGACGGACACAGATCCGGGTCATGCAAATCACACTGCCTCCGATCAGAGCGACAACCTGATCCCCAGCGGTGGTTACGATCTCCATCCGCTGGTCGGCCTGGGCGGGTCGGCCGGAGGCATCTCGGCGCTCACCACCTTCTTCCGCGCGCTGCCGCCGGACCCGGGCCTGGCCTTCGCGGTCGTGCTCCACCTGTCGCCCGAGCACGAGAGCACGCTGGCGGAACTGCTGCAGCGCTCGACCAGGATGCCGGTGGTGCAGGTGACCGCGCCTGTCACTATCGAGAAGAACACGGTCTACGTGATCCCGCCGCGCCATGCCCTGAAGGTGGCCGATGGCCGGCTTGAACTGGAAGCCATGCCTGGCGACCGCCGCCGTCACTTCACCGTGGACCTGTTCTTCCGCACCCTGGCCGATACGCATGGGCCGCACGCGGCTGCCGTGGTGCTCTCGGGCGCCGACAGCGACGGCGCCATCGGAATCAAGCGCATCAAGGAGCGCGGCGGCCTGACGATCGCGCAGGATCCGGGCGAGGCCGAGCACACCGGCATGCCCCGGGCCTCGATTGCCACCGGTATGGTGGATTGGGTGCTGCCGACGGCAGAGATCCCGCAGCGCGTGCTCGACTACTTCAAGCTGGAGGTCAAGCTCCAGTTGCCGCCCGAAGAGGAGCGCACTGCGGCTCAGCCGACGCAGGCGCAGGCGCAGGCGGTCGAAGAGGCCTCGCTGCGCGATGTGCTCGGCTTCCTGCGAACGCGCACTGGCCGCGACTTCTCCAATTACAAACGCGCCACCATCGTGCGGCGGATCGCGCGCCGCATGCAGGTCAACGGCTTGCACGACCTGCACGCGTACCTGAACTGCCTGCGCACGCGCCCCGGCGAATCCGGTGCGCTGCTCCAGGACCTGCTGATCAGCGTCACCAATTTCTTCCGCGACGCGGACTGTTTCGAGGCGCTGGAGCGCGAAATCCCGGCGCTGCTGGCCGACAAGGGCCCGAACGAGGTCGTGCGCGTGTGGGTGCCCGCCTGCGCGACCGGTGAGGAGGCGTACTCGGTCGCGATGCTCCTGGCCGAACACGCCCAGGCGATCGACGCGCCGCCGTTGGTGCAGGTCTTCGCCACCGACCTGGACGATGCGGCCGTGCAGTTCGCGCGTGAGGGCGTGTACCCGACCGCCATCGCGGCCGATGTGAGCGAGGAACGGCTCAAACGTTTCTTCATCGAGGAACATCGCGGCTGGCGCGTGCGGCGGGAGCTGCGCGAGATGGTGTTGTTTGCCACGCACGACGTGCTCAAGGACTCGCCCTTTTCGCGCCAGGACCTTATCTCGTGCCGGAACCTGCTCATTTACCTGAACCGCGACGCGCAAGCCCGGGTGCTCGACACCTTCCATTTCGCGCTGCGTCCCGGTGCGCGCCTGTTTCTCGGCTCGTCGGAGTCGGTGGAGGAAGGCAACGACCTGTTCGGGGTGGTGGACAAGAAGCACCGCATCTACCAGCAGCGCCCGGGGCCGCGCACCGGCCTACCGATGCCCGTGGGCCGCGGGGCGCTGACCAGGATGATGGACGCGCGCAACGCTTCCGGCGAAGCATCGGCGGTTGCCGGCAACGCCTTCCCTGGCGTCGGGGCGGTGCAGGCCTCCCAGGATTCGAGGCCTTCCTGGGGCGAGATTCACCTGCGACTGCTCGAGCAACTCGGTCCGCCTTCGATCCTGGTGGATTCCGAATACGACATCGTCCATCTTTCTCCTACCGCAGGCCGCTTCCTACAGTTCGCCGGCGGTGAGCCCAGCCGCAACCTTTTGCGCGCGGTCAATCCGAGCGTGCGCATCGAACTGCGTGCGGCGCTGTACCGTGCGGCCCAGAACCAGCAAGTGGCCGAGCTCCCGGGCGTGCCGGTGGAATTCAACGGCGAGCGCGTGTCGCTCACCATCCGTGTATTGCCATCCAGGGAAGTCGGCTCGGACCTGTTCCTGGTCGTGCTGCAGGCAATGGCCCCCGAGGCCACGCCCAATGAAGGGCCGCAGCCGCAACGGGTGCAGGACGATGCCGTGGCACGGCAGCTGGACCGCGAGCTCGAAACGCTCAAGTCCCACCTGCGCGACACGGTCGAACAATACGAAGCCTCGACCGAGGAGCTCAAGGCCAGCAACGAAGAGCTGCAGGCGATGAACGAGGAGCTGCGCTCGGCCTCCGAGGAGCTCGAAACCAGCCGCGAAGAGCTGCAGTCCATCAATGAGGAGCTGACGACGGTCAACCAGGAGCTCAAGAACAATATCGATGAACTCGGGCATGCCAACAGCGACATGCAGAATCTGATGGACGCCACGGCGATCGCCACCGTGTTCCTGGACCGCGAGCTGTGCATCACGCGCTTCACGCCAGCGGCCGTCTCGCTGTTCAACCTGATCGCCACCGACATCGGGCGCCCGCTGACGGACCTCAAGAGCCGGCTGCGCTACCCCGAACTCGGGGCCGACGCGGCCCGGGTGCTGGAAAAGCTGGTCCCGGTGGAGCGCGAAGTCGGCAGCCACTATGGCAACTGGTACATGGCCCGGCTGCTGCCTTACCGCACACTCGAGGATCGTATCGCCGGGGTGGTGCTTTCCTTCATCAACGTCACCGAACGCAAACAGGCAGAGGAGATGCGCCTGTGGCTGTCGGCGGTGGTCACCGCTTCCACCGACGCGATCATCAGCTTCTCGCTGGACGGCACCATCCGGTCCTGGAATCCCGGTGCCCAGCGCATCTTTGGCTACACGCCCGCCGAAGCGGTCGGCCAGCCGCTGTCCATCCTGACGCCCGACGGGGAATCCGACCCAGGGCGGCTGCTCGCCCGCATCGCATTGGCCGAGCCGATCGACAGCCACGAAACCGTGCGCCTGCGCAAGGACGGCAGCGAACTGCAGGTGGCGCTCACGGTGTCACCCATCCGCGACGAGTCCGGGCACGTGATGGCGGGGACGGTGATCGCGCGCGACATCACCGCCGCGAAGCGCGCGGAGGAAGCGATGCGCCAGAGCGAAGAGCGCATGCGCCTGGTGATGGACAACGCCATCGAGTTCGCGATCCTGTCGATGGACCTGCAACGGCGGATGACGATGTGGAACGCCGGCGCCGAGCGGCTGCTGGGCTATGCCGGCGAGGAGATCATCGGCCAGGCGGCGGACATCATCTTCACGCCGGAGGACCGGGAGCAGAACATCCCGCAGAAGGAGGTGAGCACGGCCCTGGCCGAAGGACGCGCCAGCGACGACCGCTACCACCTGCGCAAGGACGGCAGCCGCTTCTGGTCCAGCGGCGTCGTGATGCTGATGCGCGACGGCAAGGGCGAAGCCGTCGGTTTCGTCAAGATCCTGCGCGACCAGACGGTGGCGCAGGAGGCCCGCGAGGCGCTGGAGCGCAGCCGCACGGAACTGCTGGAGGTTCTGGCCGAGAACGAAAGGGCACGCGCCGAACTGCAGGCCGCCGACGTCGCCAAGGACCGGTTCCTGGCGGTGCTGTCGCACGAGCTGCGCAATCCGCTGGCCTCGATCGACAGTGCCGCGGAATTGATGCTGACCGCCGGCGTGCCCGCCGCCGATTCGCAGGCCGCCGCCGAAGTGGTGCGGCGCCAGGCATTGGCAACGAAGGCGATGCTGGACGACCTCCTTGATGTCTCGCGCCTCAAGCTCGGAAGGCTGGAACTCAAACGCGAACGGGTGCGACTTTCGGCTGTCATGGCCTCGGCGCTGGAGGTTACCCGGCCGTTGCTGGTGGATGCGCCGCATGCGCTCAAGCTCGACTTGGGCGAGGGGGATGTCGAGCTCGACGGGGACCCGCTGCGCCTGGTGCAGGTGCTGTCCAACCTGCTGTCCAACGCGATCAAGTACACGCCGCGTGACGGCACGATTGACGTCACGGCCCGGTTGACGGGCGACCAGCTCGAACTGTCGGTCAAGGACACGGGCATCGGCATGGAGCCGCAGCGCATTCCTGCGATGTTCGACATGTTTGCCCAGGAAGACACGCGCGACCGTGGCCGCGGGCTGGGTATTGGCCTGGCGCTGGTCAAGAACATTGTGGACCTGCATGACGGACAGATCAGCGCGCGCTCCGAGGGCCGCGGCAAAGGCAGCGAGTTCCGGGTGCTCCTGCCCGGCGCCAGACCGGTGGCGGCTGCGCGTGCCGCGACCCGATTGCCGGCAGCACCTGAGCCACTGACCATGGGCGAAGACCGCGGCCAGATCCTCATCGCTGACGACAACGCGGACGCCGGCTGGGGCTTGGCCAGTCTGCTGGAGATGGCTGGGTTCAAGACCGTGCGTGTGACTGGTGGCGTGGAAGCGGTGCGTGAGATCGGATTGCGCCGGCCGCAGGCCGCCATTGTCGACATCGGCATGCCGGACCTGAACGGCCACGAGGTTGCGCGGCAGGTCCGGGCCGCCCCCTGGGGCCGCGAGATGGTGCTGATCGCGGCGACCGGCTGGGGCCAGGAAGCAGACCAGCGCGCGGCGCTGGAAGCCGGTTTCGACGCCCACATGACCAAGCCGCTGGACGCGCGCGAGCTCAGCAAAATGCTGGAAACCTTGTTGTCGAGCAAGACCTCACTCAAGTAAGAAGGCGGCGCTGATTCAGCGTCGCCCTTCGCGCCAAATGCGCAGAATGACCCCATCGATTCCCGATGGGGTCCCGCATGGCCAACCACGACTGCGACCTGTTTGTCATCGGCGCCGGCTCAGGCGGCGTGCGCGCCGCCCGGCTGGCAGCGCAGCTCGGCGCGCGCGTGATCCTGGCCGAGGCCGCGCAACTCGGCGGCACCTGCGTCAACGTCGGCTGCATTCCGAAAAAGCTGTACAGCTACGCCGCGCACTTCGCCGATGATTTCCGCGACGCCGTCGGGTTCGGCTGGCGGGTCGGCGAGCCGCGCTTCGACTGGGCCACCTTGCGGACGAACCGCGCCGCCGAGATCACCCGGCTCAACGGGGTTTATCGCAAGATGCTGGTGGAAGCGGGCGTGCGCATCGTCACCGGCTGGGCGCAGTTCGAGGGCCCGCACCAAGTGCTGGTCCAGACCGCGGGCGGCAGGCATCACTTCAGCGCCCGGCATATCCTGGTGGCCACCGGCGCGCGCCCGAGCGTGCCGAAGTTTCCCGGCTGCGAGCGGGTGGTCACCTCGGACGGCATGTTCGACATCCGCCCCTTTCCGGCGCGGCTGCTGGTGGTGGGCGGCGGCTACATCGCCTGCGAGTTCGCTTCGATCTTCAACGGCCTGGGCGCGCGCGTGACGCAGCTGTATCGCGGCGAGCTGATCCTGCGCGGCTTCGACGACGAGCTGCGGCGCTTCATCACGCAGGAGATGCGCAAGCACGGCGTGGACCTGCACACCCACGCCGACGTCTCCGCGATCGAGCGCCGCCCCGGCGGGCTGTGGGTGTCGCTCGCCGACGGCCGCCATGTCACGGCCGACGCCGTGCTCTATGCCACCGGCCGGATCCCGAACGTCGCCGGCCTGGGGCTCCCGGCGGCCGGGGTGGCGCAGGGCAAGGACGGCGCGATCATCGTGGACGCGCACCACACGACCAACGTGCCGGGCATCCACGCGATCGGCGATGTCACCGCGAAGCTGCAGCTCACGCCGGTGGCGCTGGCCGAGGCGATGGCGGTGGTCCATCGCCTGTTCGGCCCGCGCCGGCGCGAGATGAGCTACGAGTTTGTCCCCAAGGCGGTGTTCACGCACCCGAACGTCGCCACGGTCGGCTATACCGAATCGGAGGCGCGCAAGGCCTTCGGCGAGGTGACCGTCTACCGCAGCGAGTTCAGGGCCCTCAAGCACACCCTGAGCGGCCGCAGCGAGCGCACCTTCATGAAGCTGGTGGTTGACCGCGCGAGCGACCGCGTGGTCGGCGTGCACATGGTCGGCCCCGATGCGGGCGAGGTGGTGCAGGGCTTCGCGGTCGCTCTCAAGGCCCATGCCACCAAGGCCCAGTTCGATGCCACGCTGGGCATTCACCCGACCGCGGCCGAGGAGTTCGTGACCATGCGCCAGCCGGTTGTTCACTGAAGTTCGCACCGGGCCGCAAACGGCACTACGCTGCGCGCGGGTGTAGGAATGCACTGCCCGTGCTGCGGCGGGCCGTACTACCCAGCCCCCGAGTTGCTTGGCCGAGGATGTGGCACTACAGCGCCTGCTTTTCAGGCGCATCAGGTCCACAGCCCATGCGAATCGCCCAGGTGGCCCCCATGTTCGAAAGCGTGCCGCCCAGCGGCTACGGCGGGACCGAGCGCGTCGTTTCCTATCTCACCGAGACCCTGGTCGACCTGGGCCATGAGGTGACGCTGTTCGCCAGCGGCGACTCGGTCACCTCGGCCAAACTGGTGGCCGTTTGCCAGCGCAGCCTCCGCGGCCGGACCGACAACACCGACTGGACAGCCTGGCACACGCTGATGCTCGACGAGGTGTTCGCCCGCGCGGACCGGTTCGATGTGATCCATTTCCATGTGGACTACTTGCACTACCCCATGGCGAGGCACTGCGCCACGCCCTGCCTGACCACGTTGCACGGCCGGCTGGACCTGAACCACCTGCCGCCCCTGCACCGGCACTTCTCCGACCTGCCGCTGGTGGCGATCTCCAATCACCAGCGGCGCCAGTTGCCCGATGCCCACTTCGTCGCCACCGTCCACCACGGCCTGCCCGCCGAACTGTACGGCTTCACGTCCGAGCCGCTGGGGTACTTCGCCTTCGTTGGCCGCATCTCGCCCGAGAAGCGTCTGGACCGCGCGATCGAGATCGCGCTGGCCTGCGACACGCCGCTGCTGGTGGCCGCCAAGGTGGACGCGGCCGACCGCGGCTACTTCGAGCGCGAGATCCGGCCGCTGCTGGGGCATCCGCTGGTGAAGTTCGTCGGCGAGGTGGACGACGCCGGAAAGAACAGCCTGCTGGGCAGCGCCAAGGCGCTGTTGTTCCCGATCGACTGGCCCGAGCCCTTCGGCCTGGTGCTGATCGAGGCCATGGCCTGCGGCACGCCGGTGATCGCCTACCCGCATGGCTCGGTGCCGGAGCTGCTGGAGCACGGCGTGACCGGCTTCATCGTGTCCAACCAGCGCACCGCGATCGATGCGGCCCGTCACATCGACCGGATCGACCGCCGCCGTTGCCGGCAGATCTTTGACGAGCGCTTCACGGCCAAGGTGATGGCCCGGCGCTACCTGGCGGTGTACCGCACCCTGATCGACTCGCACCGGCGCATGGACTTCGCATCGGCAGGCGCAAAATGAACGGGCAGGAAGAAGGCTTCACCGTCATGAACGGCGACCGCATTCGCGTCGGCGACCGGTGGTACGTGGCCGCCAGCGCTGCCCGTGCCGACGAGACCCCGCACGTGCTCAAGCACGACGAGAGCTTTCTCGTCGCCGACCGCTATGGCGATGTCGACGGCACCGGGCTGGGCGAGCAGGGGCTGTACCACGAGGACACCCGCTACCTCAGCGAATACCGGCTCACGGTCGAAGGCGTGCGGCCCATGTTCCTGGGCTCCAACGTCAAGGAAGACAACAGCCTGCTGATCGCCGAGTTCATGAACCCCGACCTGGCGCGGCACGACGTGCCCAAGGGCACGGTGCACATCTTCCGCGCCAAGCTGCTGTGGCAGCAATGCTGCCATGAGCACATCCGGATCGTGAACCACGGCGATCAGGCGGCGCGCTTCGGCATCGCGCTGGCCTTCGCCGCCGATTTCGTGGACCTGTTCGAGGTCCGCGGCTCGGCCCGCGCGCGGCGCGGCCGGCGGCTGGCGACCGAGGTCCGCGACGGCGAGGTGACCTACGCCTACGAGGGCCTGGACGGGGTGTTGCGCCGCACCCGGCTGCGCTTCCATCCGCGGCCCCACGCGCTGAGCGAGCGCGAGGCGGTGTTCGAGATCGGCGTCGAGCCCGACGACGAGTTCCACCTGTACTGCAGCATCGATTGCGAGCGCGGCGAGGGGGCGGCGCAGCGCGCGCCGCACCGCTCCCACTACGACCAGGCCTACCGCGAGAACGAGGACGCGCGGCGCAGCGCGCAGGAGGATGCCTGCGCCATCACCACCTCCAACACGCTGGCCAACCTGTGGCTGCGGCGTTCCGGCTCGGACGTGGCGATGCTGTCCACCAACATGCCGATGGGGCCCTATCCCTACGCCGGCGTGCCCTGGTACTCCACCACCTTCGGGCGCGACGGCATCATCACCGCGCGCGAGCTGTTGTGGATCGACCCGCGGCCGGCGCGTGGCGTGCTGGCCTTCCTGGCGCAGACCCAGGCGCGGCAGAGCGACCCGGCGCGCGATGCCGAGCCCGGCAAGATCCTGCACGAGGCGCGCAAGTGCGAGATGGCCGCCACCGGCGAGGTGCCCTTCGGCCGCTACTACGGCAGCGTCGACGCCACGCCTCTGTTCGTGGCGCTGGCCGGCGCCTACTGGAAGCGCACCGGCGACCTGGAGTTCATCGCCAGCCTGTGGCCGCATGTGCTGATCGCGCTGCAGTGGATCGACGGCAACGCCGACAGCGAGGGCTTCGTGCGCTACGCGCGGCGCAGCAGCGACGGGCTGATCCAGCAGGGCTGGAAGGATTCGCACGATTCGGTGTTCCATGCCGACGGCCGCGACGCCGACACCCCGATCGCGCTGTGCGAGGTGCAGGGCTACGTGTACGAGGCCAGGCTGCTGGCCGCCGAGATGGCGCAGGCGCTGGGCGACGGCAGCCTGGCACGGCGGCTCCAGGCCCAGGCGCAGGCCTTGAAGCTGGCCTTCCTGTCGCGCTTCTGGTCGGACGAGATCGGCATGTACGTGCTGGCGCTCGATGGCCACGGCAAGCGCTGCGAGGTGGCCACTTCCAACGCCGGCCATGCGATGTGGAGCGGCATCGCGGCGCCCGAGCACGCCGCCCGCATGGCCGACCGCTACCTGGAACCCGACTTCTACAGCGGCTGGGGCATTCGCACGGTGGCGCGCGGGCAGGCCCGCTACAACCCGATGTCGTATCACAACGGCTCGATCTGGCCGCACGACAACGCGATGATCGCCGCCGGCATGGCGCGCTACGGCCACACGCTGGCCGCGCTGCAGGTGTTCAGCGGCCTGTTCGATGCCAGCGTGCATTTCAGCCAGCATCGCCTGCCCGAGCTGTTCTGCGGATTCTCGCGGCGCGACGCCGAGGGGCCCACGCTCTATCCCGTGGCGTGCTCGCCGCAGGCCTGGGCCGCGGCCTGCGTCTACGCGCTGCTGCAGGCCTGCCTGGGCCTGGAAGTGAGCGCGCAGCGCGCCGAGATCTCCCTGCAGTCGCCGCGCCTGCCGGCCTTCATCGAGTCGATGGAGATCCTGCGCCTGGGCATCGGCAACCGCACCGCCGACCTGCGCCTGCAGCGCTACGGCAAGCATGTGGGCATCGACGTCGCCCATAAGCTGGGTGACCTCGACGTGCGCGTGCGCATGTGAATCGCATCACGCTGTCATCAGCGCCACGTTGCCGCCGGCGGCGGTGGTGTTGATCGTCAGGGTGCGTTCGGCGCAGAAGCGCAGCAGGTAATTCGGTCCGCCCGCCTTGGGACCGGTGCCCGACAGCCCTTCGCCGCCGAAGGGCTGCACGCCGACCACCGCGCCGATGATGTTGCGGTTGACGTAGACATTGCCGATGTGCGCGCGCGCCGCCAGCGCCAGCGCGCGCGTGTCGATGCGGCTCTGGATACCCAGCGTCAGCCCGTAGCCGAGCGCATTGAGCTGGTCGACCACGCCCTTGGGGTCGCCGCGCCAGCGCACGACGTGCAGCACCGGGCCGAAGATCTCCTGCCGCACCTCGCCGATGTCGGCGATTTCGAAGGCCTGCGGCGGCACCAGCCGCGTGGCGGGCGGCTGGTCGCCCGGCGGGAGCAGGGGCCGCGCCTGCGCGTGCAGCCGCGTGAGCTGGCGCTGGATGTTCTCGTAGGCCTCGCCGTCGATGACGGGGCCGACGTCGGTGCGCCATTCGTGCGGGTCGCCGGTGACCTGCTCGCGCGCCGCGCCCTGGATCATCTCGATCACGGCGTCGGCGATGCCTTCGTGCACGCACAGCAGGCGCAGCGCCGAGCAGCGCTGGCCCGCCGAGCGGAAGGCGCTCTGCACCACGCAGTCGGCCACCTGCTCGGGCAGCGCCGTCGAGTCCACAATCATGGCGTTGATGCCGCCGGTCTCGGCGATCAGCGGCACGATCGGCCCGTCCTTTTGCGCCAGCGAGAGGTTGATCGCCTTGGCGACCGGGGTCGAGCCGGTGAACACCACGCCGGCGATGCGCGGGTGGGCCACCAGCGCCGCGCCTATGGTTTCGCCCGGGCCGTGCAGCAGCTGCAGCGCGTCGGCGGGCACGCCGGCGGCATGCAGCAGGGCGACGGCCTCGGCGGCGATGGCCGGCGTCTGCTCGGCCGGCTTGGCCAGCACCGTGTTGCCGGTGGCCAGCGCCGCCGCCACCTGGCCGGTGAAGATCGCCAGCGGGAAGTTCCAGGGGCTGATGCACACCCAGGCGCCGCGCGAAGCCAGCCGCAGCTCGTTGCTCTCGCCCGTCGGCCCCGGCAGTTCGACCGGCTGCATGATGCGCACGGCCTCATCGGCGTAGTAGCGCAGGAAGTCCACCGCTTCGCGCACTTCGGCCACCGCGTCGCCCCAGGTCTTGAAGGCTTCCTTGACCAGCAGCGCCGCCAGCCGCGGCAACGCGTCCTGCATGCGGTCGGCCGCGCTGCGCAGCCGCTGCGCGCGCTCGGGCACCGGCAGGCCGTCCCAGGCCGGATGCGCGGCCAGGGCGCGCCGCACCTGCGCGTCGACCTGCGCGGTCTCGGCCAGCGCGACGGGCGGCACCGGGGTGGCGGCATGCGCCTGCAGCAGGGGCGCGCGCATCGCATCTACCGCGAGGTCCAGGCCCAGGCTGTTCTGGCGCTGCGCGCCATAGAGCGCCGGCGGCAGCGGCAGCCCGGGCATGGCTTCCAGGCGTAGCGGCGAGCGCAGCAGCTGGTCCATGCCGACCGACTCGTCGGCGAGCTGGTGCACGAAGGAGGAGTTGGCGCCGTTCTCCAGCAGCCGGCGCACCAGGTAGGCCAGCAGGTCGCGGTGCCGTCCCACCGGCGCGTAGACGCGGCAGGCGATGCCTTCCTGCTTGAGCACCTCGCGGTATATGCCCTCGCCCATGCCATGCAGCCGCTGCAGCTCGAACTGCGCGTTGCGCTGTGCCGAGGCCATCTGCAGGATGGCCGCGATGGTGCCGGCGTTGTGGGTGGCGAACTGCGGGTAGATCACGTCCTGCGCGGCCAGCAGCGCGCGCGCGCAGGCGAGGTAGGAAATGTCGGTGTGGTGCTTGTGCGTGAACACCGGGTAGTGCGGCAGCCCCAACTCCTGCGCGCGCTTGATCTCGGCGTCCCAGTAGGCGCCCTTGACCAGGCGGCACATCAGGCGCAGGCCGTGCCGGCGGGCGATCTGCGCCACGCAGTCGATCAGTTCCAGCGCCCGAGTCTGGTAGGACTGCAGCGCCAGGCCGAAGCCCTGCCACTGCGGGTGGTGCTGCGCCACCCGCGCCGCCAGCTGCTCGAACACCTCGAGCGACAGCTCCAGCCGGTCCACTTCCTCGGCGTCGATCGTGAGGTGGATGTTGGCGCGCGCGGCCTGCTCGCACAGCGACCACACGCGCGGCACCAGTTCGGCGAGCACGCGCTCGGCCTGCAGGGCCTCGTAGCGCGGATGCAGGGCGCTGAGCTTGATCGAGATGCCGTCGTTGCGTTCCACCGGCACGTCGGCGCGCGCCTTCGCGGCGATGGCCTCGATCGCCTCGCGGTAAGCGGCCAGGTAGCGCTGCGCATCCTGCCCGGTGCGGGCGCCTTCGCCCAGCATGTCGTAGGAAAAGCGCAGCCCCGGTTGCGCCCGGGCGGCATCCTGCGCCTCGCGCAGCGCGGCGGCGATGTCCTGGCCCAGCACGAACTGGCGTCCCAGTAGCTGCACCGCCCGCAAGGCCGCTGCCACCACCGTCCGCGCCCCCAACTTCCCCAGCAGGCCGGGTTCGGCTTCATGCGGCAGCAGCCGCTTGGACATGGCCAGGGCCGCCTGCGACAGGCGCGCCAGCGCGCCATCGGCCGAGCCCTCGAAATCAGCGCGGGCCAGTTGGTCGGCGGTGAGCGCGATCGCGGTCTCCGCATCCGGCACCCGCAGCAGCGCCTCGGCCAGGCGCATCAGGGCCAGGCCCTCGGCGCTGGAAATCGGGTATTCCTTGAGCAGGCTTTCCATCGCCCAGAACGGCGGCGGATGGCGGCGCACGGCGGCGACCCAGGGGGTGGCGGCATGCGCCGCCGCGTCCCAGTCCAGGGTGTGTTCCAGGCTTTGCAGCCGGTGCCGCACGATTTCGGCTTCGGGCCGGTAGGGTGCGGGCAGGCGCTGCGGCGGGGGAGGGGACATGGTGGCTGCTGTTGTCGATGAGTGTGAATGCCGCCATGGTTTCGCTTTCCGCCGTGAATTTCCCGCTAAATTTGGCTGATTGGACGAATAATTCACTAGCCATGGACCCGACCAGCGCCAGCATCGATCGCATCGACCTCAAGATCCTGAATGTCCTGCAGCAGGACGGCCGCATCTCCAACCTCAAGCTGGCCGAGGCGGTGGCGCTGTCGCCCACCGCGGTGCTGGCGCGCGTGCAGCGCCTCACCCGCGAGGGCTACATCCTGGGCTACGAGGCACGGCTCGATCCGCGCAAGCTGGGCGCCGGCCTGCTGGTGTTCGTCGAGGTGCTGCTGGATCGCACCACGCCCAATGTGTTCGAGGCCTTCAACGCCGCGGTGCAGGTGCGCAGCGAAATCCTGGAATGCCACATGGTGGCGGGCGGCTTCGACTACCTGCTCAAGACGCGGATGGCCGACATGCTGGCCTACCGCGAATTCGCCGGCACGGTGTTGTGGGAGCTGCCCGGGGTGCGCGAGACGCGCACCTACGCGGTGATGGAGGAAGTGAAGAACACGGCGCGGCTGGCGCTCAGGGTTTGAGCGCTGCAAGCCGCGCCAGGGTTCCGATACAACAGCGCCATGAGCTTCATCCTCGCACTCGACCAGGGCACCTCCAGTTCGCGCAGCATCGTGTTCGACGCCGGCGGGCGCATCGTGGCGATGGCGCAGCAGGAGCTGCCGCAGATCTACCCGCGCCCGGGCTGGGTGGAGCACGACCCGATGGAGATCTGGCGCACGCAGCTGGCCACCGCGCGTGAGGCGCTGGCACAAGCCAGGCTGGATGCCCGGGCGCTGGGCGCGATCGGCATCACCAACCAGCGCGAGACCACCGTGATCTGGGAGCGCGCCACCGGCCGGCCGATCCACCATGCGATCGTCTGGCAGGACCGCCGCGGCGAGCCGATGTGCGCGCGCCTGCGAGACGCCGGCCACGACAAGCTGATCCAGTCGCGCACCGGGCTGCTGGTCGACTCCTATTTTTCCGCCACCAAGATCAGCTGGCTGCTGGAGAACGTGCCGGGTGCGCGCGAGCGCGCGCGGCGCGGCGAGCTGGCTTTCGGCACCGTGGACAGCTGGCTGATGTGGCAGCTGACCGAAGGCGCGCTGCATGCCACCGACGTCACCAACGCCTCGCGCACCATGCTGTTCGACGTGCACCGCAACGAATGGGACGCCGAGCTGCTGCGCCTGTTCGACGTCCCGGTCGAACTGATGCCGCAGGTGCTGCCATCCTCGGCGCGCTTCGGCGAGACCGCCGCATCGCTGCTGGGTGCGCCGGTGCTGATCGGCGGCGTGGCCGGGGACCAGCAGGCCGCGCTGTTCGGCCAGGCCTGCTTCCAGGCCGGCATGGCCAAGAACACCTATGGCACCGGCTGCTTCCTGCTGATGCACACCGGCGGCAAGTTCCAGATGTCCACCAATGGCCTGGTCACCACCAGCGCGGCGCAGCGCTCGGCCCGGCCGGAATACGCGCTGGAAGGCAGCGTGTTCGTCGGCGGGGCGGTGGTGCAGTGGCTGCGCGACGGCCTGCGCGCCATCGAGCACAGCACCCAGGTGCAGGCGCTCGCCGAAAGCGTGCCCGACGCCGGCGGCGTGATGCTGGTGCCGGCCTTCACCGGGCTGGGCGCCCCCTACTGGAAGCCCGATGCGCGCGGCACGATCACCGGGCTGACGCGCGGCACCACGCTCGCGCACATCGCCCGCGCGGCGCTGGAGAGCATCGCCTACCAGAGCGCGGCCCTGTTGCAGGCCATGAGCCGCGACGCCGTGGCCGCGGGCGCGGCGCCGGTGAGCGAACTGCGGGTGGACGGCGGTGCCTGCGTGAACGACCTGCTGATGCAGTTCCAGGCCGACCTGCTCGGGGTCCCGGTGGTGCGGCCGGCGGTGACGGAGACCACTGCGTTGGGCGCCGCCTACCTGGCGGGCCTGGCCTGCGGCGTGTTCAAGAGTACGGAGGAACTGGCGGCGATGTGGCAGCCGCAGCGTCGCTTCCTGCCCACACTCGATGCCGGCCGCGCTACGGAACTGATGGCGCGCTGGGAACACGCGGTGCGCCAGGCGTCGCTGAATTGAGTCACATAAAGCAAAATCGGTTTTCTTTTATTACGGAGGGGTCGTCATGAACAAGCAAGTCATCGCCGTGGGCCTGCTGGCTCTGTCGTGCGCGGCCGGCGCGCAAAGCCTCAAGCCGGGCCTGTGGGAGGTCACGCAGAAGACGCAGGCTGGCGGCCAGATGAACGATGCCATGGCGCAGATGCAAAAGGAGATGGCCAACATGCCGCCGGACCAGCGCAAGATGGTCGAGGCCATGATGGCGCGCCAGGGCGCGGGCATGGGTGGCGGAGGCGCCGGCATGACCGTGAAGATGTGCATGACCAAGGAGATGGTCGAGCGCAACCAGGTGACGCAGCCGCCGCAGGGCGACTGCAAGACCACCGTGCAGCCGCGCAGCGGCAACACCATGAAGATGAGCTTCAGCTGCGCTAACCCGCCGTCCTCCGGCGAAGGCCAGATGACCTTCACCAGCCCCGAGGCCTACAGCATGAAGATGAAGGTCAATACCACGGCGGCGGGCCAGCCGCAGAAGGTGAGCATGGACACCTCCGCTCGCTGGCTGGGCGCCGACTGCGGCAACATCAAGCCGGTCGCGGCGAAGTAGACCGCGTCCGCGCGTCAGGGGCGCGCCGGCCGCTCGCCGAAGATCGCCGAGCCGATGCGCACCATGGTGCTGCCCGCGGCAACTGCGGCCTCGAGATCGGCGGTCATGCCCATCGACAGCGTGTCGATCGCCAGGCCGGCGTCGCGCAGCTCGTCGAACAGCGCCGCCGCGCGCAGATGCACCGCTTTCTGCGCCGCGGGATCGTCCTGCGGCTCGGGGATGGTCATGAGCCCGCGCAGCTTCAGGCGCGGCAGCCGGGCGACCTCGCGCGCCAGTTCCAGCGCTTCGGCCGGCGCCACGCCCGACTTGTTCGCGCCGCCGTCGATGTTGACCTGCAGGCACACCTGCAGGGCGGGCAACTCCGGCGGACGCTGCTCGGACAGGCGCTGCGCGATCTTCAGGCGGTCCACCGTGTGTGCCCAGTCGAAGTGCGCCGCGACCAGCCGCGTCTTGTTGCTCTGGATCGGGCCGATGCAGTGCCATTCCAGCGGCAGGTCGCGCAGCAGATCGATCTTCTCGACGGCTTCCTGGATGTAGTTCTCGCCGAACGCCTTCTGGCCGGCGGCGGAGGCCTCGCGCACCACATCCGGGCCGAAGGTTTTCGACACCGCCAGCAGCGTGACTTCGTTCACGTCACGCCGCACCTGCGCGCAGGCCCTCGCGATCCGTTCGTGAACTAGTTGGAGCTTGGCGGGAATCGTCGTCATAATTGGCTGAGCTTGGGCCGGACAACGCGCTGCGCGGCCGCCCAGGGGCACTCGTTGCGCAAAAGAGGGACTCGTGGATATTACCCAGCTGTTGGCATTCAGCGTCAAAAACAAGGCCTCGGACCTGCATCTGTCCGCCGGCCTGCCGCCCATGATTCGCGTCCATGGTGACGTGCGGCGTATCAACGTCGATGCGCTGGACCACAAGGCCGTGCACGCCATGGTGTACGACATCATGAACGACACCCAGCGCAAGAACTACGAAGAGTTCCTGGAGTGCGACTTCTCGTTCGAGATCGACGGCCTGGCGCGCTTCCGCGTCAACGCGTTCAACCAGAACCGCGGCGCCGGCGCCGTGTTCCGGACGATTCCTTCCAAGATCCTCACGCTGGAGCAGCTCAACGCGCCCAAGATCTTCGGCGACCTGGCGCTCAAGCCGCGCGGCATGGTGCTGGTGACCGGCCCGACCGGCTCGGGCAAGTCGACCACACTGGCCGCGATGATCAACTTCCTGAACGAGACCGAGTACGGCCACATCCTGACGGTCGAGGACCCGATCGAGTTCGTGCACGAATCCAAGAAGTGCCTGATCAACCAGCGCGAGGTCGGGCCGATGACGCTGTCCTTCGCCAACGCGCTGAAGTCGGCGCTGCGGGAGGACCCGGACGCGATCCTGGTGGGCGAAATGCGCGACCTGGAAACGATCCGGCTGGCGATGACGGCGGCGGAAACCGGCCACCTGGTGTTCGGCACCTTGCACACCTCGAGCGCCGCCAAGACCATCGACCGAATCATCGACGTGTTCCCGGCCGAGGAAAAGGAAATGATCCGGGCCATGCTTTCCGAATCGCTGCAGGCGGTGATCTCACAGACGCTGTGCAAGACCAAGGACGGTTCGGGCCGGGTCGCCGCGCACGAGATCATGATCGGCACCTCGGCCATCCGCAACCTCATTCGCGAAGCCAAGGTCGCCCAGATGTACTCGGCGATCCAGACCGGCAACAGTTTCGGCATGCAGACGCTCGACCAGAACCTCTCCGACCTGGTCAAGCGCAACGTGATCAGCCCCGCCGAAGCGCGCGGCAAGGCCAAGATTCCCGAGAATTTCCCCGGATAAGGAGTGGCGTCATGGAACGCGATCAGGCATCGAAATTCATCAACGACCTGCTCAAGCTCATGGTCAGCCGCAATGGCAGCGACCTGTTCATCACCGGCGACTTCCCGCCCGCCATCAAGGTCGACGGCAAGGTGACCAAGGTGTCGCCGCAGCCGCTGACCGGCGGGCACACGCTGGCGCTGGCGCGCTCGATCATGAACGACAAGCAGGCGGCCGAATTCGAGCGCACCAAGGAGTGCAACTTCGCGATCTCGCCGCCCGGCATCGGCCGGTTCCGCGTCAACGCCTTCGTGCAGCAGGGCAAGGTCGGCATGGTGCTGCGGGTGATCCCGCAGGTGCTGCCGACGATCGATGGCCTGGGCGTGCCGCAGGTGCTCAAGGAAGTGGTGATGACCAAGCGCGGCCTGGTCGTGCTGGTCGGTGCCACCGGCTCGGGCAAGTCGACCACACTGGCCGCGATGGTCGACTGGCGCAATGACAATTCGCACGGCCACATCATCACCATCGAGGATCCGGTGGAATTCGTGCACCCGCACAAGAACTGCGTGGTGACCCAGCGCGAGGTCGGACTGGACACCGACAGCTGGGAAGCGGCGCTGAAGAACGCGCTGCGCCAGGCGCCCGACGTGATCCTGATGGGCGAAATCCGCGACCGCGAGACCATGGAGCACGCCATCGCCTTCGCCGAAACCGGTCACCTGTGCATGGCGACGCTGCACGCCAACAGCGCCAACCAGGCGCTGGACCGCGTGATCAACTTCTTCCCCGAAGAGCGCCGCGCGCAGCTGCTGATGGACCTGTCGCTGAACCTCAAGGCCATGGTGTCGCAGCGCCTGGTGCCCAAGCAGGACGGCAAGGGCCGCGGCGCCGCGGTGGAGATCATGCTGAACACCCCGCTGGTGTCCGACCTGATCTTCAAGGGTGAGGTGACCGAGATCAAGGAGATCATGAAGAAGAGCCGCAACCTGGGCATGCAGACCTTCGACCAGGCGCTGTTCGACATGTACGAGAACAACATCATTTCCTACGAGGACGCGCTGCGCAACGCCGACTCGCTCAACGACCTGCGCCTGCAGATCAAGCTGAACAGCCAGCGCGCCAAGACGTCGGACCTGGCGGCGGGCACCGAGCACTTTGCGATCGTCTGACCCGCCTGACCCGCCTGACCCGCCTGACCGCGGCGCCAGCGCAGCTGCAAGAAAAAAGGGACCGGTGCGGTCCCTTTTTTCGTTCTGGGCCTTCGTTCAGTTGGGCGCGAAGCAGTAGAAGCGCCCGGCGCCGCCAACGCGCACCAGCGCCTCCTGGTTGCATCCGGGTGTCTGGTGCGAGAAGTTCCAGGATGTGGACCAGCTGTCCTGGGTCGGTCCGAGGCGGTCGTGGTGGCCGACGATGGCCGAGCCGTCCGGCCCGTTGAACTTCCAGGCCCGGCAGCTGGTGTCGGTATGCGGCGCGAAGGCCGTGCCGTCCGAGCGCGAGCCGGTGAGGATGTCGTGCTCGAAAGTCGGCCCGTCGCCGCGCGCGGGCACCCTGTTGCCGCGTTCGTCCAGGGCTGTCTCCTTGTTGATGCTGTTGACGCTATGCAGCTGTTCCACGTCGCGCGCGATCAGCGCCCCTTTGGCGTTGAACCACGGACCCTTGCCGATGCGCTCGCGCGCATTCACAGCAGGCACGGCCGGGTTGGTGCCGGATGCCGTAACGTTCGGCACGCTCAGGTAGGCGCGCCAAGTCCGGTTGCCGGCGCCGGCAGCGGTGGCCAAGCGCTGGCAGTGCGCATCGGCGCCCTCGATGCCACCGAGATCCCCGCCCTTGCCGCTGCCTGCGCTGGTGATGAAGAAACTCATCGGACCGGTGGGCGCGGGCGGGGTCGAGCTCGAGCTCGAGCTTGAAGTCGAGGGGGAGGTGCAGGCAGCCACGAGCGTGAGTGTGGCGGCGGCGACAGAAATTGCGGCGAGCTTGTTCATGGCAGGTCTCCCGGTGCGCTGTGAATCCCTCGATTCTGGAAAAGCCGCTGTCGCCGCTGGCGATTCCAAGGGTTCTTCCCTTGGGGACCTTCCCCAAATGGGTCTTCCCTTAAGGGTTCTTCCTGCGGACCTTCGTCGCCATGGGCTGCACTCCTAGAATGCGCCGATCACCTCAGGAACACGCGCATGGCCAGCACCAATCCCCGGCAATACGAACCCAGCCCCGCACGCAAGGTCGCCTTCCTTGGCTTGGGCGTGATGGGCTTTCCCATGGCCGGGCACCTGGCGCTGGCCGGGCATGAGGTGACGGTCTACAACCGCAGCGCGGCCAAGGCCCGGGACTGGCTCAAGGAGTTCAAGGGCCGCGCGGCGCCGACCCCGCGCGAAGCGGTCGCGGGCTGCGACTTCGTTTTCTGCTGTGTCGGCAATGACGACGACCTGCGCTCGGTGGTCCTCGGCGAACTCAGCGCCCTGGCCGGCATGAAGCCGGGCACGGTCTTCGTGGACCACACGACCGCCTCGGCCAATGTGGCGCGTGAACTGGACGGCATGGCGCAGAAGCTGGGCCTGAAATTCATCGACGCCCCGGTGTCGGGCGGCCAGGCCGGTGCGCAGAACGGGATGCTGACCGTGATGTGCGGCGGCGAGCCCGCCGCCTTCGATGCCGTGAAACCGGTCGCGATGGCCTATTCGCGCGCCTTCACGCTACTCGGCCCGAGCGGCGCGGGACAGTTGACGAAGATGGTCAACCAGATCGCCATCGCCGGGCTGGTGCAGGGCCTGGCCGAGGCGATCGCCTTCGGCCAGAAGGCCGGGCTGGACATGCCGCAGGTGCTCGAGGTCATCGGCAAGGGTGCGGCCCAGAGCTGGCAGATGGACAACCGCGGCAAGACCATGATCGACGACAAGTTCGACTTCGGCTTCGCCGTGGACTGGATGCGCAAGGACCTGGGCCTGGTGCTCGAGGAAGCCAAGCGCAACGGCGCGCGGCTGCCGGTCACGGCGCTGGTGGACCAGTTCTATGCCGACGTGCAGGCCATGGGCGGCCGGCGCTGGGACACCTCCAGCCTGATCAAGCGGGTGCGATAGGGACCGGGGCTGCGGCAGGGCAGCCCCAGGGCCTGCGTTTCAGCGCGCGGGCGGCAGCGGCGTGGCCGTCACCGACGAGGTCGACGCCGGGGCGGTGGTGACTGCCGGTGCCGGCACCGGGGTCGCCTGGGCGGAAGTCGCGGGCGGCGGCGCGACGCTCGCGGGCGCGCGGGAAGCGGCCGTCACCGGCACGGGTGCGACGGTGGTGTGCGGGGCGATGCTGCGCAGGTCTTCTTCGGTGATGAGTTCGAAGATGCGCACCACGCGCTGCGTGCCGCCGACGGTGCGGGCCAGATCCGTCGCCCGGTCGGCTTCGCGCTGGGTGACGCGTCCCATCAGGTACACGGTGCCGCGCTCGGTCACCACTTTGTAGGCGCCGACGTAGAGGTCGCTGGCATCCACCAGCGATGCCTTCACCTTGCCGGTGACGATGGTGTCCGAGGAGCGCTGGGTCAGCGTGGTGGCGGTCATCACCGCCAGTTCGTTGACGATGCCCTTGACGTTCTCCACGCGCGCCACCGCCTGCTCGGCGCGCTGCTTGGCCTGCTCGTTCGGTACTTCGCCGGACAGCAGCACCTGCCGGTTGTAGCTGGTGACGTTGACATGGGCGCGGTCGCCCAGCGCCTCGCGCACACGGCCGGCGGCGCGCAATTCGATGGCTTCGTCGTCCAGCTGCGCGCCCGAGCTGCGCCGGTCCACGGCCACCATGGCGCCCACGGCGGCGCCGCCGATGACCAGCGGCGCGCATGCGGACAAGGCGCCGGCCAGGGACAGGGCGGCCAGGGCCACCAGCAGGGGTTTGCGGTTCATCGTCATGTAGGGGTTTCCTGATCTCCGAGTAGTTGAGCGTCCACGCCGTCGCAGATGCAATGCAGTGCGAGGATGTGGACCTCCTGGATGCGCGCCGTGCGTTCGTGCGGCACGCAGATGTGAACATCGGTTTCGCGCAGCGCCGCACCCATCTTGCCGCCGCCGCGGCCGGTGAGCGCCACCACGGTCATCTCGCGCTCGTGCGCCGCTTCGATGGCGGCCAGCACGTTGGCGGAGTTGCCGCTGGTGGACAGGGCGAGCAGCACGTCGCCGGCCTGTCCGAGCGCGCGCACCTGCTTGGCGAACACGCGTTCGTAGTCGTAGTCGTTGGCGATCGCGGTGAGGATCGAGCTGTCGGTGGTCAGCGCGATGGCGCCGAGTTCCGGACGTTCGCGCTCGAAGCGGCCGACGAACTCCGCGGAAAAGTGCTGCGCGTCGGCGGCGGACCCGCCGTTGCCGCAGGCCAGCACCTTGCCGCCGCTGGTGACGCAGGCGAGCACCGCCTGGACGGCCGCCGCGATGGGTTTGCTCAGCGACTGCGCGGCCTGGTACTTGAGGTCGGCACTGTCGATGAAGTGCTGTTGGATGCGCTGTTCGAGCATAGCCGGGGAATGATAACTCGGCAGTTACGGGGCTCAGGCTTCAACTTAGGCGCAAATCGCCGCAATAAAGCAGTTGGTTACCATCTGCCGGGCCGGAGCGCACCGCCAGCGCATGCGGGCTCGCGCGCAGCGTGTTCGCGCCGACCGGCAGCGTGTTGCGCACCGTCCAGAGGCCCGAGGGTTCGCGATAGCCGAGGACGCGGCGCGTGGCTTCCGCCGTGGCCGGCCCCAGGCTGCCGCAGGACCCCTGGTGCAGATAGGTGTACAGGTGCATGGGCAGGGTCATCCCGTTGGCCGGGGGCACCTGCACCACCACGTCGGTGCTGTCGGCGCGCAGCACCAGGTGGGCGTGGCCGGCACGGCTCGTGGTCGGCGAGTTGCCCTGCAGGTCCACGCGCGCCATCGGCGGTCGCGGTGAAGGGTCTGCGGCGGGCGGTGCCTCCGCCGCATGCGCGCACAGCGTCGCGGCAATCGCCACCAGCCCGGCGGACATTGAAGTTCCACGGTTCATAGGGTCTCCTGCCATCAAATCGGCCGCAGCCTCGCCGCGGCGCAAGGCACATGTTCGGCCGCCGTCCGCCGGCGGGCAAGCTCAACGCTGTCGCTGTCTATGACGCGTCGAAGGCGGCGCGCAGCCAGCGGACTTCGCTGCCTTCGACGGTCACCACGTCGAAGCGGCACGGCGGCGGGCTGGCCAGCCGCAGCAGGTAGTGGCGGGCGGCGAAGACGATGCGGCGCTGCTTGCCCGCATTCACGCTGGCGGCTGCGCCGCCGAAGTCGCGGCGGGCGCGCTGGCGCACTTCCACGAAGACCAGCGTGCCGTCGCGTTCGCGCATCACCAGGTCGATTTCGCCGCCGCCCCGGCCCGGGGTCCGATAATTGCGCGCAAGCAGCGTCAGCCCGCCGGCGGCAAGGTGCGCCAGCGCGCGGTCCTCGGCGGCATCGCCGGACTGCTTGGTGGTGACGGGCTCCTTCCTGCGGGGAATTTCCATTGAGCGCTTCTTTTGCTTCGGCCCTGGCGGGCGCGCGCGATGCGGCGGCTGCGCAGCATTATCCGCAAGGCGCGCTCTACGTCATGGCCACGCCGATCGGCAACCTGGGCGACATCAGCCTGCGGGCGCTGCACGTGATGCAGATCGCCGATGCGCTGGCCTGCGAGGACACCCGCCACACGCAGGCGCTGCTGCGCGCCTACGGCATCGACAAGGCAAATTGGATCGCGGTGCACCAGCACAACGAAGCCGAGGCCGCGCAAGCGGTCGTCGAGCGCCTGCAGCAGGGGCAAAGGGTGGTCTATGCCAGCGACGCCGGCACACCGGCCGTCAGCGACCCCGGCGCGCGCCTGGTCGCTGCCGTGCGTGAAGCGGGGCGGCCCGTGGTGCCGCTGCCGGGCGCGAGCAGCGTCACCGCGGCGCTGAGCGTGGCCGGCGCGGTGGCCGAGGAGGCGAGCTTCGTGTTCGCCGGCTTCCTGCCCGCCAAGGCGGGCGAACGCGAGGACGCGGTGGCCGCTCTCGCCGCGGAGCCGCGGGTGGTGGTCCTGATGGAGGCGCCGCACCGCATCGACAGCGCGGCGCGCGCGCTGGCCGCGCTCGGCGGCCGCCACCTGACAGTGGCGCGCGAGCTCACCAAGCAGTTCGAGGAAGTGGCGACCCTGGAGTGCGCCGCCCTGCCCGCCTGGCTGCAAGCCGACCCGCAGCGCTCGCGCGGCGAGTTCGTGCTGGTGCTGCACGCGCAGCCGCTGGCCCGCGCCGCCGACGAAGGCACGCGGGTGCTCGCCGTCCTGCTGCAGGAGCTGCCGGTCAAGAGCGCCGTCAAGCTCGCCGCCGAGATCACCGGCGCGCCGCGCAACGAACTCTATGAGGCGGCGCTGAGGATCAAGGGCGGTAAAGCGCCCCCACCCTGACCCACTCCCGGTGGGTAAGGGAGCCAGAAAGAAACGCCCTCCCCCTCCGGGGGAGGGCAGGAGTGGGGGCGCTGGTCTCAGATCACCAACGGATCCACATCCACGGCCCAGCGGATCAGCCCCTTGCTGCGCGCGGCTTGCAAGATCGGCTGCCAGCTCGCCAGAAAGCGCTGCAGCGCCAGGCGCGAGCCGCTTTCGACCAGCAGCTGGGCGCGCTCGACATTGGCCACCCGCTGGATGCCGGCCGGCACCGCCGAATAGATCGTCACCTGGCCGGCATCGGGCAGCTGCTGCGCGCCTTCGGCCGCCGCGCTCAGGAAGGCCTGCGCGACTTCCTGCGTCCTCGCTTCGGCGCGCAGCAGCGCCTGGAAGCCGCAGGGCGGCATGCCGGCCTGCTCGCGCTCCTTGAGCTGCTGCGCGGCGAAGGCGGGGTAGTCGTGCCGGCGCAGGGCGCCGAACAGCGGATGCTGCGGATGCCAGGTCTGCACCCACATCTCGCTGTGGCCGGCCTGCGCGGCGTCGCGCCCGGCCCGGCCGGCAGCCTGCATCAAGAGGGCGAACAGCCGCTCGGGCGCGCGGAAATCGCTGGAGAACAGGGCGGCGTCGGCGTTGAGCGCAGCCACCAGCGTGATGCGGCGGAAGTCGTGGCCCTTGGTCACCATCTGGGTGCCCACCAGCACGTCGACCTCGCCGGCATGCATGTCGGCCAGCTGGCGCTCCAGCGAACCCTTGGCGCGCGTGCTGTCGGCGTCCATGCGGGCGATGCGCACCGGTGCGCCGCCGGGCCGCGTCACGCCCGCCAGCAGTTCCGCCAGGTGTTCCTCGATGCGCTCGGTGCCGCGGCCCACGGTGGCGATGTCCACGTTGCCGCACTCCGGGCAGGCGCGCGGCACCCGCTCGCTCCAGCCGCAGTGGTGGCAGCGCAGGCTGCGGTCGTTCTTGTGGAACACGCGGTAGGCGCTGCAATGGGGGCACTCGCTTTTCCAGTCGCAGGCGCTGCAGGCCAGCACCGGCGCGTAGCCGCGGCGGTTGAGGAAGACCAGCGACTGCTCGCCGCGGCTCAGCCGCTGCTGGATCGCCTCCAGCAGCGGCGGCGACAGGACCGCACGCTTGGGCTGCAGGTTCATGTCCACCAGCCGGACCTGCGGCAGCGCGCCCTGGCCGACCCGCGAGGGCATGTCCAGCCGCCGGTAGCGGCCCCGGTCGGCGGCCTGCCAGCTTTCGAGCGACGGGGTCGCCGAGCCCAGGACCACGGCCGCGCCTTCGTTGCGCCCGCGCCAGACCGCGAGGTCGCGCGCCGAGTAGCGGGCGCCTTCCTGCTGCTTGTAGCTCGGGTCGTGCTCCTCGTCGACCACGATCAGGCGCAGCTGCGGCATCGAGGCGAACACCGCCATGCGCGTGCCCAGCACGATGCGTGCGCTACCCATGTGCGCGGCCATCCAGCTTTTCAGCCGCTGCGGGTTGGTCATGCCGCTGTTCATCGCCACCACCGCCGCTTCGCCGAAGCGCTCGGTGAAGCGCGCCGCCAGCTGCGGCGTGAGGTTGATCTCCGGCACCATCACCAGGGCCTGCGCCTGCGGCTCGCGCGCGAACAGGCGCTCCACGGCCTGCAGGTATACCTCGGTCTTGCCGCTGCCGGTCACGCCGAACAGCAGGTGGGTGCCCGCGCTGTCCTCGAGCGTCGCCAGTGCCGCCTGCTGTTCGACGGTGAGCGCCGGGCGCTGCGCGCAGGGCGCGCTCGCGCCGTCGGCGGGCGCGCGCTTCAGGCGCCGCGCGAGCTGGGTGGCATCCAGCGCGCGCAGCTGCGGCGGCAGTGCCGCCAGCGCGATTTCGCCCAGGCTGCGCTGGTAGTAGCCGGCGGCGAAGCCCACCAGCTGGCGCCAACCCGGTGCGAGCGGGGGCAGGCCGTCCAGCACGCCGGCGATCGGTTTGGGCTGGATGTCCGCCGGCGCCTCGGCCGCGTCCCACACCACACCCAGCACTTCGCGTCGGCCCAAGGGCACCCGCACCAGTTGACCGGAAGCTAGCGGCGACTCACTCACATAACTGAGGGTGCCCCCCAAGCTGCTGTGCGCGGGGGTGGGAACGACGACCGAAACCAGGGTTCCCACCTTCAGTCCCCGGGCTTCAGTGTTTCTTCAAGTAAGCCCGCTAAGTCTTTGATTTCGCAAGCTTTTGCGCAGAATCCACAATTCCTGTGGATAACTTTGTTGATACACGGGCCGTCGAGCCCGGCCTGCCCTGAAAAATCAAGGAGTTGGACGCGTTTCCGGAAAAAATCTCCTGGCAGGAACTTGTTCAAAATCAACGACTTAGCTGCGCTATCGGTTTTGTAGCGAATGGAGGCCTGTAAACCGCCCCGCTTCACCTTTTTTGTGCATAAGTGCAGCGCAGCAATATGCACATAGCTCTTCCGTAGTATTAAGTGGAATCCCTCGTGACAGCCGGGAGCTCATGCCGCACGCATCCGCTTGGAATGCTCGTGGACCGCGTCGACGAGCACCTTGACGTGCTCCGCCGGCGTGAATTGGCTGATGCCGTGACCGAGGTTGAAGATGTGCGTGGGTCCGTTGCCGGCGCCGCGATGGGGCGCGCCGAAACTATCGAGCACGCGCCGGGCCTCGCGCTCGACCTGCGCCGGCGGCGCGAACAGCACGGCCGGATCGAGGTTGCCCTGCAGCGCCTTGCTCGCCCCGGCGATCTCCCGCGCGCGGCCCAGGTTCACCGTCCAGTCCAGGCCGAGCACCTCGCAATCGAGCTGCGCCATCTCTTGCAGCCAAAGGCCGCCGCCCTTGGTGAAGACGATGCGCGGGATGTCCGCCCCCTCGTGCTCGCGCTTGAGCTGCGCCAGCACGCGCGCCGTGTAGGCCAGGCTGAATTCCTGGAACGCCCCATCGGCCAGCACGCCGCCCCAGCTGTCGAAAATCATCACCGCCTGCGCGCCGGCCTCGATCTGCGCGTTGAGGTAGGCGGCCACCGCCTGCGCATTGATTTCGAGCATGCGGTGCATCAGGTCGGGCCGGCCGTACAGCATGGACTTGACCAGCCGGTAGTCGTCCGAGCCGGCACCTTCGACCATGTAGCAGGCCAGCGTCCAGGGGCTGCCGGAAAAGCCGATCAGGGGCACGCGCCCGTTCAGGGCCTTGCGGATCGAGCTCACCGCGTCGAACACGTAGCGCAGCTTCTCCAGTTCGGGCACGCGCAGCGCCGCCACCGCGGCCTCGTCGCGCACCGGATGTGCGAAGCGCGGCCCTTCACCGAGGGCGAAGCTCAGGCCCAGGCCCATGGCGTCCGGCACGGTGAGGATGTCGGAAAACAGGATCGCCGCATCGAGTTCGTAGCGCTCCAGCGGCTGCAGCGTGACTTCGGTCGCGAAGTCCACGTTGGTCGCCAGGCCCATGAAGCTGCCCGCGCGGGCGCGGGTCTCGCGGTACTCGGCGAGGTAGCGGCCGGCCTGGCGCATCAGCCAGACCGGGGTGTGGGGGGTCGCCAGGCGCCGGCAGGCGCGCAAAAAGCAGTCGTTCTCAAGCGGCGCGAAAGTCATGCCCGAATTGTCGCAGGCGCCCGCCGGCCCCTATGATTCCGCGGCGATGGACAGCAACTTCGAACAGGCCAAGAACTTTTTCCTGCAGGGCGTGCAACACTTCGAGGCCGGGCGCTTCGAGCAGGCCCAGCTCCAATTCGTGGCGTCGCTCTCGCTGGTGCCGGGGCGCCCCTCGACGCTGATGAACCTGGGCGCCACGCGGATCCGGCTGGGCCGGTTCGAGGACGCGGCCGAGGTGCTGGAAGAGGTCGTGCGTGCTGAACCCGCGGATGCCGAGGCGCTCGGGCACCTCGCCACCGCCCTGGCCGAACTCGGCCGGCACCGGCAGGCGCTGGAGCGCGTGGATACGGCGCTGCGCGTCGCGCCCGCAGTCGGCGCGCTCTGGACCCTGCGCGGCAACCTGCTGAAGGACCTGGGGCGGCCGCAAGAGGCCGCGCAGGCCTTCCAGAACGCGCTGGACCACGGCGGCGATGCCGAGCTCAATCGCTATTTCCTGGCCGGCCTGCGGGGCGACCAAGCGCCGGCCGCGCCGCCGCGCCGCTACGTGCAGGGTCTGTTCGACGGCTACGCCCAGGGCTTCGAGGACCACTTGGTGCAGGTGCTGCGCTACCGCGCGCCGGAAATCCTGGTGCGCGGCCTGGGCCCGCGCCGCTTCGACCACGTCCTCGACCTGGGCTGCGGCACCGGCCTGTGCGGCCAGCAACTGCGGCCACTCAGCCGGCGCATCACCGGCGTCGACCTGTCGGCCAACATGGTCGAACAGGCCCGCGCGCGCGGGGTGTACGACGAGGTGCTGCAGGCGGACCTGCTCGAAGCCCTGGCCGGCCGGCGCGCGCAGCACGACCTGGTGATCGCCGCCGATGTGCTGGTCTATGTGGGCGCGCTCGAGGCGGTGTTCGCTGCCGTCGGCGAAGCGCTGGTGCCGCAGGGTCTGTTCGCCTTTACCGTGGAGCTTGCCGATGGCACCGCGCCGATGGAGCTGCGCGCCAGCCTGCGCTATGCCCATTCGCGCGCCTACAGCGACGCGCTGGCGCGGCAGAACGGGCTCGAGCTCATGGCAAGCGCCCAGCATCCGATTCGCGAGGACCAGGGCGTCCCGATCGAGGGGCTGTTCGTGTGGCTGCTCAAGCCCTGAGTCGCCGCCGCTCGTCCGCGCGCTGCCCCCACTCCTGCCGCAGCCGCTTGAAGGTGGCCAGCGCCTGCCCCACCACCTGGTCCATGTTGTAGTACTTGTAGGTGGCCAGGCGTCCGACGAAGGTGACGTCGGCGGCGGCCTCGGCCAGCGCCTCGTACCGGCGATAGAGCTGCGCGTTCTCCGGCCGGGGCACGGGGTAGTAGGGATCGCCCTCGGCGCGCGGGAACTCGTACACGACCGCGGTGCTGGGGTGGCTCTGGCCGGTGAGGTGCTTGAACTCGGTGATCCGGGTGTAGCCGTGCTCGTTCGGATAGTTCACCGTGCCCACCGGCTGGAACTGCGCCTGCGGCAGCGTCAGGTGCCGGAACTCCAGGCTGCGATAGGGCAGCTTGCCGAAGCGGTGGTCGAAGTAGGCGTCGATCGGGCCGGTGTAGATCATGTGCCGCCAGGCCACGGCGCCTGCGACCTCGCGGAAGTCCGTTCCCAGCAGCACCCGGATGTTCGGGTGCCCCAGCATGTTCTCGAACAGCCGCGTGTAGCCGTGCAGCGGCATGGCCTGGTAGGTGTCGGTGAAGTAGCGGTCGTCGCGGTTGGTGCGGGCCGGCACCCGGGCCGCGACGCTGGCATCCAGCTGCGAGGGATCGAGCCCCCATTGCTTGCGCGTGTAGCCGCGGAAGAACTTGTTGTAGAGGTCGCGGCCAACCTTGCTCACGACCACATCCTCGGAGGTCCGCACGCGATCGACCCGTTCGGCCACGCCCGCCAGATAGTGCTCGACCTCCTCCGGCGACAGGTCCAGCCCATACAGCTTGTTGATCGTGTCGAGGTTGATCGGCACGGGCACCAGCTGGCCGTCGACGCTGGCGAGCACGCGGTGCTGGTAGGCGCGCCAGCGGGTGAACTGGGACAGGTAGCCGAAGATTTCGGCGGAATTGGTGTGGAAGATGTGGGGCCCGTAGGGATGGATGAGGATGCCTTCGTCGTTGAAGCGGTCGTGGGCATTGCCGCCGATGTGGCTTCTCTTTTCCACCACCAGCACGCGCAGGCCCAGCTGGCTGGCCAGCCGCTCCGCCAGCACGCTGCCGGCGAAGCCGGCGCCTACCACCAGGTAGTCGAATCCGGGGTCCTTGCTGATGTTGTCCATGAGCCAGCGCGCGTTCGGGCGCTGGGCAGTCTCACATGGGCCCCGGGGGTGGCGGCGTCGGCCAAGAGGCCCGAAACGGCGGCGTTCGCGCTTACGTCGCTCGACGCAGTGCCTGGTCGATGTCCCAGAGGATGTCTTCCACGTCCTCGATGCCGACCGACAGGCGGATCATGTCGGGGCGCACCCCGGCGCGCGCGAGCTCGGCCTCGTCGAGCTGGCGGTGGGTGGTCGAGGCGGGGTGGATCACCAGCGTCTTGGCGTCGCCGATGTTGGCCAGGTGGCTCAGGAACTCGCAGGCGTCGATGAAGCGCTCGCCGGCCCGGGCCGGATCGGCCGCCTTGATGCCGAAGGTCAGGATGCCCGAGGCGCCCGGCGCGCCGTCGATCAGCCGGAACTGCTTCTTGGCGAGCGCGTAGTGCGGCGAGCTGTCCAGGCCGGGGTAGTTGACCCAGCTGACCAGGGGGTGCTCGGCGAGGAACTGCGCGACGCGCAGCGCGTTGCGGCAATGCGCCTGCATGCGCAGGTGCAGCGTCTCGATGCCCTGCAGGATCAGCCAGGCGTTCAGCGGCGAAAGCGAGCCGCCGAAGGTGCGGTTCACTTCCATGCGCGCCTTCATGGTGTAGCCGAAGTCGCCAAAGGTCTCGTAGAACTTCACGCCGTGATAAGCGCGGCTGGGCTCGAGCATCTCGGGAAACTTGTCGCGTGCCAGCGGGCCGGCCCAGTCGAACTTGCCGGACTCCACCAGCACGCCGGCCATGGTCGTGCCGTGGCCGCCCAGGTACTTGGTGGCGCTGTGCACCACGATGTCCGCGCCGAAGTCAAAGGGCGTGCACAGGTAGGGACTGGCCACCGTGTTGTCGATCACCAGCGGCAGGCCATGCTCGTGCGCGATCTGCGCCACCGGCTCGATGTCGAACACATTCACCAGCGGATTGCCCAGCGTCTCGCCGTACAGGGCGCGCGTGGAGGGCCGGATGGCGCGGCGGAAGTTGTCCGGGTCCTGCGGGTCGACGAAGGTGGTTTCTATGCCCAGGCGGGAGAAGCCGATGCCGAGCTGACCGACGGTGCCGCCGTACAGCGTGCTGGCCGCCACGATGTGGTCGCCGGCCTTCAGGATCGCCAGCAGGGCGGTCATTTGGGCAGCCATGCCAGTGGCGCAGGCCAGGGCGGCGCGCCCGCCCTCGAGCGAGGCCACGCGCTCCTCGAGTACCGCCACCGTGGGGTTGCTGATGCGGCTGTAGACGTTGCCGAAAGTCTGCAGGTTGAACAGGCTGGCCGCGTGCTCGGCGGAGTCGAACACGAAGCTGGTGGTCTGGTGGATCGGCGTGGCGCGCGCGCCGGTGACCGGGTCCGGGGTGGCGCCCGCATGCACGGCGCGGGTGCCGAAACCGTACTCGTGGTCCTGGTCGCTGCTTGCCATCGCCGTCAGTAAAAGAGCTGGTGCGGCCGGCGCGAGGAGATCACCCGGGTGTTGACGCCGGCCCAGTTGAGCCCGCCGAACAGCCGCGCATGTTCGATCTTGACGCAGCGGTCCATGACGCTGTCCAGGCCGGCGGCGCGCGCCTTGGCGGCCGCGGCCTCGTTGAGGACGCCGATCTGCTGCCACAGGCACTTGGCGCCGATGGCGATCGCCTCGTCGGCGATCGGGCCGATCTCCTCGGTGCGGCGGAAGCAGTCGACCAGGTCGATCCCCACGCCTTCCCGGGCCAGCGCCTCGGCCGCAGCGCTCAGGCTGGGGTAGCTGCGTTCGCCCAGGATCTTGCTGGCCGTCGGGTTGACCGGCACGATCCGGTAGCCATGCGACTGCATGTACTTGGCCGCGAAGAAGCTCGGGCGATGCCATTGGGGCGACAGGCCCACCACGGCGATGGTCCGGGCCGCGCCCAGGATGCGGCGCAGCTCACTGATCGTGTTCATGGCGACCAGTCTAATGTCAAGTTCGTGAAAGCTGGGTCGCGCAGCATGGCCGGAGAGGGACCTCGCCCATGCTTTTCACGATCCTTGCGTTGTTCTCCACCGTGTTCGCCCTGGTGTGCATGGCGTATTTCATGCTGGGATCCCTGCCCCTGCTGGTGCTGAACCACGACACGCCGCTGGACTCGCGCTTCATCCGCGGCCTGTTCAATGTCTACTACCGCGCACTGCCCATCGTCGCCGGATTCGGTGCGGTGAGCTACGCGCTGGCGGGCAAGCCGGGGTTCGCGGCGGAGATGGCGGCGATCGGCGTCTTGACGCTGGTGGCGCGCCGATTCTTCCTGGCGAAGATGGATGCCGTGCGTGCCACGATGACGGCCACCGACGCCGATGCCATCGCCCGTTTCCGCCGGCTGCACATCGCCGGCATGGTGCTCAACGCCGCCCAGCTCCTGACGCTGGCCTTGAGCCTGACGCTGCTGCGGCTCTAGGCGCTCTTGTACTTGATCGAGCAGCCGTAGGGCCGCGTCGTCGCCTGCGAGACCGGCTTGCCGGCCATCGCCTCGCCGAGGCCCTGCTTCACGTAGTTGACGGCCTTCGGGATGTCGTCCGGGCTGCTCGAAGGGATGCTGTCGATGCCGCCCGCATACACCAGCCCGCCCTGCGGGTCGACGATGTACATGTGCGGCGTGGTGCGCGCGCCGTAAGCGCGGCCCACCGTGCCTTCCTCGTCCATCAGCGTCGCCGTGGGCCGGGCCTTCTTCTCCTGCTGCCAGGCGACGAACTTGCCGGGCTCCATGTAGTCCCAGGCGGTCTCGTTGGTGGAGTTGATCGACAGCCACACCGCGCCCTTGCCGATGGCGTCCTGCTGCGTCGCCTGCATGTTGCTGCTGTTGTAGTGCTTCTTCACGTACGGGCAACCGGGGTTGGTCCACTCCAGCACCACGTATTTGCCGCGGTAGTCGCTCAGCTTTACGGTCCGGCCGGTGGTGTCCTTCAACGTGAAGTCGGGCGCTGCCTGGCCCACCGCGGGTGCGGCCTGGGCCGCCGGCAGGCAGGCGAGGGCAGTCAGGGCCAGCAGGGCACGACGCAGCATGGCAGCACTCCTTAGAGCTCGTTGTTGATGACGGAACGCACTTCCTCGACCCCGATCACTTCGGACAGCACGACCGGCGGCCGTCCCTGGCGGTACACGACGTAGACCGGCACGCCGCTGCGACCCAGTTGCGCCAGCGCCTCGGTGATCGCCGGATCGCGGCGAGTCCAGTCGGCGCGCAACAAGGCGAAGTTACGCGATTCGAAGTCGGCCAGCACTTCCCGATCCGTCAGCGTGGTCTTCTTGTTGTACTGGCAGGTGACGCACCAGGCGGCCGTGAAGTCGACGAACACGGGGCGGCCTTCGGCCAGCAGCTGGTCCACGCGGCCGGGCGCCCAGGCCTGCCAGCGCTCCTGCGCCCCGGCCGGTTGCGCCGTCGCCACCCGGGTGATGGCGCCGCCGGCCGTCCAGGCCAGCAGGCCGAAACTGGCCAGCGCCAGCGCGCCCAGCGCCAGCCGGACGCGGCCGCGCAAGGTGAGCGCCCAGACCGTCATGCTGAGCGCCACCAGCAGCGCCAGCAGCGCGCCGGCGCCATCGATGCCGCTCTGCTGGCCGAGCACCCAGACCAGCCAAACGACAGTGCCGAACATCGGGAAAGCCATCAGGCGGCGGAAGGTCTCCATCCACGCCCCGGGCCGCGGCAGCCAGCGCGCCACCGGCGGCACCCAGCTGGCCACCAGGTAGGGCAGGGCCATGCCCAGGCCCAGCACGGCGAAGATGGCCAGCGCCTCGGCCGCCGGCAGCGCGATGGCAAGGCCGAGCGAGGCGCCCATGAAGGGCGCGGTGCAGGGCGAAGCGACCGCGACCGCCAGCACCCCGGTGAGGAAGGCGTCGGCCACCGGGTGCTTGGCCTGCATGGTGGCCCAGCGGCTGGGCAGGAAAGAGCGGAACTCGAACACGCCGGCCAGGTTGAGGCCGATGATGGTGAACAGCGCCGCCAGCACGGCCACCACCGCCGGCGATTGCAGCTGGAAGCCCCAGCCCAGCTGCTCGCCGGCCGCCCGCAGCGCCAGCATCAGCGCCGCCAGCCCGGCGAATGAGACGACCACCCCGGCCGTGTAGGCGAGCCCGCTGATGCGGTGGCCCCGGTGGTCGTCGGCGTGGCGGGTGAAGCCCACCACCTTGATCGCCAGGATCGGGAACACGCAGGGCATCAGGTTGAGGATCAGCCCGCCCAGCAGCGCGCCGAGCAGCGCGGCGGCGAAGCCGATGGACGGCGTCGCCGGCGCTCGCGCGTTCTCGCGCAGCGCCGCTTCCAGCGAAGGCGGCAGGCCGGCCGGCGCCGCCTGCGCGGCCGGCCAGGCGCCGACCACCTTCAGTTCGGTGCGCCAGCCCTGGCCATTCGAGGCCAGCACCACCGGCATCGCCGTCGGGCTCGCGGCGCGCTGTGGCGACAGCGGCACCTGGGCCGTCCAGGCCTCGCCTTTCCAGGCCTGCGTCCACTGCGCGCCGGTCTCGACCACTTCACCGGTCTCGGGGAAGAACTCCAGTGGCTTGCCGCGCAAGGTCGCCGGCAGGCCCTGCACGGTGATGGCCAATGCGCTGCCTTCGATGCGCGCGGTGCTGCCACCGCCGTCCAGCGGCCGCGGCTGGGCGTCGAACGCCTGCTGGAACTGCGCGGCGTTCAGCGCCGTGGTGCTGCGCGCCGGCACCTTGAGCACGAAGTCGCCTTCTTCCGGGATGCACTCCTTCTTGCACACCAGCCAGTTGGCCTTGAGGCGCACCTCGAGGTCGCCCGCCAGCGGGGCCTTGAACTCCGGCGTGATGGTGAGCGGCACCGGCAGCAACACCGTGCCCTCGTAGCCGTAGTTGGCCAGCGCGCCGATCGGGATCTTCCGGGGCACCGGCCAGGCGATCTCGCCAGCCTCCACGCCGCGCGGCAGCGTCCAGGTCAGCTGGGTCGGCAGGCCCGAATCACCCGAGTTCTTCCAGTAGGTATGCCACTCCGGCTTGTGCGCCAGTTGCAGGCCCAGCCACACTTGCCTGCCGGGCGCGATGCCGTCCGGCGCGTGGGCCAGCAACTCGGCGCGCACCCGATCGGTGGTGACCACGCTCTTGGCCCCGCCTTGGGCCGCGGCCAGCAGCGGCAGCAGGGCCACCATGGCCAACACGCCAAACCGGCGCAGCGAATCCATTCCAAACTTCATTCTGCAAACCCCAGCACCACGCGCCGCGTGGTGGCACTCTTCTTTTCAATCCTGGTGACGACGACCGCGCCGATCTCGGCGGTGTTGGCCACGTGCGTTCCGCCGCAGGGCTGGAAATCGATCTGCTCGCCCTGGCCGATGCGGATGGTGCGCACCTGGCCGGTGCCGCGCGGCGGCTGCACCGACATGCTCTTGACCAGCGCCGGGTTGGCATCGAGCTCGGCGTCGCTGATCGCGCCGATCTGCACCGGATGGCCTGCGGCCACCAGGCGCGCGATGCCCTGCGTGAGCGCGTCCTTGTCGAGCGGGTCGGTCATGTTGAAATCCAGCCGGGCATATTCCGCTGTGATCGAACAGCCGTTCACAAGTTGCGGCACCAGGTGGCACAGCAGGTGGGTGGCGGTGTGGAAGCGCATGTGCCGGTGCCGGCGCGCCCAGTCCACGCGCGCGGTCACGGCGTCGCCCGGCTTCAGCTCGGCCACCAGCTCATCCTGGCCGGGCGCCGGCAGGTGGGCGATGTCGGCGGTGGCGCGGCCCTCGGCGTCCTTGCACTTGCGCGTATCCGCGACGGCGAGTTGCCGGCCATCGGCCAGCACCAGGACACCGCTGTCGCCGGCCTGGCCGCCGCCGACCGGATAGAACACCGTGCGGTCCAGCACGATGCCCTGCTCCCCCACCGAGGCAATGGTCGCGCTGCACTCCTTCAGGTAGGCGTCCTGGCGAAATAACTCTTGGGTCATGACCGAATTGTCGCGGGTTTGGAAACCGGCGCTCCGTGCGGAAATTGTTGGCATTCGAGGCGCCGGCGCCCCGGCTGGCGTGCCCGGCGCGCCTGGCCTACAGTGAATGCATGACCGACCAGAGCCTCACCCGCTTCCTCGCCCCCGAGGGCGGTGACGCCGACCCGGCCGAGACCGCCGAGTGGCGCGCGGCCTTCCAGTCACTGGTGGCCGCCGAAGGCCCGGCGCGGGCGCGGTTCATCCTCGACCAGTTGGCGGCGCTGGCGCGCGATCCGCACGTCGCCTGGTCGCCGGAGCTGGCCACGCCCTACGTCAACACCATCCCGGTCGACCAGCAGCCGGCCTTCCCGGGCGATCTGGCGATCGAGGAGAAGCTGGCTTCGCTGATGCGCTGGAACGCGCTGGCGATGGTGGCGCGCGCGAACACCGCCTACGGCGAGCTGGGCGGCCACATCGCCAGCTACGCCAGCGCGGCCGACCTGTTCGAAGTCGGCTTCAACCACTTCTTCCGGGCGCGCAGCGAGGCGCAGGGGGGCGACCTGGTGTTCTTCCAGGCGCACAGCGCGCCCGGCGTGTACGCGCGGGCCTTCCTCGAGGGCCGGCTGACGCAAGCCGATCTGGCGCACTACCGCCAGGAGATCACGGCGCCCCAGCACGGCGCCCGAGGACTTTCGAGCTACCCGCATCCCTGGCTGATGCCGGACTTCTGGCAGTTCCCGACCGGCTCGATGGGGATCGGCCCGATCAGCTCGATCTACCACGCGCGCTTCATGCGCTACCTCACGCACCGCCGGTTGCTCAACTGCGGCGGCCGCAAGGTCTGGGGCGTGTTCGGTGACGGCGAGATGGACGAACCCGAGAGCATGAGCGCGCTCACGCTGGCCTCGCGCGAGCGGCTGGACAACCTGGTGTGGGTGGTCAACTGCAACCTGCAGCGCCTGGACGGCCCGGTGCGCGGCAACGGGCGCATCGTCGACGAACTGGAGAAGCTGTTTCGCGGCGCCGGCTGGAACGTGATCAAGCTGCTGTGGGGCAGCGATTGGGACGGGCTGTTCGCGCGCGACCTCACCGGGGCGCTGGCGCGCGCCTTCGCCAATACGGTGGACGGCCAGATGCAGACCTTCGCCGCCAAGGACGGCCGCTTCAACCGGGACAACTTCTTCGGACAGAACGAGGAACTGGCGCGGCTGGCGCAGGGCATGACCGATGAACAGATCGACCGCCTCAAGCGCGGCGGGCACGACCTGGTGAAGATCCATGCCGCCTACGCGGCAGCCAGCCGGCATGTGGGCGAGCCGACCGTGGTGCTGGCGCACACCAAGAAGGGCTACGGCATGGGCGCGGCGGGCCAGGGCCGCATGACCACGCACAGCCAGAAGAAGATGGACGAGGCGGCGGTGATCGAGTTCCGCAACCGCTTCAACCTGCCGCTGTCGGACGAGCAGGCCCGGGGGCTCGAGTTCTTCAAGCCGCCCGCCGATTCGCCGGAGATGCGCTACCTGCTCGAGCATCGCGAGCGGCTGGGCGGCTCCATCCCGCGAAGGCAAGCGGGCGCGCCCGCCCTGCAGGTGCCGGCGCTGGCCAGCTACGCGGCCTTCGCCACCGGCGCCGGCGGCAAGGAGATGTCCACCACCATGGCCTTCGTCCGGTTGCTGGGCAACCTGCTGAAGGACGAGCGGCTGGGACCGCGCATCGTGCCCATCGTCGCCGACGAGGCGCGCACCTTCGGCATGGCCAACCTGTTCAAGCAGGTGGGCATCTATTCGAGCGTGGGGCAGCGCTACGAGCCCGAGGACATCGGCTCGGTGCTGTCGTACCGCGAGGCGCTGGACGGGCAGATCCTGGAGGAAGGCATCAGCGAAGCCGGCGCCATCGCCAGCTGGACCGCCGCGGCCACCAGCTACAGCGTGCACGGCTTTCCGATGCTGCCCTTCTACATCTACTACTCGATGTTCGGCTTCCAGCGCGTGGGCGACGCGATCTGGGCTGCGGCCGACCAGCGCGCGCGCGGCTTCCTCCTGGGCGCGACCTCGGGCCGCACGACGCTGGGCGGCGAAGGGCTGCAGCATCAGGACGGCGGCAGCCACCTGGTGGCGGCGACCATCCCCAATTGCAAGGCCTACGACCCGGCCTTTGCCGGCGAGATGGCCGCGATCATCGACTTCGGCATGCGCGAGATGCTGGTCGACCAGCAGGACGTGTTCTATTACCTCACGCTCATGAACGAGAACTACGCGCAGCCCGACCTGCCGGCGGATGCGCAGCAGGGCGTGGTGCGCGGCGGCTACCGCTTCGGCGCATTCGGCGAAGGGGCGCCGCGGGTGACGCTGCTCGGGTCGGGCGCGATCCTGACCGAAGTGATCAAGGCGGCGCGGCAGCTGGCCGAAGAGGGCGTCGCCAGCGAGGTGTTCAGCATCACGAGCTGGAGCGAGCTCGCGCGCGACGGCCTGCACTGCGAGCAGCGGGCGCTGCGCGGCGAAGGGCACACCGAGCCCTGGCTGCACCGGCTGTTCGCCGGCAGCTCGGTGCCCATGGTGGCGGCCAGCGACTACGTGCGGGCGCTGCCGGAAAGCATCGCGCCCTGGCTGCCACCCGGGCGGCGCTACGTCGCCCTGGGCACCGATGGGTTCGGCCGCAGCGACACGCGGGCCGCGCTGCGGCAGCTGTTTGGCGTGGACGCCGCGCATATCGCCTGGACGGCCAGGCGCCTGCTGTCCTAGGGCGCATGTTGCCCGGGCCCGCGCTGTAACATGCGCCCATGGCCATCCCCCGCTTCTGGGACGATCTCAAGACCACCGATTTCGCGCAACTCGATGCGGCGCGCACCGTCGCCCTGCTGCCGCTCGGGGCTACCGAGCAGCACGGGCCGCACCTGCCGCTGTCGGTGGACCGGTTGCTGGTGGACGCGATCGTCGGCGCCGCGCTGCCGGCGCTGCCGCAGGACCTGCCGGTGCTGGTGCTGCCCACGCAGCAGGTCGGCTACAGCCCGGAGCACACGGCCTTCGCCGGCACCCTCACCTTGCCCTACGAAACCGTGCTGGCCAGCTGGGTCGCGCTGGGCGAATGCGTGGCGCGTGCCGGCGTGCGCAAGCTGCTGCTGTTCAACGCCCACGGCGGCCAGGCCAGCCTGATGGACATCGCCGCGCGTGAACTGCGCGCGCGCGGCCTGGTCGCCTACAGCTGCAGCTGGTGGAACCTGCCGCTGGGCGACGAGGTCAAGGGGCTGTTCACCGCCGACGAACACCGCTTCGGGATCCACGCCGGCGAGATCGAGACCTCGATGGTGCTGGCGCTGCGGCCGCAGTCGGTGGCCATGGCGCAGGCGCGCGATTTCGATTCCACTTCGCGCCAGCGCGCCGCCGCCTATCCCATTCTCGGCAACGGCGTGAGCGCCAAGCTGGGCTGGCACATGCAGGACTACAACGCACAGGGCGCGGCTGGCAATGCCGCCGCCGCCACGCCGGAGAAGGGGCGCGCGCTGGTCGAGGCCGCTGGGCGCCAGCTGGCCTTGCTGCTGCAGGAACTCTCGCTGTTGCCGCTGTCTACCCGCGTCGATCATCAGCAAGGTCCTGCGGGGGGCCCGCAAGGCCACTGATGGCGCTGGGCGCCTCCCTGCGCAGATTGAGATGCATGCCGGTCACGACCGGCGCTATCCGGCCGCAAGTCCGTGGTCGACGGCCCGCAGCACTTGGTGGGCATCGTGTCGATCGGCGACATCGCCGCCAAAGTCCCCGAGAACGAAGAAGAGACGTCGGCCTCTCGCTCGGCGATATCTCGGCACCGGCGGAGCCGGACCGCTCGAGCCCGTCGCGGCCCAGCGGCAGCGCAGGCGGCGGTGCCGCCAAGCTCCGCCGTCAAGCGCCGCGCTGAAAAAAAGCAACAGCTCATCCGTGCGTATTTCACGCACCAGCCTGGTTTGCATGAGGTTGCGCAGGGGCTCTGTCGGACCTGTGCTGTGTGTCACACACAGGTCACTCGACGATTCCTACACTGGCGGCAAGAGAGGAACGAACATGAGATTTGCCGCTGTATCCCCGCGCACGCCCGAGACCCGCCCGAGCGCAGCAGAAGTCGTCCGCCGGCTGGTGGGCGGGGAAGGCAAATCGGCCGAAGCGCAGCAAGACGCGAAAAAATCGCCGGAGCCGCCGCTGGACCTGGACCAGCGTGTGCGGCTCGTCGGCGAGTGGTAGGCGGGCAGTAGCCCCGCGCCGCGCAGGAAACAGCGCTTCGGCGCGTCAAAAGAGCGCCTCGGCGCTCTTTTTGTTTTTGAGGTCAGCGAGCGCCGCCGGAGCCGCCCGAGCTGCCGCCGGCCGCATTGCGGGCCTTGTTGCTCTGGCTGCGCGCCATGCCGCCCTTGCGGCCCGCTTCGCGTGCCTCTTCGGAAGTGAACTCGTGCGCCGTGCCCTTTTCGTGGGCCGCGCGTCCGCCTTCGCTGGCGATCTCGCGCTGGCGCTGCGGGTCCATCGATGCAAAGCCGCGATTGGAGCGCTTGCCTTCGTTGCCCTGGGTGCTGGATGCCATGATCGGAGACTCCTGGTTCAAAAAACTGCTGGGGAATGCATGACTGCTTGTGCCGCAGCCATGGGCCCCATTGGGCGTGCATAACGAAGCCCCGCTCGTCAGGAAAGACAAGTCGTCAGTTGTAGGACGGAGCCTTGCCGGGTTACGTGCGGTTGCTATGGTTTCGGTAGCACGCAACCTTGCAGCCGCGCAAGCAGCGGGCCCGCCTCGCTTGATACAGCATGACCGGAAACTGCTTCATCTGTGCCCGTATGCTTCAGGCTCGCCAGCAGGCGCGAAAGCTGTGCCGCGGAGGGCTGCACCGGACCGAAGAACAGCGGCTGGCTCCCCCGGGCCACCAGCACCGTCGGGAAGGTTTCGATCTCCACATCGCCCATTGCATCGGCCTCGTCCTCGACGTCGACCCAGGCGAAGCGCAACTGCGGATGCGAAGCGGCTGTCTCATCGAAGGCCGCGCGCCAGCTGCGGCAGACGTTGCACCATTCGGCGCAGAGGCAGACCACCCACCAGGGAGAAGCCGTGCTGGAGGCGGGGCGCGTCATGACCGCAGTTTAGCGGCGACTCAGGCGTAGGTGACCCACTTCGCGTACTGCGGGTCTTCCAGGTGCGGAATGGCGTTGTAGCTGACCAGCATGTGGCGCTTGGGCGTGAAGGCGAACTCCGTGATCGCGCTGTTGCGGATCCGCATATTCAGTTCGATCGTCGTGTCCGGGCTGGCGCCCAGCACCAGGCCCACCGCGGTGGCGATGGGGCCGCCGCTGGAGACCAGCAGCACGCTCTGGCCAAAGTGGTTGGCGCGCACGTGATCGAGCGCGCCCGCCACGCCCGCCACGAAGTCACGGTAGCTGGGCATCCCTTGCGGCGCGACGGCGCCGGCCATCCACTGGGCCAGGCCGCCACGCAGCAGGCGGAAGTGATGGCGGTACATCTCGGGCGAGGTGGGCTTTTGCAGCGGCTCGGGGTGCACGCAGGCGATCACGGCCTGGCTGTCGTACTCGTTCAGGCCGTCCCAGGACAGGTGTTCGCTCGCGTGATTCATCCCTTCGAGGATGCCTGCGAGTGTCTGCTTGTGCCGGCGCAAGGTGCCGGCGATCAGCGCGTCGAAGCGAATGCCTTTCCACGCGAAGTATTCGCCCAGGCGCACGCTCTGCTTGCGCCCCAGTTCGCTGAGCTGGTCGTAGTCGTCAGCGCCGAAGGAGGCTTGCCCGTGCCGGACCAGGTAGAGGGTTCCCATGCACGGATTCTGTCGTCCGGCGCGCCGCAGGCAAGTCGCCGCAGCGACGCCTCAAAGTCCGCCGGAGGTCAGCCGCACTTCACCCTTGGGGGTCGCCAGCGTCGCGATGAGCTCGGGGGCGCCGTCCTGCACCGGCACGCCGGACAGGCCGACGGCGCTATAGGCGGCTCGCAACTGCGCCGCCTCCGGCGACCGGGCATGCAGGGACTTCAGCGAGAGCCCGGCGTCCGGCATGCCGTCGCAGGGATGGGCCTGGCCCCATTCGATGAGTGTGGGCAGCGCGCCGTGGAACAGGCGCTGGCCGTCGTCGCGCACGCTGATCTTCCAGCGCAGCGTCCCGGACGGGGTGGCCCGCTCAGCGCGGAGCAGCGGCCCGCGCGCGATGCCCAAGCGGTCGAGGGCTGCTACAGCGCCGGCGCCATCGCTTGTCCGCGCGACGAAATGCACGAGGCGCGGGCCCTGGGCCACAGCCTGTCGGATCGCCGTGCCGTCGAGGTCGAACCAGCGCGTGCGCCCGGGATCCGGTGCCGCCGGATTGATGGCGATGATCTCCAGGTAGGCGCGCGGGTAGGCCGCCGAGGCGACCAGCAGCAGCCGGTTGTGCGTGCCCATCAGGGCATGCTCGCCGCCGGGGCCGGGTTCCACCCCCAGGGTGTCGCGGCACCAGGCCGCGCCTTGCGCCAGGCTGGCCGCAGCGACGACGAGGTGATCGACCTGACTCTGGATCACAGCAGCACCGTCCCGTCGACGCAGGTGACCGAATCGCCGCCGATCCAGATCTCGCCCTGGGCATCGCGTTCCACATGGACGCGGCCGGCGCGCGCCAGCACCGTGCCCTGGCTGGCCACATAGCGCGGCGGCGCGAGGCCCGCGCCGATCAGCCACTGCGCCAACGCGGCGTTGAGGCTGCCGGTCACCGGGTCTTCGGCCATGCCGTTGTTCCCGGGGAAGAAGGCGCGCACCTCGAACGCGCAGTCATCGGCCGGTGCGCGCGGTGCGACCACGCCGACCTTGCCGCGCGGGCCCACCACGCCGACGTCGAGCCCGGCCAAGAGGGTGGCGTCGGGCCGCAGGGCGAGCACCTGCTCGGCGGACCTGAGCATCACGCCGCGCCAGTTGGGTCCGTTGTCGCACCAGGCGTGCTGCACGATGTCAGCGCGGGCGATGCCCAGGCCGCGGGCGATCAGCGCGACGTCCTCTTCGGGCAGCGGGCCACCCTTGCGCAACGGCGGCGCAGCGAACGCCAGCCGCGCGCCATCGCGCCGCAGTTTGACCAGTCCGATGCCGCACTCCTGCACCACGTATTCGCCCGCCGGCTGGCCGCCCGCTTCCAGCCAGGCATGGCAGCTGCCCAGGGTCGGATGGCCGGCGAACGGCAACTCGCGCCCCGGGCAAAAGATGCGCACCCGGTAGTCCGCCCCGGGCATCGTGGGCGGCAGGAAGAAGGTGGCCTCCGAGAGGTTGGTCCAGTTCGTGAAGTGCTGCATCTCCTCGTCGGACAGGCCGGCGCCGTCGAGGATGACAGCCAGCGGATTGCCGCGGTAGGGCTGCGCGGTGAAGACGTCGACTTGCTTGAAAGGGCGCTGGCGCATGGTGTCAACTGAGGGAAAGGTCGAGGACGCCGCGGGCGGCGGGCAGGGCGCGCAGGACTTGATACCAGCGGCGCAGGTGCGGGTGCTCGCGGTGGGCGAGCGGGAGCCCCCACCAGCGGTGCATCTCGCAGGCGATGGGGATGTCGGCCATGGTCAGGCGTTCACCGGCCATGAACGGGCGTGCGGCGAGCCGCGCATCGAGCGTGGCCAGCAGCGGTTCGGTCGCGCTCACCGACGCGGCGAGCGCATCGGCGTTGCGCCGGTCCGCCGGCGTGCGAATCAACTGGATGAAGGCCTCGCGCCCGGCCGGGTTCAAGGTGGTCTGCTGCCAGTCCATCCAGCGCTCGGCGTCGAATCGCTGCCGCAGGTCCTGCGGGTAGAGGTCACCCGCCTCATGCTTCGCGCACAGGTAGCGCACGATCACGTTCGACTCCCACAGTGCGAAGCCCTCGTCCTCCAGCGTCGGCACCAGGGCGTTCGGGTTGCGCGCCAGGTACTCGGGGGTCTTGACGATCCCGAAGGCCGCCCCGGCATCGATGCGCTCGAAGGGCAGCTCCAGCAGCTGGGCGGTCAAGACCACCTTGCGCACGTTGATGGACGAGATCCGGCCCCAGATCTTCAGCATGGCGACTACTCCCGGGCGTATGCGCGGATGCTGGCCGCCAGCGCGGCGATGCCGGCATCGATTTGCTCCACTGTGGCCGTGACGAAGGACAAGCGCAAGCTCCTCGAATCCGCTTGCTGGGCGTAGAACGGCGCACCGGGCACGAAGGCGACACCCTGGGCCACGGCCTTGGGCAGCAGTTCGATCGCATCCATGCCCTGCGGCAGCCGGGCCCAGAGGAACATGCCGCCGTCGGGCGCGTTCCACTCGAGGCTCAGGCCCTGCATCTCGCGCGCCAGCGCCGCGAGCATGGCATCGCGCTGCGACTTGTAGAGCGACCGGATCGCCGGCACGTGCCGCGCCAGGAAACTCTCCTTCATCACTTCGGCGGCCACGCGCTGGTTGAAGCCGGGGGTGTGCAGGTCGGCCGCCTGCTTGGCCTGCAGCAGCTTCGGGTAGAGTGCGGCCGGCGCGACCATGAACCCCAGCCGCAGGCTGGGCGCCAGCACTTTGGAGAAGGAACCCAGGTACACGCAGCCCTCCGGGTTGCGGCTGGTCAGCGGCGGCGGCGGCGCGGCGTCGAACCACAGCTCGCCGTAGGGGTTGTCCTCCACGATCGGCAGGCCCAGCGCAGCGGCGCGCTGCGACAGCGCCGCACGGCGGTCCTCGCTCATGGTGCGGCCGGTCGGGTTCTGGAAGTTTGGCAGGACATACAGGAATCGCGCATCGGTGGCCTGCCGCGACAGGTCGTCCAGGTCCAGCCCGCCGGCGTCGCTGGCGACGCCGATCACCTCCGGCTCCATGGGGGCAAAGGCCTGCAGCGCGCCGAGGTAGGTCGGCGTCTCGACCAGGATGCGCGAGCCGGCGTCCACCAGCACCTTGGCGACCAGGTCCAGGCCCTGCTGCGAGCCGGTCGTGATCAGCACCTGCGCGGGGTCGACCTGCCACGGGAGCATCGCCGCCACCATCTCGCGCAAGGGGCCATAGCCTTCGCTGGCGGCGTACTGGAGGGCCGCCTGGCCATCGTCGCGCAGCACCTTGGCGCAGGCCTCCTGGAAGGCTGCGACGGGGAAGGTTTTGGGCGAGGGCAGCCCGCCGGCGAAGCTGATGATCCCGGGCCGCTCGGTGACCTTGAGGATCTCGCGGATGAAGGAGGGGTTCATCCGCTGCGCGCGGCTGGCCAGGCGCCAGTTCGTCTGGGGGAGCTCGTTCAGTTTCATGGGTCGTTCCGGGAGGATGTCAGGCAAGGGAGCGCACCGGCATGCGCCGGCCGATGATGACGGTGGCCATGACCGCCGCGGCGAAGCCGAGCGTCATGGGATCGATGCTTTCGCCCAGCAGGGGCACGGCGAACAGCATGCTGAGGAAAGGCTGGATCAGCTGCACCTGGCTCACGCGCACCGTGCCGCCGAGGGCCAGCGCCCGGTACCAGGCGAAGAAGCCGATCCACATCGAGAACACGGCGACGTAGCCGAAGGCCCACCAGGCGGCGGCGGGCACCGCTGCCGCGGGCCGCAGCACCAAGGCGCCGGGAAGCGTGACCGGCAGCGCGATCACCAGCGCCCAGCAGATCACATGCTCGGCGCGCATGCGTTGCGACAGCAGCGCGCCCCAGCCGTAGCCGACCGCGGCGCAGGCCATGGCGGCCAGCAGCATCAGGTCGGCCGCCTGCACCGGCGAAGCGCCGGCGCCCGAGTGCATCAGCGCGAAGCCCACCACCAGGGCGCTGCCCAGCGCGCCGCAGGCCCAGAAAGCCGCCGAAGGCCGCTGGCGATGCAGCCATGCGCCCGTGACGGCGGTGGCCAGCGGCAGCACGGCCAGGATCACGCTGGCGTGGACCGCTTCCACATGGCGCATCGCGATGGAGGTGAGCAGGGGAAAGCCGAACACCACCCCGCCGGCGACGATCGCCAGCGGCGCCCAGTCGCCACGCCGGGGCAGCGGCGCGCGCGTGGCGAGCAGGAACAGTGCGGACAGCAGGCCGGCGACGGCGGCCCGGCCGATCGCGATGAACCCGCCCGACAGCTGGGGCATTTCGGCCGTGCCCACGGCCAGCCGGGTCATCGGCAGGGTCAGCGCGAACATGGCGACGCCAGCTGCGCCCAGCCACAGGCCCCGGATCTCACTGGATCTCATCGGGCGGCCTTTCGTGCTTGCGGTGTCATGCGGCCCACTGTAATCTTCGGCGTCAATACACGAGCAGTACAGTTGATCCAGTCACTCGGCGTCCTGTACTGCTGCCCGCGGCAATACACGAAAGCTCGCCATGCTGATGAAGGCCTCCTCGCAATCGCTCACCGAGCAGCTGTCGGCGCGCTTCGCGCAGCGCATCCGCGACCGGCTGCTGGCGCCGGGCGCGCGGCTGCCCTCGGTGCGCCAGTGCGCCCTGCAGCAGGGCGTGAGTCCGTCCACCGTGGTCGCGGCCTACGACCAGCTGCTGGCGCAGGGCCTGGTGGAGGCGCGCAAGAACCGCGGCTTTTTCGTGCGCGAAAGCCGCATCGAAGGGCCCGCCGGGGCGCGGGTGGCGGCGGGCACCGAGCCGGCGTCCCCCGCGTCGCGCGGCCACGTGCCGGTCGACGCGACGGCGCTGATCCGCGGCATGTTCCACAAGATCAGCCACAAGCCGCAGCCGGGCATGGGCGTCTTTCCGCCGGACTGGCTGGAGTCCACCTTCATGCCGGCCGCGGTCCGCAAGGTGACGGGCACGCGCGCCCTGCTGGACTTCTCGCTGCAGTACGGCGAACCGCACGGCGATGGCGGCTTGCGGCGCGCGCTGTCGAACAAGCTCGCGAACATCAATGTGCAGGCGGCGCCCGAGAACATCATCACCACGGTTGGCGCCACGCATGCGCTGGACATCGTCAGCCGCACCCTGCTGCGTCCCGGCGATCACGTGATGGTCGAAGAGCCGGGCTGGGCGGTGGAGTTCGCGCGGCTCACGGCGCTTGGAATGCGCCTGCTGCCGGTGCCGCGGCGTCCGGACGGGCCCGACCTGGAAGTGATGACCCGCTACTGCGAAGTCCACCAGCCCAAGCTGTACGTAAGCGTCAGCGTGCTGCACAACCCCACCGGTCACTGCCTCACGCCCGGCAGCGCCCACCGCCTGCTGCAGTTGGCAAGCCGGCACGACTTCCACATCGTCGAGGACGACACCTACAGCCACATCGCGCCCGAGCACGCCACGCGCCTGTGCGCGCTCGACGGCTTGCAGCGCACCATCCACGTGAGCGGCTTCGCCAAGATCCTGGCGCCGAACTGGCGCGTGGGCTTCCTGGCGGCCAACCCGGCGCTGATCGAGCGGCTGCTGGACACCAAGCTGCTCACCACGTTGACCACGCCGGCACTGCTGGAGCGGGCGCTGGCGCTGTGCATTGAGCAAGGCCAGCTGCGGCGGCACGCCGAGCGCATCCGCACCCGGCTGGACGCCGCCCGCAGCCGCAGCGTCAAGCTGGCGCTGCAGGCCGGATGCCGCTTCGCGGCCGAGCCCGCCGGCCTGTTCGGTTGGGTGGACACCGGGGTGGACACGGATGCCCTGGCGCAGCGCATGCTGGACGACGGCTACCTGCTCGCGCCCGGCGCGCTGTTCCATGCCGACCGCAAGCCCTCGACGCTGATGCGCATCAACTTCGCGACCACGCAGGAGGCGGCGTTCTGGAAGCGCTATTCGGAACTCGTGCGGACGATGTGATGCCGATGTCGGCCAAGGCCTAGAGCATCTCGTCCGGCGCGAAAGGCGCGATCAGCCGCACCAGCATCTTCCGCGTGGTGCTCGCTTCGGGCTCGCTGGTCGCGTCCTGGAAGGCTGCGCCCTGCGGCGCGCGCCACGCCAAGCCGCCGCCGGCCAGCTCGAGCCGGTAGGCGCCGGCCTTGATCATGGCCTCGATGCGCCCCTGCGTCGCGCGCGCGAGCGCGGCACTGCGGATCAGCAGGGCCACCTCGCTGTTGCTGCGCTGGGAGCGCAGGTCCAGGTTCATGGAGCCGATCACGCTGAGGCGGCCGTCGATCACCACCGCCTTCGAGTGCAGGCTGGGGCGAGAGGAACCGCTGCGGGAGCCGGTGGCGGATGATTCCCCGCCGGCGGAGCCGCTGGCGCCGTTGGCCTCGGGCCCGGCCCGCATCTCGTACAGCTCGATCCCGAGCGCCAGCAGGTCCTTGCGGTACCGGGCATACCCCGCATGGGCCGCCAGCGCGTCGTTGGAGGCAAGCGAATTGGTGAGCACCCGCACCTTGACGCCCCGGCCCTTCAGGCGCCGGAACAGATCCATCATCGCGGTGCCCGGGACGAAGTAGGGCGAGACGATCAGCACGTCCTCCCGCGCGCCATCCATCAGCTGCAGCAGGCCGTCGACCACGGTGTCGCCCGCGGCCAGCTCGTCGTCGCCGGGGCCGATCTTGTCGGGATGGTCCTGCATCAGCACGGCCGGCGCCCACACCAGGCGCAGCCGCGCCAGGTCCAGCGATGCAGGCAGTGGTGGGGCCGCCGCTGCGGGCGTGACGTTCGGCAGCACCGGCGCCGAGGCTGCGGCCTGCGACGCTATCGCAGGGAGCGCGCCAGGGGTTCCGCTCGGCGTGGCCGTGTCGCGCAGCCGCTCCAGATCGGCGGCCGACACCAGCGTGTGCATCGGGTAGGCGAGCTCGTCGTTCCAGTAGCGGTCGAAGCTGGCCGACATGTCGCGCACGATGCGGCCGGCCGCCAGCACATCGAGGTCGACAAAGCTGCTCTTGTCATCACCGCCGAAATACGCGTCCCCGAGGTTGCGGCCTCCCGTGATTCCGATCGCGTTGTCGGCGATGAACAATTTGTTGTGCATCCGCTTCTGGATCCGCGAGGCGTCGTTGAGCGAGGTGACCAGCCGCCCGACCAGCGATGCGCGCGATCCGGTCAGCGGATTGAACAGGCGGATCTCGATGTGGGGCTCGAACGCCAGCCTGAGCACCTGAGCGTCCTTGCCCACGGTGTTGAAGTCGTCCAGCAGGAGGCGCACGCGCACGCCGCGCCGTGCCGCCTGCCGCAGTGCCTGCAGCAGCCGCTCCGTGCTGGCATCGGCGTGAACCGCGTAGTACTGCAGGTCCAGGCTGCGTTGCGCAGCCTCGATCAGGGCGAGGCGTCCCGCGAACGCCGCCTCCACGCCATCCAGCAGCATGAAGCCGGAGCCCTGCTGCGCGCCGGCCTGGGCGCGGCCCTGGGCCACCAGGCGGCCCAGGGCGGTCTGGTCGGGCGCGGCGAAGGCTTGGGAGGGTGTGCGTTGGTCGTTGGCCGGCAGGCTGGCACAGCCGGCCGCCCAGCCGAGGAGCAAGATGGCCAGCAGCGAGCGCCACGCGTGTGGCGAAGCTGCATGCCGCAGCGACCAGCGAGTGGCGATGGCGACCATGTCAGGTGCACTCTAGCCTGCAAGCCGGCCGTCGGGACGCCGCTCAAGTCAGCGGTGCACGCCTGTACCTGACAGACAAATGCTCAAGCGCCGCTGCCCAGGGTTTCCCAGCGCTCCAGCGCTGTCATCAATTCGTCCTCGATCTGGGCACTGCGCTGCAGCAGCGATGCCGCGCGGGCGCCGTCGCGCGCATACAGGCTGCCGTCCTCGAGCTCGTCATGAATCGACTGCTGCTCCTGCTCCAGCGCCTCGATCAGGGCGGGCAGCGCGTCGAGCTCGCGCTGCTCCTTGTAGCTCAGTTTTCGCTTGCCGGCTGGCGGCGCGGGCGTGGTGGCGGCCTTGGGCGCTGGCGCGCTCGCGGCCGGGGCGGGGGCGGGCGCTGCCAGCGCCCGGGCGCGCCGCGACTGGGTGAGCCAGTCCTGCACGCCGCCCTCGTACTCACGCCAGCGGCCCTCGCCCTCGAAAACGACGGTGCTGGTCACCACGTTGTCCAGGAAAGCGCGGTCGTGGCTCACCAGAAAGACGGTGCCATCGTAGTTCTGCAGCAAGTCCTCCAGCAGTTCGA